>JBBSFE010000005.1:0-126920 GCA_038239005.1 Polyangiales bacterium
ACTCGACGATAGAGGCTCTGCCCCGCATTTCACGCCTCGTTCATGCTCTCGTTCATCACGATCCAGTCGCCACAGAATCTTCCAGTGCCAACGATCGCCGTATCCTGGCCGGCGTGCTCAGGGATGGAGTCAGACCCCATTGAACGTCGTGAGCGTGTTGGCCGGAGCGAACGGCACGCCATTCCCGCTCGGCAGAGGGACACTCGGAAAGAGCGTGATGGCCGTTCCGTTTTGCGTCGCGACGATTTGTGCCCACTGCGGTGTCGAGGTTCCGCGTTGCGGGACGATTCCGAAATAATTCGTTCCGAGTGAGGCCGTTGGAATCAAGAGCTCCGCGCTCGGCAAAAATGTTTTTGCGCCGCCATAGGGAAGAATGTCGAACATCTGCACGGGCAGATCGGTTGCGATGTGCCACGCGGTGCCGATGCCCGTCAGCGAAGTGAGCGTGCCCGAGCCCGGCAGCGCCGTGCCGTATGGTTGAGAAACCGCCGGTGTGACCGGACACGTCATCGGATTGCCGCTTGCAGAAGCGGGATCCTGCTCCATGAAGAGCACGGCAACTTCGCCAGCGGGGAGCCCGGTCGATGGCACGCTGGGCCATGTCGTTTCTGGCGTGCCCGTTTGCGCGATGCGCCCGAACTTCGTCACGTCGTATGCCGTGGCGCCGCGATCGACGGCGATGTGCACGGGGAACGAGCCATCGTTGGCGACGAACACTGCCCAGCAGGGCGGCGCAATCCCCGTGTAGAACGACGGCGTTGGCACGATGAAGTCGCAACCCACGGTGCCTTTGTTTGCGCCGGCTTGCTCGCACGTGAGCACGTTGGCATCGCCGATGTCGGGAGCCTCGAACACGATGTCGGGAAATGCGTCCGACACGTGCGAAGCGTCGTCCTCTTCGGTGGACGCATCGCGAGGCGCGTAGAGCCCGGTGCGCGCGCCGCATGCAGCCGCGAGCCCTGCGGCAAACGCCATGACGAGCGCGCGTCTCATGCACGCAGTGTAGCGCACGCGCGAAAAGTCGGCTGAAGGCGGAATCGCCAAGCGCCGCGCGCGATTTCGACCAAGACACGCGCGCCATCGGCGTTCGAATCAAGCGGAGGTCGAAAACATGGCAGGCGTAACGGTGGACTCCGGCGGCGGCAAGCGGCGCCCGGTCGACATGGAAATCAACATGGTTCCGATGATCGATTTGCTGATGGTGACGGTGTCGTTCTTGCTCCTCACTGCCGTGTGGACGCACATGAGCCGCATGGACGCGACAACGCGCGTGCCGGGCGCTCCCGACCCAACGACTGCGCCGGTCGAGCAGGTCGCGCGCATCCACGTCGCGGTGCCGTCGCACGAGAGCCCGTTCGTTCTGAGCGTGAAACGCGGCACCGAAGTCCTTGCAACCGCAAGCGTGCCGCGCGAACGCGTCGCCGAGATTTCGACGAAGCTCGAAGAGCTCGAGAGCGGTCATGCGATCGAGCTCGCCAGCGCAGACTCCCACATCGTCGTGCTCCACACGGACGACGAGCTCCGCTACGCAGACATGATCGCCGTGATGGACGCCATCGCCGCGCCAAGAGACCCACGAGGCCACCACGGCGAATCCGCATTCCGCGTGAACCTGGCAACGAAGTAGCTCATTGTGGAAGTCAATTTGAGCCCATTCGCCGAGCCGTAAATTCCCGTGGACTCCCGACCGCAGGGACGCGCGACGGATACGCAACAAACCGCTGAACGTACACGACCACGCATGCCATCACATCAACCTAGCTGTGGCACCGAAATCGCGGGCCTGCTTCATTGAGTCTCGTCAGTCACAGGCTAATGTGGTCCCCTACACAGCGTAGGAGGTGGCCATGGCTTCACCAAGATTGCGTGCCGCTCTATTCGGTATGTCTCGGTCAATTACGCGTCACGGCGTGGTCGGGGCCGCCGTAACGCTTTCGCTTCTCGGCGCATGTGGAGCGACAACGATAGTTGAGATGCCTGCCGAGATTGTTACCGCTGGGGGCGCCTGCGGTTCCGGTGGTTGCGAGTCAAGTCAGAGTTCGGCGGTTTGGAACGCCGGTGGAACGCCCGTTGCTGCCGCTCCGCCAATCCCTCCATCGTGGATAGTTTCATTCGGGTCTGCGGGAACTCTTGTCGGTGACCAAATATTTCCGGGCGAGACGCCAATTGGGTTGGGCGGAATAGCGCGAGCGGTGGACGGACCTGGTCCGCTTGCGTGGAGTCTTGACGATCTGAGCACCGTTCCCGCGGCGCACGGCGATCCTTTGGACATAGGCTCTAACACGAGCACGATTTTGCTCGCAGACGGCGTGCTTGCTTCGACTCGGTCGGCGCCATCGGGCGGCGTTGACATCGTGGCGTACGTGACTACGGCTTTCGGCTCTGACCAGACGCCAACAACAACAACGCATCTCGCACCTGTAGATCCTGATATGATCGTCGCCATCATATCATTCGATGGTGGAGTGACATTCACTCAATCCGTGTATGTCAATGAATTCCACTGCAACGGTCTCACGTCATCGGTAGACCAACCATCGGCCGCATTTGATACAACGGTCTTCCCGCCTCGCCTTTGGGTGGCGTGGCGCTGGAACGCTGAAGCGAGAACAGTATTGGGCACCTACGGGGCTTGTACTCAATTCTTCGACATCGACCCTATTGCGAAGACCGTTCTCATGCCACTACCGCGTCCAAAACCCCAAGAGGTACAAAACCTTGACCGATCTCCATTCCAAGGTATAGGCGGTTTGGTCGTGCAGGCACAGAGCGGACTCGTATCGATTGTCTACTCAAATTCAGATCATCACTACGACTGCCCCTCGTCGACGAACGAGATGAAGTGGTTATCGGTTTCGTCGAGTGACCAAGGTAAACACTGGACATCAAGCTCTCTTATACGCGATACAAACAGCTTCGCGCCATGTCTCGCAAATGGCAACGTCGAGAACTACAAGCGTACCTTCGGATTCATAAATGACGCAGTCGGGGATTACTACGTTGCACTTCCGACTGCTCAAGACACTGTCCAGGTGTTTCGCAGCATCGACCAAGGCACTACTTGGAGTCCACCGATACACACGCTGAGCGGAAACGTTGGGTCGCGGATCCATCCAACGATCGCCTCGGACGGGCCCGGACGCATCGCTCTCCACTATTACACCACGGATATTGCGACTGATACTTTCCTCACGCCAGTTTTCATTGGTTCCAGTAATGTGGCGCTCGATTTTTGGGACATCGAAAGGAGCGTTGGACCTTCATTTCCAATAGACCACTGGACTGGCTGCGCGGCCGACACGGCGGGAAACCTACTTCAGTGCCGCACGCTCGGTGACTACCTCGGAATGGGATTCAAACCTCACGGTCCCATCGTTCGCGACGAGCCACCAGTGTTCAGTTACCTTCCTGCCTGGACGGCGTTTTCGGACAACCCGATCTCCTTGTTGGGATCAGAGCGTGTAACCGCAACGCGGGTAGCCTTACAGTCAGAGTAGGTTGAAAATGGGTCCAACCTACCATTTCATGTGGCTCGCCTTGGTCGTCGGGTGTGGTGGTCACGTGATTGGCGGTGACGACGACGCGCAGCAAGACGCAGCCGCCGATGGTGTCACCGATGTTTCTCCGAACACCTGCAGCCTCGACGCGGCGCCGCCGACGGTGGTCAGCTGTGATGACGACACAAAGGCCGCGTGCCTGGTGTGGGCCCAATCGATGGTGTATGGCGGCATCGTCTACGCGCAATGTATCGACCTAGACGCAAAAGCCGCCGTTCACGGATGTACCTCCTCGGACGCCTGTGAAAGCAACGCGAGCGGTTTTATATCATGCAGTTGTGGTTCTCTTGCTGGCGCGTGCGTCGAAGGCGAAGTATGCGTGAGTGATCTTCCCACAACACCCGCGCACCATTGCGTTCCGGCGTGTTCGCAGTGACCATCAATCGACCGATGTGCCATCCAAGAGCCCTTACTTTCATAGCAAGAGCTGCCAGCATACCGCTCATTTCGGCGTGCGCGATGCAAGACACGCAACTCGATGGATCAGTTGCGGACTCTTCTAAAGACATCGCCGATACAATGAACGCATCGGACGTTGTCACCGAGCAAGCGTTCGACGTCGACGGCGGTATCTGCAGCTACGAGGGTTCGGGGCAATACGGCTGCAACAGTCTGCCCAGTTCATTGCCCATCTCTGTTACCTGTGCTGCTGAATCTCCTGCTACCGGCGGCGCAATTGTTGACGGCTACTACGTACTTACGCAAGCCGTGCTCGACACGGCGGGCTTTGACGCGGCGTGTCCAACAGGCTTTTCACGGCGTGGCGCGATCGAAGTATGTGGAGGCGCGTTTTTGTGGTTAGATCTTGATCAAGACAACTCATCGTATGATGGCACGATGACCTACTCCACTAATGGTAATCAAATTAGCGTCGTGCCAATGTCGGGCTGCGAAGGCAACAGTGGTAGCTACGCCTATTCGGCGACGCCGACAACTTTCGAGATTCGCGGCGGCGCTAGCGGTGTCATTGTTTTGACCTATACGAAGCAGTAATGCGAACCATCTGAGAAACGCGATGGTACCGTCGAAAGCTCGGCGCGATTGCGATGGGTGCCGAAGCTCGCGCGGAGTCAGCTGCACGGAGCGATCTCCAGCCCCCGTGATCGCGTGGGACGTTCAGCGCTTCGCGGGCCGGTGGTTGGGACAGGCGCTATCCAAATGCGAAGACGCAGGACCTGGGCGCGCACGATAGCGCGGCGATTGTCAAAGACAGGTGCAAGGGGCGCTCGACCGTCGTGTTTACGACTACTGAAATCCGCGTCCCCCTTTCTCAACACCTCAGCGTAATGGCGGTGCGCACGACTTCCGAGAGATCCATCCGGTGAAGACCATCGACGCCAGGTGAGCCGGTGATCGACATCACGCCGAGCTTTTGCTGTGGAGCTGACTTGACTGCGTCGAGCTGAATGCCCGGGCTGAAGCCCACCGTGGCGCGCGCGATCGCGTGCGGCGTCGTCGTCACGATGTGCACGACGCGCCATGCGGTGGCGACGCGGCGACCTGCCGGGCGCTGCCAGCCGTGGCTCTCGAATCTCTTGAGCAGCGAGCGGCCCTCGACCATGGCGCCCGCCAAGCTTTTGAAGATGTCGGCCGCGGCCTTCGGGGTTCCGCTGAACACGAGTCGTCCGAGTTGTTCGAACGGTTGGAGGATTTCGTAGTCGGCGAAGAGCGTGCCCCAACGCGTGAGCGAGGCTTCGTCGAGATCGATCGGGTGCACGACCGCGACGCGTGCGCTCTCGTCGACTGTGATGGGCAAGTCGTCGCTGTCGGCGAGGGAGCCGTCTTCGACGACGCGAAACGTCGAGACGAGCGCGTGCGCTTCATACACGCCCCACACGAGCCGGCGCGCCGCGTGACCCAGAAGCGGATGGCGAATCCACCTGAGCTCCACCTCGCTGAACGGCGCGATGCGGTTCGAGACCATGTCGATTTCGAGCCGCCGAAGGCCTGTTTTTGCGACGATTGCGCACTCCCGGCGAAGCCGATGGAATCGCGCGTGCGCAAGCTCGACGATCTTCGGGTCGACACCTTTGCGCGCGCGCGGCACTTGAGCGACGCGTCGATCGCCATCGAGCACGATCGTCGGAACGAGCGCTTCGTTGAGCTCGACGCGCACACGGCGGTCACCGAGGTCGAGCTCGGCTTCGCCGCGCTTGTCGAGCCCGAGATTTGCGATGTGCTCGCTTCGTTGGCCGAGCGCTTCGTTCACGGCCTCCTTCAGGAACGGCGCGCGTGCGTCCTCGGCGATGGCGACGAGCTCGAGGATGGCGGGCTCCGTGCCGATCGCGGAAAGCACTTCGACGAGCGTCACGCACGCGCGCGGATCGGCGTGCGCCCACTCGCGAATGTATGGCGCGAGCTTCGGCACTGTGAATTCGGTTGCGAACGCGGCGAGCGAGAGCGGCATCCACTCGTGTGTTCGGCGCCGGCCATGAAGGATCCATGTCGAGAAGAGCGACCACGCGAGACTCTCGAGAGATTCGGGGTCGAGCGTTTCGCGCAAGACCGCGATGCCCGCATAGGGCAAATCCGTGCCGCGCGAGCGAAGGATCTCGACGACGCGCACCGTGGCCTCACGCGGAAGAATGCGGCTCTGCTCGCGTGTGCGAAGCGCAGGTAGGGCGTCGAGTCGAAGCCAATGAGCGGTGCGGCCGCGCACGTCGAGCCGCGCAAGCGGATCTGCAAACACGAACGACTCGACGGCCGCACGCGCCGCTTCACCATATTCTGCGGCGACGCCGCGCACCACCTCCGGCACGATCGACGCGAGCACGCGAAGCGAACGCTCCGCGATTCGGCGCGGACGACCCTCGCGACCAAATGCCGAAACGACGAGCGCAATCGCCGAAGCGCGCGCGTGCTCCGTGAGCCACGTTCGCGCCATGGTTCGCTGTGCGCGACGCCGCGACAAGACACGCGCGAACACGAGCGCCGACCGCGGTGAGTCGATGCGCCCGCATGTGGTGATGAGTCGGTCGTCCCAGTCGGTGAACGGATCGCGAATGAAAACGCCATCGAGCGCGGACTCACCGTAGAGCGCGAGCATGAAGCACGGCGGCCGCTGATAGAGCCGCAGCGTAGCTTCGGCCCACAGCGCGCGCCTTCGCTCCTCGGGGAGCTCGAGGATGATCCATTGCTTGTTGATCCACCGCGGCCACACATCGACGTACTTCTGATGGAGCGGAAGCGCGTCGAGCTCCGCGAGCTCGGCGGCGTTGATCTCGCGAATCGTCGCGGTGAGTTGTTGCACGGCGGGTGTCGCGGCGAGCTTCTCGCGCTCGTCCGGCGCCCACGCGACCGTCTCTTTGTAAGGAAGGCGCTCGAGCGCGAGCTTGGGTCGCACGATGGCGCGCCATGGCGCATCGCGAAGAATCGGTGGCGCGTCGTCCATCGAGCCGGCGTCGGGCTCTTCGAGTCGTGCGTTCGTCTTGAGCACGTGTCGCATCGCGTCGGCCGCAAGGCTCTTGCCGCGCGAAAACTCGGTGAGCGCTAGCTTCGCGAGGGCAGGGTGGTGCTCGAAGTACGACACGATGTGACGCCCGAACCGCGGATGTCGCGCGACCGTCGCGAGCCCGAGCGCCATCGCCTCGCTCTCGATCGACGTGAGCGCGCACGCGAGCTTTTGAAGCTCGGCGTCGTCGAAGTGTCGTGAAGCGAGCGAGCTCTCCGTTTGCACGAGCAGCACGCGTGTGGCGTCGGCCGAGGGCATCGCTAGGACGAAATCACACGAGAAACGCAGCGTATTAGAGACCTGTCGCGGGCCCGCCTTCGTGAGAAATTCGATTGCGAGGTCCGCGTTCGTGAGCGACGCAAGCAGCGGGCCGATCAAAAATACGAGCTTCGGAAAATCGGCGCTTGCGAGAAGTGCGCGCATGTCGCTCTCGGTCCAGTCGGCTTCGTTCGGAAACGCAAAGTCGAAAGGGACGCGTCTGATTTCGGGCGTGCGCTCTTCACGCATCGCCTTCGCATGGTCGCGCACCTCGCGGTATTCGGCATCGTCCACTGCGCACACCACGTTACGGACGGCGCGCCAACCATCGTCGACCGTCGAAGGCACGTTCACCGACGAAGTCTCGTTGAGCATCCACCACCAGAGCTGCTGCTCGCGACCACTCGCGACGTTCCAGTCGAGCGAGCGAACTTTCACGCGCAGCGCGGTCATTGCGCCGTAGTGCTCGCCGACCGCGCTGATGAGCGTTGCGCCTCCATGGAGCATGCGCTCGGCCGCGGCAATGGCGTCGAGGTCGAGCTCGTCGGGGAGGACGCCCGTTTCTAGGATCTTGCTCGCGCGTTTTTCGAGCTCGACGCGCGAGTCTTTGCGGTGCGGCCAGCCTTGCTCCCAGTGTTGGCGCACGCCGGTCCAGCGCGTCGTGATCTGTTTGAGCTCGCGAGCTTCGTCCACACGGCGCGCGCGAGCACGTGGCTCGCTGCGTCGGGGATGAACGTAGCGGCGGAACGCGCGTTCGTTTACGAGGCTTTTGTTAGTCGTGACCAAATCCAATACGTGAGGCCCGCACCCGCGGCGCCGACGAACCAAGCGTAATCGAAGAGCGGGCGAAGGAGAGGCACGGCGAGACCAATCCACGCGAGAAAGCACCCAACGCCCGTCGCGACGATGGCCGACCACCGAACGTTTTCGTAAATCCCGCCGGGCCGATAGAGATCGACGAGCGAAAGCTCTTTCTTGCGAACGAACCAGTAGTCGCACACGAGCACGCCGGCGATCGAACCGAGCCCGCCCGAGTAGCCGAGCAGCCACGCGAAAATGTAGCCGCGTGGATCAGCAAGGAGCCTCCACGGCATCATCACGACGCCGATCACGCCGGTGATGACGCCGCCCATCTTGAACGAGATGCGCTTCGGCGCGAGGTTCGCAAAATCGTTCGCGGGCGACACGACGTTCGCCGCGATGTTGACGCTCAACGTGGCGACCACGATCGTGAACATCGCGATGCCGACGATCAGGCGCGACTGAAACCTGCCGACGAGCTTCACCGGCTCCCAAATCGCCGTTCCGTAAATCACCGTCGTTGCGCTCGTGATGAGCACGCCCATCGCGGAGAAGAGCGTCATCGTCGTCGGCAGCGCGACGACTTGGCCGACGGCTTGCTCGCGTTGCGATCGACCATAACGCGTAAAATCAGGCACATTGAGCGACAGCGTGGCCCAGAAGCCGACCATCGCCGTGACACTCGGCGCGAACACTTTGAAGAACGCACCGGGCGTCGCGAAGCGACTTGGCGTGCTCATGATGGGCCCGAGCCCGTGCGCGGCCTTGATGGCCCAAATGACGAGCGCGGCCGTCATGACGAGCACGAATGGCGCAGCGAGGTTTTCGACTTTGCGCAAAAGCTCCATGCCGCGCACGACGATGGCGATGTTGATCGCCCAGAACATCGCGAAGCTCAGCCACTCGGTGACGAGATGCCCGCCGATGAGCGCTGACCCGAGCAACGTGGGCCAGCCAGACCACAGCACGCGGAAAAATGTTTGAAGCGCTTCGCCGCCAATCCACGCGTTGATGCCGAACCAACCACAAGCGACGAGCGCGCGAAGCACGGCCGGCACGTTCGCGCCGTAAACGCCGTAAGCGGCGCGCGCAAAAACGGGAAACGGAATTCCGTATTTCGTTCCGGGGTGCGAGTTCGCCAAAATGGGAACGAGCACGATCAAGTTGCCGATGAGGATCGTCATCAGCGCTTGCCACCAGTTCATCCCGATCTCGGGCGCGATGAGGCCGGCCGCGAGGCTGTAGGTCGGGATGCAGTGGGCCATCGACACCCACAGCGCCGCGAACGTGTACGTCGTCCAGGTGCGTTGCGACACGCGCGTCGGCGCGAGATCGTGGTTGTAGATCGGCGAGCTCTCGAGCTCGGCGAGGACGTCTTCGTTGAGCTCGACGCGCCCGTCGGCGTGCTCGACCTGGCCGCTCATCGCGCGCTCATAACACGCGTGACGTCAGTTCAGTATGGCAAAGTGTGCAGGATCGGCTAAGAGGCTCGCTTGCTTTCCAACGATCGATCCGAAACCGTATTCGCTGATTTCAAAGGCGAATACTCGCGCGATCAGGCGCTCGTCGAAGCCAACCGCTGCCTCTTTTGCACGGACGCACCGTGCGTGAAGGCGTGCCCGACGCACATCGACATTCCACAATTCATCCGCAAGATCGCCACCGGCAACGTCAAAGGTTCGGCGCGGACGATCTTCGAGTCGAACATCCTCGGCATGAGCTGCGCGCGCGTGTGCCCGGTCGAGGTTTTGTGCGTCTGCGATTGCGTCTACAACGAGCTCCACATGCCGCCGATCCAGATCGGCAAGCTCCAGCGCTTCTCGACGGACAAAGCGTTCATCGAGGAGTGGGAGTTTTTCAAACCCGGCAAAGAAACGGGCAAGAGCATTGGGCTCGTCGGTGGCGGGCCCGCGAGCCTCGCGTGCGCACACGAGCTTCGGCGCTTTGGGCACCGCACCACCATCTACGAAAAGCGCGAGCGCCTTGGCGGCCTCAACACCACCGGCGTTGCTCCTTATAAGATGAAGGCCGACCGCAGCATGGACGAGGTCGAGTGGATCCTCGGCATCGGCGGCATCGAAGTTCGAACGGGCGTTTCCGTCGGCGACGACATGTCGCTCGCCGATCTCGAGTCGACCCACGATGCGATTTTCTTCGGTGCTGGCCTCGGCACCGACACGAAGATGCGCATCCCCGGCGAAGATCTGAAGAACGTCTCGGGCGCGGTCGAGTGGATCGAGCGCATGAAGACCGAGCACGTCTCGGTCGCGGGCATGAAACACTGCATCGTCATCGGCGGCGGCAACACCGCACTCGATTGCGTGCGTGAAGCGCGCGGCCTCGGCATCGAGCGCGTCACCATGCTCTACCGCGGCGTCGAGCCCGCGATGAGCGGCTACATCCACGAATGGAAAGCCGGCGAGACCGAAGGCTGCCGCGCCGAGTGGCAATCGCTCCCGATCGCATTCGAGGGCACCGGCAAAGTCGAGCGCGTGAAATGCCAAAAGCTCGATGCGCAAAAGAAGCCCATCCTAGGCAGCGAATTCACGATCCCGGCTGATCTCGTGCTGATCGCCATCGGCCAATCGAAGCTCACCGACATGATGAAGAGCGCGGCGGGCAAAAAGAATTTCTTCGCCGGGGGCGATTTCCACAACGGCGGCAAAGAGGTCGTCAACGCCGCGGCCGAAGGCAAAGCCGCTGCCCGCGCGATTCACGAGTTCTTGATGGGAGCCAAATAGCGATGCCCGATCTGTCGACCAATTGCGGCGGAATCAAATCGCCGAATCCGTTTTGGCTCGCGTCGGCGCCTCCGGCGAACTCGGCGGGGCAAGTGCAGCGCGCGTTCGATGCAGGTTGGGGCGGCGCCGTGTGGAAGACGCTCGGCCAACCGATTCAAAACGTGTCGAGCCGCTTCGGCGCGACCAACGTGCGCGGCGTCGCGGGCGCGGGCTTCAACAACATCGAGCTCATCACGGACCGCTCACTCGAGATCAACTTCAAAGAAATCTACGACACCAAAAAGAAGTATCCGAAGCACGCGATCATCGTCTCGCTCATGGTCGAGACGAAAGACGAGTGGAAAGACATCATCAAGCGCTCCGTCGACGCTGGCGGTGACGGCATCGAATTGAACTTCGGTTGCCCCCACGGCATGTGCGAGCGCGGCATGGGCTCGGCCGTCGGGCAGGAGCCGAAGGTCAATCAAGAGATCACGTCCTGGGCGGTCGATTTCTCGACCATCCCCGTGCTCGTGAAGCTGACACCGAACATCTCCGACATCATCCCGCACGGTCTCGCGGCGAAACGCGGCGGCGCGCATGGCGTGTCGCTCATCAACACCATCAAGAGCATCATCGGCGTCGACATCGATCGCTTCGTGCCCGAGCCGCGCGTCGCGGGGCTCTCGACCAACGGCGGCTACTGCGGCGCAGCGGTGAAGCCGATCGCATTGCACATGGTCGCGGCGCTCGCGCGTGAGCACGAATTCGGTTTGCCCATCAGCGGCATTGGCGGCATCTCGAATTGGCGCGATGCCGTCGAGTTCATGCTCCTCGGCTCGAGCTCCGTGCAGGTGTGCACCGAAGTGATGCTGCGCGGCTATCGCATCGTCGAAGACATGATCGAAGGCCTCGACGACTACATGCGCGCCCATCAGTTCGAGAAGCTCGACGACATGATCGGCAAGGCCATCCCCGCGTTCTCCGAATGGGGCAACCTCGACCTCAACTACGAGACGATCGCGAAGATCGACCCGACGAAATGCATCGGCTGCCACCTCTGCGTGACCGCATGCATGGACGGCGCACACCAGTGCATCCATCCACAGGAGAAAACCCGCGTCCCGCGCATCGACGAGAGCGAATGCGTCGGCTGCAATCTCTGCAAGATCGTGTGTCCGGTGCCCGATTGCATTTCGATGGTCGAGGTCACCAACGGTTATCAAGCAGCGACCTGGAACGACCACGTCGAAAAAGGCATGAAGCTTCGTCCGAAGAAGGGAGCCCACTGAAATGAGCAAGGTTGTGAAGTGCGGTTTGATTCAGTGCAGCAATCCACTGAACGACGAAACGAAACCGGTCGCCGAAATCCAAAAGGCGATGCTCGACAAGCACATGCCGTTCATCGAGAGCGCGGCAAAGCAAGGCGTGAAGATCCTCGGCCTTCAAGAGATCTTCAACGGCCCCTACTTCTGCCCCTCGCAAGACACGCGCTGGTACGACGCCGCCGAGCCCGTGCCCGGGCCGATGGTCGAGATGATGAGCGCCATCGCGAAGAAGCACGAGATGGTCATGGTCGTGCCGGTCTACGAGCGCGAGATGGCGGGCGTCTTCTACAACACCGCAGCTGTCATCGACGCCGACGGAAAATATCTCGGCAAGTATCGCAAGCAACACATTCCCCAGGTGCGGCCGGGCTTCTACGAGAAGTTTTATTTCAAGCCGGGCAACGGCGGGTATCCCGTTTTCCAAACGCGCTACGCAAAAGTCGGCGTCTACATTTGTTACGACCGGCATTTCCCGGAAGGCGCGCGCTGCCTCGGGCTCAATGGCGCCGAGATCGTGTTCAACCCATCGGCGACGGTCGAGGGCTTGAGCAAATATTTGTGGAAGCTCGAGCAGCCCGCGCACGCGGCAGCGAACGGCTACTTCATGGCGTGCTCGAATCGTGTCGGCACGGAAGCCCCGTGGAACATCGGGAAATTCTACGGCACGAGCTACTTCGTCGACCCGCGCGGCCAAATCATGAAAGAGGCGAGCGACGACAAGGACGAGCTCCTCGTCTGCGACGTCGACTTCGGCCTCATCGACGAGGTCCGAAAGACGTGGCAGTTCTACCGTGATCGCCGCCCGGAGGCTTACGAGGAGATCACCAAGTCATGAGCAGCATCATCATCAAGGGCGGCACGGTCGTCAATGCGTCGGGTGAGCAGCGCGCGGATGTCTTGATTTCCGGCGAGACGATCGCCGCAGTCGCGCCGAAGATCGATGCACCGGCGGGCGCACGCGTGATCGACGCGGGCGGCGCGTACGTGATCCCCGGCGGCATCGACCCGCACACGCACATGCAGTTGCCCTTCATGGGGACCGTCGCGTCGGAAGATTTCTTCACCGGCACGAGCGCGGCTGCGGCGGGCGGCACGACGACCATCATCGATTTCGTCATTCCCGATCCGAAAGAGCGCATCCTCGACGCGTACATGAAGTGGCGCGGCTGGGCGGAGAAGTCCGCGGCCGATTACTCGCTTCACGTTGCGATCACGTGGTGGGACCAATCGGTGCACGACGACATGGGGACGCTCGCGAAAGATCACGGCGTCAACAGCTTCAAGCACTTCATGGCGTACAAGGGCGCCATCATGTGCGACGACGAAGTGCTCGTGTCGTCGTTCTCTCGCGCGCGCGATCTCGGCGCGATTTGTACCGTGCACGCCGAAAACGGCGAGCTCGTGTTCCGTTTGCAAAAAGAAGTTTTCGAGCGCGGCATCACCGGGCCCGAGGGGCATCCGCTTTCGCGTCCACCGGAAGTGGAAGGCGAGGCGGCCAATCGTGCGATTCGCATCGCCGAGGTGCTCGGCGTTCCCGTTTATCTCGTGCACACGTCGTGCATCGATGCGCTCGAAGCGGTGACGCGCGCACGCCTCGAAGGGCAACGCGTGTACGCCGAGGTGCTCGCGCAGCATCTCATCATCGACGAGTCGGTGTATCGCAACGAGGATTGGAACAAGGCCGCGCACTACGTGATGTCGCCGCCGTTTCGTCCGAAGGAGCATCAAGCTGCGCTGTGGAAGGGGCTCCAAGCTGGTGTGCTTCAGACGACCGCGACCGATCACTGCTGCTTCTGCACCCCGCAGAAACAAGCCGGAATCGACGATTTCCGGAAAATCCCGAACGGCACCAACGGTGTCGAAGATCGCATGGGCGTTCTGTGGCATCACGGCGTGCGCACGGGGCGTCTCACGCCGAGCGAGTTCGTGGCGGTCACGTCGACGAACGCTGCGCGGATCTTCAACATTCATCCGAAGAAGGGCGCGATCGTTCCTGGCGCTGACGCAGACGTCGTCGTGTGGGACCCGAACAAGTCGCGCACGATCTCGGCGAAGACACATCACCAGAACATCGACTTCAACATCTACGAAGGCATGACCGTGCTCGGCAACGCCGCCGTCACGCTCTCGCGCGGCCGCGTGCTCTGGGAGAACGACAAGCTCGACACCGAAAAAGGTTGGGGCAAGTACGTGAACCGCCCGTGCTTCGCCGACTACTGGGGCGCGCAGAAAATCAAAAACGAGCTGTCGATGTCGACTGCGGTCAAACGCGATCGACCGAAGAAGTAACAAAGAGAGAATTACCCGATGCCCGAGCTTCCGATTGTGGGTCACTGGATCGACGGCAAGACCGTCGCGTCGTCGAAACGTTCGCAAGACGTCTTCAACCCCGCGCTCGGCGTCGCCGAAAAGCGCGTGCTCCTGGCCGACACCGAGACGGTGCGTATGGCCGTCGGTTCCGCGGAGAAGGCGTATCCGGCGTGGCGCGCAACGCAGCCGCTGAAGCGCGCGCGCGTGATGAGCAAGCTGAAGACGCTCCTCGAAGCGAACGCCGAACGCATCGCCGCGTTGCTCACGGCCGAGCACGGCAAAGTCGCGGGCGACGCGATGGGCGAAGTGCAGCGCGGCATCGAGAACGTCGAGTACGCCTCGTACGTGCCGGAGCTTTTGAAGGGCGAGCACTCGCGCAACGTCGGCCCCGGCATCGATTCGTGGAGCGAGCACCAGCCGCTCGGCGTCACGGCCGGCATCACGCCGTTCAACTTTCCCGCAATGGTGCCGCTCTGGATGTGGCCGATGGCGATCGCGTGCGGCAACACGTTCGTGCTGAAGCCCTCCGAGCGCGATCCGTCGAGCGCGATGCTCGTCGCGCAGCTCGCGCTCGAGGCGGGTCTCCCGCCGGGCGTGCTCAACGTGGTCAACGGCGACAAGGAAGCCGTCGACGCGCTCCTCGACGATCGCCGTGTGCAGGCGCTGAGCTTCGTCGGCTCGACTGCGATTGCAGAATACATCTATTCGCGCGGCTGCGCGGCAGGCAAGCGCGTGCAAGCGCTCGGCGGCGCGAAGAACCACGCCGTCGTCATGCCCGACGCCGACATCGACAACGCCGTCGCCGCGCTCATGGGCGCCGCATACGGATCGTGCGGCGAGCGCTGCATGGCCATCCCGCTCGTGGTCGCCGTGGGCGACGCCACGGCCGACGCCGTGATCGCGGGTTTGAAGGCGCAAATCGAAAAGATGCGCGTTGGCCCCGGCACCGACGCGAAGAACGACATGGGCCCGCTCGTGACGAAGGCGCACTTCGACAAAGTGATCGGCTACATCGAGCAAGGCGTGAAAGAGGGCGCGAAGCTCGTCGTCGACGGCCGCGGCGTCAAAGTGGCGGGCCACGAGAACGGCTACTTCCTAGGCGCATGCCTCTTCGATCACGTGAAGCCCGATATGGTCACGTACAAAGAGGAAATCTTCGGCCCGGTCCTTGGCGTCGTCCGCGTGAAGACGCTCGAAGAAGCGATGAAGCTGATCAACGACCACGAATACGGCAACGGCACATGCATCTTCACCCGCGACGGCGAAGCCGCGCGCTACTTCAGCGACCACATCCTGGTCGGCATGGTGGGCATCAACGTTCCGCTCCCCGTTCCGGTCGCGTACCACTCCTTCGGCGGCTGGAAGCGCTCCATCTTCGGTGACCTGCACGCGTATGGCCCCGATGCGGTGAGGTTCTACACGAAGCGAAAGACGATCACGCAGCGATGGCCCAGCGCGGGCGTCCGCGAGGGCGCGATGTTTTCGTTTCCGTCGACGAAGTGACGAAGGCCCTTCACTCCGCCATCGTCGTGACGTTACTTTCGTTTGCGTGCGACGAGCGAGCGCACGTGGCGCACGTCGCCGTGCAGACGCCCGAAGCGACGCCTGCGGCTGCGTCGAGCTTTAGGTCGTTGGCGCTCGTCATCGAAACCGAATCGGCTGGGAAAATCGAGAAGACCGCATGGGAGGTCAAAGGCAACAAGGTTCGATTCGAAGCGATCGGTGATTCCGACGGCGTCATCTACATCGCCGACCGCGACCGCATGACGGTGTTCGCAGTGGTTGCCGCGAAGAAACTCGTGGTTGTCGCGCCCATCAAACCGCCAGGCGAAAAGACGCCAAACCCCGTCTTGGAAAAGAGTGGTCATTTCGATCGCGTCGCGGGAGAGCGTTGCGAGATCGTCGTTGGCCACTACACGAACGGCAACACCAGCGAGATGTGCGTTGTCGCGCTCCCGGTCTTCGCGGCCATTCTTGGTTTGGGCGCCGATCTCGGCGGGTTTCCGTTTCGGGCCGTTCTCCGAGACGCGTCGGGGAAGCTCAAATTGCGAATCGAAGTGACAAGTGTGGTGGAACGCCCAATCAACGATTCGCGGTTCGAGCCTCCACGGGACTACACGCGAAAGTCGCCCGACGAGCTGACGGGTAACCAGCTCGGCGCTCCGTCAACGGCGGAGTGAATGATTCCCCATGTGGGGTTACCACTAGCAACCCGAGTTGCGGCGACGGCAACCGCGGTGCCGGTGGTCGCAGGAATCGCCCCCATTCCGTTGGCTTGTGGCTTGCAGCTGCGGACGTTGGTGCGCTTCGCATGGCTCCTGCTCGCTGCCGCGTGCTCGTCACCGATCACCGTCCCGGACGGACGCGTCGAACAACTCACCTTTCGTGCGAGCTTCTTTGGCGCGTGGTCGCCAGCGCTCGTCGTCTTCGTTGTCGACGATGGGAGCTCGACCGCCGCGCAGAGCGCACGAGACCTCGTGACGGTGCCCGGGCTCGACACGAACCTCGAGTTTTTGTGGAAGGGGTGGCGCGGTGGCGCAGTGACTCCCGTCGACGATCCCGCGTTCGGCTTTGGAACGGACATTCGCGTGTTCATCGTTCATCCGTCTGCTTCGCTCGGGCAGCGTCTCGTCGGCCCCCTCGATGACGCTCGCCTCGCGGTGACATCGAGCTCGGTGGTCCAATCCGATCTCGACGCGCTCGAGCAGAGCATCGTCACGCACGTTCGAGAAGGCATCGTCGCGCAGGAGGCGTCTTACCCGTTGCTCGAATCGATGAACGACGCCGTATCGCTCCTGACGCGCGAGCGTGCTCCTCGTGACGCACGCGAGCTCGAGATCGAGGCCTCGCTTCCGGACACGTGGACGAGCACGGCCGTCATCGTTCTCACGTCGCGTGACGACGCAAGCCCGCTGCCAGCGACGGCGTACATTCCTCCGCAATCCCAAAGTTGGCAGGTCCAATACGCGGTCGAATACGTCCCGTGTTGGACCGCGAACGAAGCGGCCTTTCCGGTACTGACGGCGTGGGAGCACGCTGCACGGCAGAACGTCGTGCAGCTGTTCGTAGCACCGGCCAACTGCAACACACCCATCGACTTCTGCAATGCGCGCCAGGCCGAGTACGGCTGGTTCGGTCCGCTACGACCGATCGCGACCGCTGGAGCGGGCAATGCGTGCGTCATCACTTTCTCGAGTCACGCCGAGTGCGACGCTTCGCGCGGCTGGGCCGATCCAGTCAACGAAAGCGGAGCCGCCACCGGTGACCGAAGATGCGAAATCCTGCAGCTCGACGGTGCCGCACTCGACGGTTGCAAGAACACGTTAGCGTGCACTGGCTGCACCCCCGGGTGGTGCATCACCAACGTTCCCGAGCTTCAAACGGTGGCGAGTCGCCCATCCTTTCGTTTCGTCGGCCGAGCCGCACCCGTCGACGTTGGCTACGGCGGACAGATCACGTGCAACGTGCAGTGACTACTCTCGTATGCGCTCGACGATCACGGCGCGTGCGCTGTCGACGAGTGGAGCGCCTGCGTCCTCGCGGTTCGTGGAGGAAAAATGACACGCCAGGAGCAGCGCGCTCAGGGTGAAGAGGTTCACTCGGCTCACGGTGCGTCACGCATACCCTACTTGCGCATCCACGAATGAGGACGAACGACACGCGAGACTCGACGGATCTTGCGTTGGACACACGACCCAATGGCCTCCACCGTCGAGCAGCCCACCACACGCGACGATCGTCGCAATCAGGATCACGGAAGCGAACGTTCGAACCATCGCTTGATCAATGACCGACACCCTTTGGTGCCGTCACGCGTCAGGGAGTATTTCGCAACCAAACACTCATGACGGTTCGATGTATGATGGGCTATGCGTTTTGGCAGCGTCGTTGTCGCCGCGTCGATCGCGATCTCTGCGTGCGCGACGAGCAAGCCGAAGGCGGGCGACGTCTGCAAAATCGAAGACGAGGGCACGATCGTGTGCTCGGGCGCGACAACGGCGCTACTTTGCAAGGCGAGTCGCCGCGTCGAGCGCGCGTGCCGCGGCCCAAAGGGATGCGACGGCACCGCGCGCGCGGCATGCGATACCTCGCTCGGCCGCGAGGGGGACTCGTGCGATCCGCCGCCGGTGGACGGCTTGGGTGGCCCTCTCGTCTGCACGGAAGACAAGGGCGCCATCCTCGTTTGCCGCAACGGCGCGCTCGCAATCGACATGCGCTGCCGCGGGCCGAAGGCGTGCGATCCGACGAAGCACGTGAACGAGGATTGGAAGACCAGTTGCGACCGCACGCTCGCGGAGGTCGGCGACCCTTGCAACACGCGCAGCTGGAACACAGACCGGCTCGGCGCGTGCAGCCTCGACAAGAAGGCGTCGCTCGTATGCGACAAGGAAGAGAAGGGCAAGCTCGTCGTGAGCCACGTTTGCGGCGGCGCGAAGGGCTGTGAGGTCGGTCATCTCCAAGGAGACCCGGGCATCCCGATGCCCGTCTGCGATCGCGGGGCCTTCGCACCCACCGCGGCGTGCGGCAAGGACGACGGCGACGAGTGCGCGCCGGACGGCGTTACGCTCCTAAAGTGCAAGCACGAGACTGCAAAGTACGAGGGCACGCGGTGCAGCGGCAAGGAACGCTGCACGGCCGAAAACGGATTGATCTCGTCGTGCCACGCGAGGTAGTGCGCACGACAGCTCGTGATGCACTAGGATCTCGTTCTCTCTCATGAGCCGCGTAACGACAACTCGGCTGATCTTCTCGCTCGCCGCTAGCTCTACGACGTCATCTTCCACACATCGAGCCCGTTGACCGCTGAAGCGTCTCGACCAAAAGAGTCGGAGGAATGCTCCGCCAACGCAACGGTCTATGACCTACGCGTGAGTGATGCCATTCACGACGGGCTGGTCGCGCTCGACATCGACTTCCAATTCAATGCGAGTGGGTTCATAGCGACCGAGTCCGTCAACATGCCACCGGCGGCAAGCCTTCCGGGTGGTTGTGACGGCGTGCTCACTCTGACAGGCACACGGCAATGACGCGGCATCCGGCGCCCAGCGCCTAGGATGTGGACGTCGCTGTCGACTCACTTGCACTCGCCATCGACGGAGCAGCGCGCTCAGGGTGAAGAGGTTCAATCGGCTTATGGCGCAGCGCGTGAGTCTTTCGTGGCGCTCGCGCGCGTCTCTTCGTAGAACGCCCAGAACTTCTCCGCCCAGATAGCGCCGCCTTCGTTCGTCGGATGGATACCGTCGTTCCATTTCGGAAGCGCGAGCGTCGACGAATCGAAGACGCGACAGCCGATCGCGTGCTCTTTGATGACGGCGACGATGCCGGTGTCGGGCGGTTTCCAGAGCGGAGGCGTGATCCAGTAACAGACGCGTCCATCGCTCGACGCTTTGCGCGCAATCCTCTCCACGAAGTGCGCGAGCGCGGCGGGGAACGGAACGAAGACGTCGTTGGCGCCGAGGTTGAGGATGACGAGGTCCGGGTGATGTCGATCGAGCAGCTTGCCGAAATAGTCGGCGTAGTCGAACGTCTGCACGGTCGCGACGCGCCAGTCACGCACGTACTTCGTGCCGAACGGTTTGAACTTGGCCTCGAGCGCACGCGCGAGCCCGCCGTTGCCGCCCACCATGGAGTCGCCTGCGTGCAAGACGACATGCGGCGCGACGGGTGGTGCGACTGACAACGTGACCGGTGGCGGCGCGACGGGTGTTGGCGCGACGGGTGCGACCGCCATCACCATCGCCGAAGGCACCGCGGGCGACGGTGCGGCGCACGCCACGCAGACGACGACGAAACTCGGTCGCACATCCGAATCTCATCTGAAATCGCTGCACGCTGACAAGAAACCTTCGAAGGCCCCATAATCTTGAAGCAAGCGAAAAACACGTATGCAGCACGCGAGCTCATGGATCTGTGTCGGGCTAACGGCTGGTCTGCCAGCGGCGCTTTCGCAGCGACGCCGCGATCTTGACCTCGTCGCCCATCATCACGATCTTTGCGAGCCGCTTTGCATGCGCTTCGGGATCCTTCGGCACGCGATCGAGCTGGATCACGAAGTCGGTGTAGTTGATGTTTCCGACGCGCAGGCCCGCGTCGCGGTCGAGCATGTCGAGCGCCTTGCGGGCGCGCGGGAACTGCCAGGCCACCCACGTGACGAGACCCATCAACCCGGACGGCGGCCCCTCGACGACCGCGAGCACGCGCTTCGGGTACGCCTCCGCAAGCGCCGCCGATCCACCGGCGGCTCGGACGCGCGCGATCCAATCGCGGGCGAGCTTCGCGTCCGGCGCCGGGTAACACGCGACGCCGCCGCGCTCCCGCTTCGGCTTCCCGAGCGCTTCGCCGAGCGCGACCTTGACCTCAGCGAAGCTTGCCGGCTGCACGTCAACAACCTACCAGGATCGGCGAGGCCGGGCGCGACCTGCATCACAGCTTGGTCGGTCGTGCGCTGCGCTCGATGGCGCGCACGTCGCGAAGGTCCTGGGGTCGGCCGACGGCGCGTTTGTTGTTCACGAGATCGTCGCGGCCAATGACATGGATGGTGAGCTTCCCGGAGACGACGTCGACGCGTCGTTTCCACGCGACGTCGAATGTCGCTCCCGGGATCGTTTGGAGAAAGTCGATACGAGCAGGAGCCCTGCCCAACCATACGATCTCGTCTGCACTTGCAGTTCGCAGATCGTCGATGATGCTTATGGGAACGCCAAACTCCGCAAGGGCGGCGCACGCTTTAGCGATGTTTGGTCGCGCGCGGTCGAGCCACAGGTCGAGATCCTTCGTCGATCGCGGACGCGCGTGCAGTCCGACCGCGTGCCCTCCGATGACCAGGTAGTGCACGCCGAACTTTTCGAACGCCGAAAGCATCGCGACCAAATCGGGGGGTAGGTGCATCAGGATGCTTCAGGCTCCACGTTTGGAACGCCAACTCGATCGAAGCCTCGAAGCGCGCGGCGG
This sequence comes from Polyangiales bacterium, assembly GCA_038239005.1. GTDB lineage: Bacteria > Myxococcota_A > Polyangia > Polyangiales > Polyangiaceae > DASXHD01. Next base: position 21,377 of record JBBSFE010000005.1, read on the forward strand.
GCCCGGCGTCTTTCCAGAACTTGGCGTCGATCCGATCGAGATCTGCGTGAGAGGTGACTTTTCCACCAACCCATCGACGCCCAGGCATACGCAAGGTTACCACCATCGTGGTCGACAAACACGTGGCCTCACCTGATCCGCTTGCGTGCGGGCGTGCGTGCCTTTGCTCGCTTCGATTCCGGAGAGTTTTCGGTCTTGGTGCCGGCTGCGATTCTCTGAACGGCTTCCTCGCTGGGTGCACCGAGCTCAGCGCCGATCTTGCGGATCTGCGCTGCGGTCGGGAACGTGAGTCGCTTCGCATCCACGTCCGCGATGACGCTACCGAGCCATCTGATCTCCGCGCGCACGACGGCGGCCATGTACTCCGCTTCGAGGAGGAAGATCCTCGGCAGGTTCGGCCACGTCTTCTCGAGGTCGGGCAGCTGCATCTTGAGAGCCTCCACACGTGTGGCAAGGAGCGCACGCAGGTCGGCCGGATCCTCGATGCCATAGAGCGTCGATAAGGCTGCCGGAAACGCGGGGTACTCGCGCGCCGGTGTGGACAGACCCGTGCGCACCCAAGACCGCAAGGCACGCCGGCCTTCCTCCGTCGCTGCGTAGACCGTGCGTTCGGGTCGCCGCTCCTGCCGTTTCGTCTCTGTCACGACGATGAGTCCCGCACGAAGGAGGGCGACGATCGTTTGGTACACGCTGTTTCGCTGTGCGACGTTCGCGATCTGGTCCTTGCCGCGCCGCTTGATGAGCGTCTGCATCCGGTAGGGGTGCATCGGCTCCTCGCAAGCGAGGGCCAGGACGACGATCCACAACGGCGACCGGGGACGTGGGCTCGTCATCGCCGCCGAGCGTAGCCGATCATTCACGCTTGCATGACTACTCATAGTATGTCTAACTATACCATGTCCAAAACGGAGGAGGCGGCGACCACCCGGTGGCTCGCGCTTGGTGCGATCGCGAGTCCGGTCGTGCTGACCGTCGCGTGGATCGTTCTCGGCATGCTGCGACCCGCCACGAAGGACGCGTGGGGCGTCTCGGGTGGGATCACCGGAATGATCACCCAACCGTTCAGCGGTCTTGGCATCGGCCCGAACGCTTCGCTCTTCAACGCCGCTTTCGTCGTGAGCGGGCTCCTACTTCTTGTCGGCGTGCTTGGTGTGTTTCGGACCGTCGCTGCGCCGAGCCGACCTGCCGCACGCAAAGTGTGCTTGCTGCTCCTCGCGCTCTCGGGCCTCGGGATGGTCGTGTGCGGGGTCTTCACTCTCGAGTCGTTCTTCCTTCACATGCTCGGCTTCTTGCTTGGCTGCTTCACGCCAGTCGTGAGCTTCCTGGCGATGGGTCTGCTCCTGCGTGGCATCCCGATCTGGCGGAAGTTCGGCACCTGGTTGATTGTCGGAAGCCCGCTGACGCTCCTCTTGTTGGTCCTTTACTTTGCGACCTTCCATTTGGACACGATGGCGGCCGGGCGAGGAGTCGCTGGACTCACGGAGCGGATCCTCTTCGTCGAAGTGATGGGCTGGTTCGTGGCGATGGGATGGCTCGCAATGCGGCTCGCGCCCCGACTCACGAGGATCAGTTGACGATCACATTGACGAGCGCGTGCGATGGCGTGTCTTTTTGCGAGAACGTGAGCTTGAGGACGACTTGCTCTTTGGCGCACTTGGGGAAATCGTTGGGGCTCGTCAACCAGCTCGAGCCGTGGACCCGAGCTTCGTCCACCTTCCCGTGACTGATGGTGATGTCGTACTGAACCGAGCCATTCAGTTGGCGGTGGTTTTTCTTCACGAAATCGTCGTTGGCGGCGCACTGACGGAGGCCGTCGAGGTGATGCTGAAAGGCACTTTTGACTTCGTCGTCGTCGAGCGAGCCGGTCACCGGACTGATCAATTGGAAGCGAACGTTGTCGGCGTGGGCCTGACCGGGCGGCGACGCGGCGGCGATCAAGGCGAACCCGAGCGCCGCGATGATGCTCGTCAGCGCCGTCATGGGTTCACGCGAAAGGTGACGCTCGCGGTTCGGTATTGCACGTGGTCCAATCCGGGGAACGCGAGCTTGGGAAGCACCTTGTCGTGCATGCAATCGACGAAGTCACTCACGGGCTCGGCCCTGGTTCCAATCGCTTGATCATCGATGCGTCCGATGCTGATGGTCCCGTCTTGTCTGATGTCGATCGTGATGAGCACCCAACCACGAAACGAGTGGTGCAGCCGCTTGACCGTGCCCGCGTCGGCGTAGCACTTGCCATAGAGGTCGGCGCGATCCTCGAAAGCCTTTTTTACAACGTCCTTGTCCACGCCGATCGTGTTCCCCACGTCGACCTTGAAGGTGGGCTGAGCGGCCTGTCCGACTTGCGCGACGAATGCCGTGAGGGCGACTGCAAACGCAGGGACAATCGGGGCCATGCGCGGAATTAGACAACGAACGGTCGTCACGCGCAATGCTTCGCCGCTATTTCATAAAGCGCTGAAGACCGTGCGACCCGCATCGTCGGGGGAAGTCGACGCGGAATGACAAACGGCATACGGCATCTCGAAGCGCTCACATCCGCGGCCAAAGTTGGCCGCTAAGTCAACGGCCCGGCGCGGGGCGTAGTCGGCTTCTTACCGCCGACGAAGGGCATGGTGGCAGCTAGCTTCATCCACGACTTCAACTGGCGCTCGTCGAGATCATCCACGCTCGCAAGCTCGACGCCGCGGGTGGATTTGCCCATCCCGATCGGCGTGACGGGCGGTTCCGGTTTGAGCTCCGTGCCGCGGATGAACATCAACTTTACATGGCCGACGAAGGCGCCGGCGGCGAAGCACCAACCCGCATCTACACCGTAGTACGCCATACCCCACTTCACCGCGCGCTGGAGGTTCGGCAGCGTCTTCGCCGCTAGGGCATCGATGCGCTCCGCGATGCCGCGCTGCGGTTGCGGCAAGCTAGCGATGTACGCGAACACGGGTGCGTCGCCCACGGCGGCCTTCGCGTCGCTTGCCTTGCCCGTCATGGAGGCCCGCAGCGCCGTGGGGGTCTTTCTCTCGGGCTTCGTTGATTGCGTGGGTCGCGTCATCTTCGTTACCGACCTTCATAGCAGGCGACGAGAACTTGATTGCATTTCCCTTGCCGCGATGCGACCGCGCCGACCACAATCGGTGCGATGAAGACGATCGCGGCGTCCACCATTCTGGGTGTGGGTCACTACGTTCCTTCGAGGGTAGTCACCAACGCCGACCTCGCGAAGCTCATGACCACTTCCGACGAGTGGATCGTGCAGCGCTCCGGAATCAAAGAACGTCGTTACGTCGAGGACACGAGCATCATGGCGAGCGACCTCGCGCTCCCCGCATCCAAGATGGCGCTCGCGAACGCGGGGCTCAGCGAGAAGGACATCGACGCGATCATCTTCGCGACGCTCTCTCCCGACGCGCACTTTCCAGGCTCGGGCTGCTTTTTAGGAAAGAAGCTCGGTGCGCCCGGCATCGCCGCGCTCGACGTTCGAAACCAGTGTGCTGGGTTTCTCTACGGTCTCTCCGTCGCCGACGCGTGGGTGCGCGCAGGCGTCTACGAGCGCGTGCTCCTCGTGGGCGCAGAGGTTCACTCCACCGGCCTCGAGTTCAACGATCGTGGTCGCGACGTAGCTGTGCTCTTTGGCGACGGCGCAGGCGCGGTCGTCATCGGCGCCGCAACGCAAGCAGGACGGGGGCTCAAGAGTCTCGAAATCCACGCGGACGGAACGGGCGCAGCCGATCTCTGGATGGAAGCGCCCGCGAGTCGCATCACCAAAGAGATCGTCGAAGCGGGCGGTCACTTCCCGAAGATGAACGGCAAGCAAGTGTTCCGCTGGGCCACCGAGAAGATGCACGAGGTCGCGCTTTCGGCCATGAGCGCGGCGAACGTGACGGCCGCGGACATCGATCTCTTCGTGCCGCATCAGGCGAACCTTCGCATCAATCAGCTGGTCGGACAGAAGCTCGGTATTCCCGAATCCAAAACCGTCGCGAACATCGTGAAGTACGGCAACACGACGGCGGCGACGATCCCACTCGGTCTCTCCGAGGCGATGATCGCAGGGCTGTGCAAGCGCGGCGACACATTGCTCTTCGCCGCGTTCGGCAGCGGTTACACCTGGGGCGCCGCAGTACTGACTTTGTAGATTCGCCGTCGCTCGCCGATCGCAAGCAAGGCCAGTGGGCGGCTGAGCCATTCTGCACACGGACGTCCGTTGACGGTGTCCTCTTCGGAGTAGAGTCGTGCCCGTGGCCGCGATCATCTCCATCAAAGGTCTGTCGAAGACGTACGCGTCGGGGTTTCGGGCGCTCGAGAATGTGGACCTCGAGATTCGTCGCGGCGAGATCTTCGCATTGCTCGGGCCCAATGGCGCCGGGAAGACGACGTTGATCGGTATCGTGTGCGGGCTCGTCAACGCGACGTCCGGCACGGTGATCGCAGACGGGCACGACATCGTCCTGCAGGCGGCCGCTGCGCGTTCGAAGATTGGTCTCGTGCCTCAAGAGCTCTCGACCGATCTCTTCGAGACCGTGCGCGCAACCGTTGGCTTCAGCCGCGGGCTCTTCGGAAAGCCGCCGAACCCCGGTCACATCGAGAAGGTGCTCCGCGACTTGTCGCTTTGGGAAAAACGAGACGACAAGATCATGACGCTCTCGGGAGGCATGAAACGGCGCGTGCTCATCGCGAAGGCGCTGTCACACGAACCGACGATCTTGTTCTTGGACGAGCCAACCGCGGGCGTCGATGTCGCGCTGCGCCGAGACATGTGGGAAATGGTTCGCGCTCTCCGCGAAACGGGCGTGACCGTCATTTTGACTACCCACTACATCGAAGAGGCCGAGCACATGGCCGATCGCATTGGCGTGATCAACAAAGGGCGCATCGTCTTGGTCGAGGAGAAGACCACGCTGATGAAGCGACTCGGTAAAAAGCAGCTCTTCATGCGGCTTGCGCGCGAGCTCCCGAAGATCCCCGACGCGCTTGCGAGCACGGAGCTCGAGCTCTCGAAGGACCGCATGGCGCTCGTCTACACCATTCACGATCCGAAGCGCGTCGCGCCGCTTCTCCGTGATCTCGCGGAGCTCGGCATCGAGCTCGAAGACGTGCACACGCACGAGAGCACGCTCGAGGACATCTTCGTCAACCTCGTGAGGGCATCATGAATCGCCACGCCGTTCGCGCGATCTATGTCTTCGAAATGGCGCGTGCGCTTCGCACGACGATGCAGAGTCTGCTCGCGCCGGTGATCTCGACCTCGCTCTATTTCATCGTGTTCGGCTCGGCGATCGGCTCCCGCATGGCGCCAATCGAAGGCGTGAACTACGGCGCGTTCATCATTCCCGGTCTCACGATGCTCTCGCTGCTCACCACGAGCATCTCCAACGCGTCGTTCGGCATCTACATGCCGAGGTTCGCAGGCACGATCTACGAGGTCTTGTCCGCACCGATTTCGTGGATCGAAATCGTCGTCGGCTACGTCGGGGCATCGGCGACGAAATCGATCGTGCTCGGAGCAATCATCTTGCTGACGGCGCGCGCCTTCGTCGCGTACGACATCGCACACCCCGTCTGGATGGTCGCGTTTCTCGTGCTGACCTCCGTCACGTTCAGCCTGTTTGGGTTCATCATCGGCCTCTGGGCCGACGGGTTCGAAAGCCTCCAGCTCGTGCCGATGCTGATCGTCACCCCGCTCACCTTCCTCGGTGGAAGCTTCTATTCCGTGCAGATGCTTCCACCGTTTTGGCAGAAGGTCACTCTGTTCAATCCCGTCGTCTATCTGATCAGCGGATTTCGCTGGAGCTTCTACGGCGTATCCGACGTGAGCTTGCCCCTCAGCGTCGGGATGACGTTGGTCTTCCTCGTTGTGTGCCTCGTCGTCGTGCGGTGGCTGCTCGTCACCGGCTACCGACTTCGCACGTGAAGCCGCCAGCGGCGACGTAGAGCATGCACGCGCTTCAGGATCTGGTGCTAGACTCGTGACGTGAAAACTCGGCTCGCTTGGATCTTGTGTGTGGGGCTTTGCGCGTGCGGGGGCACGGGCGATGACGGGACGACAGTCGACGGCGGGTTGGACGTCACGGCCGCGGGAGACAGTCCGTTCGGCAACGGTGACAGCTCGAGCAGCGACTCCGGGTCGGGTGGCGATGCGTGTTACGCCCCGGTCGACATGTACATCATGTTCGATCGCTCGTGCAGCATGGGCACCGATTGCAACGTCGGCGACACCACCACCAATTCGAAGTGGTGTCATGCGGTCAACGCGCTCTCGGGGTATTTCAACTCGACTGCAGCGACGGGCAACGCAGCCGCGCTCCAGTTTTTCCCCGTGACGACGCACACGGCGGCGATGTGCACCACCGGCGCCTCCTACGACACGCCCGCCTCGCCCACCACGCCGCCGCCTTACACCACGCTGCCGACGAACACGTTCGACGCGCTGCTGAACGCAACGACGGACAATAACCCCTGCGTCACGCCCACCGAAGGCGCCATTCGCGGTCTCACCAAGTTCACCGCGGGTAACCGTCGCGGCGGTCGCGTCACGATTGGCATGCTCGTGACCGACGGTGATCCCGTCTCGTGCGACGAGAACCTCACCGATCTCTCGAACCTGCTCCAAACGCACTTCGCTTCGACGACGCTCCGCACGTACGTCATCGGCATGACCGGCGCAAGCGACGCGAACCTCGAGAAAATCGCACAGGGCGGTAACGCACCGCTCCACCCGGACGTCATCGGTCCGCTCACCGGCCTTTGCGGGACGACCGCGGGCCCGTGCCGTCACTGGAACGTCGGCAACGGCAACCCCGCAAACTTCATCGCCGTGCTCACGTCGATCCAGGAGTCTTCCAACGGCTGCGTCGACGGCGGCGGCACGGTCAACCCGAACTGAGTGTAGTCTGCACCGATGCAACCCATGCAGCCGATGCAGCCGATGCAACCGATGCAACCGATGCAACCGATGGCGCCGCCCCCGCGGAAGCCTCCGGAGCTGTCGTCCGCTCTAAAAGCGATCCTCGTGCTCAAAGCGCTCGGCGCGCTAGCTGTGCTCGGCATGAGCTTGATCGCGCTGGCGGCGCTCAATGCCGTGAATCCGAACACGGTCGGCTCCGACGTGCGCGCGACGATGCACGCGCTCGGGCAGAACCTGACGTTCGTATCCATCGTTCAGTTCGTCGAGCTCGCGGGCGTCGCCGGCACGTGGAACTTCAAGCGCTGGGGCGTGTACGTGCTCGCGGGTTTTTCGATGCTCGACTTCGTTCTCAGCCTCAAGACATCCAGCTCGACGAGCCTCGTCATTGGCGTCGTCACGACGCTCATCGTCGGCTTCGGCGTCGCCGCGCGCTGGAACGATTTCGAGTGACGAGCTAGCTCACAAACCGAGAACGCGGAGCACTGGCTCTACGAACATCGGCGAGAGCGCGAGCATCCACATGACCGTCCACGCGTGGCCGGCCGCGCTCGGCCACTTGCGCGCACCGAGGGCTTGCTCGGCAAGCATCACGAGTGCTTGCGCGACGAAGTACGCGAATGTCCACGCGGCCATCGCGGCGCCGGCGAAGAAACCGAGGCCGACCCAAATCGCGTACGCGTGGAAAGCCGCGCTCACGAAAAACGCCAAGAACACGCCGACGAGCGGGTGACGGCGTCGGGCCAAGGGTCGAAAGAACGTTGCGGCGAGCCAGTCGCTGATCGGGCGCGCCCAACGCTCGCCCCAAAGCTCTTGCACCGTGCGAGAGCGAGCTGGTGCGATGTGGAGCGGTGGCGTGCCCACGCCGAGCGCGCTGTAGAAGACGAATATGAAGCGGTAGAGGCCCGCCACGGCGGCGTAGACCGCGATGACGCCGAGGCCCCACCGAACGTGCGGCGTGTGCGTGACCGCCTCGAGAGCCATCGCGATGAGCGCCGCCCACCCTAGAAGCGCAAGCGCGGCGCGACCCTCGAATCGCGGCGCTCGACGAACGAGACGACGCGAGTCGACAACGGAAATCACGTGGAGCACGCGTCGCCCGAAAGGCCAGTCGACCTCCGCGAGGTCGACGACGCGCATCACATTGATGAACGCAACGAGCGCGCAAATGGCTCGAAGGAGCGCAGGCTGAGAGGGAAGCAGCCATGGCGGAAGCAGCGCCGCGATCCCGAGTGCCACGCCGACGCGGCGACGCGCGCGCGAGCCCGACGTGCACCACGTCGCCATCAACGTGACGAGTGAGCTGAGCAGGGGTGCGAGGATCAACACTCACTTCTTCGAGCACACGAGCGCGGCGATCTTCTCTGCGCCCGGGCATGCGCTGCTCGCGCTCATCGTGCCCGCGAACGACAGAAAAACCGTGCCGCCTTCGGCCGTCAGTGAAGCGGCCGTGATGGGGAGCTCGCCAGTCGTGGGGGCGAGCTCGCAGCGCGCAGTCAGGGTTTGGCTCGCGTCGGCGTTGCCCGTCGTCGCGGTGTCGAGCGTGAGGTCGAGCGTGCCGGCGAGCTCGGTGTCGCCGATGTAGTTCGCGGTTACGTGCGTGCCGGTCTGCGTAAGCGTGAGCACGCCGCCGTTGCCGGATGTGATGAACCAGTTCTTCCCGTCGAGCATGGCGTGCGTCCCGATCTGCGAGGTGCACGTGTACTCGCCGATCGGAAACGGCGACGCAGATGCGGGCGCGGTGACGACGGGCGCGGGGCCTCCCGTGCAGCCGACCCACACGCTCGCGGGTGCCGACACATCTCCGCAGTCCGCGTGGCTCGTGAGCTCACCGTCGAGCGTGGCGAAGACGGCACCGGATTGGTACGTGAGTGCGCCCGATATCGCATCGAACTTGGTTGGGAAGAAGCTCTCGTTGCTCACACCGACACCGTAGACGCAGACGCTCGAGCCGAAGCCGATGCTGCTCTGCGCGCTCGGCGCGAGCGTCGCAGACACGCTCGTCGTCGGCGCGAAAGTCCAAGTCGCGGTGCGGTTGCTACCGTCGACGAACGTTGCGGTGCGCGTGTCTCCGTCTTGTGTGATCGTCATGGTGGCGCCGTCGTCGAACCCGCTCGGAATCAAAAATGGTCCAGACGAAACGGTGCCGAACGCGCACTGCGTGTACGTGCCGACTGGAAACGACGCGTCCGTGCCGGCGTCACCCGTTGCGGCAGCTCCATCGAGGCTCGCCCGCGCGCCACAAGCAAGCGCGCCCACGGCAAATGCGCAAGCCAAACGCGACAACGAAGGCATGGCCTCGTCCTAGCACGCCAGCAGACTCGCCGATCTCGACAGCGCCTACTTCGGTCGCTGATCGCGCCGCGCCGAGAACGCATTTCGTAACCCCGCCCCTGGCAGCGCGGGCTCGCGAAGATGTAGATGACTAGTCGCGGCTGACGCCGACTTCGGCGCGCAGGTTCTCGCTGGCGCGCTGGCGTTGCTTTTCGGTGAGCTCGGGAACGACGAGCTTCAAGAACGACGTCACGCGGCGAACGCGCTCGATGGTCGTCTTGATGACCTCGGGGTCGAGATACGACGCCGCGCTGAACATCTCGTGCTCGAACTCGGTGGCGGTTGCGCGGAGGCGGGCGGCCCATGCGTCGCGTTCTGCGCGCGCACTTGCCGTGCTCGACGTGTCGCCGTCGAGCTTGGGTGCGATCTTTTCGTTTTGCACGATGGATATTTCGAGATCGGATCGCCAGTTGCCGTACCGCGCTTGGCCGTCGTCGGTGGGCAGGTTGGGTATGCGCGCGAGGATGGCGGCGGCGACGCGTTTTCGCTGCTCGGGCGTGAGCACGCGATGAAGCTCTTCGAGCGATTTGCCGTCGTCGGCGGCGACCTCTGCGCGCGCTTTGCCGAGATTTGCGGCGTCGGCCCCGAGGGCGCCCTCGTCGATCGTGCCGCTCTCGACCGACGACGCGATGTCGAGCGCGAGCGCCTTCCGCATTTCCTGGACGTGCTGATGATGCTCGCCGATTTCTCGCACGAGCGCGATCAAATGGCGATTCTGCTCCTTGTCGAGATCGACGGTGGAGATCGCATCGGTGATGAGCACCGCGACGCCAACCTCGGGCGACGTGGACGGCCGCGCCGCAGGCACCTCGTGCACCTTCGGTGTGGGCGTCAAATCGAAGTTGACGCCGCCCCCCGGACCGCAAGCCATCATCGCGAGCACAAACGCGGCGCTTCGACTTCGCATGTTCGTCATGTGTACACTCCGGGTGCGCATGACCACGCAAAAAAAAGGCATCACGCGAAAGAAGCACGGCTCCGGCAAGCAGTTGCGCTGGAACTACTTCGACTCACACGGCAAACGAATCACGAACGAGAAGGTCATCGAGCGCTGCAACAAGCTCGTGCTCCCGCCGGCGTGGGTGAATGTTTGGATCTCACCCGCTCCGAAAGCCGACCTTCAGGCCACGGGTGTCGATGCGAAGGGGCGTCGCCAATATCGCTATCACGTCGAATGGACCAAGGCGCGCGCCGAGGAAAAGTTCGACAGCATGACGAGCTTCGCAAAAATACTTCCCGCGATCAGAAAGCGCGTGGCCGCGGATTTGAAGCTCCGCGGCATGCCGAAACACAAAGTCGTTGCGCTGATCGTGAAGCTGATCGACCTCTACCACTTCCGCGTTGGCAACGACGAGTACGCAAGAACCAACAAATCGTACGGGCTCACGACGTTGAAGGAAGGTCACATGGTGATCGACCGCTCGAGCAAGGCGGAAGGGAAGTACGACGCCATCTTCGAGTTCATCGGCAAATCCCGAAAACTGTGGAAGCGCCGAATTTGGGAGGACGACCTCGTTGCGCTCATCATCGCGTCCGGAAAAGTGGGCGGCACGAACAAGAAACAAGATCTCTTTCGCTACGAAGACGACAAGGGCGCCGACCACGACGTGAAATCCAATCACATCAACGAGTACCTCGATGCCATCACCAAACACGGAAGCGTGACCGCCAAAGACTTTCGCACCTGGGCCGCGACCTGGAAGACGGCCCACCGGTTGTCGCAGCAGCTCGACCCAGACGCGCCCGCGGCTCGGAAGAAAGTTTCGAAAGACGTCATCAAGACCGTCTCCTCGGACCTCGGCAACACGCCCGCGGTCTGTGCGACGAGCTACATTCATCCCGCCATCTTGTCTGACTGGAGCGACGGCACCTTTCGTACGCACTGGAGCAAAGCCACGCGTGGGTCCAAGGTGAGCGGGCTATCGAAAGAGGAAGCAGCGACGCTGACTTATTTGTCGGCGATCAAACACTCGTGAAGATCTCGATGCGATATGTTTGTCTGCTTCTTGTCGTCGCGTGCAAGAAACCATCGCCGATTGCGGTCGATGACGCACCATCGCCTCGTCCGACACCCACCGTCGCGGCATCTGCAGTTGCGGCTGTCGAGAGCGCGGTTGCCGATACGCGCACGCCCGCGCACCTCGTAGCCGATCGCTGGAACGCCGCGCACGACAAGCGTGACGCAAAAGATTTCGAAGCGGTCTATGCGCCGCATGTTGCGTTCTACGGTCAGGCGCTGTCGAACGCAGAGTGCGTGAAACGAAAGATCGCGGCGCTCGAAAAATCACCTGGGTACACGCAATCGATCCATTCGTGGATGTACGGGCAAGCCGAGACGCCCGACGACAAAGGCGCGACGCGCGTCATCTTCACGAAGACGACAATCGAGCACGGCAAGTCGCACGACTACATCGCTCTACTCACGATCGATCGCTCGCTTCACATCACCGAAGAGCTCGACAGAACGAGCGAGCAAAACCTCGCGAAGTCGACGATGCCATGGTGCATGGACGGCTACAACGAATCGAACGCTCGTATCCGTCCGCCGTTCAAGATCAGCTCGAACACGGCGATTGCGTCGTTCGGCAAGTCGAAGCACTTGGCGGCTTTGCAGGCGAGCGCCACTGGCCAAGCGTACGGCGTCGACGGATTCGATTGCACCGATTCGTGCGTGACCACGCAACCACGGCAATGCGGCTACGACATTCGAGTCATCGACGCTGCGTCGACGGCGATCTCACGTCTCGTCGAGTGGGTGTATGTGGACGGCATCACGAACGTGCTTTGGTATCGCGACGGCAGCCCGGACGCCGGGCTCGATGATTGGCTCTCCGAGCCGCTCACGCCCTGAGGACCTCGGGTACGTCAAATCCGCGGAAGTAGGCTTCGCCGATGAACACGATCACTTCCGCGACTTTGCCTTCGCGGAACGTCACGAGCTGGAGCGAGCTCCGCCGATGCACGCGATCCGCGGGACCATAGAACGCGAGGGCAGGGTAGCCGTTTGCGCGTGTTTCGATCACGCGGAAGCCGGCGGCCCAACGTGCGGAGAACAGTGGACCACGCAAGAAGCGTTCGAGCTCGACGCGACCGCGGAACCAGGTCGCGTGCGGAGGCATCGCGAAGATGATGTCGTCGCGCAACATGGTCACGAGTGAATCGACGTCGTGAGTCTCCCACGAATGGACGTACGCGCGCAGCACATCGGGTTCGGGCTCTCGCGTCGGCACCGAAGGCGCGCCGATCGTTTCGCGTGCGCGATGGAGCGCGCTGTTCACCGACGGCACCGTTAGATCGAGCGCGACCGCGACCTCCTCGGCTGTCCAACCGACGACGTCTTTCAAGAGCAGCGCAGCGCGCTGACGTGGAGGCAGGCGCTGAAGCAGCGCGAGGAATGCGAGCGCGACACTCTCGCGCGCCTCGAGCGCCTGCGCAGGCGGTGCGAAGAGCTGCGAGTCTGGTGCTGGCGTCAGCCAGTCGGCCATCTCGAGCTCTTCGATCGCAGCGAGCCCCGACGACGGCTCGCGCTCGGTAGGAGGGAGCCCGCGCCGTCGCTTGCGCGCGAGCTCATTCAAGCATGCGTTCGTTGCGCTGCGCATCAGCCAGTGGCCAACCGGCGCATCGCCCGCGTAGCTATCGCGCGCCTTCCACGCGTTGAGGAGTACGTCCTGAACGGTGTCCTCCGCATCGGCGAACGAGCCGAGCATGCGGTAGCAATGGCGCAGCAAATCCGGGCGATGCGCGGCGAGCTTTTCGCGGAAGTCCGTCAAGCGGTTGCCTGTGTCGCTCTGCGAGCGAGCTCCTCGCGGACTTTCACCCACGGCACCTGATCATAATAGAGGTTCACGCTTCGGATGCGGCCATGCTCGACACGCAACCATTCTACCGTCGGTAGCGCCCCAGCCGTGTCCGTGACAAAATCGTAGATCACGCAGACTTCGTCGCCGTCGCTGAAGACGCGTTTGATGTCGCTTCGCACGTGGATGGCGCCGAGCCTGCGAAACGCAGCCACGACATCGCGCGCGCCCGAGATGGTCATCGCCGGTCCGACGAACTTGATCTCTGGGTCGATGAGCGCCTCGACACGCTCGAGGTCCTTCTTTGCGACCGCGTCGAGATACGCGAGCGCCACGGTCTCTTGTTGTGAACGATTCATGGTTTGCCTCACCTTCATCACATGGACAATCGAGGCACCCGAAACTGTGCGGTCTAGTGATCGCCTTCGACCGGCGTTGCGGCATCGCCACACGTGGCAACCTGCGTCTTCAGCGTGTTTTTCCAGCCCTCTTGCGAGATGTAGGCAACGAGGACTTTGTTTCCCGGCAGAGGAGCGACCTTTGCTTCGAGAACGGTCTCGTCGGGGCCGCCGACGTGCGTGCGGCCGACGAGCGAGCCTGTGGCGTCGTAGCGGAAGAGATCGACCGAGCGCTTGTCGCCGGTCTTTGCGGTCGTAGCGACGATGGTGTCGAGCTCGCGGCGAGCGACGGAGAGATAGCCGCGCTCGTCGGCTGCGGGCGCGTCGCCGAGCGGCGTCGTGCCAGGGGAGCCGGGTTTCTTGGCGTTGATGTCGAAGCGCAACGCGTAGAGGTCCGGTTTGCCCGTGAGTGTGTGCCAGAGCTCGACGGTCTCGTTCGAGCCGAGCGCCGCCACGGGCGCGGTGACCGGAGTTCCGAGCCACGAGTCGAAGTCACTCGTCTCCTTTGCTTTGCGCCCGACAACGAGCAGCCCGTTCCATCGACCGACGACGACATCGCCCACGCCACCGTGCGCGGCGTTGACCATCGTGAATCCCCAGCGCTCGCTCGGTGGTTCGTTCTTGTCGCGCTTCGCAAGCGGCACGCCGCCGAGCGAGAGCGTCGCGGTGAGTGCGCCGCCGTTTTTGACGAGCGTGCTCTCGACGGCGACGACCTTGTCGGTGAACGTCGTGCGGCAATCGATGGTCTCCGTCGTTGCGGTGGCGTCGCCGGCCGTCATGCTCGCGCCGTCGAAATTCACAAGCCATGCGTCCGGCGGCCCGCAGCGAAGTGTGCGGTGTTTCGCCGTGGCGTCGGCGTCGACATAATCGATCGCGACGCGCACTTTGCCGTCTTTGAGCTCGAGCGGCACGACGCGCTTCACGACACGTATCGTTCCCTTCGCCGCTTTTGCGTCGAGGTCCGTCGCGGGATTCGCAACCTCGGCCTTCGCAACGGCGCCATCATCGCCGTAGGTCGCGACGGCCGCGGCGCCTTCCTTCGTCGACCATCCGAGCGCCTTCGTCGCGAGGCCGAGCGATACGCCCGAGTCCGCGCGAACGAGCGTGCCGACCACGGCCGGATCACCTTCGAGCGCGCACGCACCCACGGGCGGGCTCGCGGGTGTTGATTGCGCCTTTGCGCTTCCGCTTGCGGCAGGGATACCGCTGCTACTCGAGGCCGCGACCTTCGTTGACGCCGACGACGACCCTAGAGGAGCCGCATCGCCGAGCGCATTTTCTTTGGAGCAACCATCGCAACCCGAGAGCGCAACGGCGAACACCACGAGCCTCGCGGAGAGCGTGCACGTCAATCTCATGACGCGTGAATACCACGTTCATTCGATTCATTGCGGCGCGCACGTGGACACGCCCGCTCCGACGATTGCGATCGGCGCGGTCGTTGCGATCGTCTCCGTTTTGGCGATCGGATCGTAGTCCGTGACGTTGGAGACTCCGCCCGTGCCCGTGAAGATCCAAAAGTCGCCGCCCCAAAATGCGAACGCGAACGCGGTCTTGCCACCCGCCGCGATTTGCGCCGACGAAATGATCTGTGCAGTCACCGGATTGAACTCCATGACGTAGCCGCCGGAACCGAACGGGCAGAAACCGAACAGGCGGCCGCCACCCGTTCCGGTCAGCTCGCAGTTGAACGTCTGCGGCGGAAACGCCACGGGCGTCGATAGTGTGAAGGCCGTCGTATCAATCGTAGCGAGGCCCGACGCGTACAGGCCGCCGAATCCATCGACGTGAAGCGTTTCGCCGCCGTCCGCGTCGCTCGCGTATCCCATTCCGTACGTCCCGAAATTTTGTTGGTTGGGGACATACGTCGTTGGCTTGCATGCCGCGTTGGCCGTGGAGATCTCGAACAGGTTGCCGTCGAGAAAATTCGCGAACGCGATCCCCGAGCGCGTGACCGCCATCGAGTTGGGCGTCGATGAGCTCGAGCACTTGACGACGCCGATCGATTTGAACTCGAGCGTCGGTGGGTAAAAGCTATAGAGCTCGTTCTTCGAGCCGAGCACGTAGATGAACGTAGAGCCTGCGTCTGGGCAGTCGCTGATGATGGGAACATCCGGAAACACCACATCCGGGATTTCTTCTTCGACGACGTCCGGCGCGACATCGACCGACGCGTCGTGATGAGCGTCGGGCTTTGCATCCGGCGGCGAGGCATCGATCTCTTCGGGCGCGAGCAAACCCGTGCGCGCGCCGCATGCAGCGACGAGCACGACGAAGCTGACCCACCAAATTCTCTTCATGAAGCTCGAACGCGGCGCGCACCGGGCGACGGATTAGCCATTGAGCTCGGCGAGGATCGCGCGCATGCCTTCTTCGATCTTGCGCGATTGGGTTGCTTTGATTTCGGCGTGAAGCATGTCGCCGTCGAGGCTGTACTTTTTGATGATGCGCTCGATGAAGCTCTTTTCCGCGGTGTTGAGCGTGCCGTCGGCGAAGAGGGCGTGTGCGATCCACACGTAGGTCACCTTGCGATGCACGGGATCTTTTTCGAGGAGCGCAAGCGACGCACCGAGATCGAGGTCTTGCACGTCTTTCACGCTCGAGCTGATCCGCTCGAGAAACGCTTCGAAGTCGGTCCGCTCGAGCGGCGTGAGCTTGCCGTCGGAGCTGTAGACCTCGTGAAGCACACGCCCGAGCGCGTTGCGCGTCTCGTGTGTCCACAGGCGAACGAGTTTCTCTTCGATCGGTTGCGAATCCTCGATCAGGCTCATCGCACTCGAAGCTACATCACTTCTTCGTGCATGTATCGAGGGCGCTCGCGAGCGCGACGATGCGCGCGTCGTTCTTGTCCATGGGCTGGTCCCACGTGCCCACGTACACGCCGAAGTAGCCGCCTGATTTGATCGTCTTGCAGATCGCGAGGCTGTCGGTTTTGATTTTGCCGGCTGGGCTCGAGACGTTCGTCGGGCCGATGTTGATCATCGGGTACACCGTGTGTTTCGCGAGCTGCGAGTTTCCGACGTACGCGCTCGGCCAGTAATCGTCGACGTCACCATCGCCGACGTAGAGCTCCGCGAAGAACGCACGCAAGTGGTTGGCGGGGTAGA
The DNA here is from genome assembly GCA_038239005.1 of Polyangiales bacterium. GTDB lineage: Bacteria > Myxococcota_A > Polyangia > Polyangiales > Polyangiaceae > DASXHD01. Next base: position 37,911 of record JBBSFE010000005.1, read on the forward strand.
GGAGGCGCCAGCTTCCGCGGTAGGCCATGTACTCGAAGCCGTCGCCGGTTGCGCCGGTCGAGCACGTCGTCATGAAGCTCTGGTCTTGCGAGAGCGCCGCGTTTGGGTTGGTGTCGTCGAACGCGTAGTTCGGCGCTGAGCTGTTCGATACGGTCCACGTGCCCGTGCTGCATTTGCGAAAGCTCTTGTTTGCGGAGCCATCTGCGTCGAGCACCGTCCAGCAATCTCCCGCGTGGCTCGAGAGCGCACCGGCACCCGTGCCAACTGCGAAGAGGACAGTCAGCTGCTTCGTACAATCAGTTCCGAGCGTCGCGTCGACGAACGCACTTCCATCCGCGCCCGTCGAGAGACCCGCATCGGCTTCGAGCTCGGTCACCTCGTCACCTGCGTCGTCGATCGCCGCGGGCGCGATTGCGTCACCGCAGCCAAGGAGAAAGAGGAACCCGAGCGTGAGTCGCACGGGCGCTCGTTCGCACGATTCGTGCCGACTTCGAACGCAGTGTTTCGCCTCATTGCGTAGGTGACAATCGATCGATGTCGATCCTCATGGCAACGCGCGACTCACTTCAAGATGATTTCCGCGCTCGTCGCGGCGACGTCCACGGAGGTGACGTTGGTCATCGTGAGGCTGCCTGACGCGGCGCCCGAGGTCGGCACCGCGCCGCCGCCAGTCGGCACGACGCGCTGAAACGTTGCGCCGAGCGCTACCGTCACCGTGGACCCCGATGGGTTGACGAGGACGCTGCCCTTGGCAAAGTCACGCCGATACACGCCTCCCGCCAGCATGCTCGTCACGTTCGTCGCAGACGCCACCGGCGCGCCGAGGTCGACGCCCCACTCCGGATACCACTCGAGCGGATCGCCCGCAAAGTAGTCGAGATAAGTGCGGTGGTCTTTTACCAATAGGTAATTTCCAAAATAGTACATGCGTGTCGCGACATCGGTCGACGCCGAAAGGTAGTTCTGGAGGATCATGATTTTGCCCGCCGCGGCGAGCGTGAGGAGCTCGTTCGTCGAAGCTTGCCAGTCCGCCGGCGCAAAGCCTCGATCCGAAAAACCTTCGGCGAAGATCCCCGCCGTGAGCCCGTAGTTCGTGTTGTCCCAGCTCGTGACGAAAGCGCTCGTGTTCGGGATCAGCGGAATGCCTTGCGCCTTGAGCGCCGTGTCGAGTGACGCCATCCAGCTTTGCCATGCAGCAATCCACGTGGCGTTGCCAAGCTCGGTGAACGTCGTCGTCTTTGCGGCGGTGCCGGCGAGTCGAGCGTCGCCTCCACTGCATTCGCCTTGCAGGAGCGCGGGCGACGCCGAGTCCAAGAAGATTGCGTCGTAGTCACCCGCTTGAACTTGCGCCGCGAGCGACTGCGCCCAGTATTGCTGAAAGCCGGTATCCGACACGTTCATGAGGAGCTTGCCGTCGGCGCTACTGGGAACGCGTTTGCTCTGCGTGTCGTGCCAAAACCAGCTCTCGTGTGTGGTGACGGTCGGATAGTCGTTTCCCCACGTCTTGCCGTCGATGATGAAGTCGACTGTGGGCGCCGATTGCCACATCGCCAGGTGATAGTGCAGCACGATGAAGCTCGGGTTGAGCGCACGAAGCGCCTGCGTGACGGGAAGGAGCTGCTTCTGCGTACCCACGTAGTGACTTGCGGCGAACTGCTGCTGCGCGGCATTCATCTGTGGCAGTTGATCCGCAAGAATGCCGATCGACGAGAACGTGTCGGGAAATGGTCGGCCCGTTGCGGCGTCCGATTTTGGCGCTGCGTCGGCGCTCGCGTCCGTTGCGACGGCGTCCACGAGCGCGTCGGCATTGGCGTCGGTACCGGCGTCGGTTGGTTCGGCGGGGGAAGTCCCGCACCCGGCCATCGTCACCACGAGCGTCGATAGGACTGAAACGCGCATCCTCGAACGATAGCGCAGCTCAAGCGTCTTGCGAGGCGATCATCGACGCGAGCGTCTCTCCGAGGCGAAGCAGGAGCGCGAAGAATTCGTCATCGCCGAAGTCGGCGCCGCTCGTGAGCAAGCCTGGATCGATCACCTTCTCGTCCACGAGCGACGTCCGGCGATAGCGACCGAGCACGTCGACGTGATCTCCGACGACGACGGCGATCAGCTTGCCGAGGCATTGCCCTTGCGTCGTCACGATCCCGTCGCTGTCACCTGCGTCGACCGGCGGAAGAGCGATGCCGCGCTGCGATGGCAAGCGAAGCGCGAGATCGTCCAAGAGCGCGACGCTCGGCAAATGCGCGAGCTTGCTCCCGTGATGCGTCCACCGCCAGATGTCGCGGAAGAGCTTGTCGGGATGATCATCGCTCGGGCGCGGCGCGATCGTGGCCATCGAAAAAACGCGATCACGAGACGATGCGCGAATGGGACGCTCGGAAAGCGAGCCAACGATGCTCGAACGAAGATCGCGCGCGAGCTCGTTCATGAGCATCATCTGCAAGAGGAACATGGGCATCTTGCGCGTCTCGGGGCGCGCGCTCAGAGCGAAGCGCATGCGACTCCCGAGATCACCGCGGCGGGCGACGTCGAGCGTGGCCAACGCCATGTCGCGAATCGCCGGAAGCGACGGGCGACCCGCGGCAAATCGCGCGAGCGGCGACTCTGCGAGCCCGGTTCCGAAATGCGGCGCGGCGATCGTCGTCACGGAGCTCACGCGCGAAACGAGATCGCTCCACTTGCCCCACTCGCCGCCAAACGTGGTTCCCGTTTTGGCGACCACGAGCGGCGAATCTCGCAAGAGGAGCGACGCATCCACGCCGCCCGTGCTGTGACCGACCAAGTGCCACGTGCGCTTTCCGCCGAGGCCCGGCACTTTCTTGGTGGGCGTCTCGAGCGCCTCGAGCTCGCGCAGCAAATCAGCTTGGCGTTTTTGCAAGCTCGCGATGCCGAGGGTCGACACGGCAACCACCGGCACACCCGCGACACCGCGCGCCTCCATGACCGCGCGGACGCCCGCGATGAAGCGATCGGCGAAGTAGGTGCTCTCGCCGCGATGATCGAATCCAAAAAAACCTGGAACGAGCGCGATGGCCGGGGGAGGAGTCATCCGCCTGGGCACACGAGTTGGAAGCCGTTGCCGTCGAACGTGCATGTTTGCGAGCACGGCGTTGTCGTTCCGAAGCACGTGCAGTCTTTCGAATTCTGACACGCGGGCGGCAGCGAATTACATGCATAATACACGCACGGGTCGCCCGGGCCGATGGCGTCGTTCGGAGACGATTGGCAATACGCCGTGACGGCATCGCAAAACTGCGGGCCGCACGAGATCCATCCGGCCGGACCGATGCATCCGCCTTCGGGCGCGACGTCGACACCCGCGGCGTTCGCCTCGCAAGAATTCGGGTAGAGCTTGTTGTCGGTGCCGCACACGGGCGAATAGAGATCGGGACACCCAACGGGCTTCGCGGTGCATGTGCCCTTGGTGCTGCCGCATGTGAGATCGATTTTGCAATATTGCGAGCCGCTGCATTTGCAGTTGCCTGTCGCAGCGTCGATGCCGGTGTCGAGAATGCTTGCCTCGAGCCCGCCGTCACCGCCGGCAACGATGCCTCCGCAGCCGACCACGAGGAAAAGAAAAGCCAACGAACGCATCGGCACACCATAACCCATCAGTGCACGAGCATCCACGCGGCGTCGGGCGTTACTTCGAGGTGAATGTGGTTCGCGTGCTGCGCGTTGAAGTTGGGCGTGAGGATGACGTTGAACATGGCTTTGTCCGCGGCGTCGCACACGATCGTCCAGAGCTCGTTTGGGCCGACACCCGCGGCGCGGGTGGAGCTGGCTGTTGGGGTTCCGGGGGCGGAGCCCCCGGGGCGAGAGATGCACGTCGGCTGGCCAACGCGGCCGTGGAAATCTTTGAGCACGTCGAGCGTCGAGCCGTCTTTGCGTCTGAACGTACCGACGTCGACCGCGAGCGCGCCGCAGTGCTGCTTGCCGTCGTACTTGGGCGTGCACCCGAATTGCGCGCGCGAGCGATACGCCGAAAAATGCACCATCTCGCTTATGCCGCGCTTTGCGAGCGCGCCCGAAAAATCGTCGAGCGCGAGAACGAGACGACAATCGAAGATCTCCATCGGCGAGGTTTCGCGTTGCGTGGCATTGAGCTGCGAATGGATCGTGACGCCACCCGAGAGCGGCCCGCGCAACCGCACGGGCTCGAGCACGCCCTCCGGCGGAGGGTCGACGCGCACGAACGCGACGTTGCGCCGCCCGAGCTCGGCCTCGCACGTCGCGCGGTCCATTGCGGCGTACTTGATGTTTGGTGCGTCACCGCGAAGGATGGGCACCGCATGTTGACCGGTCGCATCCGGCTCCCAGAACGGACCACTCTCCGGGCTCGCGACGGGAGGAGCGAGTGTGGGCATCGATCGCGGCGTGGCCGTCGTGATGTCGATCGGCGCGTGCATCACGAGGTCGTCCTCGGTCTTGGGCGGCGAGCTCGACGTACACGTCGCGCCGAGCGCGCACGCCATCGCAGCAATCGAAGCCCGCATGATCAAATCATAAGGCAGGGCCCGCGCGCTCGCCATGTGGGGTATACGGCATTCGCATGAGGCGCCTTCTCTGTCTCATCGTGGCGTGCTCGCCCGCGGCGCCCGTGCCTACGGTTTCGGTCTCCATCCCGATCGCCCGAGCGACGGTCACGCCTCCGATCGCGGTCGCGACCTCATGCGAGCTCTTGCTCGCGGCTCAGCACGAGGAAATCGCGAAGGCGATCGCGGCGTCGCGGAAAGGCGATCCCGACGAATGGAAAGAGCTCACCGACGCGGAGATCTACGCGCAGCCGCTCGGCATCGCGTGTCACGCATTTCATGGCGGGATATGGGCCGTCGCCATGGTGGGCTCGCCCACGCTCTATCCGCGTTGGAAGGGGATCTCGGTCGACCTCGGTGCCGTTGCCTATGTCGGCGACAAACGCATGGTCGGGACGGACGTCTATCACGCAGGCTACGGCGCGGACTTCACGGCCGTACGCTCGCGACTCGCAAGCGACTACGACGGCGACGGCATTCCAGAGCTTTGGATGTTCTCGCGCACCGACGGCGCCGAAGGTGGCCACTCCGATAAGAGCGGCCTCTACACCGCGAAGACCGACGTGACGGCGTTCGGACCGACGTCGACATTCGCCGACTTCGGCGAGCCGATCGACGTCGACGGCGATGGCATTCTCGATCTACCGACGAGCGCGGGCATCTACCTCGGCACGGAAGTCTCGTGTGAAGGCAAGAGCGACGAAGACGCCGCAGAGTTCGTCGCGCACGCAAAGCGCGACGGAACATTTTCGCTCGAAGACGATGTGGCCAAGGCGTTCGTAAAAAAGAAGTGGTGCCCCGCTCCACCTGGGGCGGTGAAGACGGCGCGCGATGCGCTCTGTGCGCGGCTCTGGAAAAAGCCCGCGACGAAATGCGTCCCGTGGGATTGCATCGCCGAATCACAAAACAAACCGCAGCCGCCCGGAGCGGATCGAACGTGCCGAGCGCGCATCGAAAGCGCAACTTTGCCCGTGCCTTTCACGCTGCCCTAAACCCACCTCGCGCGGCCCCGCTTGTCGTGGTAGCTCGCATCGATGGATTCGAAAGAGATGGTCGAGCTGTGCTTGAAGCACACGCTCTTTTCGTGGTCCGCGACGGGCAAAATCGATCCGATGCCGATCGCCCGCGCCGAAGGCGTCTACATTTATTCGCCCGACGGCAAACGCTGGCTCGATTTCAACAGCCAGCTGATGAGCGTCAACATCGGGCACGGCCATCCGCACGTGATCGCCGCGATCAAGAAGCAAGCAGAGACGCTCTGCTACGCGGGCCCCAGCATGGCCACCGAGATCCGCGCGAAGCTCGGCAAGCGTTTGGCGTCGCTCGTTCCCGGTGACATCAACACGTTCTTCTTCACGCTCGGCGGCGCCGAGGCGAACGAAAACGCCATCAAGGCCGCGCGCCTCTTCACGGGCCGCCACAAAATCATCGCGCGCTATCGCAGCTATCACGGCGCAACGCACGGCGTGATGTCGCTCACCGGCGATCCGCGTCGCCTGCCGAACGAACCAGGCATGAGCGGCATCGTGCGCGTGATGGATCCGATCCCCTACGACTACTCGTTCGGCAAAACCGAAGAAGAGATCGTCAAAAACAATCTTCAATATCTCGAAGAGGTCATTCACTACGAAGGCGACGACAAGATCGCCGCGATGTTCATCGAGACGGTCATTGGCACCAACGGAATTCTTCCGCCGCCGAAGGGCTATCTGCAGGGGCTCAAGAAGCTCCTCGAGAAATACGGAATCCTCCTCGTGTGCGACGAGGTCATGTGCGGCTGGGGTCGCACGGGCAAGCTTTTCGCGTTCGAGCACGGCGGCATCGTCCCGGACATCCTCACGATGGCGAAGGGGCTCACGAGCTCATACATGCCGCTCGGCGTGATGGGTGTCTCCGATCGCATCGCGGCGCACTTTCGCGACAACGTTTTCTACGGCGGCTTGACTTACAACGCCCACCCAATGAGCCTCGCCGCGGCCGACGCGGTGATTGACGTCATCGAAAACGAAAAGCTCGTCGAGCGCTCCGCGCGCATGGGCGAAGTGATGCGCGCTCACATGGTCAAGCTCGCGCAAAAACACAAATCGATTCGCGAGCACCGCAACATTGGTCTTTTCGGAATCATCGAGCTACGCAAAAACGCGCAGAACGATCGCCTCGTTCCTTATGCGAGCTCGCACCCCGCGATGGCCAAGCTCGGAAAATTCTTCCGCGACAACGGGCTCTTCACGGTGCTGCAATGGGGCGGCGTGATGTGCAATCCGCCGCTGACGATTAGCGAAGCCGAGCTCGCCGAAGGTTTCGAGATCGTCGACCGCGGCCTCGCCATCACCGACGAGGCATTTACGCTCTGCGAGGCTTCCGGCCAAGCGTGAAAGCGCGCTCGGTCACGAGGCCGAGCCAAAGCTGAAGTTGAGCGAAGCCGAGGCCGTTCATCGTCGAGACGAACGCGGAGCTCGGGCGATGCGACTCGGGCAAAAGTGGCGCGAGCACCGCGATGAGCATCGTCGTCCAAAGCGGCACGCTCAAGATCGATAGCGCGCGCGACCACATTTTTGCGGCCGCGAAGCACCACGTCCACGCGAGCGCGGCGAGCGTATACCCGAGCGCACCCCAGCCGGCCGTGAGCGGAAAGATGCTTCGCTCGAGCGCGAGATACGCGACCGGGTCCGTGCGCGCGAGCTCGACACCGCGCGTGACCCACAGGCCTTCGCCCAGTTGATCGGGAACGACCGCGATCATCGTGAGCACGAGCACCGCAATGGATCCTGAGCGCGGAAAATCGCGCTCGCGCACCATCGTGATTGCAAGCGCGAGATCCGCGAGCGCGCAGAGCTGCCATGGGAACCACCCGAGCCGAAATTGCCACGGGTGCGCTGCGATCGCCGCGATGCGCTCGGCGTCGGTGTGCGTGCTTCCGCCCGGAAGCATGGGCAAGAGGAGCGCCGCCATGCTGACGAGCGCGAGCCCGTGAACGAGAAAGTTCACGCAAAGAGCAATGAACGTGGCTCGCCATCTCACGAATGCGAGGTTACGTAAGTAGCTATTATTTTCCACCGAACGCGAAGCCGGCGCTGCCGCCGCCCGACAGCGTGAACGCGCAGAGCCCGACGTCGTGGAAGCACTGCGCGCCCGCTTCGATGCGACCGCCGACGTAGAAGCCGCCCGCGACGAAGAATTTCGCATCGACGCCGCCGCCCGCGGCGATGCCCGCGCTCGGGCCGCCAAACCCGAAGCCGTCGAAGATGTAGCCGATGCCGACGACTGCGAACGGATCGATGCTGAGCTCTCGCGCGCCGATGGCGATGGGAATGTCGTACCCAAGGCGAAGCTGCGAGACGCCGCCCGCGTTTTGTTGGACCGCGGTCAAGAGGAACGCTTGTCGCAAGCCGATGACGAATCCGTCGAACCGTCCCGTCACGTGGAGGCCGAACTCGATGTCGGGACGAAAACCTGCCCAGTCGTACGTGTTGAACGAACCGTTATCGGGGAAGTACATCCAGCTCGCGCCGATGCCCACCTGGAGGTAAGCGCCGCCGTGCGATGATTCGCCGGGCGTTCCCGTGGGCGTTTCTGGTTTGGGTTGCTCACCCGTTCCGCCCGTTCCGCTCATGCTCGCGGGGCCGAGAGCGACGGTTTCGCGGTGGGCCTTTTCGCCTTCCGGAATCATGAACGACTTCGTCACCGGCAGTTGCCCGGCAACTTCGAACGAGAAGTCGTGCTTACCGGGGTTGATCTCGATCGCGGTGCCGTCGAGGTGATCGGTGAGCGGCGCGCCGTCCATCGTGATTCTGATTTGCGTGACCGGGTTGCCGGACGCGTCCTTCACGTCGAACACGATGCCGGGGATGACGCCGTTGATTTCTTGCACGCGGTTGCGACACTCGGTCTTGACGATGTCGGGGCACGCGTCGGCGGCGCACGTTGCAAGCTCGCGTCGAGCGTCGATGAGCTTGCCTTGCTTTCGAAGCGCGATGGACTTGTCGTTTGCGGCGATGCACGCATCGTCGTTCTGGGCGTTCGCACGCTCAGCCAAACAGAGGACGCCAACGGCCGCGAGCCAAACCACCGATCGAAGTGCGAGCATTCGTGACCCTTTCACGGACAGATCTTGCTGAAGTGTTTCTGGCCGTCTGCATCATAGTTCGTGACGTAGTGGCAAGAGCCTGCGGCGGAGGGCGTCGTTGCCGAGTAGGTGACGGCGGGAGCGCTCGCGACGGGCTTGATCTTCGTAGACCCCGTTGGCGAGGCCGTCGCGCCCGCGACGGTCGGAGTCACCGTCGCGCTCGCGCTCGCCGTGGGTGTCGAGCTCGGCGCGGGCAAAAACACGACCTCGGCGGGCGCCGTCGCGTTGGGCTGCGCGACGACGGTGACGGTGTTGTGCTTGTTCGCGACAACGAAAAAGACCAGTCCGATGCCGAGGCAGAGGATGGCGCACACCACAGCGATGATCGCACCGACGTTGAGCTTGTGGGTCGGAAGGACGGCGGTCGACATCGACGAGACAGCTCGGCCGCCCGTCGTTGCGGCGTTGACGGCATACGGTGCCACGTAGACCGGCGCCGTGTTCGGTGGTGGTGTGTGCTGCATGTGCATCGGCGTCATGCCGACCGGAATGGGCTGCTGCATTTGCTGCGGCATCGGCGTGGTCGGACCGAATGCCGGCGAGCTCTGAAGCGCGGCGAGTATCGGACCTGACGCGCCCGGAGGCGGCTGGAGGAGCTCACCCCATTTGGTTTCCCAGGTGGCGATGCCGAACATTTCGGCGAGCGTCGTGCGCGCCGGCGCGCCGCCGCCGCTCACCAGACGATAGGCTTCGCGGTTCGCGTCGCGCATGACGCGCGCGTCCGCCCACCTGTAACGTTTGTCGTATGCGAGCGCATAATCGACGAGCGCGATCACCGATGGATGCGCGTTCGGCATCACGGTCGCCAGCGATCGCGCGGGCTGCGTCGCCGCGGCGATGATGATCTGTGTCGCGTTGTCGGCGTCGTGAACGTAGTGGCCGGTGAGCAGCGTGAACATCGTCGCGCCGAGCGCCCACAAATCCGTCTGCCCATCGACGTCGTTCGTTCGGCCGCCTGCTTGTTCCGGTGGAAGGAACGCTGGTGTTCCGAGCAACGCGCCCGTTTGTGTGAGCGCACCGGGCGCCCCGGCAAGAACGTCGCGCATGCGTGCGATTCCAAAGTCGAGGACCTTGACGGTGCCATCGCGCAAGATGAAGAGGTTCGCGGGCTTCAGATCGCGATGGACGATCTGTTTGGCGTGAGCGGCGATGAGCACACCGAGCACTTGATCCATGATCGAGAGCACGACCTGCGTCGGCAACGCGTTGCCGCGATTCTCGGCGAGCGTCGCGACCTCGGCGCCGTCGAGTAGCTCCATCACGATGAACGGCGTTCCGTCTTCGGCCACGTCGTCGTCCAAGACGGCGAGGGCACCCGGATGGTCGACGGTGTTCGCGAGATACCCCTCACGCACGAATCGCTGTTTGGCTTCGGTCTGGAGGGCGATCTCGGGGTGGAGGATTTTCACCGCGAAGCGCTTGTTGTTTCGATGCGTCGCGAGGTAGACGGCGGCCATCCCGCCCACTCCGAGAACGGCATCGAGACGATAGCGCTCGCGCAGCACCGTGCCGATGCGCGCCTCGGCGCGCTTTCGAAGCTCGTCGCTCATCCTCCCAAGCTAGGCTTATCATGACACATGCGGTTTTGGGTCTTCGCCCTCCTCCTCGCTTGTGATCGCACGCCGGACTCGCCGGCAGACGCGGGCGCCGAGGCGGAAGCCCCATTCGACGCAGCCGACGAGACGTCCGAAACGAGCATTGGCGATGTCACGGAAGAGCCGCCACCGCCGATTCCGGGCCGCGTTCGGATCATGTCGGCGAATCTCACGAGCGGCACCCAGCAATCATACGAAGATCCAGGCATCCGAATCTTTCAGGGCCTCCAGCCGGACGTCGTCGTGATCCAAGAGTTCAAGTACCCAGCCGGCCTTCGCGCATTCGTCGACGCCGCATTCGGAACGACGTTTTCTTTTTACGTCGAGCCGACCGGCAATATCCCGAACGGCATCGTGAGCCGCTATCCGATCATCGACGCAGGCTCGTGGGTCGACGCATCGGTGAGTGACCGCGGGTTCGCGTGGGCGCGCATCGCCGCACCGGGAACCATCGAGCTCTTCGCAGTGAGCCTCCACTTGCTGACGACGAGCGAAACCGTGCGCGACACCGAAGCCAAACAGCTCATTGGGTACATCCAAGCGAACGCACCGCCGGCTGATTACCTCCTCATCGGCGGCGACCTCAACACCGAGTCAGCGACCGAAGCGGCGATGATCGATCTGTCTGCGCTCGTCATGACAACCGGTCCGTACCCGATGGATCAAAACGGCAATACGAACTCGAGCATGAATCGAAATCGCCCTCACGACTGGGTGCTCGGCGGCATCTCGCTTCACTCGCGCGCCGCGCCCGTGGCCATAGGCTTTTCGTCGTATCCGAGCGGTCTCGTATTCGACAGCCGCGTCTACACGCCGCTCTCCGAGGTCGCCCCCGTAATGATGACGGACTCGGGGGCGACCGGCATGCAGCACATGGCCGTGGTCCGCGATTTCGTGTTCGACAAGTAGAGATCGTGCGGATCCGAACGATCTCCGTTCGCGACGGCCCGCGACCCCGCGGCGGGCCGCGCGCGATTCGAGAGTTCGGATCCGAACTCTGGCGGAATCAGCGGGGAATCTGGGTGGTCGAGGTCTTGCTTCGTGGCCGCGTATGGTTCGTCGCGTTCTTACGGTGGCAGTGGCATTTTCGGTGCTCGCTTGCGGGTCGCCTGGCGAACGCGTTGGGTCGAGCGAGGCTGACCTCGCGACGGTGTGCGGCGCGTCGATGTCGAGCGCGATTCAAGGGCGCGACGTGTCCGTTTATCAGGGCAACTTCGACTGGAACGCGCAGAAGGCGGCGGGCGTCGTGTTCGGCTACGCGCGCATCGGCGACGGACTCGGCGGCGACAGCCAGTTCACGAGCAACTGGTCCAAGATGAAAGCCGCGGGCATCTATCGGGGCGCGTACCAATTCTTCGAGCCCGGCGAAGACGAAGTCGCGCAAGCGAACTTGATGATCGGTGCCGTCGGTCAGCTCGGCGACGGCGACTTGCCATGCATGATCGACGTCGAGACGACGGGCGGCCAGAGCGGCGCGACGATCGCGTCGAAGGTCGCGCATTGGATTTCACTCGTCGGCGCAGCCACGGGCAAGGCGCCCGTCATCTACACCGGCCCGTACTTCTGGCAAGACAACGTCGGCTCGACCAACTTCGGCACGACGCCGCTTTGGATCGCCGACTACGGCCCGAGCTGCCCGCTCGTTCCCAATGGCTGGTCGAGCTGGACGATGTGGCAATACAGCGACGGCTCGGGCTCGCTCGATCACGACGTCTTCAATGGCTCGCTCGCTGATTTGCAAAAGCTCGCCGGCGCGGGAGGCCCCGTCTACCCGATGATCGTCCATCGCGGCGCATCCGACATCAACGGCGACGGCAAGACGGACATCTGCGCGCGCGCCGCAGCCGGAATCGTTTGCAGTGTCTCGAACGGCACCGCGACGCCCGATGAAATCAGCGGCCCCGCGTGGAGCGACGCCGCCGGCTGGGACAACCCGCAATATTATTGGACGATCCAAATCGCCGACATCGACGGCGACGGCAAAGGCGATCTCTGCGCGCGCGACGCACAAGGCATCGTGTGCGAAATCTCGAGCGGCGACGGCTTCGGCGCAGAAGTTCGCGGCCCCGCGTGGAGCGACGCCGCAGGTTGGGCGAAGCCGGAGTACTACGGGACGATCCAATTCGCCGACATCAACGGCGACGGCAAAGCCGACGTATGCGCGCGCGCAGCCGCGGGCATCGTGTGCAGCGTGTCGACGGGGAGCGGATTCGCTCCCGCGATCAACGGCCCAGGATGGAGCGATGCCGCCAACTGGAACAAGCCGCAATACTATTCGACGATCCAACTCGTCGACATCAACGGCGACGGCAAAGCAGATGTGTGCGGTCGCTCGGCCGCGGGCATCGTGTGCAGTCTGTCCGACGGAAAAAGTTTTGCGACAGCGATCACCGGCCCCGCGTGGGGAGACGATACCGGTTGGGCGAGCCCCGAGTACGAATCGACGATTCGCTACGCCGACGTCAACGGTGACGGAAAGATGGACGTCTGCGGCCGCTCGGCCGTCGGAATGGTGTGCGAGCTCTCGAACGGCAACGGCTTTCCTACCGAGATCGCGGGCCCGACATGGAGCGACGCGACGGGCTGGGCGGCGCCGCAGTACTACACGACGATCCAAACCGCCGACGTCAACGGCGATGGCAAAGCCGACTTGTGCGCGCGCGCAGCCGCTGGCGTGATTTGCGATTTGTCGACCGGCACCGGCTTCGGCACGGAAATCACCGGCCCCGCGTGGACATCGGCCGGCGGATGGGACGCGCCCGAATACGATTCGACCATCGGTTTTGCCGACATCGACAACGACGGCAAAGACGACGTCTGCGCGCGCGGCTGGGTCGGCGTCTTGTGTGCGCTCTCGACGGGCGCGGGCTTCGCCGATCCACAGCCGGGCCCGCAATGGGGCGAGACGAACGGGTGGGGCGCCGAGAAATATTACGCGACGATCCGGTACGCGGGCGCCAAAACGAAAAGCACGACGCCGGCTCCTCCTCCGTCGAGCGACGGCGGAACGTCGAAGCCGCCCAATGGCGACAATGGTTCGTCGGGGGGTTGCTCCGCAAGCTCGGCCGGAATTCCGAGCGGCTCGAGCCTCGCGTGGCTCGCGCTCGCCGGCGGCCTCTTGATCGCGCGCCGCCGCGCCGAGACGCGCGCGCGGGGGCAATAGCGCTTAGACTGGCGCCATGGACGTCACGATTCGGCCGGCGACGGAAGCCGACCAACCCGATCTCGGTCGCATGGCTGCGCGTCTCGTGCGTATGCACCACTCGCTCGATGCGCAGCGATTCTTCCTCGTCGAGCCGATCGAGCAAGGCTACGGCCGCTGGCTCGCGCGCGAGGCGACCAACGCGCGCTCGGTCGTGCTCGTTGCGGTGGCCGAAGAGAAAGTCGTTGGCTACGTCTATGGCGCGCTGACGGAACGAGACTGGATGATGCTGCTCGATGCATGCGCTGCGCTCCACGACATCTGGGTCGACGACGCAGCGCGCCGCTCCGGCGTCGCGCGCAAGCTCGCCGAAGCCTTCATCGCGCGAGCGAAAGATCTCGGCGCGCCTCGCGTCGTCCTCTCGACCGCAGCGAAGAACGAGGGCGCACAACATTTTTTCGGCTCGATGTCGTTCCGCCGAACGATGATCGAGATGACCCGCGAGCTCTGATCCGAGATGACGGCGGGGGCGGTAGTCGTGACCGGCATGGGGGCCGCATCGGCACTCGGCACGGGTGTCGCCGCGCATCGCGCAGCGCTCTGGGCGGGTCGCGATGGGTTTCGTCCAGTCGACCGCTTCGACACGCAATCGCTGAGCACGCGCTTGGCAGCGACATGGCCCGGCTGGGACGGTCGAATACAACCGCAGCCCGGCCGCGACTGCGAATTGTTCGAGTCAGCCGCACCATTTCCGTTGCACGAGCTCGCGCTCGTTGCGGCGCGCGAAGCGTGGTCGAACGCGGGTGTCACGACGGATCGCAGCCGCGCCGCGCTCGTCTTCGGCACTTGTTTCGGTCACGGGTTCAGAGAGTTCAACGCGGTGACGGAGCGCATCGCTGCCGGCCTCGAGCTCGGTGGTCCGCGCGTCACCATCTCGACGGCATGCTCCTCGTCGACCAACGCAATCGGCCTCGGACGCGACATGCTCCTTCGCGGACACGCTGACGTCGTCATTGCGGGAGGCGCCGACGCGCTCTTGCGCGAAGCGTTTGCAGGTTTCTCCGCGCTAGGCGTTCTCAGCCCCGAGCCGTGTGCGCCGTTCAGCGATCCACTCGGAACGACGCTTGGAGAGGGCGCAGGCTTCGTCGTGCTCGAGCGCGCCGAAGACGCCGCCAAGCGAAACGCACCAACGTGGGCGAGCATCTGCGGCTACGGCCTCTCGGCCGATGGCTTTCACGAAACCACACCGGACCCATCCGGCGCGGGCGTAGCGCGCGCGATTCGTGGCGCTCTAGAAGACGCAGACTGGCGCCCGGGCGACATCGACTTCGTGAGCGCACACGCAACGGGCACGGCCAACAACGATCGCATCGAGTGGTCCGTCATCGAGCGCGAGCTAGTTCTCGGAGCGCGCGCACCCGGCGTGAGCGGCTCGAAGGGCCACATCGGACACACACAAGGAGCGGCGGGCGCGCTCGAGCTGATCTTGGCGCTCATCTGTCATCACGAAGGGTGTGTTCCCCCGACGCTCCATTTTCGTGGGCCGCGCTCGGGGTGTCTCGCCGATCCGATCGCAGCGACCGCGCCACGACCGATGCCCGTCGCACGCGCGCTCAAGCTCTCGGCCGCATTCGGAGGCGCGAACGCCGTGCTCTCGTATGGTTGCGGCGTCGTTTCGCCACGCGCGGATCGCACGCGCGCGCACGTCGTCGTGACGGGCACGGGTGTCGTTGGCTCCGCTGCGGGCCCGGGCGAAGATGTGGATCTCGACAGCCTCGGCGTTGACGGTCGGCGCCTCGATCGCTCTGCGCGCTGGCTCACCGCAGCTGCCGCACTCGCTTTATCGAAAGAGGCTCACACCGAAGGAATGGACCGCATCGGTCTCTTCGTCGCCGCGACGCAAATGCCTCCCGAAAGCGCAGCACGCTGCACCGAATCGATTCGAAAGCGCGGCGTCGCTGGCACGTCGGCGTCCGCATTCGCGCGCATGTCGGTGAATGCTCCCACCGGTGCGTGCACACAAGCGCTCGGGCTTCTTGGTCCGACATCGACCTTCTCCATCGGTGAGGGAAGTGGTTTGCTCGCCGTGGCGCTTGCCGCCGAGTGGCTCGCGTGGCGCGACGACGCAACGCGCATCCTCGCCGGCGCGGTCGATGAAGCTGCCGGCGCCGTGTGCGTCGCTCTCAAGCGCGTGGCCGCCGCAGATGTTGGCGCTGTCATCGTCGCGGGATGGGGTATCGCGGGTCCTCGTCGCGCCGATGAAGCCATTGCGCGCGCGATGCTCGGCCGCAGCCCCACCGACTCCGTCATCATCGATGGCGACAACGATTTGTGGAGCGCTTCGGAAGCGACACAATCATGCGTGATGGCTGCCGTAGGCGCGAAACAACTCACGGAAGGACGCGCACGTTCGGTTCTTCTCGTCGCGGCGCGTGGCGCATCGAGCGTCGCGCTCGTGCTCGAACGAGTGTGCGCGCCATGACAGACGACATCGCCCTCTATCTCGAACGTCGCGAGCGAGCGCTCCGAGAAGTCAGGGTTCTGCTCGCGAGCATCATCAACTACATGGGCGACCCTACCGACATCGATCCCGACGCGGGTCTCTTCGGCACGGGGCTCGGGCTCGACTCGCTCGATGCCGTGGAAGTTCTCATTGGTCTCGAGATCGATCTCGGCATCAAGCTCGAGGGCGATGATCCACGCCGCCTCGGGCTTCGCAGCGTCAACGGCGTGGTCGACGCCGTCATGCGCGCGAGAGGAGAGCTGCCGTCATGAGCCTCGCCAGCGAAGTCGGCGCGATTCGCAATTCGGCGGGTCTCTCGCACGGGTCGCACATCGCCGTCGTTCGGGTCGACGGACCCGATGCGCTCGAGTTTTTGCAAATCGCGAGCACGCAGTCGCCCTACATGCGCGAAGGTCGCGTGCGTCACACGCTCCTGCTTCGGGAAGACGGCACCGTTTACGCCGACGCCTTCATCGTGAAAGTCGAGGAGGCATTTCTCGTTCTCGCCGAAGGCCCCGACGAGCAAGCCGTCGTGGCGTGGCTCTCGGCCTTCAAGGCCGACAAGCAGGTCACGATCCAAGGCATGGCCGCCGATTGGATCACCCTCGGCATCGATGGGCCGTACGCGTGGGAAGTCGTCGCGGGACTCCTCGGTCCGGTCGTTCTTGGGCTGCCGTATTTGGCCCTACTTCGACGCGAAGAGATCCTCTGTTTGCGCGCGGGCAAAACGGGCGAGTACGGCTACCTCCTTCTCATGCCGCGTGCGGGCGCGCCCGAGGCCCTTACCAAGCTCGCCGAAATCGGAAAATCGCTCGACCTGATGACCGTCACTCGCGAAGCGCTCGACGTGTGTGCGCTCGAGAATTGGCATTTCTCGATGCGCTCGTTCACGGGGCCGCTGACACCGATCGAGCTGCAGCTTCAGTGGCGCATCGTGTACACGCGCGAGTTCTTCGGCGCCGCAGCACTGCGCGCGCGCCGCGCAGAAGGTGCGAAGACGCGCGTGACCTGCTTCACTTCGACGGACGTCGTTGCAGTCGGCCAGCGCGTCGAGCTCGACGGCATCGACGTCGGCGAAGTCCTCGCCGTGTGTGCATCGCCGACGCTCGGTCTCACGGTGGGCTCGGCATTGCTCGAGCGACGCGTGGCTCACCCGCACCTCACGTTCTCTGCGGGTTCCATGACGCTCCGCACATGCACGGCTTCGCTCGTCGACAACCGCAGCCTCGAAGTCGATCCTCACAAACATTCATACGCGACGCGGGGCACGTGACGCGGCTCGAGGTCCACGTCGACGCATCGCAATGCACTCGGTGTGGTGCGTGCGCCGCGCTCTGCCCGGAAGTGTTCGATGTCCGCGGCGACGCATCGCGCATTGCTCGGCAACCCGAGGCGAGCGAGCGCGTCGTCGTCGAAGCCGCCCGATGGATTTGCCCGACCAACGCGATTCGTGTCGAGTCGAGCGACGCCGACGACATCAAGGCAGCTCTCGATGAGGCGCCGCTATTCGACGAGCTCGCAACGGGTGCGGAGCGCGTTCGTTGGCCGCTCGCCTCCATTCCTTGGCAAGACATCGACGCCGCACGCGCGCCCGCCGAGCTTCGCGCGGTCGTGCGCGAAATGGCATTCTCCGAAAACGCCACCTACTCGGCGACGCAGCGCTTCCTCGATTCGTTTTTCGACGACGTCGACTTCTCTCAGTGGATCTCCGTGTGGTTTTACGAAGAGACGCGCCACCCACACGTCCTCGTCGAGTGGCTTCGTCGCGTTGGCGAGCCCGTCTCGAACGACTTCATCGTGAAGGGCCGCGTGTCGACTCCATTCATGCGCTCGATCGTTGGCACACTCGTCACGAACGTCATTTCGGAGGTCACGGCCGCGCAGGCCTATCGCCACCTCGCTGGCACGTCGCCGGAGCCTGTTTTGGCTGGGATCGCGCGTCGCATCGCCGGCGACGAAGCGCGACACGCGTCGAGTTTTTTCCGTTTCACACGGCGCGTGCTCGCATCCAAATCGCCCGACGACGCTCGTCGCGATCGCGCGCGCGGCCTCGAAGTTCTCCAAGCATGGCTCGGCGATGCGAAGTCAGCGACGCATCCTGTCGCACAAATGCTCGAACGCCTGAACCGGGAAGGGGACCGCACACGCGTGATCCGAGTGATCGGTCTGCTCCTCGATCTTCCGTTGCGACGCGCCGACGATGTCGCGGTAGTCTTGAGAGACTTACTTAGGGGACGTCATGACAATCGCTAGACGACAAGTCGTGGGGTTGGGCGCGCTCGGCATCGGCGCGTTCGCTCTCGACGGCTGCGGCAGTCTCTTGCCGCTCGGCCAAAGTGCAGCTGCGCATCCGGAGGACGTCGATCGCATCCTTCGCGAGCTCGATCACGTCATCGCAGACCTCGGCACGCTCGAAGCAGACCCCACGCGATTCGGAATCAAAGGCCACGGCGTCGACGTCGAAACCGGCCGCGCGATGTGCATGCGCCTCCTCAAGATGCTGTGCTTCTTGGGTACGTACCGCGACATCCCCGAGTCCATGTGGACGGAACCACGTATCGCCGAGCGCCTCGCGAAAACGCTGCCGCAAATCCACGCGGTCATCGTGGCGTCGCGCAATCAGCTCGCCAACCTCGACGAAGCCGAAGGCGCTCGCATCGACAAGCGTCTCCAAGACGACGCCGGGATCACGACGCGCATCTTGGAGCGCATCGACGAGTACGCCAAGCAAGTCCACGTGCCGCTCGAGCAGCGCACGTATTTACGAACCGCGACGATGCAGCTTGCGGGTCGCTTTCGTTACGAGGGAACGAAAGACGTCACGGCGAAGCTCGCGCAGAAATTCGCGCGCACGTCGGCGCAGCGGCTCGCCGCTCTCGGCATGCAGCTCGATCAAGACGCACAGACCGGGGGAGACCAAAAACCCGAGGAGCCTGCGCCAATGCGAGCACAGTTCCACACGCAGGCGTCGGCTGCGCAAGCGCGCAGCGCAGCGTGTTCGATCGACTCGAAAGTAATTGTCGACGGCACCGAGCGCCAAGTCGTGCTCGATTGGGATGAGGCTCGTTGTTTGGCTTCCACGACCACGAGGCTCAAAGACGATCAGCCACCGATCCACGCGACCGTGCACATGGAGCCGGGCGCAGGCGGAACGAGCCTCGTCACCGTCACGCTTTTTCCGCCTGCGGGCGTGAACGCCAACGAGGCGCTCACCGCGAGTGTCACATCGATCGCCGAGTACCTTCAGAAAATGCTCGCGACCAATCAGCCGTGCGTGACGAGCGCCGACTGCGGTCCGCTTCGTTGCATCGCCGAGCGCTGTCGCGATCCGTACGCGAAAGCGCCATCGGTTTCGCCGCCCGTCCAGTCACGCTTCGGCGAACGCGGTGAATCGTGCCGAACGAAAGCCGATTGCGAAAGCGCGCTCGATTGCAGCCACGGCGTTTGCAGCGCCGAGGCGCTCACGAGCTCGGCGCGACTCATCAACACGACGCGCGACGTCGCCAAGTGGGGCGCGTATCTGAGCATTCCGCCCATCTGCGCCATTGGCGCGCTCGTCTTGCTCTCGTGTCTCTTCATGGTGATCGTGGCGGGTTGCATGTACGCCGGCGGTGATTGAGCGATGCGCTTCGCGGTCCCCACAGCCGTCGCGCTCCTTGCGTTGTCACCTTCTGCGTTCGCGCAGCCGACGGCATGTGGCGCGCGTTCGGATTGCCCCGCGCGGCTCCGATGCTTGCAAAACGTTTGCGTCGATGAGGACACGTTCCGCGCGGCGCAACCCGACGAGCGCCGCCGCGACAAGCTCGCCTTCACGCACACTGAGCCCACGCGCGCTTTCATCGGCTTTGCGCTCGGCGGCGTGCTTCCTGTGGTCTGGAACAATGTCGGCACGGGCGGTCAATTTGCGATGCGCGTCGGTGTGCTCGTCGAAGGTCACGCCCAGTTCGAGCTCGAGGTTGGGGCGGCCGCGATCGGTGGGCTCGCGCCTAGTGCGGCCGGGTCGGTCGATGTCGTCGGTATGATTGGATACCTCGTGCCCATCAGCGACACGGTCTCGTGGATTGTGCGCGGCGGCGGAGGTGGCGGCGCCATTTTTGGCGACGACCGCAACTTCTCGAGCGGCGTCTTCGGTTTCGGCGAATTTCGGGTCGACGTATTCGGTGTGGCAATCAAGACCAGCAAGAGCGTGCTGGTCGAGTTCAACGCGCCATCGTTTCGCGTGATGCTCATGAACAACACCAACACCAATCCCATGCTGATGTGGGTGACGAACGTCACGCTGAACTATCTTTTCTGAATGAGCGTCGGCGTTTCGTACAAACAGAAGCCGATCAAAGGTCAGTTCGATGCCATCGCCATCGGCTCGGGCATGGGCGCGCTCACCGCTGCTGCGATCCTCGCCAAGTGCGCGGACAAACGCGTGCTCGTGCTCGAGCGTCACTACACCGCCGGCGGGCTGACGCATTCTTTCACGCGCCTCGGATACGAGTGGGATGTTGGTGTGCACTACGTCGGCGAAGTCGGCCCGGGCGGCGCACTGCACCAGCCGTTCACGTACCTCACCGACGGACGCCTCACGTGGGCTCCGCTTCCCGACGTGTACGACCGCATTCATCTCGGAGACCGCACGTACGATCTCGTGCGAGGGCGCGAGTGTTTTCTCGCGACGTTGAAGGACGCATTTCCAAACGAGGCGAGCGTGCTCGATCG
This sequence comes from Polyangiales bacterium, assembly GCA_038239005.1. GTDB lineage: Bacteria > Myxococcota_A > Polyangia > Polyangiales > Polyangiaceae > DASXHD01. The sequence goes on from JBBSFE010000005.1 coordinate 58,522, forward strand.
ATACGTTGCGCTCGTCGAAGATTGCCGGCGTGCGAGCGGCGCGTTCTTCATGAGCAAATCGCTCCCGAGTGCGATGTCGCGTGTCGTGGGCCCTTCGCTACGCGCGGCGTACTTGGAGAGCGCAACGAGAACGACGGCGGATGTGCTCGGGTCGCTGACGCAAAACCGTGAGCTCATCGGCGTGCTCACGGCGCAGTACGGAAACTTCGGATTGCCGCCGAGCGAATCGAGCTTCGCCGTTCACGCAGGCATCGTGGGCCACTTCATGGAGGGAGGCTTTTTCCCCATCGGCGGAGCCGGCGCGATCGCGGAGGCGTTGGCGCCGACGATCGAAGCTGCGGGCGGCGCGATTTACGTGAGTGCCGAAGTCGAGAGCATCCTCATCGAGGATGGTCGTGCTTGCGGCGTTCGCATGGCCGACGGCCGCGAGCTTCGTGCACCCATCGTGATCAGCAATGCCGGCGTCGGGAACACATTCGGCAAGCTGGTCGCGCCAGACCTCGTTCCAGCCGAGCTCGTGGATGCGCTGTCGGTGCTGCGTCCATCGACGGGTTACATGTGTCTCTACTTGGGGCTGAAGAACACGGACGACGACCTCGGTCTCACGGGCACGAACCTCTGGATTTTTCCCGACGAGAACCACGACGAAAACTTCGCTCGTTTCCGCGACGACCCAGAGGCTCCGTTACCGTTCGTCTATGCGTCGTTTCCATCAGCGAAGGACCCAACGTTTCGCGCGCGCCATCCGGGTCGAGCGACGATCGATCTTCTCACCGCCGCGCGCTACGACTGGTTCGAACCGTGGGCGGGCAGCCGCTGGAAAAAACGCGGCGCCGACTACGAAGCGCTGAAAGCCCGCTTCAGCGAACGCATCCTCGAAATGGCGCTGACAAAACTCCCGCAGCTCCGCGGCCGCATCGACGTCCAAGAGCTCTCGACTCCGCTCACAACGCGCCACTTCACGACTCACCCTCACGGAGAGCTCTGCGGCCTCGACCACACCCCCGACCGCTTCGCCCACTCCCTCGGACCGCGCACCCCCATCCGCGGCCTCTATCTGACGGGTCAAGACGTGGCCTTGGTGGGCGTCGGCGGCGCCTTCACAGGAGGTGCCCTGGCCGCAGCAGCCATCGAGGGCCCGGGCGTTCTGCGCAACGTTCTATGGACGTAGCGCGCAAACGCCGACGCCGACGCCGACGCCGACGCCGACGCAAACGCAAACGCGTAGAGCTGCAGGACGGAGGCGGAGACGGAGACGGAGGCGGAGACGGACGCGGAGGCGGAGACGGACGCGGAGGCGGAGGCGGAGACGGAGACGGAGACGAAGACGGAGACGGAGACGGAGACGGAGACGGAGACGGAGACGGAGACGGAGACGGAGACGGAGACGGAGACGGAGACGGCGGCGAGTGACCGTCAGGGATGTCCGCGGATTGCACGCCGCGAGTGTCAGGGATGTCCTCGGTCTGATCTGTCAGGGATCTGTCCGGTTCGTACCAAATGAAGTCCGTGAGCGAGCATCCTTGACGGGAAGCGACTCGCGATATATGCTGTTTCAAGTGGTGCGGCAGCGTGAGTTTGTCTTTCGGACGTGGGGCGGTAAGCGTGTCGGCGCGGGGCGAAAGCCCAACGGCCAACGTGCGGGGGTGCCGCACTTGGTTCGGCCTCGGCATCGTCAGGTCTACCCCGTGCACGTCACGTTGCGCGCACGCGCTGGGCTGCCGCCGCTTCGCGAGCGCGTCATCCTACGCGAGATGCAGCGGGCGATTGGGCGGGCGAATCGGGTGTCGCCGCTGTCGAGCGTGTTTCGCGTCGTCGAGTTTTCGGTGCAGAACGATCACGTGCACCTCGTGGTCGAAGCACACGACAAGGACGCGCTCTCGCGCGGCATGCAGGGCTTGGCGATTCGGCTTGCTCGCGCCGTCAATCGCGCGCTTTCTGCGAGCGGCACTGTGTGGGGCGACCGATATCACGCGCGCGATCTTCGAACCCCACGCGAGGTGCGCAACGCCATCGTCTACGTGCTGATGAACGCCAAGAAGCACGGCTCGCGCATTGCGTCAGGCATCGACGCGTTCTCTTCCGCGCCTTGGTTCGGCGGCTTTGCGGTTCGTGCGAGCATTCCCGATACGCCCGCGCCGGTCGTCGCCGCGCGCACGTGGCTCGGTGGCACGGGTTGGCGTCGCCGCGGCCTCGTCCGCTTCGACGAGCGTCCACGTCCGCTCGTGTGAAAAGCATGAAGCCGTCGGTGATGTTGGCGAGGATCGTTCCGGGGTCGATGGCGTCCGAGCCGCCTGCGAGTGTGCCGTCGATTGGCGTGACGTTGGTCGTGTAGCTCGGCGGCGTAACGAGGCCGCCAACGCCAACGCGACCGCCGGAGGGGAGACGGAGGCGGAGACGGAGACGGAGGCGGAGACCGCTCGTGTGACGCGCATACGGAGTGTGCGCGTCGAGTGCGCAGAGTCAGCGACGGCGGCGCGCGAGGAGGAGCGCGACTAGCCCGGTGAACGCGAGCGCGAACGGGCCCGGGCTGCGGGATCCCTCGATGTGGCAGCCGCAGCCGTTGCTCGAGCCGGGCGTCGTCCCGGCGTCGCCGCTCGCGCCCGAGTCGCTGCTTGGGCCGCCGCTGTCGCCGCCGACGCCGCCATCGCCGCCGGTGCTCGTGCCGCAGCCGATGCTCTCATTGCTCTCGTCGACACCCTCGGGACGCACGCCGTAGATGGGCACCGTGCAGCCGGTTTCCTGCGCGCCGAGATCTGGCGCGGCGCCCATGAAGCCGTCGGTGATGTTCGCGAGGATCGTTCCGTGGTCGATGGCGTCCGAGCCGCTTGCGAGTGTGCCGTCGATCGGCGTGACGTTGGTCGTGTAGCTCGGCGGCGTAACGAGGCCGCTCGCGAAGAGCGCGCCGCCCGCGACGAGTCGGCCATGCGCTTCGTAGAGTCCGCCCGCGACGACGGCTGCGAAGTTCGAATAGTTCGCGCCGCCAGTGCCGTAGCCGAAATGGAATTGGCCTTCAGGGTACCAGCCGTTCCAGTCGACGACGTCCGTCGTGGAGTCGACGGGTTGATCCCAGTTCACCGACCGACCACCGCTCGGTGTTGCAGGGCCAATCCACAAATTGTTCATCATCGTCACTGCGTGCGCCGTCGTGCTGTCGAGCACTTGAAACGCATACGCGGCGCTCATGAACGTGTTGTTCAAGATCACGGGCCCGACCGTCGAGTTGTGAATCTTCACGCCTTCGACCGCGGCGTTGATCACGAGATTGCGAATCGCATACGCCGGGCCGCCAAAAATGGGCTGAAAGCTAATAGGCATGTACGTGTTCGTGAAACGATTTCGGAACGCACGCGTGTTGCCTTGCGATTGATCGAGCTCGAGAGCGTTGTCGTAGGCGTCGTTGACGTCGTTGCCGTAGAAGTCGTCGGCGCGCGCGCCCGTGGTCTCGACCTTCATGGCGTCACCGAAACCCAAGAGCGTGTTGTGACACACGACGTGCCCATCGCCTTCGACGTGAATGCCGTCGTCGTTGGCGTGCGCGCCGGTGTCGTCCGAATACACATGCGGCCACACGAGGCGACCCTCGAGCAAGTTGTCGCAAAGGTAGAAGTCTTGTTGCTGTGGGTTCGAACCGAATCCGAGGATCACGTCTTTCGCGTGAACGCGCCGCACGACGTTGTCGCTCGCGGGCGAGCCGTGGAAGCGAAGCGCACGCGTATCGTGTTGCAACGTGAGTCGCTCGACGTGCGAGAAGCTGCCTTCGATCGCGAGCACGTTGCCGCCGCCATTGCCGCCGTCGAGAATCACCGTGTCGCGATCGACGCCGCGAATCACGATGGGGTTGTCTTTCGTGCCGCTCGCGTTGAGCGTGAACTCGCCCGTGTAGGTTCCAGCCGCGAGCGTGATCACGTCGCCCGCTTTCGCGGCGTTCAGGGCGGTCGTGAGCTGCGCGGCTGTCGACACGTTGACCACGTTCGGTTGCGCGGGATCCGCTGAGGGCACTGCGCGCGTCGTGGCCGAGGTCGTCGTCGTCTGATCGCCACCATCGGGATCGTGCGCCGTCAGTTGAATGTCGTAAGCGGTGGCAGGCTTGAGATTGAAAATGCTTCCCGCAAACTCGGGCGTCGCCGTGCCGCCAGTGACGAGATCGGCGCGCACGCGATAAAGCGGCAAGCCGTCGACCCATTGGCTCGTGCCGCTCGGTTTGTATTGCACCTTCACGGTGGCGTTGAAGTTGTCGTCCGGTGAGCGCCCAACGAACACCGATGGTGACGACGGTCGACCGATCGAGACTCGCTGCGCCCATGTGAAGCACGTTGTCCGCGCGAGCCGAGCGCGCGAGAAGAACGAGACCGACAGCGATTGCAACGCGAGCCGCGATGACTTTGTGCGACATCGTCCGAACATATCCTGTCTCCTCGGCGGGCTGGCACGCTGACCTGGCACGGGGCCAGCGTGCCACCTCGAATACGCCATTTTACAGGCTGATCGTGATGGCACACGCCGTGCGATGGCCGCGGCGTGCCTCAACCCTTCGACCACCGCGCCACGACTGCGAGGAGCTGCGCCGGCGAGCATGGCTTGCGCAGCACTTCGCCGTGCTTCTTCGCGCGCTCGGCGGATTGCTTCGAGCCCGTGGCGAAGGCCACGGACATCGCGGGGCGAATCGCGCGCAGCTGCAGCGAGAGCGCGACGCCATCCTCCTCGCCGAGGTTGACGTCGAGAAAGGCGGCGTCGCATTCGTGATGCGTGAGCGCGTCGCACGCCTCGCGCGTGGTCGACGCTTCGTGGACCGCGTGGCCCGCATGCTCGAGCACGCGGCGAAAGGCCCGCCTGACGGTCACGTCATCGTCGACGAGCAGAATGTTCAGCATGAAAGTCATACGTCCGGCGGCAGCGCCAGAAGCCCGGACATTCCTCGGGTATTTCGCTCGCCCGAACGGCCGCAATCAACTTTGGTGCGCGAAACGTTGTCGCAAATCCTGGACGACCTTGGTCGGCGCGTCGCGGAGATCCGCCGCGCCCGCGGTTGGACGCAAGCGCACGCAGCGCATCGCGCGGGAATGCTCACGAAGGACTACCAAGCGCTGGAGCACGGTCGGCGCGCGATTACCATTCGCACGGCGTTGTGGATCGCGACCGCGCTCGAGGTGCCCCTACGCACCCTCTTCGATGCACCCGCGACACGCGAGCGCCGGCAGCCGGGCCGACCCAAGCGCCGGCGTTAGTTCGTCCAGTCCGGGAAGATCGATGGCGCGTTGATCACGATCTCAGGACACGACACGTTGCCGTTCTGATCCACGTCTTCTGCCGCGCCCACACGTTGCGCACGAAACGGGCTGTCTGGTTGCACTTGAATGACGATTGTCGAAGCGACCGACAGACACGGATCGCTGTAGCCAACGACCGACTCGTCGAGCTTGATCTGCGCAAGACCCGTGATCACATCGGGCGTTTGCACCGTCCCAGCGAGCACGCCGGTGACGCGCAGCGCAGCGTAGAGTCTCTGCACCGCGGTGCACGTGATGGTTTGCGCGTAGATCGTGACGCCCGGGTTGCCGTCGTTGTCTTCGTCGGGTGCGACGCCAGCTTCTTCGTTCGGCAGCGGATCGGTCGCGGGATTCGCGAGGCTTGCGCCGACCACTTCCAAAAATGGCGGCGGCGAATACTTCGCTTCGAGCACAGCGGCGTTCGACAAAAAGTCGCCATCGTTTTCCGTGAAGCGCGATTCGAGAAGCGCCGTCAGCGCGGGCGGAACCTCTAGCGTCACGACGTTTGGGATGCTCGGCAAGCTGATCGCGCAAATCGAAGTCTTCTGGTGGATGTGCGTTCCTTCTTGGGCGATGCGAAGGCGATAGAGCTGCTTGCTCGTCACCACTACGCCCGCACGCGCCGTCACTGTCGCTTCCACTGCAAAAATTCCCGTGAGCACGCCGCTCGCGCCTGCGTCCCAATCTTCGAGAGGCTCGGGCGGGATCACGATCGGGCCCGCATCGAGCGAGAGGCCGCCGTCGTCACACGGACAATGATCGCCCGCCTCACGCAAGTACGGCACGCTCGCGGCGCTCGGCCCGCACGCGATTACGAACGCGAAAAACAATTTGTTCTTCACCATCGCGCCTCGAGCGTCGATTGGAGTCCGACCATGTGACCGCCGTACGTATAAGAAGGATAGCCCGGGTTCGTGAGGAAGAGCTGATCGGTCGGAAAACGCCGCGCGTCCTTCGTTTCGGTGCGATCGACGAGCACTGTGAATTGCAGACCTCCGGTGAAATGGACGTCGAACGTCGGCTGCTTGATCAACTTGCCGAGGTGAATATCGAGCCCGAGCGATTCGACGTGTCGATCGCAGTCGAGCATGTTCGATGGGCCGCCGAAATTGTCGACGGGGGATCGCTGATAGCGATAGCCCGCCATCAGCGACAGCGCACGCGCGGCTTGCCACCGCACGCCGACGGCGGGAACGACGGTGTCGCCCCATCGCCCCGAGCCCCAGAAATTCAAATTCGTGCTGAGCGCGTCCGACCAACGCTCGTACGTGACATCGACCGACACGTCGAGCTTGGGCGTGATGTCGAACGACGCCGCGAGCGTGAGCTGGAGCGGCTCGTAGTAGTGCGCGAAGTGCGAGCTATACCCAATCGATCCGAGGTCGGGCACGCCGTAGATGCGCGTCGTGCCCCAATCGTTGACGTAGCTCGCGTTGCGATAGACGACGCCGATGCGAAAACGCGGATCGGGCGTGATGAGCACGCCGACGATCGGATAGGCCTGCCCGAACACCTGCGAGTCGGTGCCGAGGCGTGTGTGCGTGATGATTTGTCCGGTGGTCTTGTCGAGGTCGACGCTCGTCACCGAACCGTTCGTGTTCGTCTGCGCGTTGAAGAGCGCGCGCACGCTCACGCCGACCGACAAGAATTTGTTGATGCGATACGCAAGGCCCGCGTGAGCGGAGATGACTTGCGTGCGATCGTCGAGAAGCTCCCAGCGTACGTCGTCGTCGGGGCGGTCGACCCACTTGAAGAGATGACCCGGAATGAAAACCGAGAGGCCCATGTCGAGCCCGTCGATCTTCAGCGGCCTGCCGACCGAGAAGCGTGTGCCGAAGAGGAAGCCGCCCACGCCGTCGACCGGTTCTGCGTTCGCGCCCGCAACATGAAGTGTGGGGTGCCCGAAGACTGCCCCGGCTGCGAGCTCGAACACGCCGCCGTGCTCACCAACTGGCGATAAACCCGCCGGATTGTAGTACGTCGACGCGTACGATCCGCTGCGCGCCGCGTACGATCCGCCGAGCGACATCGCCTCCGGACCGACGCCGAGTGAGTCCTCGAAGCCCGCATGTGCCGTCGACGCGATCGCGGTTGCGAGCGCAAAAACGAAGGCGCGACTCACTTGCCGCCTCCGAGAAAAAACGTCGCCGTGAGGCCCGCTTGAATCATGAGCGCTTGCGAGCGAAATCCTGGAAAGCCCATGTTGTCGATTTGCGTGCCCGGCAAAGTCGAATCTGCATCGGAGAGCGCACTGGGATTTTTCCGAGCGCTTTCGGCCGCATCGATGCGCGCGCGCACGTGTGCGTCGATGACGACGGGCAAACTCCACTTGTGTCGACGCAGATCGATCCCGCCACCGAGCGCGAGCACGAGCGTGTTGCCACCGAGATAGTTCGTGTCACCGGTTTGCGCCGGAATCGGCGACGGCTCGAACCCGATGCCACCACGCACGGCCCAAGGACCGCGTCGCGCCTCGATTCCGCTTGCGATGCTCACGGTGTCGTTCAGTTGATATGGCGGGATGAGCACTTGATCGAACGCCGTTCGAAAGTCGCTCCACTTGCGCCACGTGACATCGAGCGACACCGACACGTTTCGCGTGGGCCACGCGCACGCGCCGACGACCACCGTCGCTGGATCCCACATTTCGAAAAAATCGATCGGATCGCTCGCGACGATTCCGCCCGCGACTGTCGTTTGCGTTCCGGTCGCGCGCGAGGCCTGCGTGTCGCGGTACACGAGCGACACCGCAAGCCAATCGAACGGCTGCGCGCGCAAACCGAAAAATGGCGCGGCCGAAAGATCGAGGGAGCTGTCGATACGCACCTCGACGTTGTCCCCCGTCGGGGACTTCCCGGGGTCGTCGTTCACGTTCGGAGATCGCCCCGCGACGTACTTCACGTTCGTCGGAAGCGAGAGCGACGGCGAAAGCGCAAATCCGGCACCGATCTCGATGCGCGGAAAGATTCTGAACCCGAGCGCGAATACGGCGGCGATGCGATCGGGGCGGCCGTCGTAGATCGGCGAGGTCGGTTGATCGATCCGCGTGGGCACGTCGATGTGTAGGAGATATTGCGCAGGCAGATCGAGCGCGAACCCCGCGCCGATGTTTCGCGCCCACGCCGGGCCGGGCAGGGGAGTCGCTGCGGCAAACGAAAATCCGCCGAAGCCTCGGCGGCGATCTTGTGATGCGTTGTCGCCGACGGGTCGAAACCATTGCGCGACGTAGTCGGCGTGCGAGCCGAAGAGGACCATCGCCTCTTTCAAGTCGCCGAGGCCGGCGGGGTTCGACAAAATCGTTCCAGCATCACCGGGTCGCGCGGACACCGCGTCGGCGAGTGATGCGCTACGCGACGTTTCACTGAACGCCGTGCCCGCGGTCGCTCGCGCATCGCGCCCTAGGCCGACGGTTGCGAAGACGGTCGCGATCGCGAGCGCACGTTTCATTGCGGCAGTGGGCACACGCCCGCGTCATCGAGCGGCGTGATCGAAATCGTGGTGGCGGTCTCCGTGACGCCACCCGCGGCGTTCTGAACGCGCAAGCTCACTTGCACGGGCTTGTCACCGCGCATCGTGAAGGTGACCGTGTCGAAGTCGATCGCGCCGGATGGCTCCACCGAGCCTGGATCGATCGCGATGTCGCAAGTGGGATCGCTCGTACGGTCTTGGCACGTGTTGCCGAGAAACGTCCACGTCGTGGTCGGCACGCCCGCATCGGGATCGGGCTTCGTGTAGATGAGCGTGAGATCCGGCGACGTGCCGCGCGAGTCGAGATGAATCGACGTGCGAAAATCATCGCCGTAGCAAACCGAGCTCGGCGTCGCGTTGATCACCGCAGCGGGCGCCGGCGGTGGAGGCCCGCTACACGCCCCAAAGATGGCGCAAAGGAAGAGCGACGCGCGCATTTCGCGGGAGACTACATGACGTATGACTGATGGACGAGAATGCTTGGAGACGAATTTATCTGACGATGTCCGGAAGCCGCGCCGGATACGGAAACGCGTCCGTGGGTTCGGTGGGCACGAGCGAGTCGAATTTGGCGACGTCGAGCTGAAGGCGGCCGTCGGGGAGCTCCGTGAGAACGTCGGCGAGGCGCGCGCCCCACACGATGTCGCTCATGACGTAGCGCACGCGGCCGTGGACGGGTTGGAGCGATGTGTCGTCGGTGCCGGTCACGGTGGCGACGAGCTCGACCTCGTCGGCCGTGCATGAACCGGGCGCTTTGTAGAGCGGACTCTTTTCGTCGATGCGATGCATGACCGTCCACGAGCGCGCGAGCGCCATCGAGCTGTCGCGTGTGAGCGTGAGATCGACGAGTCGATAAAACGTGACGCCCTCGGAGGTTTTTTCGGTGCGGATGAGGGCCGCGCGAACGCGTGCTTCGAAGACGGTGGTCGTGCGATCGTTGCCGACGCGAAATGCGAGCGTGGGAACGCCGTCCATTGGCGAGATGACGACCTTGTCCGAGAAGATGAGTTGGCCGGTCGACTGCGAGAACCGCGCGAAAACGATGCCCGTCACGAGCGCCGTGACCATGAGGCCGACAATCGATTCGACCGTGACGACCGCGTGAGCCGAGGTCGAGGTCGGGTACATCGCCCCGTATCCGATGGTGCCCATGGTTTGGACGCTGAAAAAGAAAGCGTCGCGGAGCGAGCCGGGAGCCATCCCCGTCACGCCGCCGACCGCCAAGTAGACGAGCGCGAAAATGGCGTTGAGGAACAGCACGCCAACAGCGATTCCGCCGAGCAAAAACCCCCAACGGAGGCGCAAAATGAGGAGGTAGGCGTCGCGGAGCGGGTGGGGCCGCGTATTGATGACGACGACGTCTGCCGAGGTCGAAATCCGTCCTGAACGCGCCATGGGCGCTCGTTTAAGCACAAAAAACGGTTCGTTGACACACACGCACCCGAAAGGCGATCTTCGGCGACGCCACTTATGTCGCTGAGCTCTCTCATCGTCCAGCGCGAGATCGCGACGATCCGCCAGGTCGAAGAGGCCCTTGCGCGGCAGGTGCTCTATGGCGGGGACCTCGCCACGAACTTGCTCGAGGTCGCGCCCGTCGAAGAGTGGCGCATCGCGGTGACGTTCGCCGACGCATTCGCGCTTCCCGCTGCGCCGCCCGGACCCGTTCCGATTGCTCCGCCGGAAACGCTCGCTCTCGTCCCGGTCGAGATCGCGACGCGCCTCGGCATCGTTCCCGTTTCGGGGGATGCTACGAATCTCATCGTCGCTGCGGCCGAGCCGCTCAAGCCGGACGAGATCACCGAGCTCGAGGCAGCGCACGGGATTCACATCGAAGTTCGCATCGCGCTCGCCGTTCGCATTCGCGAGGCGCTCGCGCAAGGTTACGGCGTTCCACTCGACCGCCGCATCGAGCGGCTGCTCGTGAAGCTCTCGAAGAACGTCGACGCGCGTGAGCCAACGAAGACGAGTGAGCCACCCGGGCGTTCGCCGTCCGTGCCGCCGTTCAAGCTGAGTCCCGCATATGGAATTCCTGCGGCGCGCTCGCCGCTCGCCCCGGAGAATCGCGACGAGACACCTGCGTCGGCAGAAGCGCGCGCAGAGGGTCCCGAGATCATTCCGTCCGTCCCGCCGATTCCGCTCGTTTCGCCCGCGCTACCTTCTGCTCCTCCATCACGACCCGGTGGCTCCCTTCGCAGGACGCAGCATGGGTTTCCGGCTCCCGCCGCAAACGATCCGCTCGACCAGACACCTGCGCCGCCCGTGAACGTTCCGCCGCCGGTTCGGCAAACCGGGCAATACGCGGAGACGAAACCGACCTTCGTCAAAGCGACGAGCAACGCAGTTCGTCCTGCGCGCCGTCATCGCGGGCCCCTCACGATGGCCGCCGCGGAAGAAGAGCTCGAGCACGCCGAGGATCGCGATGCGCTTCTCGATTTGCTCTTCGAGTTCGCGCGTCAGTTCTTCGACTACGCCGCGCTCTTCATCGCACACGGCGACATCGCCGAAGGTCGCGATGCATTCGGCGACGGCGCCACACGTGAGCGCGTCGTTGGCATCGGTGTGCCACTCGACATGCCGAGCATGCTCCAGACGGCGCGCGAGAAAAAAGAAGCGGTCGTGCTGAGGCCGCAAGAGAAGGGGCTCGATGGCGTTCTCCTCTCCGATTTGAAGCGCCCCGCGACCGTCGAAGCGCTCGTGATGCCCGTCTTGGTGCGCGATCGCGCCGTCGCCATTCTCTACGCAGACGCGGGCGGCACGCTCGATCGCAGCGCGGTGAGTGAGGTGATCGCGTTCGGCAAATCGATCGGGCAGGGGTTCGAGCGAATCATCGTGCGAAGGAAGCTCGCTGGGTTTTCGAGCGGCGCGCCCGCGAGCTCGGTCGGCAAAGTCGACGCCTCGAGCTTGCCGCTGCCCGAAAAGGCATCGCCATCGACGCCTCCCGCGGAAAAAGCGGTGCGCGCCGCTGCGCTTGGTCGCGCGCTATTCACCGGCGGGGCGCAGTCTGATCGGCCTGGGGCGTTTACCCAGCCAGCCGCTGCCGCGCCCGTCGTTGTGCTGCAGCAGGCACCGACGCCAGCACCTCCAGCGGTCGATCGACGCCATCCTTCGAGCCGACCACCACCAGCGAACATCGTTGCGGTTCGCGCGACGAGCGGCCCGCCGATCCCGCGCGAAGAGCCAGACTCGGCCCCCGAGATCGAAGAGACATCGGAAGTCGAATCCGAAGCGCTCGACGACGACGCCGCACAAGCGCTGCTCGCCGAGATTGGCGAGTCGATGGAGCCGATCGCCGAAGACGGTCACGAAGTTTTGATCGAGCTTCACGAGCCCGCGCCGATGGCGCCCGAGTCGGAGCAAGCCGTGGCGATCGGGCCGCATCGTCCACCGACCGCGCACAACGAAAAGAATTTGCCGTCGATCATCGTCGATATCGCGGGCGAGCTCTCGGCGCTCGTCGAACGCGTGCTCGCCGGGACCGACGACGGTATGGCCGAAGGCGAGCTCCTTCGTCAGGGCGCGAGCGCGATGCCCGCCATCATGGCGCGTTTTCCAGGCCCGCTCGCGCGTTCGCGAAGCGACATGCAGGAGCCGCTTCCGCGCCCGAGCGATTGCGGTCCGCTGCTTCGCCTCATCGCGCGGCAGCGAAAAGTAGCGCTCGCGTACGTGCTCGAAGAAGTCGCTTCCGCTGACGTGTCGCGTCGGTTTTGGGCGACGTTCCTTTTGTCGGAGCTTCCCTACGCGGAAGGCGCGCGGTTGCTCGTGCCGCGTTTGTTCGATCCCGATCCGAAAGTGCGGCTCGTCGCGCGGTCGGCTGCGCGCGCGATGGCGGAGGCCGCGCATGATGCGCTCTTGAACGAGATCGGTCGCATCGTGCGAGAGCCATCGACATCGCGGACGGCGCGCCTGGGTTTGCTCGAAGCACTCGGCGACATGCGCGAAGGAAAAGCCGTCGCGATGCTCATTGGGCATCTCTCCGACGAAGATGCCGAGCTCGCCACGGTCACGCGCCGCGCGCTCATCGCCATCACGCGACAAGACATGGGCCTCGATACGCGCAAATGGCTCGCATGGTGGGGCCAGAACTCCGGTCGCCATCGCATCGAGTGGCTGATTGATGCGCTCGTCGACGAGACGCAAGGCATTCGCCGCGCCGCAGGTGAGGAGCTCAAGACTCTCACCCACGAAACGTTTGGCTACTACGACGACCTTCCCAAACGCGAACGCGAGCGCGCACAACAACGTTTCCGAGATTGGTGGGCTTCGGAAGGCCGGGCACGCTTCGTGCGTTCGTGAGGGGCTTAGATGATGCGTTTTCGAACCTTCGCCCTCGCGCTCGTCGTCATCTCGCTCGGGACGTTTGCGCCGGCGGAGGCTCAAACCGGCGTCAGCAAGTGGAGCTTCGTGCCTGCAGGGCGCACGGAGCGTTTTGGTCACGCCGAAGCGCTCGTCGCCGCGCCCGTCGCTTTCGCACGGGAACCTGCGATCGATTTCGCACATTACAAAGATCTCTCGAATGGTCGCATCCGCAACTCACGCCTCGTCGACAAGCGCACGGGCTCCACCGACGTCTACCTGCAGGTCCCCGTGCTTCACGGGATGGTCACGCTCTGGCAAGTGCTGCGTTTCTCCGATGTGCAGCACGCCGCCGATGGAACCGAGACGTTCACGGGCAAGCTCGTTTCGGGGAACGTGCGCGCCGCGGAGATGACGTTCACGATTCGGCCGGCGGGCGCGGGTCGCTCCGTCGTCGAGTGCAATCTGCTCATCACGCCGCAGTTCCCCGCGCCTCAGTCAGCGGTCGACGCCGAGCTTCGTGATGCAGCCGAGGGCGCAGTTCGCGCGATCGCATTGCGCGCCGAACGAACGTACGCGCTCGTTGCGCCGCCCGCCGTCACCGCGACGGTCGTCGCTGGTGATCCGTGAAGTTCGTCATCGGCGCTGACGAGGATCGCCCCATTCTCGCGTTCATCGCGTCGCGCCTTCGCGAAAAAAATCACGACGCTCGCGTGCTGCCCGTCGCTTCGTGGGCACGCGTCGCCACTGATGTCGCATCCGCGGTCGCGTGTGGCGACGCCGACCAAGGCATCGTCTGCTGCTGGACGGGCACGGGCGTGACAATCGCCGCAAACAAAATCGCCGGCATCCGCGCCGCGCTCTGCACCGACGCACAAACCGCCGCAGGCGCGCGCAACTGGAACGACGCCAACGTCCTAGCGCTCAGCCTTCGCATGCTCAGCGAACCCGTCGCTTCCGAAATTCTCGAGGCCTGGCTCACCGAAAAATACACGGGCTCCGAAGACGAGTCGCTCGCCATCATCAAACTTTCCGAAGCCTAAGACTCAGACGCCGCCGCTAGCGGAGAGTCGCGCGCGCCAGTCGCCGGGGAGGTCGAGGAAGCCTTCGTTGTAGAGGAAGTCGTACATCGCTTCGCAGATGAGCTCGCAGACGTCGCTGAAGATGTGTGGGTCGGCGACGAAGCGAAGCGTCTCGACGCGGAACTTTCCCTCGCTCGCGTGAACGCGTTTGAGCATTCCGTCGGCGGCGAACGGAACGAGGCGCTGGAGAAAGCGGCGCTCGAACGCTTTGCGGAAACGCGCGAACGACTCGGCCGGCACTTTGTATCCGCCGCGCATGGCTTCGTCCGCGAGCTTGGCTTCTTTGACGACCTCCCACGCGAGCTCCCCCGACACGGGCGGAAGCTCTTGGGTGAAGAAGAGCGTGAGCACTTCGTTCAAGATGCGCACGAGCGCGTTGAGCTCGGGTGTCGTGCGGCCGAGAAACTCGTTTCGGAGGTCTTTGATCCAGTTTTGGAGCGCGTCGCGTGCGTCTTCTTTGACCTCGGGCGACGAGTAATCGAAGCCATCGAGCTCCTTGAGCACGGCCTCTTCGTGGCGTGAGAGCACATGATAGAGCGCTTGCTCGCCGTAGCGCATGGTCTTGAGCTCGGTGTCGGAGCCGCGGATTTTGTCGTGGAGCTCGCTCTGGAAGAAGAGGCGTGCGAAGCGCTTCGATACCTCACCGAGCTTGCGCTGCACGATGCTCGCGACGCGGTCTTGCGAGAAGAGCTTCGTGAGCAAACGCTTGAGCGTATCGATGAGGTCGATCTCGGTTTGTGATCGATCGCTGCTCGGCGTGGCGGTACGCATCCCGCCCATGTTTTGGAGCAGCTTCAGCTCGGCGATCACCTGAGCCGTGACGGCGTCGAGCTCGGGGCTCGTCTCCATCTCGCCTTTGTAGTGAACGACGCGCGCTTGAATTTGTTCGTCGCGCAATTGCATGGCGATCTCGGCGAGTGAGATCTTGGCGCCGGTCGACATCTTCCCGTCCGCGTTGGGAATAGGACGCGCGGCTTCGGGCTTTTCCATGTGAGCCATCATCGCAGAAATTTGGCGTTATGGCGTGGGGTGCGCGATCCTCGATCCCAAGGAAAAATCATATGAGCTCGAAAGCTTTCATCTTGGTTCTCGCCGCGGGCGCGCTCGCTGGCTGCGGACATGAAACCCTCGCGAAACCTGCGGCGATGGCTCGAAAGGCCCCGACGGCGATGAACACGGTTGCCGAGGCGAAGCCCGCTGCGCCGACGTCGGCCGACGAACGCATCGCGCAAGCCGTCACGAAGATGCTCGGTCTCGACGCCGAGATCGTTCGCGTGTGCAACTTGCACTTCGACGTCGCGCCGTCCGAAGAAGGCGCGCCCCGCTTCGACACTGACGAAAGCGATCTCACGCAGCAAGACACGGCGATCCTCGCGCAAGTCGTCCAGTGCCTGACGAACGGCCCACTCGCCGGTCGTCATGTGCAGCTCGTCGGCCGCGCCGATGCGCGAGGCACGACCGAATACAACTTCGTCCTAGGCGAGCACCGAGCGTCGACGGTCAGCCATTACCTGGAAGAAAAAGGCCTTCCATCCGCGCGCATCAACGAGACCTCGCGTGGTGAGCTCGACGCCAAGGGCAGCGACGACATCACGATGCGGGACGACCGGCGCGTGGATATCCTGCTCGGCTCCTGACGCGACCCCAGACCCAAAGTGCGTTGAGCGTGAAGACGGCGTTGGCGCCGGCGTTCACCACATAGCGAACGTCCATGCGCTCGCGCGCGATGACGACGCCGAGTGCGAATGCGAAGGCCGAGGGAAGCATGCGTGGCTCGAGGGCCGCGGCTGCGACCCCGATCACGATGGCCCAATAAGCGAACTTGAAGAGCGTGAACGTTGGCGGTGGAACGCCCATCCCGAACGCGACCAGGCTCACGACGATCTGCATCGTCATGATCGCTGCCATCGCGCGCACGATGCCGACGTTCATGTTGCTACGCCAGCGTGCCGACGAGAAATGCAAAACAACGAGAAGCACGAGCACGCCAACTGCGGTTGGGCACGCGGTGAGCGCGTCGTAGCGTGATGCGGCAAAACCCGACGCGTTGACGAGCAGCGGGCCGACGATCCAAATCGTGCCCAAAATTGCGGTGATGACGGTGCGACCGCGCTGGCCGATGGTGGGGTCGTTTTTTCGAGCAAGCTCCTTGAGCCGATCGGCGCGGTCTGCGTCGCGCTGCTGCTGTAAGGCGACGCGCCCGACCAGGTCTTCGTCGGGCTCGTCGAGGTCGTTCAACAGGAGCGCCGCGGTGCGCGCGTCGTCGTGTGCGAGCGCCGCGCGGACCATCATCCGGACGGCGTTTCGCAAACCCTGCCGTGCGGCAAGGTTCTCGGGCCAGGCCACGAGCGCCTGCGAGAAACCGAATCGGCATTGGCCGTAGATGTCGTAGAGACGCTCGAGCGGTGGCCGCGGGCTCTTCACGAGCGCCTCGAGCTCCGCGAGTCGCCGGCTCGCTTCGGCCGCGAGCGAGCTCGATCCGCGATGCTCCAAAAAGCGTTCGATGGATTCGCGCACGACGCGGGCAGTCGCCGGGCGCGCGCTCGGCTCGCGCTGCATGCATTGGCGCGCCAAATCGCAAAGCTCGAGTGGGCCATCGTGTGGGATCGCGGGGTTTGAAACGAACGCACGCGTGAGCATCTGGGGCACCGTCTCTGCGAGGTGCGGCGGCTCACCGGTCAAGATCTCGAACAGCACTGCACCGAGCAAATAGACATCGGTTCTCGGCGTGAGCAGCCCGGGCAAGCTCACCATCTCTGGCGCCGCGTAGGGGAGCGTTCCGGCGAACTCGGTCGTCTCGCCGCTCGCGAGCGCGACTCCCCAATCGACGACGTACACCTCGCCGAATCTTCCGACCATCACGTTTGCGGGCTTGATGTCGCGGTGGATGATGTCGCGTGCGTTTGCGAAATCGATGGCGTTGCAGACTTGCGCGAGGATCCGCAGCGCCTCTTCGAGCGGTTGGCCACGGTGAAGCAAATCGCTCCATGTCTCACCTTCGATGCGCTTCATGACGAGGAGCGGATGCCCGGCGTCATCGAGCCGAAGGTCGTGGACGGGCACGATGTTCGGATGCTCGAGCGAACCGGTGAGCCAAGCCTCGGCGAGAAGGTGCTCGACGTTCTGTGGCGTCTGATGCTCGGCGCGAAGCATCTTGATCGCGACGCTGCGACCCAAGGCGACCTGCGTCGCGAGCTGCACGACGCCCATCCCGCCCGCACCGATGGGCGCTTGAATCTTGAAGGCAGCCGCATCGTATCGAATCGCCGCTACGGCTGCGAGCGCGCTGCGCCCACTCGGGAGCTTCCTCGGCACGACCGTGGCGCGCGGGCTTGCACGGACGGTGTCGAACGCAACAGCGTCGAGCGTGATTTCGTGAGCGTCGCCCATGCCCTACGAGGGTACGGGTTTAAGCGAGCGCGCCCGATTGAAAGTCGCGGATGGCCTGGCGAATTTCTGCCTCGGTGTTCATGACGAATGGTCCGTATCGCGCAACGGGCTCGCGAAGTGGTTTGCCGCCAAGAAGAAGGAGCCGGCCCGCGGTCTTTGCGTCCGCTGCGCGCGACAGCTCGACGGTGTCGCCTGCGCCGAGGACGACGAAATCGCCTTCGTTCGTTTCCTTGCCTGCGACCGTGGCGCCGTCGACGAAGACGTATGCGTACGCCTCCATCTCCGCAGGGATCGCGATCTCCACGCGGGCGCCGGGGTCGAGTGTCCAGTCTTGGAGGATGATTGGCGTGCGCGTTTCGATCGCCGCGTGGACGCCGAGTGCTTCGCCGGCGATCACTTTCACACGCGCGAGCTTGTCGGCGCTCACGGCGGTGGGCAGCGTTTCGCTCGAGAGCTCTTGGTAGCGCGGCGCCATGAGCTTGTCCTTCGCCGGGAGGTTCACCCAAATCTGGAAGCCGTGCATGCGGCCGCCTTCTT
This sequence comes from Polyangiales bacterium, assembly GCA_038239005.1. Taxonomy (GTDB): domain Bacteria; phylum Myxococcota_A; class Polyangia; order Polyangiales; family Polyangiaceae; genus DASXHD01. Next base: position 76,562 of record JBBSFE010000005.1, read on the forward strand.
CCATCATGCGCTTCGACGGAAGCTCGGAGTGCACGACGCCTTTGCCGGCGGTCATCCATTGCACGTCGCCCGAGCGGATCTTGCCGCGATTGCCTGCCGAGTCGGCATGCTCCATTTCGCCTTCGAGGATGTACGTCACCGTCTCGAAGCCACGATGAGGATGGTCCGGCGCGCCGATCGCTTCACCGGGCGCGTAATCGGCCGGGCCCATCTCGTCGAGAAGGAGGAACGGATCAGCTTGTACGACGTCGCGTGACGGAAACGGACGCCGCACGATGAAACCACCACCCTCGGACTGGCGATGCGCCGTGATGGTTCGAACAACGTTTCGGGGGGTCATGTGGTGAACCTAAGTTCGCGCGGCGGTGCTGTCACCACCCTCTCCATTGCGTCTTAGGCCGCGTTAGGTGGGGCGGGAGAAGGTCAGCTCGAGCGCGGTGATGAGGCCGTCGAGTGTGGAGGCCGTGGCCGTCGTGTGGACCGTCAAGCCGCGGGCGATCGCGGCTTCTGTCGTGACCGGGCCGATGCTTGCGACGATGGCACCGCTCTGTTCGATCGCGGAGGCGGCGCTGTCGCCGAGTGCGTCACATAGTCCGTGTACCGTGCTTGCGGACGTCAGGGTGATGGCGTCGAGCTTGCGGTCGTCGAGCATCGTTCGGATGCGCTTCACGGTTTCGGGAGCGGCGGGATGCGTTTCGTACACTGGGGCGATGTCGACCTCGCATCCGCCTGCGCGGAGCGCGTCCGGAAGAGCTTCACGCGCTTGTTTGGCGCGCGCGATGAGGACGCGCTCACCGCGCGCCTCGCCGATGCGATCGAGGATCGCTTTCGCCAAACCTTCGCCGCGGGACTCCTTGGCGACCAAATCCGCGGTGAGGCCGTGCAGGGCGAGAGCGGCCGCCGTGCCCGTACCAATCGCTGCGATTTTGGACCGGCCGAAAGCGCGTGTATCGAGATTTTGCGAGCGCAGCACCTCGAAGAACGCGCGCACGCCGTTGTCGCTGGTGAACGCTACCCACGCATACGAGCCTCGCGGAGACGGTGATGCGAGCTCGCGCGCGGCGCGCATCGCGGGCGCTGGGTCTGCGGGTGGATGAATCTCGATCGTTGGCACGAGCACGGGCTCGGCTCCGCGCTCGCGAAGCAGCGCTGCGGTCTTGCGGCCTTGTTCGGCCGTGCGCGTCACGAGAATGCGTTTGCCCGAGAGCGGCCGCGTGTCGAACCACCGAAGCGCTTCACGCCCGGAAATCGAATCGCCGACGACGAGCAGCACCATGGCGCGGTCTTCCGGTCGCGGTGCGAACTCGTCGAGGTGCTTGCGGATGCCGACGAGCGTATCGAGCACGACCTTCTGCGACGGCAGCGACACGTTTCGCACGAGAGCCGCAGGTGTCTCTGGTTTGCGGCCGTAATAGGTGAGTGTGTGGGTGATCTCGAGCACCTGCTCGACGTCCGTGAGTAGCGCGAGCGTGTCGGTTGCGAGGGAGAGCTTCCGCCAATCATGGAGCTCTTCTGCTTCGTTCACGACGGCGAGCGCCACGCTCGGGGTGACGTCGTCGTATCGCGACAACGCGAGCCCGCAATAGGCGGCAGCTGCCGTCGGTGCGATCACGCCGGCAACCACTTCCACCTCGACTTGCGCTTGCCGCACACCTGCGAGCTCGATCGCGCCGCCGCGAAACGCGAAAGGGTCACCGAAAAATAAACGCGCCACATTCGACCCCGACCGCGCTCGCGTGACCAAGTCGGGGATGTTGACCTCGGGTCGCGTATCGCGTGAGACGCGAATGCGAGGAACCTCAGCGCGAGCGATATCGAGGACGTCTTCGTGGACGTCCTCGTCGTAAATGACCACATCTGCAAGGGAAAGCAGCTCTGCCCCTCGCAGCGTCAAGAGCCTGGGATCCCCCGGACCGGCTCCGATGAACGCGACGCGACCCATCGATGCGGAGCATATCCCACATCTTTACGACCCCAACCTTAAGCGACCACGCGAAAAGGCCGCTTCTAGGTGTGGAAACGGAGAATGGTCATGGAAGGTCACACGATCAATACGGGCGCAGTGCTGGATGGCCGCTACGAGCTCCGACGCACCCTCGGTCAGGGCGCCGAAGGCACGGTCTTCGAAGCCGTCCACACGTTTACCGGGCAGCGTTTCGCGGTGAAGGTCGCGGCCTCCGCCATCCCGAAGGGCATGGAGTGGACGCACGTTCGATTGCTACGCGAAGCACGCGCGCTCGGACAGCTCCGCCATCCGAACATCGTCGCGATCAGCGACGCAGGCGTCTCCGGAGGTTTCCCCTTCGTTGCGATGCAGCTTCTCGAAGGTCGGTCCGTGGAAGGCTTGATTGCAACGCGCGGTCGCTTCGGTGTCGCTGATTCAGTCGGCATCGCACTTCAAGTTTGCGCAGCGCTCGGCGCCGTTCACGCGGTCGGCGTTCTCCACCGCGACATCAAGCCGGGCAACGTTCTCCTCGTTCGCGAGGGCGACAAAGAGATTGTCAAGCTCGTCGACTTCGGCACGGCGAAGAACACGACGCCCGGCTCCGAGCGCGTTACTGCGGCTGGCGCTCTCGTCGGCACGCCTTCGTACATGGCGCCCGAGCAGCTGATGGCACGCGACGACGTCGACGAAGGCGTCGACATCTACGCCGTCGGCGCGATGCTCTTCGAATGCCTCACCGGCGCCGTTCCTTACGAAGGCGCTTATCCGCGCGTGCTGATGGCCGCGTGCAGCGATGCAGCGCCTCCGTCGATTCGCCTCGTGCGTCCGCAGATCGAAGCGAGCCTCGAGGGTGTCATCGGTCGCGCGCTCGCGAAGAAACGCGCTGACCGCTTCGCAACCGTTGCCGACATGGCCGACGCACTCCGCAAGGCATGCCCGCAGGTCGACGGCCTCACGCGCGTCCTCGACGACGCCATGCCGCTCGCCGTGCCGCCGCGCCGCAAGTTCAACCGCGCTCCGTATCGCACGCCCGTTCGCGTGACGTCTTCGTGGGGCGACCTCGATGGTCGCTGCGAAGACATCTCCGAAGGCGGAATGCTTCTCCTCTCCGAGCAGGCGTGTGTGCAGAACGAAGAGGTGACGGTTCGCTTCGGTCTTCCGATCGAAGGCAAGATTGCAGTCTGCAAGGCGCGCGTTCAGTGGGTTCGCGCCCGCCCGGACCGCCCCGCCTCGGCGCAAGCCATCGGCCTCGAGTTCATCGATGTGGGCCCCGAGGTCCGCGCTTCCCTCGCTCGCTATGTCGCGCTGATGACCGGCGATCTGAAAGAGCCGATGGAACCGATGTTGAAGACGCACAAGTCTGGCGAAGTCATCATCACCGCGAAGGTCGAGCGCCCCGCGCCGAAGCCGACGCTCCCTGGAACGCCAATCACGATGGCCGCTGTTCGCAGCGTGATGGGGCGATGAACATGTACCGCACCACACTCGGTACCGGCGCGGCCAGCATCGTCCTTCTCGGATGGGCTGGGGTCGCACACGCAGAAGGGCCGTTCTTTCACGCCCGCGCAAGCGCGGGTCACGCGCTCACGGAGCCGCAGGCAACGGAGCTCGGTTGGGGTGGCGGCGGCTCGGTCGTTCTCGATGTTCCGCTCTCCAAGTTTCTCGGCCTCGAGGTTGCGGGTACGGCGCTCGGGATGTCGCAAGGTGCGCCTCCGTCGAACCCGGCATTCGCGCAACGCCAAGCGGGCACCGTGTTCGGCGCAACCGCGGGCATTCGTCTTTCGTTTGGCGGCCTCTGGATCGATGGTGGCGCAGGCATGGCGTACAGCGGAACTGGTGTGCAGCCGATGGTGCAAACGAACCTCGGTTACGACATCCACGTTCGCAACAACTGGTATGTCGGTCCCTACGTTGGCTACGCGCAAATCGCCGACATGGGCGACGCGCTCCGACCGGGCGACGCGCGCATCATGCTCTTCGGTGTGCAGCTCACGTTCGGTGCGCCGAGCGACAAGAAGCCGCCGGTGTGGCTCGCGAAGGCGAAGCCGATCGTGCAGCCCGTCATCGAAGCGCCGAAAGCTCCGTCCGATCGCGATCGCGACGGCGTCGCCGATGTGGAAGACGCATGCCCCGATGTCGTTGGCATACCGACGCCACTCGAGCCTTCGACCAACGGTTGCCCTCCGACGAACATCAAGCTCGCCGGCGACCGCATCGAGCTCCCGGATCGAATCTACTTCGACTTCGACAGCCCGAGCGTGAAAGACAAGAGCCTCCCGCTGCTCAAGCAAATCGCGGAGTACCTCCAAGCACGCGGCGACATCGAACAAGTCGACGTCGACGGCTACGCCGACCAGATCGGCTCCGCGGAATACAACGTCGAGCTCTCGCGCCTTCGCGCAGAGAACGTGAAGGCTTGGCTCCTTCGTTACGGTGTTGCGTCGCGATGCGTGACACACGGATTCGGCGAATCGCGTCCGCGCGTGCATGGGCACACGGTGACCGAGCTGAAAGAGAATCGTCGCGTCGAGTTTTATGTTCAGCGCAGCGGTGATGCGGCGTTCGTCGAGGAGGAGAAACATGTTTCGATCAACCGGTAGGCTCGCGCTCGTTCCCATGTTGCTCGTCGGCTGCGCCGACGTGAACAACGTCGTCGGTGGCGCATGCGCCGATGGCTACGTCCCGCAAGGAAACACCTGCGTGCCCGCACCCACGGCCATCCACGACGACGGCGGCACGACCACGGACGACGGCTCCACCGATCCGCAAGGCGACGGCGGCATCCCCGGCGATCGCGACGCCTCAGCGACGCCCGATAGCGGCTCCACCGTGATCTCATCGACCAATCCCGGCTTCACCGATTGTTTCGTGCCCGACATCGCATGCAGCGGCGTCTGCGTCGACCCGACGAGCGATCCCAACAACTGCGGCTCGTGCGGTCACGTGTGCCCGTCGAACAGCTGCGTCGCATCGAAGTGCGTCGGCTCGGCTCCTGGGCACGTCGTCGTCATCGGTCACGACTATCAAGTCGCGCCGAGCGCGTCGTCGTCGCAAGCGCGTGTCCTCACGAACGCAACGCTCTTGCCGCTCTCGAACCCACTTCGCGTGATGAGCTACGAGCAGTACGCCGACGGCACCGCGGTGAAGAACGCCGAGTCGCTCGTGTCGGCTGAAGCAAAGCTCCTCGGCCGCACGGTGTCATTCGCCGCGACGACCTCGAGCAGCACCGTGTCGGGCTCCATCGACGTCAACAACTACGACGTGCTCATCGTGCACGATCAGAAGAACGCGCCGACCGGCACACTCGCGACGATCGGATCGTCGTGGGGATCATCGGGCACGCTCGCGACCTTCCTCCACGCCGGCGGCGTCATCGTCGTCCTCACGGGCGGGCAGGGAACTGCGGAGATGCCGTCACTCGCATCGAACGCGTCGCTCCTCACGGTGAACGCGCAGACGTCGACCACCGGCGCGCTCTCGGTGCTCGCACCCGCCGACGCGATCGGCGCAGGCGTCATCGGCCCGTACATCCCGAAGGCCAACACGGTCACGCTCGACACGGAAACCAACGGCGGCGACGTCGTCTGGGTCATCGGTCAAAGCGGCTCGCCTGTCGTCGTTCACAAAGTGATGCCCTGAGACTGCGTAGGGCGCTATCGCGCGCCGAACCGAGCGACTACGATGGAGCCATGAAGAAGAAGGTGCTCTCGGTTGCGCTCGCCGCTCTCATCACTGCTGCGTGTGGCTCGAGCACACCCACGCCAGCTTCCTCGAACGCGAGCGGCTCAGCGGGCGCGAGCGGCACGAGCGGCGTGAGCGCTGGCGGCGCCGCCGAAGCGTCGGGCTCGGTTGGCGGGCCCGCGATGGACGTTTCATGCGCGAGCGACGCCGACTGCGTCAACTTCAGCGAGGACATCGACGGCCCGCACAAGTGCTGCTCGGGTTGCACCAATCACATCAGCAACCGCACGTGGCACAACCAATTCGAAAGTGCGTGCAAGGCGAGCCCGCCCAAAGAGTGCCCCCCTCTCGGCTGCGCGATGGCGATCGTTCACCCGGCGTGCGTCGCCAACAAGTGCATCGACAAGAAATGAGTCACCGGCGCTTCGAGTCGATGATGCGTGTATCTTGCATTGATCGCGGAAGCCCGGGTTTTAGCGCCCGAAAACCCTCGGTGAGGGGGATCGCGTCGAGGCGCAAGATGACGCGCGGCTGCACGCGGTCCGCGAGCGTCTCGGCAACGCGCGCGGCATCGACGTTGCCGACGTACGCGACCCACACTTCGCCATCGACCGCGTACGCGGCGGCGATGTCGACGTCGAGCGCGTCGTAGAGGACGTCTTCGATTTGACGCGTCGACGCGCCGGCAACGAAACCCGAGAGCGCATCGACGAACCAATAGACGCCCTCGTCGTCGCGGTAGACGACGTCGTTCGTGAGCGAAGGCTCTTCGCGTGGCTTCATCACGCCGAGGATGCCGACCTCACCGGCCGCGGCGGTCGTCTTGCGATCATCGAGGCGAACGATGGTGAGCGGATCGCTACCGGGTAAAACGCGGCCGAGCGCGCCGGGTTTTTTCATGTCGACGTTGGCGAGGATCGCGCGATGGCTCGTGCTCGCATAAAATTCGATCGTCGAGACGCCGAAACGTTCTTCGAGCTTGCGCGCGAGGTCGGCGCGCATGCCGCTGCCGGCGAAGATGCGAATGCTCGAGCGAGATTTCATCGTGGGCTCGTGCAAGAGCGGGCGCAGCATGTCGCCGGCGTAGAAGACGAGTGTCGTGCCGGTGCGACGAACCTCGCTGTCGAACCGCGCAGGCTCGAAACGTTCTGCAAGCGCGAGGCGCGCGCCCGACGCGAGAGCGGAGCCCACACTCGCCATGAGCGCCGTGGGATGATGAAGAGGGATGCAGCAGTACACCGTGTCGCTCGGTTTGATCGTGCATGCAGCCGCGGCGCCGAGCGCGGAGAGCGCATAACGATGATTGGTGACGGGCGCCGCGCGGAGCTCGCCCGAGCCGCTCGGACGAAGGAAGATGACGGCGAGATCGCGCGCGCAGCCTGGATTTGGGGCGAAATCGAACGGGAGCGTGACCGCAGCGGGGTCGATCGCTTCCATGTCGACGATGCCGCGACCAAAATCACGCGCGCCTTGGCCGAGCACGAGCACATCGCGCGCGAGCGCGGCGTGGCACCTTTGGGCGTGATGCGGATCAGACGCCACGTTCGTGATGCGTTCGCGCGACGCAGCGGCGGCGAGCGCGTCGGGCGCGGAATCGGGTGGCGCGATGACCGAGACGGCGCCGAGTCGTCCGAGCGCGGTTGTCATCGTCAAGAAGCTCGGGCGCGATCCCATCACGACAAGCACGCGATCGCCGGGCCGCACGCCGCACGACCAAAGCCCACGCACCACGTTGTCGACGCGCGTGTCGGCGTCGCGATACGAGAACGCGCGACCCTGCCACAAGAAGAACGTGGCGTCGGGTGTCTCGGCGGCGCGTTCGGCGAGCTCGAGCGCGGGGCTCGTGCGCGTCTCGGGCGTCATGTCTGCGAGCCTTCGGAGGCGCGGCTCTTGGTAGCGCACGCCATCGAGCGCGTCCGAAGCGGCTTGCGCGAAATCACCAAGGCGGCTCCATGCAGCGCGTGCCGATCGCGTCGCGGCGTCGGTCAAGAGCGCGGTCTCGACGGGCTGTTCGTCTTCCGGGGCGTCGAGCGCTTCGGGCCGTGGGCCGCGGTTGTCGCGCCAGAGGATCCAGTCGGCGACGGTGGGCCACGTGTGCGCCATCGCGCGACTCCCGACGACGAGCCCGAAGTGCCCAGCACGCACGGTGACGAGCGACACATCCGACGCGGGCGCCGCAGTCGTGATGGCGCGCACGGTCGGAGGTCGAGCGAACTCGTCGGTCGTGCCGAGGAACGCGAGGATTGGTTTGTCGATGTCGGCGAGGGTGACGGTGCGCCCATCGATCACGAATCCCCCTGAAAGCATGCGGTTGTGAACGATGAAGTCGTCGAGAAACGATCGAAGCGCCGGGCCGGGCCACGCGACGAATCCTTCTCCGCCGAGGAAACGCCGTCGCGACTCACGCCTGACGAGCGCGCTTCGATCGTGGAGTGATCGAACGAAGTCGATGCGCTGCTTGATTTCTTTGCGACCGCTGACGATCTTGAACGCGGTGCTCGTGAGCACGCTTGGCAGGCCTTCGATTTGCGCGGCAAACGCCGAGAGCGAAGGCTCGAGCAGCTCGACGAGCGCGCCCGTGACGTCGCGACGAATCGCCGGGAGGCCCCGATGGAGATCGACGGGGCTGCCGAACGTGACGATGGACGCGATGCCATCACCGCGGCGAAGCGCGGCGGTTTGATACGCGAACATTCCGCCTTGCGAGTAGCCGCAGAGGTGGACGTCTTTTCCGGTGAGCTCGCGTGCGACGTCGATGCACGCCGACACGGCGCGGATGTGATCGTCGAGCGTGCGCTTCATGCCGCCCTCTTCGTGCTCGGGCGCGCCGAAGTCGACGACGAAAGGCGAGATGCCTCGCGTCGAGAGCAAGTGCGCAGCGGAGACGTCGGGTGCGATGTCGTAGACCTCGGCCGTCACCATCAGCGGCGGCACGAGGAGGGCGCACGAATCGCCTTTGGCGTAGCGACGAAGCTTGTGATGTGGTCCCGTGTGCACGACGTCGTAGCTCGCGCCGTATTTCTCGCCGAGCTGCCCGAACCGAACGAGCTCGAGCGCGTTCCGTGCGCCGGCGCGGGTGCGCTCGAATATTTTCGACCACGGCCCGCTCATGTAACGTCGAACGAGATGTCGGCGGCGCGCAACCGTTTGGCGAGCGCGTCGCCCATGCACGATGCGGGTGTGAGGACGCCACCTTCGCCTTCGACGTCGCGCGACAAACACATCGCCGACTCGATGATCATCTTCGCCGCGCCCGTGTAACCGGGGTCGCCTTTGCCGTAGATGCGGCACGATCCGAGGCGATTTCCGGCCGAATCGTTTCCGTCGACGCGGATTTCGTACGAGCCCTTTTGCCGGAGCTCCTGCGATGGTCCTTCACCGGCGTTCGGCATGAACCGCTTGGCGACACTGCGCACGGGTCCGAGCGTGAGTGTCCTCCAGCTCGCAGCGATGCCCGCGGAGAACGCTTGCGCGCGCAGGAACCCACGCGCGCCGGGACCGAGCGACATGCGTTCTTCGTAACGAAAATCGTGGCCGTATGACCAACCGAGGAGCGCATTCGATCGGAGCACGACGCGCGAGTTGATTGGGCCCATGAAAAACGGCGCCGTCCAGAAGTCGTCTATTTTGCGCGCGCCGCTCGTGTCGCGCGCTTTCGGGTGGTCGGAATCGTCGACGAGCGCGTACGGGTTTGCGAGCATCGCGCGCACACGCGGATCGCTCCCGGCTTGTTCCATGATCGCGATCATCGATGCCGCCGTGCCACCGCTCATACCGCCACGCGAGCGCACGAGAATGAACGTCGCTTGTGCGCACTTGACGCGGCTTTGCAGCAAGTAGACGCCGAGGTCGGAGGGAATCGAATCGAACCCGCAGAACGGCACGAGCCGCGCGCCCGATGTCTTGGCGCGAGCGTGATTGCGATCGATGAGCTCGCGCGCGAAGGGCACCTCGCCGGTGATGTCGCAATAGTCAGTGCCGTGCCGCGCACACGCCGCGGCAACCTCGTGACCCACGCGCGAGAACGGCCCGGCCATCGCTGCGACGACGCGCGCTTCGGGCACGATCCGATCGAGCGCGGGAACGTCGAACGCATCGGCGATGCGGATGGGCCACGCGGCGCATCGCGTGTCGATCGCGACGAGCTCTTCGCGGAGGCGCTCGAGCTTTTCTTGGCTGCGGCCACCGAGGGCGATGCGATCGCCGGCGTAATGTGCGGCGAGCCACTCGGCCGCGAGGCGACCCGTAAACCCCGTCGCGCCCCAAAGGAGGACTTCGATCGGTCGATCGTCGCGTTTCGGCATGCGCGGCAGTATAGGAAAAAGGAATCGATGCAGACGATCTTCGTGCTCTTCGGCAGCGAATCGAACAACGCGGCCGATCTCGCAGACCGAACGGGCGCCGCGCTCGTGAAAGCGGCGTTCGACGCCCAAGTCGTCGACATTTCCACGTTCGCGCTCTCGCAGCTCGACAGCGCAGAGACCGTGCTCGTCGTTACCAGCACCTACGGCAACGGAAACCCGCCATCGAACGCCGAGGCGTTTCACGGCGAGCTGATGTCGCGCACCGATCCGCTGCCGAATTTGCGCTTCGCCGTGTGCGGCCTCGGAGACACCACGTACGACCGCTTTGCGCAGTGCGGAAAAGACTTCGACCAAAAGCTCGGCGAGCTCGGCGCAACGCGCATCGCTCCACGCGTCGATTGCGACGTCGATTACGAGGAGCCCTGGCAAGCGTGGCTCGACGGTTTGCTCGCCGAGCTCGAAACGTTCCGAGCCGCATCGCCACGCACCGAGAATACGAGCCAGACGATTCCAGCGCCGCCGCCATCGCAGGCGAAGATGCACCCGCCGGGCACTCGAAAAAATCCGCTCCACGCGCGCACGCTGCGATCGCGATCGCTCTGCGGAGACACGTCGACGAAAGAAACCATCCACGTCGAGCTCGCGCTCGATCCCGGGCTTTCATACATCGTGGGTGATTCGCTCGGCGTGTTTTGCGAAAACGATCCCGCGCTCGTCGCCGACATTTTGAGAGCGCTCGGCGTCACGGGCGAAGAAGAGATCGCGCTGCGCGGCGCCGTTCACGAAGGCGCACACGGCGGCGGCACGATGACGCTCCGGCAAGCGCTCGGGGCGCATCTCGACCTCCATCACGTCGATGCGCGCCTCTACGCTGCGTGTGGTTTACCGAAGAGCCCCGACGTTCACGTGATCGATCTCGTGCTCGCCAAAACCGAAACGCCGGATGTGCAGGCGTTCGTCGAGTGCCTGCGCCCGCTCGCGCCGCGTCCGTATTCGATTGCATCATCGCCGCGCGCGCATCCCGGCGAGGCGCACTTCACGGTCGATGTCGTTCGGTACGAAATGCGAAAACGCAAACGCGCGGGCGTCGCTTCATCGATGCTCGCCGATCGCGCACCGCCCGGCACCGAGCTGTCCGTCTATTTGCAAAGCGCACCGCACTTCAGGCTTCCGGCACCCGATGTGCCCATCATCATGATCGGCCCCGGCACGGGCGTCGCCCCGTTTCGCGCGTTCCTCGAAGAGCGCGACGCGATGGGCGCAAAAGGCAAAAACTGGCTGTTTTTCGGCACCCGCAACGCATGCGATCTCTTCTACCGCAGCGAGCTCGAAGCCTGGCGCGACCGCGGCCTTCTCACTCGCCTCGACACCGCATTCTCACGTGACCAAACCGAGCGCATCTACGTGCAACACCGCATGCGCGAAAACGGCGCCGAGCTCTACGCGTGGATCGAGTCGGGCGCGACGATCTACGTCTGCGGCGACGCTCAAAAAATGTCCCCTGACGTGCAAAGCGCGATCATCGACATCATCGCCCAATCCGCCGCCATCGATCGCGAGCATGCCCTCGCGCGCCTCCGCGAAATGGAATCCACGGGCCGGTATTGCAAAGACGTTTACTGACCCTTTGTGGATCAACCCGGGCAGAGCGTCTGCGCTTGTTGCCAGACGCCGTTGACGCAGCTGAGAGCAACACCGCCGCTGCATGCGCCGTAGTCGCACAGTTGTTTCGAGGGGGCGGTGCACGACGAGCCGATGTCCGGCCGTGGGCTTGGGCAGCCTTCGACCTTTGGGAAACAGGACCAACTCGGCGTGATCTTCTGCAAGCCGCCGCTGCTCTTGGTGCAAATGCATTCGCCTTCGGGATAGCCGCACGAGAGCTCGTCGGGCGCGCAGTCTTGGCCGGTGGGCACCGCGTTGTAGCTCGCGGGGCAGAGCGATTGTGGCGCGCACACGCCGCCCGATGTTTTGTCGAGCCACGCTCCCGATGTGCACACGAAGAGCTGATCGCAATTCGGATCCGGGTTCGAGCCGTACTCACACTTGAGCGACTCGGGGGTGCATGAGGCGCCGCCCGCGGGCGGGCTCGACGGGCAGTGAGAGGTCGCCCCGCCGTCGGGTGCGGCGTCTCCTCCCGCGTCGTTGCCCGAGAAAACGTCGCCACCACATCCGAGCGCGACCGTCACGAAGAGTCCCGAGCCAAATCGAACGAGCTTCATACGACCCTTCCATCGCAAGCTGGATGCCGACACGAAAGCGCCCAAAATGCGGCAAATTCGCAATATTTGGGGTGTGCCATGTGCCAAACGCGACGCCGGCGCCCTGGTTTAGCTCGCGCAGAGCGCGATCACGCGTCTAGCGCCCTAGCGGTAGCCGAGCTGGAACTTGTCGAGCGCGGCTTTACCGGGGCAGAGCTCTTCGTACGAAAGCTGGCCGAGAGGTTTGTCGACGGTCTTGGCGGCGTCGTGCATGTCGGCGCTCGAGGCGTCGAGATAGAGAAGACCCGTCGGGATCATGCCGCCCGAGATGTGTTGGTTGACGTATTCCCAGACGCCTTGGCGGTTCGTGGGGTCGTATCCGGCGGGGAGCTTCGAGAAGTGGACGACGCTGCCGTCGTGCATCTTGATGTGTGCGGTCGAGCCTTCGGGGTAGTCGGCTTTGATCTCTTGCGTGACGGGGACGAAATCCGTCTCGGCCATCGGCAGGCGGTGCTTGCGCGTGTGGAGGTAGCTCTTCGTCGAGCCCTCGTGATCGTTGAACGTGACGCAGGGCGAGATGACATCGACGAGCGCGAAGCCGTTGTGTCTGAGGCCCGCCTTCAGGATCGGCACGAGCTGCGATTTGTCGCCGGAGAAGCTGCGTGCGACGAACGTCGCGCCGAGCGTGAGCGCGAGCGTGACCGGATCGATCGGAGATTGCGTGTTCGCTTCGCCCTTCTTCGATTTCGAGCCGACGTCGGAAGAGGCTGAAAACTGGCCTTTCGTGAGCCCGTACACGCCGTTGTTCTCGATCACGTAGAGCATGTTCACGTTGCGCCGAATCGCGTGGCACATGTGACCGAGGCCGATCGAGAGCGAGTCGCCGTCACCGCTGACGCCGATGTACGTGAGCGATTTGTTCGCCGCGGCCGCGCCGGTCGCGATCGCGGGCATGCGGCCGTGTGCCGAGTTGAAGCCGTGTGCGCCGGAGAGAAAATAAGTGGGCGTCTTCGACGAGCAGCCGATGCCCGACACCTTCGCGACCATGTGCGGGGGCGTGTCGAGCTCGTAGAACGCGCGAATGATCGCCGCGGTGATCGAATCGTGCCCGCAGCCGGCGCAGAGCGTCGACATCGAGCCTTCGTAATCACGCACGGTGAGCCCGAGCTTGTTGGGTTGCAGCGAAGGATGCCGCGCGGAGGGTTTTTTGATGAAGCTCATGCCTGTTTCCCGTTGAGCTGCGTAGTGACGCCGTCGACGACTTGGGCGGCCTGAAGCGGGAAGCCGCCATAGACGGTGATCGAGCGGAGCTTCTCTTTCGAGACCGCGGTCTCGAGCAGGAGGAGGGACCGGAGTTGCGCGTCGCGGTTTTGCTCGATGACGATGCACATCTCGTGCGATCGCAAGAAGCCCTCGACGTCGTCGCCGAAGGGGAAGCCGCGGATTCGCATGTAGTCTGCATGGATGCCGCGGCGCTCGAGCTCTTCGAGACCTTCGCGCACCGCGAGATCGCAGCCACCGACCGTGATCACCCCGACCTTCGCGCCCTCGCGGGCCTCGATGATGGCAGGCGGAACATGCTGGCGCGCGGCGTTGTGCTTGCGCGCCAGGCGGTCCATCACCTCTTGGTATTCGTCGGGGATCTCGGTGTAGCCGCCGAGCTTGTTGTGCCCGGAGCCGCGCGTGAAGAAAGAGCCCTTCTCGTGAACGCCGGGAAGCGTGCGCGCCGCGACGCCGAGTGCGTCCTCGGGTGAGTAGCGCGTGTACTTCGGCATGGCCTCGAGCTCGGCGTGCGTGAGCACGCGGCCGCGATCGGGTTTGTACGTTTCGTCCCACTCGAGGCGAGGGATGACCCAGTCGTTCATGCCGATGTCGAGATCGCTCAAGATGAAGACGGGCGTCTGAAAACGCTCCGCGAGATCGAACGCGTTGATGGCGAAGGAGAAGCACTCACCGGGGTTCGCGGGGAAGAGCACGATGTGCTTGGTGTCGCCGTGGGATGCGTAGGCGCACAAGAGGATGTCGCCTTGTTGCGTGCGCGTGGGCATGCCGGTCGATGGGCCGACGCGTTGGACGTCGACGATGACCGCGGGGATCTCCGCGTAATACGCGAGCCCAATGAGCTCGTTCATGAGCGAGATGCCGGGACCTGCTGTTGACGTGAACGCGCGCGCGCCGTTCCATGCGGCGCCGATGACCATGCCCATCGCGCCGAGCTCGTCTTCTGCTTGCAGAATGCAGAAGCGGCGCTTGCCGGTTTCTTTGTCGGTTCGGTAGCGCTCGCAGAGCGCTTTGAATGCGTCGAGCACGCTGGTGGATGGCGTGATTGGGTACCACGCGGCGACCGTCGCGCCTGCGTAGAGACACCCGAGGGCCGTCGCGGTGTTGCCGTCGATGAGGATCGAATCTTTCGTCGCATCCATGCGCTCGAGTCGAATCGGAAGCGGGCAGCGGAAGTGCTCTTTCGCGTAGTCGTAGCCGAGCTTGATGGCCTTGGCGTTCGACTCCATGAGGGCGGGCTTTTTGGCGAACTTTTCTTTGAGCATCTCGGAGACGATGCCCATGTCGATGTCGAGGAGCGCGGCGAGCGAACCGACGTAGACGATGTTCTTCATCAACGTGCGCTCGCGCGATTCGTGGAACGCTTCGGTGCACATCTTCGCGAGCGGCACGCCAAGGAACGTGACATCGGGGCGCATCAGCGATTTCTCGAGAGGCCACGTCGAGTCGTAGAGGAGCCAGCCGCCCGAGCGCACTTCTTTGACGTCACGTGCGTACGTCTCGGCGTTCATCGCGACCATCAAATCGTAACGAGCCGTGCGCGCGGTGTGGCCGTACTTGCTGATGCGGATCTCGTACCAAGTCGGAAGACCTTGGATGTTCGAGGGGAACAAATTCTTCCCGGACACCGGAATGCCCATGCGAAAAATCGCCTGCATCAAGAGCCCGTTCGCGCTCGCGGAACCCGAGCCGTTCACGTTGGCGAGCTTGAAAGCGAAGTCGTTGACGGTTTGCGTGGCCGCGGCGATATGGGCCGTGGGCGGTTTCTCTATCTGGCCTTGTTGCACGGCGTCTTTCCTGCGTAGGGGAGGAGCAGATCGAATTTTTGCATGTCCCACGCGGCGGTCGGACAACGCTCGGCGCAGAGACCGCAGTGGACGCACAGGTCCTCGTCTTTGATCATCACGCGTTGCGTTTGTGGAAGCGGCTCGGACACGAGCAGCGCTTGCTCGAGGTTCTTGGCGGGCGCGCTGAGGCGTTTGCGAAGATCGGGCTCGTCACCGGGTTGCGTGATTGTGAGGCACAAGACGGGGCAGACATCGACGCATGCGTCGCACTCGATGCAGAGGCTGCCCGTGAAGACCGTTTGGATGTCGCAGTTGAGGCATCGCTCGACTTCGCGCGCGGCTTGCTCCGCGGAGAAGCCCATCTCCACTTCGAGGTCGAGCTTCTTGAAGCGCTCGACGAGATCGACGTGGTTCATCTTCTCGCGCTTGGACGGGTTGTAGTCGTTCTTGTAGCTCCACTCGTGGAGCCCCATCTTCGTCGACGAAAGGTTCATGCCAATGGGAGGCCGCTCGGCGACGGGCGCGCCTTGGCAGTG
Source organism: Polyangiales bacterium (assembly GCA_038239005.1). Lineage (GTDB taxonomy): Bacteria > Myxococcota_A > Polyangia > Polyangiales > Polyangiaceae > DASXHD01. The sequence continues at coordinate 92,294 of JBBSFE010000005.1, forward strand.
GTTGTGGATCGAGATTGCGGCTTGGTGACCGTGCTCGGCGGCCCAAATGATGTTCTTCGGACCGAAGGCGGCGTCGCCACCGAAGAAGACACCCGTCTTCGTCGACTCCATCGTGATCTTGTCGACGACGGGCACGTCCCATTTGTCGAACTCGATACCAAGATCGCGCTCGACCCACGGGAATGCGTTTTCCTGGCCGATGGCGAGGATGACGTCGTCGGCGGGAAGGAACACGGTCTCGACGGGAGTTTGCTTGAGCTTGCCGTTTTCTTCGGTCGACTCGAAGCGCTGAAACTCCATGCCGACGAGCTTTCCGTTTTCGAGAACGAAGCGACGCGGCTCGTGGTTGATGACGATCTCGACGTGCTCTTCTTCTGCGTCGTCGAGCTCCCAGGGCGAGGCCTTGAAGTACTTGCGCGGCTTGCGCGCCATCACCTTGATGCTTTTGCCGCCGAGACGCGCCGAGCTACGGCAGCAATCCATGGCGGTGTTGCCGACGCCGATGATGAGGACGTTCGCGCCGATCTTGGTGATGTGACCGAACGCGATCGCTTCGAGCCAATCGATGCCGATGTGGATGTTGGCGGCGGCTTCTTGGCGACCGGGGATGTCGAGCTCTTTGCCGCGCGGCGCGCCGGTGCCGACGAAGATGGCGTCGTAGCCGGAGTCGAGGAGAGCTTTCATGCTCTCGACGCCTTTGCCGTAACGAATGTCGACGCCCATGTCGATGATGGTGCCGACTTCTTCGTTCAACACTTTTTCGGGAAGACGAAACGATGGAATGTTGGAGCGCATCAACCCGCCGGGGACGGGGAGCTTCTCGAACATCGTCACCGAGTAACCGAGCGGAACCAAATCATTGGCGACGACGAGCGACGCGGGACCGGCACCGACGCATGCGATCTTCTTCCCGTTTTTTTGCGTCGGGATGATGGGCAAGCGCTCTTTGATGTCGTCGCGGTGATCGGCGGCGACGCGCTTCAAGCGACAGATGGCGACGGGTTTGTCTTCGACGCGCGTGCGGCGGCACGCGGGCTCGCACGGCCTATCGCATGTGCGCCCGAGGATTCCCGGGAACACGTTCGACTCGCGGTTGAGCATGTACGCGTCGGTGAAACGGCCCTGCGCGATCATCCGGATGTACTCCGGGACGTTCGTGTGCGCCGGGCACGCGTATTGGCAATCGACGACTTTGTGGAAGTAACTCGGGTCGGATGTATCTGTGGGCACGGCTGAGCGGGCGCCACTATACAGGCTCCAAGGCGCCTGCGGGAGACTCCGCGTGCATAATGATACGCATGGGGCGCGGCATGCCGGTAGAGTCTCGCGCCGTGCGTTTTCGTGCGTCTTCTGCCGCGATGATCGCAAGTGCGTCTACGGTTGCGGCGGCGCAATCGAGTGATGGTGTTCGGCTCGACTACCAAGCCGATGCCCACTGTTCTGCGCACGTCGCGTCGGCGGACACGTTCATCTCGGAAGTGCACGGTCGTAGCCCCCGCGTACGTATGTCGCCGGACGCATCGCGTGCGCTCGTGGTGCGCATCGAGTCACGCGGCCCAAAAATGTCCGGCCGCATCGAGCTTCACGGCACCGACGGCACGACGACCGAACGCGCCGTCTCGGGAGCATCGTGCGAAGAGGTCTTGTCGGCCCTCGCGCTCGTGACCGCCTTGGCGCTGGACCCGACGGCGTCAGACCCTGCCGACCCAAACCACACCAACGCCAACGCCAACGCCAACGCCAACGCCAACGCCAACGCCAACGCCAACGCCAACGCCAACGCCAACGCGGGGCCCACGAAACACGACCCCGAAGTCGACGAGCGCAACACTCCCGCTTCCGCGCGCGCGTGGTCGTTCACCGCGGGCGCGGACGCGGAAGTCGTGATTGGCGTGTCGCCCGACCCCATCTTCGCGGTCCCGGTCTTCTTCGAGGCAACGCGCCGCCTCAACGAGCACGTCGCGCTCGGTGGCGCTCTGCGCTTCGAACGTGCAGGCGAAACAGCGATCACATCCGGCGCGGGTGGAGACTTCACGTGGACCGCGGGCGCCGCGGATTTGTGCGTCGTGTTTCGCGCTGGCCGCTTTCGTCTCAACTCGTGTGCGCGCTCTCACGTCGGCGCCATCGAGGCACACGGTGAAGGCATCTCGCCATCGCGGAGCGCCACACGCCCATGGGTCGACGTCGGTCTGGCGCTCGCCGCTCGCGTGCGCATCGCAGGGCCGTTTTTCCTCGAAGTCGCGGGGCACGTTGGCGCAGTCCTCGTGCAAGATCGCTTCTTCCTCGAGCCCAACAACACCGTTTTTCAGGCACCACTCGTCACCGCACACGCCGGCGGAGGCCTCGGTTTCGAGATTTGGTGATCGCGCGAGCCCATCGCGAACATTGTTCTTTTGCCGCGCTATGATGATGTCCGCCGTGTCGACGTTGCAGTTTTCCGCGGATCTCCCTCCCGAGAGCGGCGTGATCCCGCGAACGATGCCGAAAAACGACGCGCGCTTGCGCACGATGGTCGAGGCCCACTTCGACTTCATTTGGCGTTCGCTCCGCGGCCTCGGCGTGCCTGCGTCCACCGCCGACGACGCAACCCAACAAGTGTTTTGGATCGCCGCGCAGAAGCTCGACGCCATCGTGGTCGGCAGCGAGCGCGCCTTCTTGTTTTCGACCGCGCGTGGCGTTGCAGCGAATGCGCGCCGCGCTCGCGCGCGTAGCCGCGAGCAAAGCGGGCAAGACGGCGAGCGCGCGCTCGCGACGTTTCCGGATCACGCGCCCGATCCGGAACGTGCCGCGCAAGTCGCGCAAGGCAAAGCGCTCCTCGAACGTGTGCTCGCCGAGATGACGGACGACTTGCGCACGGTGTTCGTGCTGTTCGAGCTCGAAGGTTTGACGTCCGTCGAGATCGGCCAGCTCTTGGAAATCCCCGTGGGGACGGCAGCGTCGCGGCTTCGGCGCGCGCGCGAAGAATTCCAGCTCGCAGTCACGAAGCTCGAGCTTGGACGAGGTGCGTCATGAGCGACGATCCGCAGCGCCTTCTCGCGTCGGTTGACGCATCCGATCTCGAAAAAGATCTCCTTCGTTCATGGGAGAGCGAACGTCCATCGCCCGCGGCGCGCGAAGCAACGCTCGCGATGCTCGGTGTTGCGGGGGCCGCCGGTGGTCTCGTCGCGGCGGGTGGATCGATCGCTCCGAAAGCCGTGACAGCCGCATGGCTCGCCATCGCAAAGTGGACGGCCCTCGGCGGCATCGCGATTTCCGCCGCTGCCGGCGGCACGTACGCGCTCGTGCACTACCGAACGACGCACGACGCCGCGCAAGCCACGCCGAGCGCACGCCTCGTGGGTGTTCCGGTTGCGATTGCGCCCGTCGAGACGCAAACGGCGTCGACGATCGAGCTCGAGCAACCCGGAGGCACCAAAACTGCTCGCGCCATCGTTCGCACGACCGCGCCCGCGTCGAGCACGCTCGCGCAGCAAGTGGCCGCGGTCGATCGCGCGCGCGCTGCGCTCGAAAGCGGCGACGCGGCACGCGCGAAGCGTCTCATCGAAACGTACGAAGCCGAATATCCCGGTGGGGCGTTCGTCCAAGAGGCCGAGGTCGTGCGCGTCGATGCGCTCCTTCGCGAGGGCAACCGCGCGGAGGCCGAGCGTATCGGCAAACGCTTCCTCGCCGCATATCCGAAAAGCCCACATGCCGCTCGCGTTCGCGCGCTGATCGGCCAAGAGCCGTAAGTGCGTTTCGCGCTCGCGCTCTTGCTCGTTGCGTCGTGTGGAACGGACGTCGACTTGGGCGGAGGCAGCTTCACCGACGCCGGCGGCACGGACGCAACGCAGTGTGGCTCGCTCGTGAGCCCGAGCACGTCCGCTGATTGTCGCGCGTGCAGCAAAGACGCATCCGACTGCCAGCCCAACGGCTGCTACGGCGGCTACTGGTGCAACGTCGACGCGAGCGATTGCCGCCAGCTCCCCACCACGTGTCCGTGATGCCGACACGACCAAAGGCAACACGCGAGAACCTCTGGCTCGGCCTCATCGGTCAGTGAAGCGTTCGAGCACCTGATCGCGCGTCATGACGCGCGGGTCGGGCGGGAGATCTCTCGTCTCCACCATCATCCCGCTCGCGTACTTCCACGCGCCGTCTTCGACTACGAAACCCGAGAGCTCCACGAACGAGCAATCGCGCCCACGCTCGAAGATGCGCGCATAGAAGAGAACCTCGCCGACTTCGCCATCGTCGGATGTGTGCATGATGCATAGATCGAGGAAACGCTGGTTTTCCCGGGCGCGCCGATAGTCGCCAGCGGCGCCTTCGGTTCGATCAGGGTGCTCGGCACAAAGCGTGTTCGCGAGGTATGCGACCTCGCCGCGCGCGAACGCGGCGTAACGCGAGCGCATCAGCTCCTCGGGCGACGCCGCGGCGCGCGTGCCGCGATGAAGCGGGCCGCAACACTCGACGTAACGCCGCCCCGAGTGACACTCGCACCCAGCCATCCCCGCGAAGTTATCACGCGTGTTTGCAAGGTGTACGGTTCGGGCCATGAAACTTCTTCTTCCCTTGATGGTGGTTGCTCTCGGGTGCGGTGGTCGCATCGACGGCGGCGATGGCGGCGTTCAAGACGGCGGCGTCCAGCCAGACGTGATCCTGATCGGCATCGATGCAAGCCCGAGCTCGTGCAACACCGTGCCGGTCGTCGGCACCGATGTGCCTCTCATGGCAGTCGCGTCGGATCCGCCGCCGAGCAGTGGCCCCGCGCAGCCGTTTGCGCTCGGGCTTTACGCTCTCGAGAAAATCACCTGGTACACCGGTCCAGGCGGCACGACCGGCAACGAGGGCACGGTCTCGGCGACGCTACAGATCACCTCGGCGAAAAACGGTTTCATCTTCGACGCCGTTGCGTCTTCCAACCAGGAAGCGCCCACGCGCACGAGCTCGACGGCGATGATCGTCGGCGGCTCCGGGCTCGTCATCACGACGTTCTGCCCATCCGCGCAAGCGTCCACCAAAGCGGACTACGAGTTCGACGGCAAGACGCTCACGCTGCGAACCACCGAGCAAGACACCCCACAGACCATCGACGAAGAGTTCGTGCTAATCACGCACTGAGATGCCGCTCGTGCTTGCCGTCGACGACGATGAAGCGACACGCAAGCTCACCGTGCGCTGGCTGAACAATGCCAAGCTGGCGACCATCGAGGCAAACACCGGTGAGGGCGCGCTCGCGCTTGCGGCCGAAAATGCGGACGAGATCGACGTCGTCGTGCTCGACGTGATGATGCCCGGCATCGACGGCTTCGAGACGGCGCTTCGCCTTCAATCGAATCCGCTGACCGCGCACATTCCCATCGTTCTCTTGACGGCGCACGCCACCGCGGAGACCGACATTTTGCGAGGCGTCGAGAGCGGCGCCGTCGATCACGTCGCGAAACCCTACAGCGGACCCGTGCTCGTCGCGAAGGTGCGTGCGATGGCGCAGCGCACACAGGCCGCGCGCGACCTTCGTTCGCAGCTGCGTGTCGCAGAAGAGAACGCCACCATCGATCCGCTCACGCGCCTCTACAATCGTCGCCACTTCGACCAACGTTTGCGCGAAGCCATCGCCCACACCACGCGTCACCATGAGCCACTCGGGCTCGTCATGCTCGACCTCGACCGGTTCAAGACGATCAACGACACGTTCGGACACGTTGGCGGCGACCGCGTGCTCGTTCACGTCGCCGATGTCATCCGCTCGGTGATTCGCGTCAACGATTCCGCGTTTCGTTATGGTGGCGAAGAGCTCGTCTTGATCTTGCGCGGCGATGCAACGAGCGCAGCGCGCGCGTCCGAGCGTTTGCGCGAAGCACTCGCCGCCAAACCCGTTCGACTCGGCGACACCGACCGCGTGATCACGTTCAGCGCGGGCGTCGCGGCTGCGTCGACCGAAAATGGATTTCGCGTCGAAAATCTCGTCGCGCGGGCGGACGAAGCGCTCTATCGCGCCAAGAACGAAGGCCGCGACCGCACCGTTCTCGAAGCTACCCAATCGGGGTGATGTTATCGTGGGCGGCGTGCAGCAAACGTCGCTTCCTCAAATCAACTTCGACGACTACGTCGCGATGTGCGGCGCCGCGAAGGCGTGGGGAGTCGAGCGCATGTGTGGCTACTACCGCGTGGAGCCAAACACGTGGGCGGCGATTCAAAACGCGTGGCATGCCACGACGAGCCAAAACGCGCATTTTCCCGCGATGATTGACCAAGAAGCAGCGCGCCTTCAAATGGGCGGGCAGCCGCGCGTCGTGTCGTCGCTCACGGTTCAACAGTTCGAGCGCGGCGCCGCGGAAGTGGGGAATGCGCTCGGTAACTTCTTTGGCAGCGTCGCGAAAGCCGTCGCGCCTCCTGGGGTTGGGGCGCACGTGCTCGTGCAATGGAGCGATGGTCAGAGATATCCCGGCACCGTGGCGCAAGTTGCACAAGGCCAATACCTCGTCACGATGAGCAATGGTCAGCAGCACTGGGTCGCCGCGGCGCTCGTCACGCTGCCTTAGAGAGGTCCATCGAACATGCGTTTGCTTCATGCCGTGGTTTTGCTTTCGGCTTGTAACTTCTCGCTCTCGTCCGTCGGCTTCGACATTCCATACAGCATCCCCGAGCAATCCATTCCGGGCGACGCCACCGCGCACGCCGCGGGCATCGTCATCGACATGCCGCCGACCACGTTTCCCATCAACGTCGACATCGCGGCACAGGCGAAGGCCAACAACGTCAGCGGCGTGATCTCGACAGTGACGCTCACGTCGCTCAGCTTCAACATCACGAAGAGCTCCGGTTGCTTCGATTTCGTCAACAGCGTGAGCCTGGCGCTCTCGAGCACCAAAACCGGCACCACGCTCCAGCCGACGGTGATCGCAGCGGGAGGCAACCCAGGTTGCGTGCAAACGTATCCGCTCACGCCAACGCCCGGCGCGAACTTGAAGCCGTACATCGACGAAGGCGCGAGCGTCACGATGACCGGCCAAGCCATTCCGCCCGCCGCTGATGTCACGTTCGACGGCGCAATCGTGTTGCACGCGTCGCTCTGACCGCTGCGAACTTTGCACGAGAATTGCGAACACCACGTGAGATGATCCTCCCATGCGACGCACGTACCTTCTCGGGCTCTTCGGACTTTCTCTCGTGATCGGAGCTGCCTGCAGCTCGACGACCAACCCCGACGACGGCGGCACCGACGCCGCGAGCGACGTGACGGCACCGAAAGACGCGACGTCGTCCGACGTCGTCACGACCGATGTGACCGTGAAGGACAGCGCAACCGACAGCGCGAACGACGCAACCACCTCGGACGCATCCGATGGCGGCGCCGGAGACGGCGCAATTCTCTACAAGCTCACGATCGACGACTACGCCAACTGGTGCTCGGTGATGGTGCAAGACGGCGGTGCGAGCACACTCACTCCTCAGACGTTTCAGTTTGCGCCGAGCACGCTCGTGAGCCTCCACGCTGACAAGGCCAGCTCCAGCTTCGTGTGGGGCTACTGGAAAGGCACCAACCCCGACGGCGGCAACGACACCACCATAGCGACGAGCATCACGATGACGGCGAATAAAAGCATCCAAGCGTGCTGCCCGCTCACGTCGAGCCCGACGACCCCCTGTCCTTGACCCCGTCGAGTTTGGTAAGGTCCGGACATGGCCAAAGGCATCGAAAAAGACAAAAAGAACAACAAGCCGAAGCTCTCCACCAAAGAGAAGCAGAAGAAGAAGAAAGAGAAGGAAGCGCTCAAGCGGTAACGGCGCATGCTCAAACGCGCCTTGGCGCGCAAGACATTCGCGATCCCCCTCGAAGGCGACGCGTTGCGAATCGTGGCCGTCGCCGATACCCACAGCAAACCGCACGCATCGTTGGGTGAGCGGCTTCGCGAGGCTGCGCCAACTCACATCGTGCACGCCGGCGACATCGGCGATCTCGGCGTCTTGCGCGAGCTCGAACGACACGCGCCCGTGGTTGCGGTGCGCGGCAACATCGACGAGCGCGCCAAGGATTTGCCCGACGTCGTGACGATCGACGTGCGCGACGCAGCCGGCACGCTTCTCAAGATCTTGCTCGTGCACATCGCCGTGAACGGCCCGAAGATCCGCGCGGACATCGCACGCCTCGCACGCGCGGAAGACGCATCGCTCGTCGTGTGTGGGCATTCGCACATTCCGTTTGCGGCTTGCGATCGCGGGCTCACCGTATTCAATCCCGGCTCTGTGGGTCCGCGGAGGTTTCAGCTGCCCATCGTTCTCGGCATCCTCGACATCTCGCGCAGTGGCGTGTCCGTACGCCATGTCGATTGCGAAACGGGCCACGCGTGGCCGCCGAAAAGTAGCTGATGCGGTCATTCGTCCGAATTGCCGCAATCACCCTCGCGTCGGCCGTGCTCGGTGCGTGTGTTCACGAAACCAAGCTCCTGGTTGGTGGAGATGCGCACGACCTTCGCAAGCGCGCCCCTGGAACCGCAGAGAGCTCGCCCAGCCATCCACCGATCCTCGTGATTGCTCTCGACGGCGTGGATCGCGAGCTTCTCTACGACATGATTCGCGCAGGTGAGCTGCCTGCGTTCTCGGCGCTACTCGGGCCACATGCGTACTTCGATCGAACGATCATGTCGACGCTCCCATCCTCCACGATGGCCGCGTGGGCGACGACGTTCACCGGCGTAACGCCCGCGCATCACGGCATCGCGGGCAACGAGTTTTTCATTCGGGAAGATCGGCGATTCGCCGCCCCGGCGCCGGCGACGTTCAACGATCACGCTCCGGTGCTGCAGATCTACACGGACCAATATCTGAACAAGCTTTGCCTCGCGCCGAGCGTGTACGATCGCATGCGCGCCGACGATCCCAACGTGCTCGTGTGGGTCGCGATGCAGCAAATCTATTCCGGCGCCGACAAGTTTCTGCTCACCAAGCCAACGATTCTCATCGACGCGTTCGAAGCGTTCGTCGACGAGACCGTTTCGAAGGTCGCGACGCAGAGCGAGTCGCGGTCCGCATACGAGAAGCTCGACAAGCAAGTGGTGGATGTCGTGGTGGGCGCGCTCGACGACAAGCTCGTTCCGGATGTGCTCACCGTTTATCTATCGGGCACCGATCTTTACGCGCATGTGGCCAAAGAAGGGCCCGATGCCGCTCGACGCGCATACTTGCGCGACATCGTCGACGGCAGCATTGGCACACTTACGGGCAAGCTTCGTGCGCGCGGCGCACTTGCGAATCGGTGGGTCGTCGTCACGTCCGACCACGGTCACACCGAGGTCATGCACGATGGCGATCACGCGATGACGACGAACATCGACCACGGGCCGCCAGCGGTGCTCGTGAAAACTGGGTTTCGCGTACGTCCCTTCAAGCTCGACGTCTCGAAGACGGACGATTTTCAATCCGTCATCGCGTTCGAGGGCGCGATGGCCTTTGTTTACTTGGCCGATCGCTCGACGTGCGATCACGAGAAAGTCGCGTGCGACTGGACGAAGCCACCACGTTACGAAGAGGACGTTCTTGCGGTGGCCGAGGCGTACTCGAAAAACAACGAAGACGGCGCGCTCGTACCCGCCCTTCGCGGAAAGCTCGACATGGTTCTCACGCGGCGGCCACGGGCCTGGGCGGAAGACGATTTGCCGTTCGAAGTCTATGTCGGTCACGGCGCGGCCATGCCCATCGACACGTACCTCGCGTCGCATCCACATCCGACGTACGCGGAGCTAGCGACGCGCCTACACGATCTCGCCGTGGGTCCGCATGGAGAGCGCGCAGGCGATGTGCTTCTCATCGCGCATAACGGCGACCGCGCGACGCCGGCCGAGCGCTACTACTTCGCCGAGCCGTACCACTCGTGGCACGGCAGCCCTTCGCACAAGGACTCCGACATTCCGCTGATCGTGTCGCACCCGCCGACGAGCGAGCCCGACATCCAGGCGTTCGTCGAGCACGCACTCGGCGAGCACCCTCGACAGCAACGCATCACGGATCTTCTGCTCGACATTCGTCACCGTCACTGACGCGCGCAATGGCGTGCGTTCCGTGCGACTAGGCGCGTTTTTCGCGGAGCCAGGCAAGCGCTTCGTCGCGGTCCTCGAAGGCTTGGAGCTCGAAGCGGTGGTCGTGTGCGAGGCGATGCGCTTGAAGTCCTGCGATCGCTGACGCCACGAGGCGCGCAGTGCGCGTCATGCCGCGCTCGGCTGCGTAGGCGTTGAGCGCGCTTGCGACGTCCACGAGCTCGGGCGGCATCACGCGGAGGGCGCGCTGGTCGGCGAGGCAGCAAAAGGGCCGGCGGCGTTGCGCGTCGATGATTTCTCGCGCGCGCTTGTCGTACTCGGCGACGTCTTGGGCCGTCGCCTTGGCCGGGTAGATCACTTCGACCATCGGCAAGAGCTCGATGATGGCATCACCCCGATGTTGAATGACTTCGAACGTCATTCAGGGAAGGCCGTCGAATGTCTCGAGCTCGGCAGCCGAGACGTACCACGATGCGCGTGACGCAAAGTGAATGTTGCGGCGCGGTTTCTCCGTCGTCGTTTCGAACGCGCCCGCAGGCACGACGTAATGCGTGTGGGTGCGATTCAGCCACGGCATCGCAGAGCCGCAGGTCGTGCAAAACGCGCTGCTCCAACGCGTGTCCGGCACATCGAACCTTCGGACGTGACCTTCGCCGCGGATCCACGTGAGCTTCTCTGCTTCGACGAACGCGTTGGCCGCATGCGCGGAGCCCGTCTTCTTCCGGCATCGGCCGCAATGGCAATATTGGAACGCGACGAACGGTTCCTCGACGTGGAACGCGACCGCGCCGCAAACGCATGAGCCTTTCACTTCCATGAAGCAGACATTACACGCTCGACGCGAGCCACGCGAACGGTTGGGCCGCATTCGTGTAACCTCTAGAGATGCGCCGTAGCGTCGTCGCAGGTGTCATCGCTTGCATCTCGGGGTGCAGCTTGATCACTGACTTGAGCTCGCTGTCGACGGACGCGGCCGCGCCAACCGACGCCGGCGCGGATGGCACCACCGATGCGAGCGACGACATGCTTGTGGACGTAGCGCCGACGCCAGACGGCTCCGATGCAACGGGCCCCTTTTGCGTGGACGCCTCGAACGCACTCGTCTACTGCCAAGACTTCGACGCGATCGACGCGGGTGCTCTGGGCTTGCTCGTGAGTGGCGGCGCCGCTGGGACCATCGATACCGATGCGCAGGTTTCGCTTCCCGCATCGCTTCTGACGACCATCGAGACCGCCGATGGCGGAACGTCGCACGCGTATTTCAATCACGCGATGTCCGTCGCGCCGACGACGGCAGTCCTCGACTTCGACATGAAGATCGACAATCTCGGCAAGCCGTACCTCAACATCGTCGAGGTCGTCTTCGCGGAGACCACCGGAACGCGCGATCTCATTTTGCAAATTGACCCCAACGGGATCACCGTCGAAGAGGAGTTCCCCGCTGATGGCGGCAGCTCGACATCGATCGCGCATCCGCACATCACGATTTCGTGGGGCACGACGTGGCATCACCTCCAGCTCACCGCGCACATTCCAGGGTCCGGCGCGAAGACGTGCACGCTCGTGGTCGACGGCATCGCAGTCGAGGCGAACTTTTCGCTCGTGCCAGGTTGGACTTCGGCGCTCGTCAGCATCGCTCTCGGCGTGACCTTCGCACCCACCAATGCAACCGCGTGGGCCGTCCGCTACGACAACGTCTTGGCGCAGCTCACGCTTTGAATACGCGGATCTGGATCGAGCGCGTCGCGCTCTTCGTGCTGTTCGTGTTCGTCGCCGTTCCGTCGGCGTGGTCGTCGCCGACGGTCGCGCTCGTTCTCGGCGTCGTGTTCGGCGTCACCGCGAATCATCCGTCTCCGAAAGCCGCAAAAAAGCTCTCTCAGATCCTCTTGCAGGTTTCGATCGTCGCGATGGGCTTCGACATGAACCTCGCGCAGGTGCTCGCGGCCGGGCGTTCTGGCTTCATCTACACGCTCGCGGGCATCGCATTCACGCTGACGCTCGGCATGCTGCTCGGTCGCGCGCTTTCGGTATCGCGCAAGATCGCGCACCTGATTTCGGTCGGCACGGCCATCTGCGGCGGCAGCGCGATCGCCGCGATGGGCCCCGTCGTTGGCGCATCCGACGAAGAGATGTCCGTCTCGATCGGCACGGTCTTCATCCTCAACGCGATCGGTCTCATGCTCTTCCCGCCGATCGGTCACGCGGTGCATTTGAGCGAGCCGCAATTCGGTTTGTGGGCGGCGCTCGCCATTCACGACACGAGCTCCGTCGTTGGCGCGGGCGCGAAATTCGGCGCGACTGCATTGATGGTCGCGACCACCGTGAAGCTCGCGCGTGCACTTTGGATCGTTCCGCTCGTGCTCCTCACGGCCGTCGCGCAACAAACAAGGACGTCGCTGCGTTCGATCAAGTGGCCATGGTTTGTCGTGTTCTTCGTCGTTGCTGCCATCGCGCGCACGTACTTGCCGGCCGGCGGTCCAATCTATCCGTGGCTTTCGAAGGGTGGCCGCATCGGTCTCACGGTCACGCTGTTCTTGATCGGCACGGGCATGTCACGCGAGAACCTCGCGAAGGTCGGCCTTCGTCCGCTCCTTCAAGGCGTGGTGCTTTGGATCATCGTTGCGTCGACCACGCTCGGCTTGATTCGATCGGGAGTGATATAAAAGCGCGATGGTTCGTACGCGCATCGTAGCGATGGCCGCCGTCATCGCAGCGTGCGCTGGAGGTCCCCAGGCACCTTCGCACCCGACGCCCGAGCAAGAAGCCGAAGCGACGACGCTCCTCACCGGCCCCGATTGGTATCGACATAGCTCCACCCACGTGCCGAGGTCGGCGGTCGTGGGTGGAGTCGTCACCGGCTTGGCGCATCAACGCGTGGACTTGCCCTTCTTCTTGGGAGCGGCCTTCTTCTTGGGAGCGGCCTTCTTCTTCGCAGCCTTGGGCGCGGGCTTGCCCATTTCCCAAACGCCGAGAGCGGCGCCCGTCGGATCGACGAAGACGCCAATCGCGCCCATCTCGCCGATCGGCGTGTAGTCAGCGACGATTTTGCCGCCCGCTTTGGTCGCCTTCACGAGCGCCTTCTTCACGTCATCGACGGTGACGTACGGAAGCCACGCCGTCGGTTGCTCCGGCATCATCTTCTTCGTCAACCCACCGCCAACGCCCTTGCCGACGTTGATCATCGTGTAGTCCTGGCCTGTCATGTCGCTCATCTTCCAGTCGAAGACCGCTTTGTAGAACTTCTTTGCGACGTCTACGTCATCGGTCGAGAGCTCGACGTGCACGAACGGATTTCCCATTTGTCTTTCTCCTTCGGGGAAGGGGAACGTAGACGAATCGGTCGTCGTCAGGAAGCACGACTGAGCTCATCGGTTAGTTGCCGTCGAAGATGGAGTCGCCGATGCAGTCGCCCCACAGATCGTTCGAGCCGCATGTGATGTAGCCGGGCGAGCAGTCGAGGTGGGTGCCGGAGACGCGATAGACGTTGCCGCAGAAAACTTTTGCGCCCGTGCCCGCATCGGCGCAACCGCAGCCCGGGTTGGGCTTGGCGCACGGAGCGAGGTTGACGTCGCTGTCGTAGTCGAGTCCGCCGTCGGAGTCGCCAATCGGCGGTGGTTGCGCATCGGTGGTGCACGCGGTGATCGCAGCGCCGATGACGAAAATGAGGAGAGCGCGCACTATCCACACAAATAGCTCAAAACGCGACGCTCAGCCCGCCTTTCACATTTTTTTCTCCCAAGAGGGACGCGCCAAAGCTCAACCCAACGCGAGATTTTGCGATGGAAACGGCCACACCCGGTCCGAGTGAGTATTTGTAGGCGTCCGTGCCAAGAACGGTGCTTCCGAGGTGCGTCCAAAAGACGGGGCCACCGAAGAGACGACCGGCAAGAAACGGAGTGATCGCGTGCGGGCCGAGCTTCAGCGAGACGCCCGATGCGGCGGCGATGCTTCCGTCGAGCGCGACGTAGTCGAAGCCGCCCGCTTTGGCCCAAACGCCGGCGAACGCGAATGAGAGGAGCAAGAACGGTTGCGCGTAGCCGTGCGGTTGGATCACGAGATGCGAAAGTGAAAACCCCGCGAGCACACCCGGCGTGAACGTCGTGCCCGCGAGCGTGCCGGCGAGGAGCGAGCCCGCGCCGATTTCGAGCGTCCAGTGGCCGCGCATCGGGTGCTCGAATGAGGCCATCACCGCGTGACGTTCGGTCGACGCGCGAAGCCCGTCGGAAAAAAAGAGAACCGAATTCGTGTAGCCGTAGCTCACGCCGATGCGGTTGCGCGCGGCCGCGGATTTTTCGTCGAGCACGTCGGTGGCGTCGCAGATGCCTGCGGGCGCGCCCGATGCGCTCACGCCGCACGCGCGCGCACGGGGTGAAATGCAAAGCACGACCGTTGCGATCGACGCTGCGATCGCGAGGCGTTTCACTTTCGTTTGCGTCCTGCCGCGAGCGCGGCGATCGCGAGGAGCAACCAACCGGAAGCGCCGCTCGGTGCGCCGGGTGTGTCGCAGCCGCAGCCGCTCGTTTCGGTCGGCTCGCCGCCGGTTTCGTCGTCACCCGTTCCGCTATCGGCGCGTGTCGTGCAGGGCTCGGTGTTCGGATCGCACGGTCCATCAGCCGCGGCGTCATTCGCTCCGGAGTCTTTCGTGCCCGCATCGATTGTCGATGCGTCGCTGCTTGCGTCGACGCTGGCTGCATCGGGCACGCCGCCGCCATCGCCAATGGATGCGTCCGGGCCGCCGTCGCTTGCGGACGCCGCCGATGCCCACGCGAGCACGCAGGCGGCGAAGAACGTCCGTGAACGGGGAGCGGTCATGGTATCGGGCAGCATAAGCGAGATGCGGTACACGCTCTACGTCCTCCTCGCCGCGGTGCTTTGGAGCACGGGCGGCCTTGGCGTGAAGAGCGTGGACATGCCGCCGCTCGCGCTCGCAGGGTTTCGCAGCCTGTTCGCGCTTCCGGTACTCGGCCTCGCGATCATGCTCGACCCGATGCGCGGCCACACACTCCGAACGTTGCGGCGCCCACTCGTGTGGGGCGCGGCCGTGTCGTACGCGACGATGGTCGTGAGCTTCGTCGTTGCAGCGAAGCTCACGACCGCGGCGAACGCGATCCTTCTCCAGTACACAGGGCCGATTTACGTCGCGCTGCTCTCGTGGCCTCTCCTCCGCGAGCGCGTGCTGAAGATGGACATCGTTGCGACGGCGGGATGCTTCTTCGGCATGCTGCTTTTTTTCGTCGACCGCGTGTCGGCGCAAGGTCGCATCGGCGACCTCGTCGCGATCGTCTCGAGCTTCGGCTTCGCGGGCGTGCCGCTTCTCTTGAAGCTCGAGCGCGACAGCTCGCCGCTCGTCGCGATGACCCTCGGCAACGTCTTGAGCTGCGTCGTGTGTGCGCCGTCGATGGTCGCGTCGATGTCGCATCCCGTGGGCCCCACCGCATGGGGCATCGTGGCGTTCCTCGGCATGGTTCAGATCGGTGTTGCGTATTGGCTTTACGGTGCGGCCGTCGGGAAATTGCCGGCGCTGCGCTCGACGCTCATCGCGACGATCGAACCCATCTTGAATCCCCTCTGGGTCGCGATCGTTCGCAACGAACGACCCACGCGATGGGCCGCGGTTGGTGGCGCTGTCATCGTGGTGTCGGTTTCGCTCCAAGCCCTTTCGAGGTCGCGGAAGCCAAGCGCGTAAGGTAGCCTGCGGAGCGGTGGCCTCGACCAAATCGTTCGGCAAATACAGGCCCATAGCGGAGCTCGGGCGAGGCGGAATGGCCGTCGTCTATCTCGCCGCGTCGCAAGGGCCGCGCGGTTTCAGCAAGCTCGTCGTCGTCAAAGAGCTGAAAGACGAGTTCGCAGGCGACGCCGAATTCGCGACCATGTTCTGCGACGAAGCCCGCCTCGCCGCGCGACTCAACCACCCGAACATCGTCCAGACGTACGAAGTCGAAGAGCAAGGCAGCCACTACTTCATCGTGATGGAGTACCTCGAGGGACAGCCGCTCAGCCAAACGCGCGCGCGACTCGCAAGCCTCGGCGCGCAATTGCGCGATCACCAAGTGCGCGTCCTGTCTGACGTGCTCGACGCACTGCACGCGGCGCACGAGCTCGCCGACTACGACGGCTCCCCGCTCAACGTCGTCCATCGCGACGTCTCTCCACACAACATCATCATCACGTACAACGGCGAAGCAAAGCTCGTCGACTTCGGCATCGCCAAAGCGGCCGACTCCACATCGCAAACGCACACGGGCGTCATCAAAGGCAAGCTCGCGTACATGTCGCCGGAGCAAGCGTTCGGCAAAGCCGTCGATCGCCGCGCGGACGTGTTCTCGATCGGCGTCATCTTGTGGGAAGCCATCACGGGGCGCCGCATGTGGAAGGGCAACGCCGAGGGCGCCATCGCACACCGCTTGAGCATCGGCGATATCCCGAAAATGACCGATCACGTGCCCGAGCCGCCCGCGTTGCTCAAGCAAATCTGCGAGCGCGCTCTCGCGCCGCGCGCGCAAGATCGCTATCCGTCCGCGCTCGCGCTTCGCGCCGATCTCGAAGGCTATTTGGGCTTGCTGATGCGCCGCCCCGCCGTGCGCGAGCTCGGCGCGCTCGTGGCTCAAGCATTCCACGACGAACGCGTGCATCTCCAAGCACTCATCGAAGAGCAAATGCGCACGCTCAAAGTGATCGGCATGGAGACGTCGCAGCCGCTCGAGCTTCCGCGCGTGCACGTTCCCGTGCTCAGCGTCACGCCGAATCCGAACACGCCCGTCACCACCACGGGGCAGCGCGCTTTTACGCCGGGTACGCCCGTGGTTCCACAAGAGCGCGGCTATCAGCTTCGCTGGCTGGTCATTGGCGGCATCGCGCTTGTCGTGATCGGCGCTGCAGCAACGACCGCCATCATGCAGCCGTGGTCACAAAGCGGCCCAACGTCGCCATCGCCGCCGCCCGCAGTATCGTCCGCGGACGCCGCTCAAAAATAAGTATACTCGCGAATTCCCAATGATGAACTTCAGCGACGATCCGAACCTCGCCGAGCAGCAGATGCACGCCATCATCTTTTACCTGACGACGTTCGGGTACATCGATGGCGATTTCGACGCGAAAGAAAAAGAGTTCGTCCGCAAGTACATCGGTGATCTCGTCTCGCAGCGCGCCGACCAAGCGATGAAGAACGCCGACGTCGCCATGAAGACCGAAATCGTCGGCAAGTTCACCGCGCACTTCCACCAAGTGTTCGAAGGCATCGACGAAAGCGTTCGCGAGCTCTTCACCGAGTCCGTCGCCGAAAACGAAGACCCCACGGCGTTCGTCCACTCGAAGCTCAAGGTGCGCTGCTTCGAGATTTTCCAGAGCTTCGATCGCCCCGGCCAAGAGCAGCTCATGGCGACGATCGACGAGCTCATCATGGCCGACGGTCAGGTTCACCCGGCCGAAGCGCAGTTTCGCGCCGAGCTCGCCGCGCTCCTCGATTCGGGCACGGGCCTCGAGCTCGAAGAAGATCTCGAATCGCGCCCCACCGTCGAGGTCACGTCGACCCGCACGGTTGCGCGCGTCGCGGCGAATCATCCGTTCTTCATGCCGACCGAGTTTCACTACTCGGCCGATCACGAGCGCCTCTCGCAACAAATCGCCGGCGACCGCGCACTCCTCGATCGCGTCGCGGATCTCTGGGCCACGCAACGCAAAGAGGGCCTCGGCAAGCTCGCCGGCAAGAAGAGCGTGTCGGAGCTCGTGAACGAGAAAGCGTTTCTCGACGGCCACGTTTATTGGCAGCCTTCCGAACCGGGCAAACGCTACGACGTCCTCGTCCTCGGCGATCTCCACGGTTGTTACAGCGTGCTCAAGGCGGCGCTCATGCAATCGAAGTTCTTCGACAAGGTCGACGCCTACCGTCGCGATCCGAAGAACAACGTCGAGCCGAAGCTCATCTTGCTCGGCGACTACATCGACCGCGGGCTCTTCTCGCTCAACGGCGTGCTTCGCATCGTGCTCCAGCTCTTCGCGACCGCACCGGAATTCGTCACGGTCCTTCGCGGCAACCACGAGTACTACGTCGAGTTCAAAGGCAACATCTACGGCGGCGTGAAACCGGCCGAGGCGATCAACACGCTGAAGCCGCACGTGCCGATGGAAGTCTTCCGGCACTACGCCGCAACGTTCGACCTCATGCCGAACATGCTCTTCTTCGATCGCTTCCTCTTCGTGCACGGCGGCATCCCGAAAGATCGCCTCCTCAAAGAGAAGTACACGGACCTCTCGTCGCTCAACGATCCGGACATCCGCTTCCAGATGATGTGGAGCGACCCCTCGAGCGCCGATGTCATCCCCGCCGATCTCCAAGACAAGTCAGCGCGCTTCGCGTTCGGCAAGATGCAGTTCAAAGCGTTCATGCAACGTGTTGGCTGCCATACGATGTTCCGCGGCCACGAAAAAGTGAACGACGGCTTCCACGTCTCCTACGACGACCCCAACGCACGCCTCATCACGCTGTTCTCCGCCGGGGGCCACGACAACGACGATCTCCCGCAAGGCTCGGGCTACCGCCAAGTCACGCCGATGGCGCTCTCGATCGACCACGGTCCCGAAGGCACCAAGCTCACGCCGTGGGCGCCCGACTACAAGACGTACAACGATCCGAAGCACAACGCGTTCTTCCAGCTGCCGCCCGAGATCGCGCACAAAGCCGACTGATACCTACTTCCCTTTGGGCGGGATTGGCACGTTCGGGTTGACGAGCGGCAGCGTGCTGGTGCGTGACACTTCGGGCGCGCGTGGTTCGGGCGGGCGCGCGGCCGGCGCTTTGGCGCTTTGGCGCGTAGCAAGGATGGCATCGAGCGCGCGAGCACCGGTCGCGTTGATGGTCTCTTGCGTGCCGATTGCTGCGACGCGTAATGCCCTTTGCATTTGGCGTGCGGTCGTGAAGCGACGATCCTTGTCGAAAGAAAGCGCGATGTCGATCACACCCGCCAGGCCAACATCGAGCTCCGGCATGACGGCGGAAATGGACCTCGCCGGCTTGGTCGCCGCGAACACGAGGTATTCGAGCACCGTCCGCGCTTCTTGCACGTACTTGCCTGAAAGCATCGTGAACATCATCGCGCCTACCGAGAAGAGATCGCTGCGGCCGTCGACGTTGTGCTGACCGCCGGCTTGCTCCGGCGAGATGAACTCGGCGGTGCCCATCATCTGGCCGCTCTTCGTGACGCTCGACAAATCCATGAGGCGCGCGATGCCGAAGTCGAGAATTTTGAGGCCGTTGTTCGTGAGAAAGAGGTTGTCCGGCTTGATGTCGCGATGGACAACGCCGGCGGCGTGGGCGACGTCGAGGACGTCGAGGAGCGCGTCGGCGATGGCGACAACGCGCGGCGCGGCCATCTTCCCGCCCACAGTGGCGAGCTCGGATTCGAGCGTACAACCCTCGAGAAGCTCCATCACGATGAAGACGGTTCCGTCGGCGTCTTCGTCGTCGTCGATGACGCGAACAACGCTTGGGTGGTCGATGCGATTCGCGATGTAGCCCTCGCGTTGGAAGCGCTTTTTGATCTCTCCAAGCGCGGCGATTTCGCGGTGCAGGATCTTCACGGCAACGCGGGTGCCGTTGCGATGCGTGGCTTCGTACACCGCAGCCATGGCACCGACGCCGACCACGCGCTGGAGGAGATACTTCCCGCGCAACGACTCGCCGACGCGTAGCTGGGCGCGGTCGACGTTCATCCGATCACTCTGCCAGTGTGCACGTCGGCCCGCAACCGTAGGTCCGTCAGTGCGCCTTCACCGTGAGCGACCCACACACGGCGATGGCCTTGTCGCGCTCGGAAACACTCTTCGCGTTGACGTCGCACTCGTAGGCTTTGCCGCCGATCGTCCTGTACGTTTTGAGGTGATACTCGGGCGCACTGGCGCCGGTGGCCTCGAACATCAGCTGCCAGCCCTCAGGGAGCGTTTGGCTCTTGAAATTCTTCGCGCTCGACCACGCCTGCGTTGCGGTCTTCTGTGCGCCTTCGACGGTGGCGTCGTTGATCGCGCTGGCCACTTCGAGCGTGATCGCCCATGTGCCGCAGTCGAGACGCGCGAGCTTCGTGCCGAGCGCGTTCGGCGTGCACTTGTCGCCCACCGGCATGCTGCCAGCGAGCCCGAGCTCGGACACGGTAAACGCGGCACCGAGAGCGGGCGGCGGGTTTTGCGAATCGGTTGAGTGTGTTGGCGAGCTCGAAGCGCTCGTCGCGCTCGTCGCGCTCGTCGTGCTCGTCGTCGCAGTGGAGTTGGGGTCCACGGGTGGCTGCGAGCCGCCGCACGCGCCCGTAGACACAACAACGAAGCCGAACCCGACGAGCTTTGCGTGCATGCTTCCGGATTAGCACACAAGATTGTCCGATTCGTCCAATCGAAAGCGCCCGCGCAACTTCATGATGATGAGCAAGGAGTCTCATCCATGAAGATCGAATCTGTTTCCGCACTGCTCTTCTATTCCGCCGAGCCTGCGCGTCTTGCAGAATTTTATCGGATGTATCTCGGAATTCCATTCGAGCTCGATCGTCACGGGGCCATGCGCGAGCACCTCGAAGCCGATCTCGGTGACGTGCATCTTGCCGTCTTGAAGGGGCGCGGACCGGACGCTCATGGCGGCGGCCTCGCCGTGACGTTTCGCGTTCGCGATCTCGATGCCTACGTGGAAAAACTTTGCGGCGTCGATGTCTCGCCGCGCGGAGCCATTCTCGATTTGGGCGAAGGAAAACGCGTTGCAACGTTTCGAGATCCTGACGGCAACAGCTTCAACTTGATCGAAATCGATTCATGACACGATGAGCTCGGCAAGATGACGTTCGAACCGAAGAGCGCAACGATCCTCGAAGGGAGTTATGCGTGGGCGCAATATGCACCGCACACCTCGCTCGCTTCGTGGGTGTCTTCGTACTGGACGCTGACGACGGAAGGTCCGCACATCGTTCGCACGTTGCCGGATACGTGCATCGATCTCACGTTGAATTTGCTGCCGACGCCTCGCGCGTACGTGGCAGCCGTGCAGACAACGGCACGAAGCTGGTCGAACGACGCACGCACATCCTTGCTCGGTGCTCGGCTTCTTCCTGGCGCTGCCGCGCTGCTCGGCATCGACCTCGACTTGCTCGGAGACGGCTGGAGCCGCCTCGATGCGCTGCTGCCAAGAAAAGCCGTCGCGGGCCTCGAACGCGCTGTCGGTGGCGCTTCTGACGTGCACGATCGCATCGCGTGCCTCGACGCATTCTTGTCGGAGCGTCTGCTCAATCGCAAGATCGACGAGCGATTGACCATCGCGCTTCGCGAAGTGTTCGCGCGCCGTGGCGATGTCACGATCGCAACGCTCGCTCGCTTGGCGGGCGCGCACCCGCGAACGCTCGTACGACTCTTCGATCGTCAGGTGGGGCTTTCACCGAAACGCTTCGCGCGCATCGTTCGGTTGCAAGCCGTGTTGCGCGCGCTTCCCGAAGCCGAGGGTTGGGCGAGCGTTGCGATCGAGCTCGGTTATTTCGATCAGGCGCACCTCATTCGCGAGGTGCATGAGCTCTTCGGAAGCACGCCTCGCGAAGTGATGCATCTGTCGAAGCAAACGCGCTGACTCCACGAGCGCGCGGCGGGTCGCTGACGCTCGCGGCTGCTCGCGAGCGCGCGGCTTGCGAGGCGCGGGTTTCGCGTCTGATTCAATCGGCACGCCGGTTGCTCCTCTCGACATCCGAATGTTTCATCCGCGACTCCTCGCGACCTGCGCCCTCGTGTGGTCGGTGGCTTGTTCGAGCGATCCGACCGGAGCGCACGAAGATGCGGGAACGGACGCCAGCCCGGCCGACGGCGCCGTGCTCGATTCCGAGACGGACGCAAGCGAGGCAAAGGACGCACAGCCTCCTCCACATCCATCTTGCGCCGCAGGCGACCGACAAGAGTTTGCGGGCGCGATCCCCGGCACGGTGATCTCGGTCGCGGTCTGCTCGACGTGCGGCGAGAGCTACGTCATCGCCGCGAACGGCGGCGCCGCAGGTGACGTAACGCTCGACAACGGCACCAAAATCATCACGACCAACGTCCCCGCAAGCGGCACGGCAACGAGCGCCAACCTCGCCGACGATCCCGCGGACGGCACCATCAAAGTCTGCGCGACCTCGGGCGCGCATTGCCTTCCCGCGCCGCTGACGAATCAGGAGTACTGCAACCCCTACCGCGACGTGAAAGGCCTCACTTCCGAGCGCATCGATCAAGGAGTCGACTACGGCGGCTCCGGTCCGATCTACGCGATGGGTCCGGGAACGATCGACCTCTACAGGAATCGAAATGACTCCGGCTGGCCCGGCGGTACGTTCGCTTCGTACAAGCTGAGCGTCGGACCGGCGAAAGGCGAAGTCATCTATCTCGCCGAGAACATCGATCTGAGCCCGTCACTCAAACCGGGCTCGTTCGTATTCAGCGGCACGGTTCTCGGCACGCTCGTAAACGCATCTCCCGATTCCGAATCGGGCTGGGGCATTCAGGGCGCGGGCTACACCGCGGAGTACTCTTGCTACACCGAAGGTTGCATGACGGCTCTCGGCCAAAACTTCAACGATCTTCTCGTGTGCTTGAAGACCCCGTCGGGAACCAAAGGAACTTCCGGCTGCTGCACCTCGACCCAGGGCTATCCGACCAACTGGTGCACGCTTCTCTCCAGTTGGCAGTGACCTCCGTTCGATGATGGCGTCGTGATACGCGAGCACCTCCGCGGAGGACGCTACATGATACGTTCATCGTCCGATGCGGCGCGTGCTCCTCGTGACTGCGACGATCGGCGGGCTTGCGTGCCTGCTTGCGTGCGCGCGCTTTTCGGCCAAATCCGACGCCGGCGCCACGAGCACCACCGCGTCCGCGTCGGCGAGCGTGAGCCTCGCGGACGGAGCCGCGCCGGACGCGGGACACGCGGACATCGAGCTCATCTGGGGAGCCGGACTGTGGGTGGGCGTTTCGTCGATGGTCGACAACGATCGTGACCTGCCCGAGCACATCGCCGATCACGACGCTGGCACCGCGTG
The DNA here is from genome assembly GCA_038239005.1 of Polyangiales bacterium. GTDB lineage: Bacteria > Myxococcota_A > Polyangia > Polyangiales > Polyangiaceae > DASXHD01. The sequence goes on from JBBSFE010000005.1 coordinate 115,335, forward strand.
GAACGGACGCACCGGCGATCTCGTCGGCGGTTGGTTCGGCGCTCGCTTGGGCCAAGACAAATACGTTCACTACGTGACGTTCACGGTGGGCTTCGACAAGAAGACCGCAACCGAAGACCTCTTCACTGCGAACTATCGAATCACGCGTGTTCGCGTCGACTGCGTTCCCGTGGGCGGCACTCACGACCCGCAGACGCTCCGCGAGGTCGACCTCGATCCCGAGGTGCGGACACCACAACGCGTGATGGTCGATGCGTTTTGTTGGGACCTCAAGCTCGTCGTGACGGGCGTCAAACCGGGGACACACCAGGGTTGGGGTGAGCTCGCAGTCTCCGAGCTCGCGGTCTACGGATGGGAGAAGCCTCCGGACACCCCGCAGATCCCCTATTACCGTAAGCCCATCTTCAACGTGGGGACGCACTACACGACGCCGACGAAGGCCTCGCTCTATCGCGGCGCGACGTACGAAGAAGCTTGCGCAAAAGTGATCGCCGACGAGGACGACGACATGAAGCCGCTCCGTTGTGACGCTCCCGAATCCACAGAGCCGGGGCGTGGCGCGATCCTCGAGACGGCGCGTATCCCCTATTCGACCAAGAGGTTTCGCGGCGAGCTCGTCGCATTCAAGACGGCGTCCGGTGTCGTCATTGCGTACGTTCACGTCACCGGGCGCGACAGCGACGCGTCATCGCAAACCGACTATCGCCTCAAGTCGCAAACGTGGAGCGGAAACGCGGTCGTCATCGACATCGCAGAAACGGACACGGTGACCGCTCCGATGGAGTCGCACGTTGTCTGTCATCCCGCTAGCACCCCTTGGTGCACGGTTACCACTCACCGCGTCGACGACTGACGCGCACGGCCGATCGACACAATGCGCTGAATGGCGAGAGTCCGCGTAAGATGACGCCATGGACCGGAGGGTGTTGTCGATCGCGTTCGTCCTTGTCGCAGCAGCGTGCAACGGAAACCACGACGAACAAGATGCAGCAGCGGACGCTTCGACCGACGTCGTCGTCTCGGATGCCGGGTCGGACGCGCCCGAGCTCGTCGACGGGCCCAACGTCCTTACGGTGATTGTTAATCAAGGCTTGTCCGGGAGCAACTCCGTCGACGAGCCCTTCGTCAGCGTGACGCTCTGTGTGCCGGGCACGTCTCAGTGCGAGACGATCGACAACGTGCTGGTCGACACAGGCTCGATGGGTTTGCGAATCATGTCGACCGCCATCACGACTCTGACGCTTCCGACGCAGATCGTCGCGGTGGACGGAGGCACCGGCGGTACGCTTGCCGAGTGCGAGGTATTCGGCGACGCCTATCAATGGGGGTCGGTGCGCCTCGCAGATGTGAAGCTCGGGCAAGAGATGGCGCCGAACCTCCCGGTTCACATCGTTGGAGATCCGGGTTTCATGACCGTGCCTCCCGAGTGCTCGTCGCTCGGCTCACCGCAGCTCACGGTCGCCGCGCTCGGGGCCAACGGCCTTCTCGGCATCAACACCTTCGCCTACGACTGCGGCCCGCAGTGCACCGGCTCGAACCCGCTGCCCGCGTTTTATTACTCGTGCGACGCCGGCGCGTGCACGGTCGCGGCGGCCGCGCTCGACCAGCAGGTGATCAACCCGATTGCGCGCCTTCCAATCGACAACAACGGCGCGTCACTCCGCTTTCCTGCAGTTGCTCCCGAAGGCGCGGCGACGCTCACCGGACAAATCGTCTTTGGCATCGGCACGCAATCCAACAACGCACTCGGCAGCGCCACGATCATCAAGGTCGACGCCTATGGAAACTTCACGACGATCTACAAGGGCCAGGCATTCACGCAGAGCTTCATCGACACCGGAACCAACTCGCTCTCGTTTCCGGACGGCACGATCCCGCGTTGCCTGGGCCAGCTCAGTTATCTCTACTGTCCGTCGTCGCCGCTCGCGCTCACGGCAAAAAACAAAGGCACGGACGGCGTCACCGCTGACGTGTCGTTCAACGTCGAGTCCGCGTCGCAGCTCTTCGCGATGCCCTTCGCGGCGTACGACGATCTCGCGGGGCCCGGCGCGTCCGGCACATTCGACTGGGGCTTTCCCTTCTTCATCGGTCGCGCGGTTTACGTTGCGCTCTTGAACGCGACGACCCCGAGCGGCAAAGGACCATTCATCGCCTATTGAATCGGCGTATGTTTCGCAACGTGCAAACCGCTATGACACTCCCAGCCGCACCGACGGACATGGTCGAATGGAGCCGGAAAGCCGCGAACCTTCTGCGGGCCGTGGGAAGAGCCTATGTGCACGGCGCGCCGACGGAAGTTCAGACTCGTGTCGACCACCTATGGAAGCTCGCGTCCCGCGGAGCGACTTTGGCCGGGGTGCTCGAGACTCAGTCGAAGGCGTTCGAGCAGCTGGCAGCAGCATCGGCCGGGCCGCTTCGCGCCGGGATCGAACAGAAAGTCGACCTTGATCGCTTCGACGAGGCATTCAAAGCAGACCTTCTGTCGGGGCGCGAAAAAATCGACGCCCATGTGCGTGAAGCGCTGGAGTGCGAGAAGGACTTCACCGAGACCGCCGCGTTGCTGGTGGAACACCTTCGGCACAAGCCCCAGTGTCGTGACCTCTTCTGAAGATCGCGAGCGTTGCGAGCAACCATCCGTGCGACCGCTTCAGACTCACGCGGCGCGACGCCAGACATCGCGGGCGACCATGGCCTCGCCGAGCGCTTTCGCCGTCGCTGCGTTTGGCAGGCCGAGGGCACGCGAAACGCTGGGCGCAAGCTCGATAGGTGTATTCTGCAACCATCCTTCGATGGCTTTTGCGCGTGCGTCCTCGACGCGAGCGCGCGCGTCCGCGTCGAGTCGGGGCTCGATCCACGCGGCGACCGCCCAGCCGAGCGATGCGTGGCGGAGCTCGTCGGGCGCGATCGTGCGCATCGCGGCGCGCACACCAGGGTCTTGCGCGTGCGCGCTTTGGTACGACGCGAGCACGGCTCCGAGCGTTTCGGCGACGCACGCCTCGACGGCGTTTTCTCGCGCGATGGCTTCGAGATCGCGCACGCCCGAGGGTTCGATGACGACGCGCGGCACGCTTGCTCCATGACGTTCGGCAAGCGCGCGCATCGCGCGTGTGTGGCGGATCTCGTCACGCGCGGACGCACGGGCCACACGCACGAGCTCGGCGGGTGCGCCGTGCGCACGAAGCTCACGCGCAAGCCGCCGAAACGCAACGACCGACGCAGCCTCGAGCCACGCCGCGCGTGCGAGCACTTCTCCAATCGTCGTTGCGCGCGTCAGTTGCGGAGCCAGGCCGTCGGGCCGACGCCCCGTGCATTCGACCACGCTCTCGCATTGCGCAACGCGTGACGCGCCGCCATCGCTTTCTCCCAAACACGTGGCAAACTCGCCCTTCGTGGCTGCGGCTTGGCAGGCTTGGCTGCAGTCTGCAAAACACGCGGCGGCGTCGGCGCTGGCGTCGTCACTTGCGTCGAGCGCGCCCGCGTCGGTCGACGCGCACACAGCGTAGGTCGTCGAGTAGTTGTGTGTCGTGCTGCTGTCGGCGCAACCGCATCCGCCGCACCCGATGGGCGCGTCCGTACCGGCGTCGCCGCCGGCGTCACCCCCTGTCGTGACGGTGCTGCCGCACGCTACGAGAACGCTCGCGACCGAAAAGCGAAGCCACCGTTCGACGATGAGGACACGCATGCCCGATGATGACACATTTCCCGTGCGTCACGACGTCGAGGGCTTCCAGTGGACGGAGACCGCGATGTGGTGGTCGCCGCGAATGAGCTCGACGACCGACCAGCCACGTTTTTCGATCGCGGCGATGTCGGCGTCGTAGATGGTGCCATTGTCGAAGCGGTAACCGTCGACGCCGAGGATCCAGTCGCCTTCGGAGAAGCCAGCGGCGAGGAGTGGTGACTCCTTCGGAATGCCTCGAAGCTCCATGCCGTCGACGTGGCCGTACGCGTAGACCGGGAGCGATTGTGCGGGCCATAGATTTGTGTGAGTGACGAGATCGTTCGAAAGCGTGACTTCGACGAACGTGATGTCGAAGCCGATCGACTCGAGCTCTTTCGCGCGCAGGGTGAGCTCTTTCGGGTCGTGAATGTTGCGAAGCCAGGGGTAGCGCGCGGTGATGGCCTCGCGTCGCATTTGCTTGCCGGCAGCGAAGGGCGCGGCTGGCGGAGTGCGCGAATGTTTCTTGGCGGCGCGTGCATGCTGAAGAGCTGCGAGGCCGATTTCGATTCGACCGCGATCGTAGGTGCCGACCGTGGCCGCGGCGAACAGCGCGCCGACAGTGAAAGGCAGGAGAACGGCGAGCGCGATGCCGCGTTTGCTTTGGCGAAGGGGAGCGGGAGGCTCGCTTGGGGGATCGAACGCTGAAAGTCGATACGGATGCATCATCCTCGCGCGTCATTACAAGGAAGATGCCAGCCGCAAGTGCGCGACTCCGCACGACGCTCGCACGCTGCATTGCCAGGCCTGACAACGAAGCCGCGTCGCGCCGCCAAATTGACACCGCCGAACACCACGGCGCCCGCAGAGCTGACTAGGTCGTCGATTCGTTGCGCTTCGTCGCCGGGGGCGGGTGGCGCACGATCGCGTCGATGTAGTCGATGAGGGCGGCGTTCACGAGCTTCGAAAGCTCGGCGTCGTCGGCGTACATTTCGTCGACGTTGTCCGACTCGAGAAGGAGCGTGGCAAGATCGGCCGCGAGGGCGTCGTTGACCTCGCTCGAGGGTTTCGCGAGCCGGCGGTCGTAGCTCTCGAGAAGGCCTTCGATTTCGGCCCCAAGCTCTGCATCGGACGTTTTTAGCTCGATGAGGTTGCGGCGCTTGAGCGAGGCGATCAGGTCATTGGCGGCGCGGGTACGCGGGTTGAAACTCATGGGTTGCGCTTCGTAGCACGATTATGGTTCGCCGCACCTTCAAGTGTGGCCAGAATATGCTTAATATTGGCCGTGAAAGAAGACGAGCCCAGCACCGCCCTTCCCATCCTCATCATCGGCGTTTTCATGCTCGCCGTCTTCGCGGGTGGGTTTTTCGCGCTACGGGCGGTGCAGCGATCGCGCGCCGAGGCCGCCGCAACCGCAACGACGGTGATCGCGCTCACGCCACCGCCCACGGTCGTGCCCCCGCCGACCATCCCCGAGACGATTCCGCCGGCGCCCACCGCGACGACCGAAATGCACGCGCGTCCTTTCGGGAGGGAGTCGCCCGGAAGCCTCACAGCGACCACGCCGATTCCGGACGCCGAGCGAGTGATTGCGCGCCTTCGTCCCGCATTTCGCGCTTGCTACAATCGCGGCCTTGCGACCGACCCATCGATGTCGGGCAATTTCGTGATGTCCCTGAAGGTTTCCGCAAGCGGTGACGTGACCGACGCCACGAAGGCCTCCGGCACCGGCCTCTCGAGCGAGGTCGAGCAATGCATCTTGCGTCGCGCCAAAGGTGCGTCGTTCACGCCGCCCGGCGGAAGCGGCTCCACGCTTCAAGTTCCGATCACGTTCGTCGCGCAGTGAGCTCGAGCGTGCGGTCTCTGATCACTTGGCGATCTTGAGGACGTCCGATGCGCTGTCGCCGGCGAGCATGTAGACGCTCACTCCGTCGACCGCGAGCGCGGCGATGGGCGTCGTCCAGCACGTGACCGATTCGGGCTGCGACGAGCCATCGGCCTTCACGCGCGAGACTGCGCCGTCGGATGTTCCGAAGTAGAGCTCGCCCGACGCCGAATCCAGGGCGATTGCGGTGATCGTCGACGTTTGCGCCACCGTGGCGATCGGCGTGACGACGCCGGACGGGTCGACGCGGACGACGTCGTGGTGCGTGGCGCGCGCGACCCAAGCGTTGGTGCCGTCGCTCGCGAGCTGCTGCGCGGTTGCGGTCTGGTCGAGATCGGCGATGAGCACGCGCGGCTCCGAAAAGCATGCAGTATGCACAGAGCAGGCGAGGAGCTGCACCGACGTCAGCGTCGCGTTGTCCGCGAGCACGTAAACGTTCGCGGTGTCGGCGATCATGCCGTACGTGCCGCCACCGAGGCCCGTGATCCAAGGCGACGAACCCGAGCCCGTGCACCCGACGCAGTTGATGGTCGCGGGTGTGTCGTCGTTGGCGAACGAATCGTCGGCCCAGAACGCGAGCGTGCCGCTCGTGCCGATGTACGCGGGATAGGTGAGCCCGCCGAGGAGCGATTGGTCGCTCGTGCCGTCGACGTTGACCGAGCGAATCTCGCCGCCAATGGTTCCATCAGCCCCCGCGATTTGCGTCGTGTAGGCGACGCCTCCGTTGCCGAGCGCGGCGCTCACGAAAGCTTGCGAGTCGACCACGCTCGTTGGCGTCAGACATCCGGTCGTCGCGCAGCGTTGCACGCCCGTGCCGGGAAGCTCGACGTAGACGAAGCCGTCTTTGACGCTGAGCGCGTCGTACGCGTCGAGCCCGTGGAAGACGACGCTCGGTGCCGCGTCGGTGCATGCGGGTGCATTCGCTCCGCCGTTCGCGTTGCTACATGCGAGAGCGAAGACTGCCATCGATGCGATGATGATGCGCGCGCTCATTGTCCTGCCGTTCCCGTCTGCCAGATGGCGGTCGATGAAGCCGTGTAGATGACGACGTTGCCGTCGTCTTGAAAGGCGAGTCGCGTTCCCCCTTGCCCAGCCGTGTTCGACGTCCAAAGAATGTTGAGGTCGTGCCCGTAGACGACGAGATTTCCGTCGGCGAGAAATCCGACTGAAAAGGCGGACGTTCCGGAGGTGTTCGTTGCCCAAATTGCGCGGTCGCTTTGTGACTGATCGCGGAGGACGAAGTTGCCGTCGCCTTGCAGCGTCGCCTTGAAGCGACCGTTGCACGACGTGAAGAACTCACCGGTAACGATGCCTTGCGGCGCGATGACGTCACCGCAGCCCGTTGGCGCAGTCGGCGGCGGTGTCGGCCCGTGACCCGCGACGGCGCCCACTTGTTCGCCACCGATGCAGTCTGCATGCATGAATCCGAACGGCGTGCATCCGCCGCGCAGCGTGCATGCGCGTTTCGTGTCTTTGATCTCCACGGCGACATCGTCCGACGTCACGAACCGCGTGCCGAACCCGCTGTAGCCGGCCGTCACTTTGAGGCCGTTCAAACTGTATGCACCGGCGCCGTCGATCGTTCCGCGCTGCGCGACCTCGGTGCCATCGGGATCGTGGAACGTGTGCGTGACCGGATCGTAGTTCGCGTAGACCGTGAAGTCCGAGCACGTGGGGAGCACGACCGCGCGCTGCACGCATCCATCGCAGTGCACCCAGCTGCCGTGACGAAATCCGGTCGGCTCGGGCGTCTGCGGTGCGAGGCTGAAGTCGTTGTCAGGCGGCGGGCAGATGTTGCCTGTAGTCGAATGGAATCCGCGTCCGTGCAGGTGCTTCAGTGAAACCCAACCGCAATGGTGTCCGTGATCCCAAGCGCCGTAATGTCCGTTCGTGATGAGCCCGTAGACGGAATCTTTGCGAACGACCTGCGCGTAAATCTTCGAGCCGGGCAGGAGATACCCGAGCACGTAACCCCAATCGTGCTCCCAGTCGCCGATGTATCCCGCGTTGCCCGTGTTCGTCGCCCTCGAGACGTAGACGCCAACGCCGAGATCTTCGGTGGAGCTATCGACGTCCTCGGCCGGTCCGCACGCGGTCGCGATGGTGATCGTAAGAAGGAGGAGTACGGCCTTCGCTATCGACATGGGTGGGTAGGTTGCACCCACCATGCCGCCGGCCCCCACACCGTTTCCCGGTAAAATTCGGGCTAAACGCGATCGGGCTCGATCCGCTTGGATCGTTCGTGCGCAACCGTTGTCCGATCCGTGCACAACCCGAGGTTGGCGTCATATTCGCTTCCAGAGCTTGCCCGGGAAATATTGGTCCGGCCACCACACGTCGATGCCTTGTTCTTTTGCGGCGTGCAGCGTGAAGTTTGGGTCGTCGAGGTGTGGCCGTGCGATCGCACATAGGTCGGCGCGGCCCGCAGCGAGGATGGTGTTCGCATGATCGCCGCTCGCGATGTTGCCGACGGCGATCGTTGGGATGCCCGCTTCGTGACGGATGCGATCGGCGAAGCGCGTTTGCCACATGCGACCGAAGATGGGTTTCGCGTCGGGCGTCGTTTGCCCGCTCGAGACGTTGATGGCGTCGCAGCCGTGCGCCTTCAGCATCTCGGCGAGCGCGACCGATTCCTCTTCCGTCATGCCGTCGTCTTCCCAGTCGATGGTCGAGATGCGCACGGTGATGGGGCGATCGTCCGGCCACGCGCGGCGCACGGCGTCGAACACGCGAAGCGGGAAGCGAGCGCGCGCTTCGATCACGCCGCCGTAGTCGTCTTTGCGTTTGTTCGTGAGCGGCGAGAGGAACGTCGCGAGGAGGTACCCGTGCGCCATGTGGATCTCGAGCATGTCGAAGCCGGCTGCGACGGCGCGCGTGGCAGCGTCGCGGTATTGGCCAACGACGCGCTCCATGTCGACGTCGTCCATCTCCTTTGGCACTTGGCTGTGCGGGTAATACGGAATCGGCGAGGCCGAGAGCAGCGGCCACGCGCCCTGATCGAGCGGCTGGTCCATGCCTTCCCACATGAGCTTCGTCGCGCCTTTGCGGCCCGCGTGTCCGAGCTGAAGGCCCATGCGCGCGTGTGATCGCGTGTGCACGAAGTCGACGATGCGCTTCCACGCGGCGACGTGCGCATCATTGTAGATGCCGGCGCATCCAGGCGTGATGCGACCTTCGGCCGACACGTCCGTCATCTCCGCGATGACGAGCCCAGCGCCGCCCATCGCGCGCGCCCCGAGGTGCACGAGGTGAAAATCGTTGGGTGTCCCCTCAGTTGCAGAATACATGCACATCGGTGAGACCACGATGCGGTTGTTGAGCCGCATCTGCCGCAGCGAAAACGTCGTGAACATCGGCGGCCGCGTGATGTCGACCGCTTGGAGCTTGTCGTTGAACTCGGCGACGACGCGCTTCACGAGCGCGGGATCGCGAAGCTTCAAGTTGTCGAACGTGATGCGCTTGCTCCGCGTGAGCAAGTTGAAGCTCAGCTCGACGGGCGATTGCACGTCGTGCCAGCGTTTGACGTTCTCGAAAAACAGCAGGCTGTCTTGCGCGGCTTTCTGCACGCGCGCTGACATGTCTTTGCGCTCCGCTTCGTACGCTCCGAGCGCGGCCTCGAGGGTGGGTTTCTCCTCGAGGCATCGCGCGAGAGAGATCGCATCCTCCATCGCGAGCTTCGTGCCGGAACCGATCGAGAAGTGCGCCGTGCGTGCTGCGTCGCCGATGATCGCAACGACAGCCCCGGCTGTCTTCGTGAACCACCGCTCGTTTTTGATCGTCGGAAAGCTGATCCAAAGTGATTTGTTCGTGAGGAGCTTGTGGCCCTTCAGATATTTCGCGAAGAGCTTCTCGAGATACGCGACGCTCTCGGCCTCGCTTGCCTGATCGAGCTTGGCTTCGCGCCATGTGCGCTCGTCGCACTCGACGATGAACGTGCTCGTTTTATCGTCGAACGGATAGGCATGGACTTGGAAGATGCCGTGCTCGTTCTTTTCGAAGATGAACGTGAACGACGACAATCGCAGATCGGTGCCGAGCCACGTGTACTTGCACTTGCGAACGTCGATGGTCGGCGAGAGCTCGGCTTCCCAGCGCTTGCGGACCTTGCTGTTCACGCCGTCGGCGCCGAGCAAAAGATCGCATTCTTTCGAGATGCGCTCGACGTCAGCGTCGGTGATTTCCTTGTTGAACTCCATGCGGACGCCGAGCTCGACGCAGCGCTTTTGAAGAACGCCGAGGAGCTCGCGGCGGCCCATGCCGGCGAAGCCGTGGCCCGTCGAGCGAACGAGCTCGCCCTTCACGAAAATCTCGATGTCGGTCCAGTGGCAGAACGCGGTCGAGATGGCGTCGTAGGTGGGTTTGTCGGCGGCTTCGAAGTTCGAGAGTGTCTCGTCGCTGAAAACAACACCCCAGCCGAACGTTTGCATCGCGGCGTTGCGCTCGTAGAGGACGATGTCGTCCTCGGGGTGCGCCTTTTTTCGCAGAATCGAGAAGTAGAGCGCGGACGGTCCGCCGCCAATCGCCGCGATGCGCATCACGCTCGTCCGTACACCGGAATCGCTGCGCCTGAAATGTCGCGCGCCGCATCGGAGAGCAAGAACGCAATGACGCCCGCGACCGATGCAGTCGACACCCAACGCGACGCATCGGCGTTCGGCATGGATTTGCGGTTCGCGGGCGTGTCCATCGTGCTCGGCAAAATCGCGTTGATGCGAACCCCGTGATCGATCACTTCTGCGGCGACGGCTTGCACGAGCGCGACGGCCGCAGCTTTGCTCGCCGTGTAGGCGGCCGCGCCAGCGCCCGTCCAGGGTCGCTCGACGTTGCGCGAGCCGACGACGACGATCGCGCCACGTTTTCGCGCGACCATTCCCGGCAAGAGCGCACGCAGCGCTGCGTGAACGGTCTCGAGGTTCGCATCGATCATCGCCGCGAACGTCGCGGGGTCCGATTCGTAAAGAGGTGTGCCGCCCGCCCAGCCGCCTGCGATGAGCGCGGCGCAGTCGATCTCTTTGGCGCCGATGTCGAGACGCACGCTCGCTTTTTCGCCGAGCGCTTTTGCGAGCACATCGAGTCGCGCGCGAGCTTCGGTCCGATCCACGAGCACGACCGAATCTCCACGTGCAGAAAGATTGTGCGCTACGTCCGCGCCGAGAGCGCCGGCGGCGCCCGTCACCAAGCTGTTCGTCATGGGGTACAGCAAAGCACGACTGCGCCGACCGTTGAAACGGTTCCGCCGAACGAGCCTGTCGTACATGTCACGGTCGGTGGCGAATTCGGCGTATACGACAGCGAAAGCGTCTCTGATGAAACGGCCGTGCACGTTCCGGTTGCCGCGAACGTCACGTTCGAGCCGCCATCGCATTCGCCTTCGCCAAACGTCGACACCGAGCCGGTGCATTGCGTATTGCCGAGCTTGCACGAGCAGCCCGTGCAGCTGAGTGATGCGCTCGCGACGGCGGCGATCGAAATCGGATAACCCGACGGGCACACCGCGGGGCTCGAGTGCGCGATGCACAAACGGTAGCCCTGCTTCTTGAGGCCGCAGTAGTCGTTGTTGCACGAGGTCGGCTCGCATGTCGTTAGCGTCGTCCCGATGACACCGCCTGCATCGACGATGCCCGCGTCGCACGTGACGCCCGTTGCGATGGGAGGCGAAACGGTCACGCCGGCGTCGGGCGTGAGATCGCCGACGTCGACACAGCCCGAGCCACTCAGCACCGAGCCGTCTGCGACGATCGAGCCCGAGGTGCACGTCGGATTGCTGTACCCGCCGTAGTTGAAAGCGCCACACGCCGCCGTTCCGCCGACGGCGCACCCACACGTGCACGAGCCGGGCGAGGCCTGCGCGTCTGCGAGGAGCGAGCCGCCGAGGAACGCGCAGCTGCCTGCGTCGACAGAGAGTCCGAGCGGCGTCCATCCGCCGTCGAGTGGGAACGTAGGAACGCATGATGCGTCGAGCGTGGTGCACGGCGTGCTGCCGTCGCCGCCGTCGCCTGCGTCGACGACGTCATTGGGTGCGTCGAACGAGCTGTCGAGCGTC
>JBBSFE010000006.1:0-112915 GCA_038239005.1 Polyangiales bacterium
CGGTCCGCTCATCCAAGACCGGCGACATCAACTCGAACACCTTCTTCACGTGTTCCATGGTCTCGATCATGCCTCACGAACACCCCACCTCCGCGGAGTATTTCCATGCGCCGCTTCCATTGTTCGCGGACGAGCCCTAAGCCGCGAGCGCCGCGCGAACACCCGCAAGCGACTCGCGAAGGCGCGCTGGGATGCGAGACTCCTCGATCGCGCGCGACGCCCGCCCGCGAAGGAACGCATCGCGCATCGCACGCCATTGCTCCGGAAGCAGCGCGCCGCCGAGCACGAACAGGATGCGGCCGGCCGGTGATGACGCGTCGTTCGCCCACATGAAAGCCTGGAGCTCCATCTCGCCGCGAATGTTCGTCTCGTAGTCGAGAATCGCGTGGATGGCGTCGTGGTTTTCGTAACGCACCTTGAACGGCAAACCGCGCGCATCCAGATATGCGGCGACCTCGCGACCGAGCGAGCCCTCGGGGTATGCGCGAAGCTCTTCGAGTGTCGGCCATGGCGCTGGCTTCCGAACGATGTTGAGCACGGGAACGTAGTCGCCGATGAGGTGCGTCACGAACCGCTCACGCAGGCGAACGAAGAACATCGCGCGAGGTTACAGCGTCTCGAGATACGTCGCGAGGCCGGTTATTTCGCGCAGCGGAATCCGGCCATGAGCATGCGATATCGCGCGGGGTGATGAACGCGATTCGTCACGCGGAGCCCCGCGGCCTCGTAGTTGAAGCCACCGCCGCGCAGCACGCGCTCGCATTCGTGCGGGATGGGGTTGCTTCCGGTGAAGCCCTGGAGATTGCGCGCGCGCAGATCGTCTTGCGTCGCCATGATCTCTGCACACGTCGCGGGCGCAGTACGACGGTACGCGTACGGATCGTAATAGTCGTCGCACCACTCCCACACGTTGCCTGCGAGATCATCGTGACCGTAGGGTCCGCGGCCCGCGGGATGCGTTCCGACTTCATCGGTCGTTGCGCCAACCCAACCGATCACGCGTCCGAACGTTGCCGTGGTCGCGCTCGGTGGGTCGTCGCCCCAGGCATACTTGCGATGATCATCACCGCGCATCGCGCGTTCGTACTCGGCTTCGCGTGGAAGGCGTTTTCCCGCCCACGAACAAAACGTTTTCGCGTCGTCCCAGCTGACGCCGACGATCGGATGACGCGCCGCCAAAAAATCCGCATCACTTCCCGCATCGCGGCGACTCGCGATCGTTCGATCGCCTTCACGACAAACCTTTTCGGCGACACACACGCGATACGCATCGTTGGTCACCGGGGTGCGGTCGAGCCAAAACCCTTCGAGCGTCACGGGGTGAGCCGGCCGCTCGTCCTCCTCGCCGCCACTCTCCGCCCCCATCGTGAACGTCCCAGCCGGAACGAACAACATCCCTTCTGGCCCCGCCTCCCCGCCGTCAGCCGTTTTGGCTGCGTCGGGGGTCTCCCGTTCGGATCCGAACGGGAGGGCGTCTCCCGTGGCCATGTCCTCGATTAAGGAGGCTTCGGGGGGTGCGGAAACCGGGTGGCACGCGGTAAACGCGAGAAGAACCCAATACGCCACGCGTGAGCAACGGTTCACAGCGCCGAGCGGACTGGCGGAAAACCCGGCGAAGCGTGCTGGCATGCTCGGTGCTAATCTTTCGGTCATGAAACTCGTCTTTTCGGCGGCTGCGGCGCTCCTTCTTCTCTCCGCCTGCGGCGATAATAGGCAGGTTTGCCCGACGGGTTGGGAGGAGAAAGACCAATCCGCTGGCGGCTGCGAAGCCCCGCTTTCCTACACCGATACGGTCGGCACCGGAGTTTACGGCTTCGTTCGGACGACGGCGCACGGCGGCAACAAGCTCGTCGTTGGCGCTCAGGTCTTTGCGCTTCCCGGCGACGTCGCAAACTGCGATGCCCCCTCGGCCAATCCGAACGTCTTGACGACCACGACGGACGACAACGGCATCTTCACGTTCGTGCTCGCTCCAGGCGATTATTTCATCACCAGCGGAGAAGTCCCCGAGTGCAAAGCCGTCCACGTCGACGCAAACACCGCGACCGACGTTGCGCTGACCTCGCCCTGAGACAGAGTCTGGCGCGCTCGCGCCGTTAGAGAACGCACAGTCGAGCGATTTGCCTCGAAATCGCGGTGTGGAGCGTGTTTTGCTTGAGGGCTCGACCGTGAACCCCAGGCTGCTTGTCCCGATTGCCCTCGTCGTCGCTTGCGGCGCACGAACGGGCCTCTACGTTCCGCACCCGCGAGACGCGGAGCCTGATGTCGTTCACATCCACGACGCCGGCATCGACGTGCCCGAGGAGGCGTTTCCGCCGCTCGATGCAGCGAAGCTCGACGCCGACAAGACCGGCTGCCCGCCGCTCACGTTCATCTACGGCGTCGCAACCGATGACGTGCTCCTCCGCTTCGATCCGCCGACGGCGACGTTCACACCGATCGCGAAGCTTTTGTGTCCGGCGAATGGATCGCATCCGTTTTCGATGGCCGTCGATCGCAAGAACACCGCGTACGTCGAGTACGACAACGGAATGCTCTTCGCGGTGAGCACCGCCGACGGCTCCTGCGCGACGACGTCGTACGTCGCCGATCAACTGCCACCCTTCGGCAATTTCGGAATGGGCTACGCGACGATCGGCGCCGGCCCCGCCGAGCAGCTCTTCATCTCCGCGGACCAACCGGGCGTGCTCGGAATGATCGACGATCAAGTGTTCAGCGTGAGCCCCGTCGCGACGATCAAACCCGAGATCGAATACGCCGAGCTCACCGGCACGGGCGATGGACGCCTCTACGCGTACTACGCGTTCGGTTTCCAAGACGGCAGCTACGTCGCCGAGCTCGACAAATCGACCGGCGCAATTTTGGGCCAAGATTATTTGGCCGACGTGAATCGCGGCACGGGTTGGGCGTTCGCGAATTGGGGCGGCGACTTCTGGCTGTTCACCACGCCGGACCATCAGGCCACCGTGAAGTACGATCCCGCAACGAAGATCTCGACTGTCGTGGCGAGCTACGGGGCGCCCATCGTCGGTGCCGGCGTCTCGACCTGCGCACCCGAGTGAAGCGTCACCGGCCGAGCTTCTCCGCGATGAACGCGACGAGCTCACCAGGTGTCATCGCGCCGACGAGCGCGCCGGCGTTTGCGAGGTCACGCGCAGTGTCTTTGTCGTACGCGGGGTAGGACTTTTCATCGAGCGCACAAAGCCCAAGCACAGTGCAGCCTTGCGACACGAGCGCTTTCACGCGCGACACCATCGCGGCGGCGCCAGCGCCTTCGAAAAAATCCGAGATGAGCACGATGATGGTGCGGCGTGGCGACTCGATGAGCTGCCTCGCGTAGTCGAGTGCCTTCGCCGCGTCGTTGCCGCCGCCGAGCTGCACCTTCATGAGCGTCTCGACCGGATCGGTGATGCGATCGGTGAGGTCGACGACTTCGGTGTCCCAAATGCACAAGTGCGTCTTCATTCCGGGAAGACCCCACAAACACGCGGCCGTCACGGCGGTGTGAATGACCGACCCGAGCATGCTTCCGCTCTCGTCGACGAGGAGAATGATCTGCCAGCGCTCGAGGCTCTTCTTGCTCCGCGAAATGAAGAGCGGCTCTTTGATGGTGAGCCGCTTGGTTTTGAGATCGTAGTTGCCGAGGTTTTTTCGAATCGTCGATTTCGGGTCGAAGTTCTTGGAGAGCCGAATCCGCGACCGCCGACGTGTGCGCGTTCCGTGGAACGTCTGCCGGACTTTGCGCGCGAGCTTCTCCATGAGCCTGCGAATCACTTTGCCGACGAGCTCGCGCGCGAGAGCGAGCACCTCTGGGTTCATCAAGTGTTTGGTGAGCAGCACGGCGCGAAGGAGCGTGTCGCTTGGCTCGATGCGCTTGAGTACCTCGGCGTTGGTGACGACTTCGGTGATTTGGAATTTCTCGACCGCATCGCGCTCGAGTCGTTCGATCGTCTCGCGCGGAAACAAGCGGTGAACGTGATTCAGCCAATCGGGCACGGTGAGCTTCGACGAGCCAGGGCCGCTTCCGCGCGGGGCGATTTCGCGTTCTTCGAGCTCGTCGCCTCGTTCGTAGAGCCAGCCGAGTGCTTCGTCGGCCGCGAGATCGTCTGCGGTCATGCCGCAGCGACCGTCGAGCGCTTCGGCCGACGCGCCGAGCACGAGACGCCAGCGTACGAGGTGCTCGTCGCGCTCCACTAGGCCAAAGCCCTGGGGCTCAAGGCTTCACCTTGATGATGAGATACCGAAGCGGGTCGACATCGGAGCCGTTGGTGAGCGCGAGCTTTTGCCCGAGCGCGAGTCGCACGACGACGCCAGGCCGAAGCGCTTGCGGTTGATCGTCGACGCGCGCTTCGCCGTGGCCCTCGGTGATGATGACGATCTCGGTGCATTCGTTCTGCACGTGCACGCCAACCGATCCGCCCGGGTCGAGCTCGCAACCGAGCACGCAATCGAACGGCGGAAGCGCGCCAGCCATCAAGCTCCACACGCGAACTTCACCCGTGCCGCCAAAAAGCTCGGGGCGCACGTCCGGCGCGCCTTTGCCGATCCACATGCTTCGAGAGTAGTTGAATTTGGAATTCGGTGGATCCGACCGGATTCGCACCGGCGTCTCGCTCGCCGCAGCGTGCTGCTCTCCTCACTGAGCTACGGGCCCGTGGACATCAGACGCAGCTCGGCGTGCGATCCTTACCGAGTGTGTGTCGAAAAATAGGCCCAGAGGAAATCGCCGAAGCCGTCGAAGAATCCTGGGATGTGTCCGGCTCCCTGAATCGACCAGAGCTCGGTGTCGGCGCCTGCCGCGCAACCCGTGAAGCGTGTGACGGTCGTCTCGGCGCCTGCGATGTTCACGTCGAGATCGAGCGGTGGTGCGCTCGTGTCGGGCGACGCGGAACATCCATTTTTCTGCGCCCAAAACGCAGCGATCACTTCTGCGCCCGGCGAATTCAAGTTGCCGACGTCACCCGCTGCGCCGCCGGCGTACGGAACTTCCATGTCGGCCGTGCCGTGCAGAACGCGCAGCGCGAGCGGCGTCGCTGGGTGACATTGGGTGTCGGGCATCGACCAGAACGGACCTGCGAGCTCGAGCGCCGCGGTGAACATTCCTGGTGCGTCGCATGCGAGACGCATCGTCATCGCGGCGCCGTTCGAATGACCGACCAAATAAACGCGCTTCGTGTCGACGGCGTACTTCGATTCGATCTCCGTAACGAGGCCCGTGAGAAATGCGACGTCGTCCTCGCCGCGCCCGTCGAAGTCGCAGCACGTGTCGACGGCGTTCCAGTAGCGCTTGCCCTTGCTATCGACGAGGCCGTCGGGCGCGACCAAGATGATCTGTTTCGTGTTCACGAGCGACTCGAGCTGGAGATAAATCGCCTGCACGAGCCCGTCCTCGCCGTAGCCGTGCAGCACCATCAAGAGCGGGATTGGCGTTTTTCCGTCCCATGCGTCGGGCGTCATGAAGACGGACGGCGGCCGATCACCCCCGATGGGCTGCGGCTCGATCACGGGCGAGGAGCCACACGCGCTCGTGAGCACGAGCGCACCAAGAACGCAATTGAGCCTATTGAGCCTTACGGACACGCCGTAGGAGCATACCCCGCGCCGTAGCTTCCGTACGAGTCGCTGTACACCTTCGTGCCGAGCTCGCTCGTTTTGGGAATGCACGCGGGGCCATACGTGACGTACGAGCAATCGGGATTCGAGCTGTGGACGCAATCGTAGTCTTGGTCCATCTCGAGAGCGTATGGGTCGACGAGCGTCGTCAAGTCTTGTCGACCGAGCGCGGCTTTGGCGAGCGTCGATGTGGGGTCTTTGAAGTATTGCGTCTGCCCCCGCGGCGCGCCGCCGTTGGTCTCGTCGCTGAGGTCGAAGGGCACGTGTGCTCCGCCGAGATCGTGCGAGTCGCGCCAGTAGCTCGAGGAGATGACGTCGCTGATGTCGTATTTGCTGCCCTGAAGCGCGCCTTGATGGTTGTTCGCGGCGAGCTGCGCGTCGTGGAGCGTCGCGTCCATCGACATGATCATGCGGTTATACTCGCCGCCACCGCAGCTTCCCGGATCGGTCGATGTCGCGCCCTGGCCGCCGGTGATTCGGTAGATCTTCGTGATGTGCGAGAGCATCGACGTAGAATCGTTTCCGAGAATGCTTCCCTGCATGCGCGCCGAGAGCGTCAGAAAAACATCCTTCGAGGATGGGTCGAGCTTTTGCCAGACATCGAGCGCGCTCGTCACGTTGGTGCTTGAGAGCCCGTTCGATTGCGGCGTCGTTGCGAATGCCTCGAGATATTGGAAGTACGACTCGAGCAATCGATTGCGGTTCGCGTCGAGCGTGTCGGTCGTCGGGCACGCGGTCTTGCTTGCATCGGATGCGTCGCTCGATGCGGCCGCATCCGTCGATGCGTCGGTCGTCGGCGCATCCGTCGTGCCCGTGTCGGTCGACGCTTCGAAGCCGCCGTCTTGGCCGGCTCCCGTGGAGCCGCAAGCGATGCAAGAGCCCAGAAAAACCGCCATAAGCCGCATCACCAAAACGTAACATGAATGTTTCAGTCGGCACTTTGCGTTTGGCGCTCGGGTGTTTGCACGCGAGCGGCGAAGCCATGGCGACCGCGCTCGCGGCGGGAGTGACGACGTTCGACACCGCGCGCGCCTATAGAGAGAGCGAGCGCATGCTTGCGAGCGTCGTCCGCGGCAAGCGGGTTTGCGTCGTCACGAAGGGCGGCATGAAGCGCGACGGAGCCACGTGGCGTCCCGATGGGCGCGCGCGATCGATTCGCGAAGACTGCGACGCGAGCCTCGAAGCGCTCGCGGGCGTTGCGATCGATACGTATCTCGTGCACGCACCGGACCCCGCCGTTCCGTGGGCGACCACTGTGCGGGCCCTCGCGCGGCTCGCCGAAGAGAAGCTCGTCGCCAACATTGGTGTGTGCAACGTCACGCGCCGCCAGCTCGATGAAGCGCTCGAGATCGCGCCCATCACGGTCGTGCAAGTGTCGCTCGGCGCAGGGTCGGATGCCGCATTGCGCGGTGGCGTCGTCGCGCGATGCATCGAACGCGGCATCACGGTCATGGCGCACTCGCCCTTTGGTGGACCGAAACGCGCCGCGAAGCTCGCGCGTGACGCGGCCGTAAGTGCGATTGCGAAACGCCACGGCGCCAGCGCGCACGCCATCGTCCTCGCGGCTCTGCTCGATCTCGATCCGCGCATCGTCGTCGTGGCCGGCCCCACGCGCAAAGACACCATCGATGATTGCGTGCGAGGGGCGACCATCGTGCTGACCGATCGCGATCGCGACGAGCTCGATGCGCGTTTCGGATTTCGCAGCGCGCTCCATCCTCCGCCGCCCGCTCCCTCGACAGGCGCGGAAGTGCTGATGGTGATGGGCATTCAAGGCTCGGGGAAATCCACCGTGGCGACAGAGCGCGTCGCAGCGGGATGGGAGCGCCTCAATCGCGACGATCGCGGCGGCACGCTTTCCAAGCTGCATTCCGCGCTCGATGCGCGACTCGTCGCAGGCGCAACACGCGTCGTGCTCGACAACACCTACACGACGCGCGTGCAACGACAAGGCGCAATCGCAGTCGCACGCGCACGAGGCGCCGCCGTGCGAGGCGTGTGGATCGAAACCTCGCTCGCCGATGCCCAGCTCAACGTGATCGAACGCATGCTCGAGGCGCACGGCCGACTCCTCGCGCCGCGCGAGATGGAGCGCGCGCGCGATCCGACGGCGCTTCCACCGCACGCGCTCGGTCGCACACTACGCGTGCTCGAACAACCCGAGCTCGAAGAAGGCTTCACGTCGCTCGAGTCGAAACCGTTCGTGCGGAAACCTTCGTCGCGTTCGCGCTCCGCCGTGTTCGTCGCGCACGCCGCCACGGTGACCGCGAAGCTCGAAGCAGCCGCGACGTACGTGGCGAGTTGTACGCACGAAGGCGGCCCTCAGCGATGTTGGTGTCGGCCACCCCTGCCCGGCTTGCTCGCACTGCTCGCTCGCGCACACGACATCGACCTTTCGAAGAGCACCGTGAGTGGCACGAGCGCCGCGCACGAGCGAATGGCCGCTTCCGTGGGTGCGCGTTACAGCCAGCGCTTGTGACGAAACCAAACGAACGCGCCCACGGCGACCGTGGCCATGAGAGCGAGCGCGTACGGATAGCCGTAAATCCATTTCAGCTCGGGCATGTGCTCGAAGTTCATCCCGTAGACGCCCGCGATGAATGTCAGCGGCAGCATGACCGTCGAGATGAGCGTGAGCGTCTTCATGACTTCGTTCATGCGATTCGATTGCACGCTCAAATACGCGTCGAGCGCGCTCGTCACGAGATCGCGATAGCTATCGGCAAGATCGCCGACGCGCACGAAATGATCGTGAACGTCGCGCAAGTAGGGGAGTACCTCTTTCGGAAAGATGTCGAACTCGCCACGTGAGAGTCGCAGGAGAAGCTCGCGCTGATGCACCGCGACACGCCGTAACGCTTGAAGCGATCGCTTCAGCCCGAGAATGCGCGCGAGCACGCGCGTGCCTTCCGGCGTTCCCGCTTTTGCGAGCACGTCCTGCTCGAGCGTTTCGATCTCTTCATCGAACTCGTCGATGATCGGCAAGTACGCATCGACGAGATGATCGAGCGCCGCGTGCGCGATCCAACCAGCGCCGCGCTCGAGCAGGCGCGTCGACCGCGCGACCTCCTCGTGGAGTGCGTCCGACGTCTTATGAGCTGGATCGCGTGTGATGAGCCACGTGGGGCCCAAAATGAGATCGAGCTCGCAGAGCGTGACCTTTCCCTCTTTGTCGCGCTCCACGGCGTGCGCGCAAACGTAGAGATATTCGGGGTATCCGTCGGCTTTCGGCGCATTCACATCGGTCCATACGTCCTCGATCGTGAGCGGGTGCAGCTTGAAGTCATCGGCGAGGAGAGCTTCGACCTCGGGCGTCTGATCGTCCAAATCGACCCAAAACGTGCGCTTTTCAGCGAGCGCGCGCTTCACCTCGCCGAGATCGGTCGTCTCGCGCACCGCGTCACCGTCGAGAATCGTTGCGCGCATCGCGCGAGGGTATTCGGAAAGACCATTTCGCCAAAAAAGAAACGAAACTTCCGGTCCCCTCGCCCGTGGTCTCTCTAGTAGAGGTGTTGCTGAGGGACTGAGGGGGTTCGGGGATATGGAATCGAGCCAAGATGCGCGCGTTGCGCATGCTGCGAGCCGTGCGATGGACCGTTACGCCCTCGGAGAGGACGCAGCGTTCGGAGAGCTCTACGATTTGCTCGCGCCGCGGCTGCTGGGCTTTCTGTTTCGGCAGACGGGCGAGCAGCAGCGCGCCGAAGATCTCGTCCAGCAAACGTTTTTGCAGATGCACTGCGCGCGCGAAACGTACGTCACCGGCGCAGATGTCTTGCCGTGGGCCTTCGCGATCGCGCGGCGCCTAGCCATCGACGTTCATCGCAAACACAAACGCGAAGTGCTGATGGACGCATCACACGAGGCAGCGATGCTCGACGAGCTCGCGCCGGAAAGCGCGCTTCGGAGCAAGCAAGCCGCACAAATCATTCAAGCGACGATCGAATCGCTTCCCGAAACGCAACGCACCGCGTTCGAGCTCATCAAATACGATGGGCTCTCGGTGGCACAAGCCGCGGAGGCGCTCGGAACGACAGTGACCGCCGTGAAGCTCCGCGCACATCGAACTTACGAGGCCCTTCGCAGCGCGCTACGCGCCGACGTGGTAGAAAAGGGACTGAAGCGATGACGCCGTCATCCTCCCGCTCTCCGCGAGCCTCTCTACGCGACAAGGTCCTCGCCGACGCCGCCTCGAATCGTGCGCGGACGCGCTCGCAAGGCCAGCGTCGCGCGGCCCTTGTTTTTGCGGCCGCCGCACTCGCGGGGCTTCCGCTCTTCTTCGCGTGGGGTGGCATGAGTCACTCCGTCGACCGGCCCATCTCGCTCACGATCGGCATCGCTGCGGGCGCGCTCTTGCTCGCGGTCGCGTGCGGCGTCGTCGCGTTCTGGCGCGGCAGGTCGGCGGTCGGGCGGCCCGGCTCGGCGCTCTTGATGATCACCCTGCTCGCGCCGATCGCCACCTACGCGTGGCTTGTGAGCTGGCATGGGCGTTATGTCGAGCCGTTCTCGCGTCTCGGTCTTCGTTGCCTCGCGCTCACGCTCGTTTCGGGAGCGCCAGTGCTCATCGCCGCGCTCTACTTGCGAAAACGCACCGTCGCCGTCAACCCGGTCGCGAGTGGCGCGGCGTTTGGTGCGGCTGCAGGCGCATTCGGCAGCATCACCACGGATTTGTGGTGCCCGCTCACGAGCTCGGCGCACGTTCTTTTGGGGCATGCGTTCCCGATCGTCGTGCTGGCCATGGTGGGCGCGATCGTCGGCCAAAGAATTTTGGCGCTTCGTTCGAAATAGTTCGAAACCAACAGTCGGCTCGTCCGTGGTTCTCCTCGAGAGGGGAAAACCCATGAGAAAATGGATTGGCTGCGTCGCATTGCTCGGCGCGGCAGCGTGTAGTCACGTCACGAGCGAGGCGCCGTCGCCCGCGGTCGCGCAAGTCGATGGCGATCAGCACATCGTCGTTACGGCACAGGCCGGCCACCTTTGGTGGTCGCACCGCGCGTGGACGGAGCCCCACGATTTGTGGACGCTCCCGAGCAAGGGCCCGGTCGAGAAGCTCGCCGTGCTTCCGGAACAAAACGGATTTCTCGTGACGTTCGAACAAGACGGCACGACCTACAAAGGCCGCTTCGGCAAAGATCTCCAGAGGAGCACCCAATGAAACGTCGCGCGATTTTCCTCGTTTCGCTCGCGAGCGCGGGCGCCATCACCATGGCCGCGTGTAGCGGCGACGACAACAACACCGAAGACGGCGGAAAGGATTCGTCGACCGTCGATGCAACGCAAGACGTCGGCAAGACCGACACGTCGACGAACGACGCCGCCAATGACGTCGTCACGGTCGACGCGAGCGACGCCGGTGACGGCGGCTGCTTGGCTTCGTGGCTCGAAGTTCCCGACGCAGGCACCTCGCTCGTTCCCGACGGCGGTTTGCCGACGCTCATCCTTCACGCAGCCGCAACCGGCACACAAGACTACACGTGCACGAACACGACCACCGACGCTGGCCCGACGTACGCGTGGGTCTTCGTCGGCCCCGAAGCGAACCTCGACGACTGTCACAACGTCCTCATGGGTCATCACTTCGCAAGCGAAGCGGGCGCGACCGCACCGGAATGGCAAACGCTCGACACGAGCTTCGTCATCGGGAAAAAGCTCGTCGCCTACGACGCAGGCTCGGCCGCAATCCCGTGGCTGCTCCTGCAAGAGACCTCGAACGGCGGGTCGGGCGAAATCGCCAAAACTCTCTACGTTCAGCGCCTCTTCACGACTGGCGGCACCGCCCCAACCGCCACGTGCGACAGCGGTAGCTCCCTCGGCACGACGCAGAAGGTGAATTACACCGCGGATTATTACTTCTACGGGAACTAGCCGTACAATCGAGCCATGCCCACCTCGCTTGCGCTCGGCAGGACCCAGCCTGCCGTCTTCGGCAGCAGGCGCTTGTGCCATGGCTTACTTCTCGTCCTGTGCTGCGCGTGCGGCGCGCGGACATCGCTCGGTGGTGAAGGAACATCGCCTTGTGAGAATTGCGACGGAGGCGTCGATGTCGTCATCGATCACGTGCATGATGCACCGATCGACGTTTCGATTGACGTGCCGCCTCCGTCGATTTGCGGCAACGACATCGTCGAGCCCGGCGAAGAGTGCGATCTCGGAAAGGACAACGGCGACAAGCCCGCGTTCCTCGTGACGCAACCATCCGGGACGAACATCGAGACGAACATGCTCGTGATGAGCGAATCGTCGGCGACGTTCTACGATTATTTTTCGGCGAGCTCACACACGGGCTTCGAACAAACCGGCGAGAGCCGCCTCTACCTCTACGCCGACGCCACGAGCGGCCGCCTGAGTTTGATCCTCACGCACGGCATGGACAACGCGCAGCCCTCGGCGGCGGTGAACATGGACATCTCCGGCTTGCCTTCGGGATGGTCCGTCGACTTGAGCGACGACCCCGGCGAGTTCGTGCAAACGGGCCCATCCACCGCCTCGGGCAAGTGGACGTTCAACAACAACAGCGATGGGGGCATCCTCGGCGGCCTCCCCTTCCCCGGCACGTGGATCATCACGGTGACTGCCGACTTCAAGAAAGGCATCACGTCGTGGGGCTGGGTGAAGAGCGATCTCTCGCGCGTGCCGCTGACGCTCCCCGACACCGTGACGATCCAAGCCTTCGACGAATCGAGCTTCTGCCGCACAGACTGCACGATCCCACGCTGCGGCGACGGCAGGCTCGACGGCGGTGAGGTCTGCGACGACGGCAACAACGTCGACGGAGACGGCTGCGCCGCCAACTGCAAAAGCTTCAACTAAGAAGCGGCTACTTCTTCTTCTCGCCGAATTCGGATTCGGGAGGCGTGCGCGGATCGCTCGAGTCGCCGCCGGTGCAGGCAGCGTATTCGGTGGCGTTCGTGAACGTGAGCAAGCACTTGTGTTGCGTCTCGGTGACCTCGGGGGTCGTGGAGTCGCATGATGCGTACTTCTGATCCATGTACGCCTTGCTCGAGTCGCCAGTGCTCGGCAAGTCCGAGAGGTGAACCGACTGGAGCTTGGCCTTGACCGCTTTGCAGTCCTCGGCCGTCAGGTGAATTTTCGTCGTTGACCCACCCGCGGCGAGCGGAGGCATCAGCAAGTACGCGGCCCATGACGGACCGACGAGCTTCGCGAGCGCAGCTTGCGGGATCGGCTTCTTGTCTCGAATCGCTTCGAGAATGTCGGTGACGGGCATGCGCTTGTCGTTTGCGCCGCTCTCTTCGCCCTGAAGCTCTTGCTGGTCTTCCTTCGTGAAGGACGCCTTGTACGAGATCTTCACCGTGCGGCCGTTGGTCGTCACCTTCATGAGCGAGAGCGCTTGGAAGTAGGTGTCGGCGACGTCCGCGAACTTCTTCTGGTGAATGCTCGATGCCTGGTCTTTGCCGGCTTTGATGAGCTTCGGTGCGTTGAGCTCGATCTGCGACTTCCAGTCACCGACGAGCTCCTTGATGGAGCGCTCGGCCGCCTGCGCGGATTCGACGTCGCGTGTGACGAGAACGATGTTGCCCGCAATCGCGCCAGCCTTGACGTAGTCAGGGTCGGTTTCGAAGGCGATCGCGCGGAGCTTCGCGTCGATTTCCTCGACGAGCTTGCTGTCTTGCTTGCCGGGGAAGCACGCTTGAATGAAGTCGTCGCGGGTTTTGATTTCGCCCGTCTTCTCTTTGTCCTTTTCGGTCGAGCCATAGGCCGAGAAGTGGATGCCGAGCTGCGAAGCGGCCCACTCGCACGGGTACTCGAGGAACTCTTTCGAGGTCTTCGGCTCCGCGATGAGCGAGACTTGCGGCAGGTTCGACGTCTCGTTGAAGGCGTCTTGGAGCGCGGCGATGCGCGTGCCGAGCGTGGCTTTCGGAACGAGAATGCCCTTCGACAATTCGTCGAGAGCGGCCTTGTCGCTGAAGAACCAGGTGTTGCCGACCGCGAAGGCGGCGTTGCTCGTGTCGTCGCACGATTTCGTCGTCGACCCGGAAGAAGCCGAAGCCGACGCCGAGCCGAGCAAGCTCGAGAGCGAGGTCGCGTAGGTCGGTGTCGTGGTCTGGCAGAAGCCGGGCATCGTGCCGAACGACACGGAGGTGTAGCCCTCGCTCGCCGGCATCGCCTTCATCTTGAAGTGGCCGATCTTCACGTGGTGCTTGGCAACCTTGTCGGCGTCTTTGCCGGACGAGTCTTCGCTCTCGAACGTGAGAAACGAAGCGTGGTTGTCGTCGAGGCTCGACGTGAGCTGGCTGCCGCATTCGAGCTCGCCGCGCACCTGATCGAGGTGGGCCGGGTCGAAGAATTCCTTCGCCGACTTCGAGCCCCACGTCGCGATGCTCTCGAGATGGCTCGCCGGATCGCTGTGACCCGAGCAAAACGCAACGCCGAGCTCCGAGGCGAGGTACATCTTCTTCACGCGATCGTCGGTCTCGCGTGTGGCGTCGATGATGCGCGTGTGAATCTCGCGCGTTTGCGACGGAAGCTTGTTCGCTTCGAGCGGAAGCGAGCCGCGCTTCATCTTCATGTAGAAATAAGCGCCACCAGCGCCGACCGCTCCGAGAAGGATCACGGCACCGAGGCCGAGCCCGATCATCAGACCGGCTTTCGACTTCTTCGGCGGTTGGCCGGGCGGTCCTCCGCCGAATTGTTGTTGCGGCGGCTGGCTGTATTGTTGCTGGGGCGGAGCGCCGTACTGCTGTTGGGGCGGTCCGTAACCTGGGGGCGGCGGGTATCCTTGCATTTGGCGTATTTACGCCGGCGTTCGCCGCGGTCTCCCCGCGCCTACCCCGAGCGTTCTCGCGGGGACCGATAGCACGCCTAACCGTCCCGACTCAAGGCACCACGGCGGCTTCTCGCTTCTTCCATCGCGCGCGGGCTTTCTCGCGTTCGCCTTCGCGCGTTCGTGGCTCGCTCTTCGGCGGGTGAAGGGCTTTGAGGAGGCGCTCGGTCGCGGCGGTCACGTCGTTGATCGCCTTGGTAAATGCGGCCTCGTCAGTTGCGGGCGGCTTCTGGGTTCCGGAAACCTTGCGGACGTATTGGAGCGCGGCGGCGCGCATCTCGTCTTTGGTGGTGGGCGGCTGGAAGTGGTGCAGAACGCGGATGTTGCGGCACATGCCCTCATTATAACGACCCCCCACCGTTTTTCTTGGCGATCGCAACGGCTGTGGCGTTTGGCTGCACCGGGTACGCTGCGATGTAACCCTGCTGCACTTGCATGATCTTCATCGTCCGCGGATCGACGATGACGGTGACGGGCAAGTCCACCGACGACACATTGGCAGGCGCAAACGAGAACGCAGGGTCGGCGCACACCGTCACGTCGGTGAGCGAGTATTGGTTCTTCCAATCTTGCGCCGTCTTGATCGTCGCAGGCGCTTCGCTGTTGTCTTGAACGACGAGCGTCACGACTTTGATGCCGAGCGTCGCGTCCGGCGTCGTCAGCGAATTCATCGACGACGCTTGCGACTGACACGCCGCACACCACTCGGCCGCGACATCGAACACGAGCGCGTTGATACCCTTGCTCCCATCGCAATCGAAGAGATCGTTCGCGCCGACGGACGACGCGGTGGACGGCAAGTATCCCTGCCACTGCAAACCCGGATTGACGGTTTGACCTGCGCCCGTGCCGTATGGCCCGAGCGGATATCCCCCGGCGCACGGGTCGGCCGCGGCGACGTCGGGCGCCACGCCTGCGTCGTCGGTCGAAAAATCACGTGGCGCGCTCGAGCAGCCAGCGCACGCCAAAACGATGCAGATTGCACGCTTCATGGTGCCTCGAAGAGAAGCACCAGGCGGCGTGCGCGTCGTCTGAAGGCTTCTGAAATCAGCCCAAAAGGCGCGCCAAAAACTCGGGGTGGAAGGCGAGCTTCGCAAACCCGGCGATGCCCATGATCGCGCCAAAACCGCCGAAAGCGCCTGCGATGAAGAGCATCCACCTCTTTTGGGTGAGCGCGGTGACGCCGAAGAGCGCGATGGCCACGCTCATGAGTGCTTCGGCCATGTCGAATTGGTCGTTGTGGATGTCGAGCTCGTCTCGGTGTTTCTCGAACCCTTGAGCCTTTGCTTTGATTTCGTCTTTTTCTTTTTCGTACTTCTTGGCGTTCGCGCGCTGCTTGGCGATTGCGTCGTCGAACGTCTTTTTTTGTTCCGGTGTGATGTTCGGCGCGACGTCGCGTTGGAGCTCGAGCGCGTCGGCGGAGGCGGAGGCGATGTTCTCTTTGGTGCCTTTGGCTTGGTAGTACGACCACTCGTCGACGGCTTCGGCCTGCGTGAGCGACATCTGCTGGATGATGTTGCCGGCCTTCACGTTGCATAGCGACATGAACGTGGCGACGAGCGCGACGCACACCGCGACGATCGTGTTGAGCTTCGACTCGTGTGCTTTCTCGACCGCTTCGTTGAGCACTTCACCGATTTCCGTCATGGAAGCCTCGTATCAACTTTGACGATCCGGCGGAAGCGACGCGCGTGCGTTGACACGTTGTCGCGATCACGGTGGCGCGCGCGCGTAAGTGCGCGAAGAAGCGCATGGCACGGGCGTTGCGATAGAGCGGCTCGACCAAGGAGGTCTTTCCAAATGCGTGCACTTTGCATCTCTTCGTTGCTCCTCGCCGGTTGCGCCGCAGCGCCGACGAAAACGATCGCCGTCGCAGCGCCACACGAAACGCCGCCGCCTGCAGTTCAGCGAACGATCGACATCGAGCTCACCGACAGCTCACCGGGCACCTCGAAGATGTCGCGCTACACGCTCGCGCTCGTCGACGACCGCGGCTGGTCGAACATCTCGACGCACTCGCCAGCCGAACGCCTCGAAGTCAAAGCCCGCGCCGATCGCTTCCACTCGTGGGAGCCCGCCATCGTGAGCGTGGAATTCATGCGCGACACGCAGGGTCAACCGAAGGTCACGATCGCCGAATCGACAATCTTTTTCGCCGGCCGCCGCACCGTGCTGAGCCACCTCGAGAAGGAAGGCGGCGGCGCTACCGATGTTGCTCTGGTGACGCGATGATCAAGAAAATGCGTTCGCGTCCCCATGAATCCGGATGCGGGCGATGCGCCGATCCGCACGCGTGGGTTGCTGCGACGGCACGGTGACGAATTGCCACCCCGGCAAAACCACGGCGGTGAGCGGGCCGCCGAAGACGCAACCGGTGTCGATACCGACGGCGTGATCGGTCACGAGCGGTTTGTCGACGACCGTGTGGCCGAAAATCACGCGCTCGGGGCCGCGCCAGTGGTTCGTCCAGAACGTGTGCGTGCTTGGAGCCTTCGACGGCCAGAAGCTTTTGCGCGCTGGAGGATGGATGCATTGTGCATGCAATAGATGATACGGGTCTTGCGACTCGATGGGGACGTTCGGCATCACGCCCGCGTGCACGACGACCGCGTTGTGGTCGGGCAAGCGGATGAACGTCGGGAGCTTCGAGAAATAATCGTAGTGACGCTTCTCGAGGACGCGGCGCGTCTCGGGGTGGTGGTCGGTTTCGCGGATGTGTTTTTCCTCGTGGTTGCCGAGGACGCATTCGTGCTTCATCGCGAGCTCGACGCACTCCCGAGATTTCGGGCCGCGGTCGACGAGGTCGCCCGCGAAGATGACGCGATCGGCGGCGCCGAGCGTTACCCCGAGGCCATCGAGCAGCGCGAGGGCTTCGTCGAAGCACCCGTGCAAATCGCCAATGATGATGGTTCTGTGCATGACCAACAGACGAGCCGCGCTATCTCGACTGACATGATATCGTCGGCCGCGATGAGCGATCATACGCGTCATTTTCTTCCGCTGACATTGACGGCAGCGGGCGCGACCGACATCGGTAAAGTTCGGCGCCACAACGAAGACTCGATTCTTCTGCGGCCTGATCTCGCGCTCTTCATCCTCGCCGACGGCGCAGGCGGGCACAACGCAGGCAACGTGGCGAGCGCTCTCGCAACGACCGCCATCGCGAATTTTTTCGAGGCCACGGGGCACGGCGCAGTGGAGCCCGACCTCGACGCATTCGGTCTCGCGATCGCCGCGCGCCGCCTCGCGACCGCGCTTCAAAAAGCCAACGAGGACATCCTCGAAATCGCGAAGACCTCGAACAAGCTCCGCGGCATGGGCACGACCGCCGTTGCGCTCTCGTGCTTTCCCGCGACGGGCACGATTCACGTCGCGCATGTTGGCGATAGTCGCTGCTACCGCTGGCGCGATGGCGTGCTCGAGCTTTTGACGCACGATCACTCGCTCATCAACGACGCTCTCGAGATGCGCCCCAACATCGACGACGCCGCACTCGCACGGCTCCCACCGAACGTCGTCACACGCGCGCTCGGAATGGAGCCCAACGTGCGCATCTCGGTGCGCTCGCATCGCATGCTCGCCGGTGACAAATACTTGCTCTGCAGCGACGGCCTCTCCGACTACATCGACGAAGACACCATCGGCGACATGCTCGCCGTCGATCGCACCGCCGACGAAATCGCGCGCGGCCTCGTCACGAAGACGCTCGAATCCGACGCCCGCGACAACATCGCCGCCGTCGTCGTCAATTGCGCGCTCGCACTCGGCGCGGTCGCGGTGCCGCGTGTGCCATCGATCAGCAACGTGCGTCGCGCCTCATCGATGCCGCCGCGCCCCGACAGCGATCCCGAGATCGTGATCCTCTCCGAAGACGACGTCGATGGTCAGGTGCAAGTCGTCCCGAGCGATACCGCAGACGACGACGTCATCGAAGCCCTCGAAGACTTCTCGAAGAATCGCTAGTCTCGTTCGATGGTGGAGAAAGCTTGGCTCACCGCGATGGCTGCGGTGCTCGGGGTGAGCGAAGCGTGTCATCGTCACGAAGCGCCCGACGCCGTGCGTGAGGTTGCGCCACTTGCGAGCACGATAGCGAGCGCGACGTCCAGCGCGAGCGCGGACCCCTCGCCGACGGCGACGCCGACGACATCGACATCATCGACGAGCACATCGCAATTGCGCATTGGCGCTGGCGCGGGAACGGGCGGCGTGAGGGCATCATGCGGCGCCACGACGAACAACACATCGAAGCCCACCGTGCAGATCAACACCACAATCGAGAGCGGCGTCGCCGATGACGACCGCATCATCGCCGCGCTTCGTTCGCGTTTTCGCGCGTGCGCGAATCAAGGGCTCGCACAAGATCCGAACATGGTTGGAAGGGTCGTCGTCTACGTCAACATCGCAGCGAACGGCAGCGTCATCGATACGAGCAACTCGCGCATCATCGGCATTTCACAATCGGTCGCCGACTGCATGATTGCGACCATCAAGCGCGCGCAGTTCGTCCCGTCGAGACCGCGGCACGTGTCCGTGACGATCGTGCAGACGCAACAATGAAAGCGTGGCTCACGGCGATGGCTACGGTGTGTGGCGAGCCACGTAAGCCCGCCCGTGACAGCGCGGCGCTCGCGAAGACCCCACCCGAGCGCTCCGACGCGTCGCTGAAACATCACAAGCTCGGCGCGAGCCACTTCTCGCACTCGGCGACCGTCTCGCCGCGGCGGCGCGCGTAGTCCTCGAGCTGATCGCGACCGATGCGTCCGACGTTGAAGTAGCGCGCGTCGGGGTGACCGAGATAGATGCCGCTCACGCTCGATGCGGGAAGCATCGCGTACGACTCGGTGAGGCTCACGCCGACTTCTTCTGCGCCGAGGAGCCGGAAGAGCGTTCCCTTGTCGCGGTGATCGGGACACGCGGGGTAACCGAACGCGGGCCGGATGCCGCGATATTTTTCTGCGATGAGCGCGCCCTGGTCGAGTGATTCGGTTTTGCCGTACCACGCGCGACGTGCATGCTCGTGCGTCATCTCGGCGAGTGCTTCCGCGAGGCGATCGGCGAGCGCCTTCACCATGATGGCGCTGTAGTCGTCGAGCTTCTTTGCGTACTCGTTCGAGAGCGCGTCGGCTCCGGTGATCGTCACGGCGAACGCGCCGATGTGATCTGCCAGCCCGCTCGCTCGAGGCGCGACGAAATCGGCGAGACACCGGAACTGCGGCATCTGTTGGCGCAAAAACGTGAAGCGCGCATCGTGATCGGGCAGCACGATGTCGTCGCCTTCGGCGTAGGCCGGGAAGAACGCCGTTGCCGTGTGCGCTTCGAGCGATTTGTCGGCGATGATTTTCGCGAGGAGATTCTTGCCCGCGTCGAAGAGATCGCGCGCTGCGGCGCCGCGTTCGGGGTGCGCGAGGATTTCCGGGTACTTTCCCGCGATGTCCCATGCGGCGAAGAAGAACGTCCAATCGATGTACTTTGCAACCTCTTCCAGTGGGATTTTCCGCGTTTTTCGCACGCCAACCCAGTCTGGCGTCGTCACGTCCTCGGGCCGCCACCGGAGCGCGGGAGCCTTCGCGCGCGCCTCCGCGAGCGGCGTGACGTCCTTCTTGGTTTTGTTGGCGTGCAGATCGCGGAGCATCGCCTGCTCGGCCGCATTGGTCTTCACGAGCTCGGCCTTCTTCACGTCGTCGAGCAGCGAAGCCACGACACCGACCGCGCGCGACGCATCGAGCACGTGAACGATCGCGTCGTGATGGTAGGCCGGAGCGATCTTCACGGCCGTGTGCTGGCGGCTGGTCGTCGCGCCACCGATCAGCAGCGGCAGCTCGATGTGAAGGCGCTCCATTTCTTTTGCGACATGCGTCATCTCGTCGAGCGAAGGCGTGATGAGACCCGAGAGGCCAATGACGTCGACGTCGCGCTCTTTGGCCGTCTTCAAGATCGTCTCGCACGAGACCATGACGCCGAGGTCGATCACCTCGTAGCTATTGCACGCGAGCACGACGGCCACGATGTTCTTGCCGATGTCGTGCACGTCGCCCTTCACCGTGGCGAGGAGCACGCGGCCGTTCGTTTGGCCCTCTTGTTTTTCCTTGGCCATGTACGGCTCGAGGTACGCGACGGCGCGCTTCATCACGCGCGCGCTCTTCACGACCTGGGGCAAAAACATTTTCCCGGCGCCGAAGAGATCGCCGACGATCTTCATGCCGTCCATCAACGGACCTTCGATGACGCTGAGCGGTTTGCCGTAGAGCTTGCGCGCCTCTTCGGCGTCGGCCTCGATGAAGTCGACGATGCCCGCGACGAGCGCATGCGCGATGCGTTTCTGTACGGGGTCCTCCCGCCAGGCGAGATCGAGCTCCTTCTTTTTTCCGGAGCCCTTCACGCGCTCGGCGAGCTCCACCATGCGCTCGGTGGCATCGGGGCGGCGATCGAAGAGGATGTCTTCGACGTGCTCGAGGAGCTCTTTCGGAATGTCTGCGTAGACGCCGAGCTGACCCGCGTTGACGATGCCCATGTCGAGCCCGGCGGCGATTGCGTGGAACAAGAATGCGGTGTGAATCGCTTCGCGTACGAGGTTGTTGCCGCGGAACGAGAACGAAAGGTTCGAGATGCCGCCCGAGATTTTCACGCCGGGGCACGTTGCTTTGATGAGGCGCGCCGCTTCGATGAAATTTTTCGCGTAGGGGTTGTGCTCTTCGATACCGGTTGCGATGGCGAGCACGTTCGGATCGAAGATGATGTCCT
The DNA here is from genome assembly GCA_038239005.1 of Polyangiales bacterium. GTDB lineage: Bacteria > Myxococcota_A > Polyangia > Polyangiales > Polyangiaceae > DASXHD01. Next base: position 21,134 of record JBBSFE010000006.1, read on the forward strand.
CGGCGGGAAACCCAACGACCTTGGTGAGCAATCGATAGGCGCGCTGGCAGATGGAGACTTTGCGCTCGACCGTGTCGGCCTGACCTTTTTCGTCGAACGCCATGACGACGACGCCGGCGCCGAAGCGACGCACGTGACGCGCCTTCTTGAGGAAGTCTTCTTCGCCTTCTTTGAGGCTGATCGAGTTGACGACGCTCTTGCCTTGAACGTGCTTGAGCCCCTCTTCGAGGATGCTCCACTTCGAGCTGTCGATCATGATCGGCAGGCGCGCGATTTCGGGCTCGGTAGCGACGATGTCGAGGAATTTGGCCATCGACTTTTCGCCGTCGAGCATGCCTTCGTCCATGTTCACGTCGAGGAGGTTTGCGCCGCCGCGCACTTGATCGAGCGCGACCTCGGTGGCCTTGACGAAATCGCCGGCGCGAATCAAGTCGGCGAATTTCGCGGAGCCGGTGACGTTGGTGCGCTCGCCGATCATGCTGAAGTTCGAGTCGGCGCGGATCTCGTACGTCTCGAGACCGGAGAAGCGCGTTACGTGATCGGGCGCGCTCGGCACGCGCGGCGTTTTCCGTTCGACGGCGCGCGCAATCGCGCGAATGTGATCCGGCGTGGTGCCGCAGCAACCACCGACGATGTTCACGAGCCCGGCCGAGGCCCATTCTGCGAGCTGCTCCGCGGTTTCTTCGGGCATCTCGTCGTAACCGGTTGCCGCGAGCGGATTGGGCAACCCCGCGTTCGGATACGCGCTCACCAAGACATCCGACACGAGCGCGAGTCGCTCCACGTAGGGCCGCATTTGCGCCGCGCCGAGCGCGCAGTTGACGCCAACCGAGATCGGCCGCGCATGCGTCACCGATTGCCAGAACGCATCGATGGTTTGGCCCGAAAGCGTGCGGCCGCTTTGATCCGTGATGGTGACGGAGATCATCACGGGCAGTCGCTGTTTGCGCGCCTCGAAGACTTCTTCGATCGCGACGAGCGCGGCCTTGGCGTTCAGCGTGTCGAAGATCGTCTCGACCAAAAGCACATCGACGCCGCCTTCGAGCAGCGCGCGTGTTTGCTCGACGTACGATTGCTTTACTTCGTCGAACGTGACTGCGCGATACGATGCATCGTCGACCTTGGGTGAGAGCGAGAGCGTTTTGCCCGTGGGCCCGAGCGCGCCGGCGACGAAGCGCGGGCGACCATCTCGCTTTTGCGCTTCGCGTGCGGCTTCGGTCGCGAGCGACGCAGCGACGACGTTGAGCTCGTGCACGATCGACTCGAGGCCGTAGTCGGCTTGCACGAGCACGTTCGCGTTGAAGGTGCTCGTCTCGATGATGTCGGCGCCTGCGTCGAGGTACGCGGCGTGGATGCCCTTAATGATGTCGGGCTTCGTGAGCACGAGGAGATCGTTGTTGCCCTTGAGGTCGCGCGGGTGGCTCGCGAAGCGCTTGCCGCGGTAGTCGCCTTCGCCGAGGTGGTGCTGCTGCACCATGGTGCCCATCGCGCCATCGATGATGAGAATGCGTTCTTTGGCGAGCGACTCGATGCTGCTCATGACTTGGACTTCCCTTGCTTGTGCGCGTAACCCACGACGACTCCGAAACGCGGCGCGCGCCGTTCGCGCGTCGCCACTTCACAACGCTCGACCTCGAGCCCGGCGCGACCGAGCATCCGACGAAGCGCGGCCGGCGAAATGCCAGGTTGGGAGTGGCCCCAGGTTTTCGCCGCATCGGCGTGCTCGTGCGCATCGAGCGTGACGATGACGACATCGCCGCCTCGCGCGAGCACGCGAGCCGCTTCGCCGATGGCGTCGGCCGGCGCGCCGGAGTGAACGAGCACGTTGAGCATCACGACTTGATCGAAGGCGCCGTCGGCGAACGGAAGCGCGTGCATGTCTGCGTGCGCCACGCGCGCGTGCTCGAATCGCGCGAGCCGCTTCTTCGCCGCGGCCACCATCGGCTCGCTTGCGTCGATGCACGTGATGGCGTCCGTGCGCGGCGCAATCATCTCGGCGACCGCCCCATCCCCCGCGCCGACATCGAGAACGCGACCGAGCCGCAAGAGACCGACCATGCCGAACGCGAGCGACTCCCACGTGCGACCCGGCGAGTAGTGCCGCTCCATCTCCCCTGCGATCGCTTCTGGAAACCCACCACGACGCGCGCGGAGAACTCGCGTGGCGTGCGCGCGATCGCTCGCGAGCACGGCGTCGCTGACGCCCTTCGAGACGAGCTCCCAAATGTCCTTTGCCGAAGGCGGCATGTTGGACGCGAGCGCGTAATAGGTGGACGTGCCGTTCTTGCGATCGCGCACGAGGCCCGCATCACGCAGCTTACCGAGATGCGTCGACACGCTCGACTGCGCGACGTCGGTCACAGCGACGAGCTCCGCCACGGAGAGCTCGTGCTCCGTCAGCAGCCGCAGCAGCCGAACGCGCGTCGGCTCGGCAAAGAGGCCAAGCAGATCAGACGTGGCGACCAGATCCATATATCGGTGCATCGTAATACACCGATGAAATACCGCAAGATGCCTTATCGGCGGCATTTCTTGGGGTATCATCGCGGCATGTCGAATCGCTCGTACGTCTACACAGTCGACACCATCCCGACGAAGAAGAAGAAAGCCAAACCCGTTCGCAGCTTGAGCGAGTGGGCTTGGGACGTTCCGCTCGCGCACAAGATTTTGGTGAGCGCCAGCCCCAAGCGATGTCAGTCGTGCATTTGGACGCAGGAGATCGGTGTCGCCGGCGAGTTCGAGGGCGGTCGCGATCGGCTGCTGCAGTTTCTCGACGCGCTCGGCAAGGTGAAGGTGAAAACTCCGAAGGTGTTCGCCAAAGCCGTTGCGACGACGAAGACGGTGCTCGCTCACAAGAAGTACGTCGGCAAATTCATCCTCATCGATGCCGGGGAAATTTACGACATGGAGGGCGGCGGTCTCGTGGCGTGCGCAAAGGCGTTCATCAAGGACGTCGGGACGATCACGAAGAAGGTCGATCGAGCGATCGCCGGAAAAGAAAACCGGTGGCTCTCGACCATCGGCAAGAAATGGGATGAAGAGCTCGGCATCGAATGGTCCGACGTCCTCTACTTCGACTTCAACGCGAAGTAGCTCGCGCGCGCGCGACTTAGCGGGTCTTGCCCGGAAAGAAGGTGACCGCGGCGATGAACTGATTCGGATCGCCGTGCGTTCCAGAGCCTGTGCCGTTGTATGGTGCCGGCGTTGGCGTGCGGTAGCCGGCTGTTTTCATGGCGTTCACGATGAAGTTCGCGTCGACCAGGTCGCCACCGGGGCCCACTTGGCCCCACGGTTGGAACCCGAGCGCCGATGCGTTTTGTGCGGGCGAGTCGGTCGTGTTCACGTCGTTCACCCAATACGCTGCGAAATATTCTTGGCGCAAATGGAAGCCGAGCATGAGGCCCGAGCCCGTCCCCGCGGATTCGCTGAGGAGGTATGTGCGATCGTTGTCGATGTCGTACTTCGCGCGCACGTCGTCGAGCACGGTTGCGCCGGCTGCGCCGTTCGCGTTGTAGACGACGCCATCGAGCACGGCGCGGATGAAGCCGTCGGTTCCGGTCGTTGGGCCGACGGAAATCAAGTTGCTCGTCATCGCGGCGCCGCCTTCGGTGCCGCTGTATACGAGAAGAAATGGCGAGGGCTTGCTTGGCGTGGCGGGCACGATGAGTTGATAGTTGATGCTTCCGGCCTTCTCGGAGGCGCCCGAAAGATTCGACGCGCCGCCCGAGCCATTCGACGAACCCCCGAGTGGCGGAACGATTGAGCTCGTGGGTTGCTCGGTCGCGACGTCTGCGATCTTCACGTCGCTCGTTTGCGCATCGGCCTGCGTCGTGACGTCGCTCGAAGTTTCGTCGCCTGCGTCGATGGTCGAGGAGTCGTCGCTGCCGCTACCGCCGCACGCGGCGAGGACCAAGAGAACGAACGTGAAGCGCATGTCTTCTTATAGCCTCCGCGCGACGGCGAGTCTCTCCCCGCTCGCGTAGCCACGCTCGTGCAAGTACGTCTCGCTCCAGTCCGAGAGGCCTTCGTCGGTTTCCACTTTCAGAGCGTGCTTCGCCAAGAGCGTGCGCACTTCATCGGGTTTCATGCGCGTTCGAAACGGCTCGCCGGCAACGCGAACCATGACGTCGAGCGCGAGGAGCTCGAGGCCCATCGAAACGTCGTGGTACGTCATCGCGAGGCACGATTTCGGCGCTGCGCGGCGCGACACGGCAGCGAGTGTGGCGTCGATGGCGTTTGCGTCGAGGTACATCGTGACGCCTTCCCACACGAAGGTCGTCGGGCGCGTGGCATCGTGGCCCGCGCGCTCGAGGACTTCGTCGACCGTTTGTTTTTGAAAATCGATCGACGCCCACACGACGTTGCGCGCGGGCGGCGTTGGCGCCGAGACAACGCGTTTGCGCACACTGTCTCGTTTGTGCGCTTGCGTGTCTGGGTGATCGACTTCGAACACCGTCGTGTTCGCGAGCCCATCGAGCCGCCACGCTCGCGCGTCGAACCCGGCGCCGAGAAGAACGAGCTGCTCGGAGCCCGCGCGCGCCTCGCGCATGATGACGTCGTCGATCGCGCGCGTGCGAAGCGCAAGGTGCCGAGACAAATTCCGCGTCGCGAGCGCGAGTGTCCGAAGCGCTATACGCGAAACGTTCGGAGCACGCTCGGCTGCGCGCAGCGCGATGCGATATCGCATTGGCAAGAGAGCGACCGCAACGGGATCACTCACAATCGCGGGGTCGTCGAGACCCGCAAGCCCTCGCATCGCGGAGACCCACATCGCGGTTCGGCTGGCCCATCCCTTTCGCACGTCCTTTAACGTATCATCGACGACAATCGTGACTCAGCCCGCACCCGCGATGCCGCTTCGAATCGCCATCTCGAGCTCGCTCATTGCGATGGTGATGGCTTGCGGTCTCTTTCCGGATCTCTCGGACGTCACGGGCGACGCGAGCACGGTCGATGCCTCTTCACTCGACGCGGGAGATGCCGGCGCCACCGATGCACGCATCGATGTTGGTGATGCTGCTTGGCAGCGCGTCGAATCCGAGTTCATCGTCTCGAGCGATGGCGGCTCCGTCACGACGGCTGCATACAGCGCGCGCGCCGGAGACTTGGTGATCATTGGATGCGACATGGCTGCGTCCGTGACCATCGCCGATCTGACCGCCATAACATCGCTCTCGCCCAACGAGGTCGGGCCCGCGCGTTTTCCGAACAGCGTTACGGCCGGTGGTGTGCAAGCGATGGTGTGGTGGGGCGTCGTCCAATCGAGCTTCGATGGCGGCGCATTCGCGTTCAGGGTGACACCACAAGGCTCGAACTCGTTCACCGACTGCACCATCGACGTCTACCGCGGCGGCACCGCGGGCGCTGCGCTCGTCGATTCGAAGATTTCGACGGGTGTCGACGCTGGCCTCGTTTCGTGCGGTCCCGTGAGCACGGTGCCGGGCGGCGTCGCGTATTACATCGCGGTGCGATGGGGATGTGCAGGCGTGCCGCTGCAGACGTTCACGCAAGAGCAAGACCCCGAAGGCAACCCAAACGGCGATCTCGCTCCCACCGACGGCGCAGCCGCACAAACGCAACTTGCAGACTGCAACAATTCGACCGGCGATTGGGTGTGCGTGACGCTCGCGATTTCGCCGTGACGATGTTGATGCAAAGGTAGCGCCTTCCTCGCTCGAGGGCGCGCGCTAAGCTTCGTCCATGCGATGGGAACCTTGCTTCGTGATGGCGCTTGCGGCGGTTGGTTGCGTCGGTGACAACAACATCGTGACGGACGCCGGCGGAACGGATGCAGGCGTCGACGCCGTAACGGCCGACGTCGTCGTGCAGGACGTCGTCGTCGTGGACGTCGCTCCCGACGGACCGTGCAGCACCGACTTGACGAGCGATCCGAAAAACTGCGGCACATGTGGTCACGATTGCGTCGGCGGCCTATGCACCGCGAGCAAGTGCGAATTTGCGACGCCCGTCACCGGACAGAAAAACGTGGCGTCGATCTTCGCGACGGCGACCAAGCTGTATTGGGCACGTGGCGTCGCCCTCAGTCAGAACGGCGGCGTCTTCGTCAGCGACTTCGACGGGAGTAACGGCTCGACACTCTACGACGCAGGCGCATCGGGATATTGCAGCGGCCTTCAAGTCACAGGCACCGATGCCTACTTCTATTGCTCGGGCAACATCTACCGCTGCACGTTGCCATCGTGTGGCGGCGCGCCGCAATCGCTTGTCGCGGTGCCGTCGGTCGCCGATACGGCCCTCGACCTCGTGAACAGTCGCGTCTACTTCGCCGTGTACACGCAATACAATCAGCAAACCGGCGGCTTCGTCGCATCGGTGCCGTTCGTGGGCGGCTCGTATTCGCGGCTCGTCTCCGCGGACCAACCAAACCCCGCAAACATTCTCATCAGCTCGGGCGAGGTCTACTGGCTCAACGCCAGCACGTACACCGCCGACACCGCGAACAAGAATGGTGGTGTCATCAAAGCACCCGTGGGAATTCTCCAGTCGCAATCGACGGTCACCCTCGACAACACCAGCCAGGACTACGGCGGGCTCGCTGTTCAAGGCAGCACGGTTTACTTCGGCGTCGGCACTGCGAATGCGATCCACTCGGTGGCGACGCTCGGTGGAAGCGCGTCGGTCTATCGCGCCGCAGTCGCGGGGACCCGCATCGGCATGATCCGCACCGACGCCACCAGCGTCTACTGGACCGAGCTCGGCACGACCACCGGCGGCGTCTACAAATGCACGCTGAACTCGTGCGCGACGCCCTCGCCGCTCGCCACGAGCCAATCAGACGCATACGCGCTCGCACTCGATGCGCTGAGCGTCTTCTGGTCGAACGAGACAAGCGGCGAGATCCGCCGAATCGCAAAGTAGCGCCTAACCGTGCGACAGAATGTTGACGAGCTTTCCGAACGGATCGCGCACGAAAAATCGCCTCACGCCCCATGGTTCTTTGACGGGCCCATACTCGATCGCGATCTTCGCTTTCTTCACGCGTCGCAACACGGCATCGAGATCGTCCACTTCGATTGATAAGTCCGGCGTTGGCGTCCCCGACCCGCCTTCTTTCGCGAAGCTGATCTGAACGCTCGTTTTCTCGCGCGATCCATAGGTCGCGATCCAACCGAGATCCATCATGATCTCGAGCCCGAGAACGCCGCGATAAAACCGAGCGGCCGCCGCGGGATCCGGCGTAGCGATATTGGCAACGATGCGTTTGACTTTCATGAGACGAGGCGCGCGATTTGGAACGTGATCAGCGCAGCGACGTATGCGGCAGCGTAGGTGTATGCGAGGACGAAGATTGGAACCTTCCAGCCCTTCGTTTCGCGCTTGAGCGCAGCCACGGTGCTCATGCACTGGCAGGCGAGCACGAAGAACGCCATCAGTGCGAGCGCGGTCGCGGTGCTGTACGCTGGGTCCGTTCCGAGGCGATCGGCGAGTGAGATCACGTCCGCGTTTTTCCCGGTTTGCTCGACGCCGTAGGTGACGCCGAGAGTCGAGACCATGAGCTCGCGCGCACCGAAGCTGCCGATGAGGCCGACGTTGATGCGCCAATCGAACCCGAGCGGTTTCGTGATCGGCTCGACGGCGTGCCCGATGGCGACGGCAATGCTCGTGTTCGTTCCTGGCGCGGGAACTTTGAGAAGCACCCAGAGAGCAATCGACGCGACCACGATGACCGTGCCGACCTCGCGGAGAAAACGCGCAACGGCGCGCGCGGCCATTCGCGCGATGACCCGCACTTGCGGAACGCGATACGAAGGCATCTCGAGAACGAGCGGAAGCGAACGCGAGCCGTGGCGCTCGGTGGTCTTGCCGATCACGAGTGACGCCACGAAACCCGCGAGAATGCCTGCAGTATACAAGCATACGAAAAGCGCCGCTTGGAAGAGCGCGCCGCGATGGCGAAAGAATGCCGCGATGAGGAGCGCATATGTGGGAATGCGCGCCGAGCACGTCATGAGCGGCAGCACGAGTAGCGTGCGAAGGCGCTGCCTCGGATCGCGAACGATGCGCGTCGCGGCGATTGCCGGAACGGCGCACGCATGTGCGGTGAGGAGTGGCACGAACGATTTCCCGCCGAGGCCCGCGATGCGCAGGACGCGATCGACGAGGAATGCACCACGCGCGAGGTAACCCGATGCGTCGATGATCTCGAGCGCGACGGTGAGCACCACGATCTGCGGCAAGAACGCGAGGACGGTGCCGGCGCCGCCGACGATCCCGTCGCACACGAGGGACGTCCACCAGTGCGCGCCCCACGCGGCCATGATGCGCTTCGAGAGGACGCCGAGAAGGGCATCGAGCGCGGTCGACGCTGGGTCGGCGACGAGAAATACGGCTGAAAATAGGGTCGTCATCACGGCGACGAACACGATGGGGCCGAAAATGGGATGCAGCAGAATCGCGTCGGCGCGCTCCGTCTTGCGTGCGCTCTTCGTCTCGCGACGCAACACGCGCTCGGCGACCGCGCGCGGAACGAGCTTGCGCGCATCGGAGGGCGGCAAACCGCGAGCGTCGAGATCGTGCACGGCTGCGAGCACGCGCTGGCGAACATCCGAGTCACGCGCGCTTACGGCGATGACCGGCACGCCGAGCTCTTTCGAGAGCGCATCTGCATCGAGCTCACCACCCGATGCAGCGAGCGCGTCGCGTTGCGTGACGATCACGATGACCGGACATTTTTTCGCGAGCAGCTCCTGGGTGAGCCGAAGCGAGAGCGCGAGCTGCGTTGCGTCGATCACTTGCGCGATGATGAACGGCTCGCCGCTCTTGCCGAGGCGATCGAGGCACGCGCGTGCTTGGCCTTCGTCGGAGTCTTTGTCCGTCGTGGCGCCGAGCGAGTACACGCCGGGCAAATCGAGGATGCGGGCATTCCCGCCACCGGGAAGAGGCGCCAAGCTCTCGAGGACATCGACGGTGATGCCGGGAAAATTTCCGACCTTCGCGTTGCCGCCCGTTACCGCATTGTAGAGCGACGACTTGCCCGCGTTCGGGCGACCCAGGAGCGCGACGTCAATCACTCCGCCGCTTCGCCGAGCTCGTCGACCTTCACTTCGATCTTCGCAGCGATGCGAGCACAAAGCGCGAACTCGCCGCCGCTGCTCGTGCGGAGGTGGACCGGGCCGCCGAACGGGGCGCGACGGAGCACGGTCACGACTTCGTCTTCGAAGACGCCGATCGCGCGTACGTGTGCGGCCTCAGCGTCGTCCAGCCGGAGCATGGCGACGCGTGCAGACGCAGCAATCGGTAGATCGAGGAGGTTCATGAATGTGACTTTCAATTTCAGTAGCACGCGAAGTGGGTCAAATCAAGTAGAGTCCAGGCGCCCTCGAACCCCTCGATCGATGCCCCCCCGCGAAGACCCCTTTGGCTGGGTTGGCCATGTCCTCGACGACAAGTACCGAATCGAATCGGTCGTTGGCGAGGGTGGGTTCGGGGTGGTGTATCGAGCACACCATCTCGGCTTCGAGCAGACCGTCGCGGTCAAATGCCTCAAGGTGAACAAGAACCTCGAGCCTGCGGTGCGCGACGCGTTCTTGAAGAAGTTCTTGGCGGAAGGTCGGCTGCTCCATCGCCTCTCGCGCGCGACAGCCGATGTCGTTCAGGCGCTCGATGTCGGCGTGGCGACGTCGCCGAAAATGCTCGAGACGCCCTATCTCGTTCTCGAGTGGCTCGACGGCACCTCGCTCGACCGTGAGCTCCGCGGCCGGCGCGGAACCACGATGCCACTCGACGAAGCCATCGCGCTGCTCGAGCCGGCCGCGCGTGGTCTTGCGTGCGCGCACGATCAAGGCGTCTCGCACCGCGACGTGAAGCCGGCCAACATGATGCTCACCGATGTAGGCGGGCGGCTCACTCTCAAGGTCGTGGACTTCGGGATCGCGAAAGCACCGACGGACGAAACGACGCAAGCGAGCCCACACGATGGTCTCGGCTCCGGCATGCAAGCGTTCACGCCGCGCTATGGCGCGCCCGAGCAGTTCTCGCGAAAGTTCGGACCGACGGGAACGTGGACTGACGTCTACGCGCTCGCGCTCATCTTGGTCGAGCTCGTGACGGGCGCACCTGCGCTCGAAGGCGAAGACCCCGTGCAACTCTACGTCGCCACCAGCGATGCCGCGCACCGACCCACGCTTCGCGCGAAGGGCGTCATGGTTGGCGATGCCGTCGAAGGCGTCGTCGCGCGCGCTCTCGAGATCGACGCGAAGAAACGATTCGTGACGGCCGGCGAATTTTGGGACGCACTCTTGGCAGCGATCGATCGCCCCAAAATTTCGAGCATTCGTCCGCCCGCCGTTTCGCTTGGTCCGGATTTGCGCGTTCCGAAAGCGCCCGCGGTTCCAGTGCTCGATTCTGCGAAGGAGCTCGAGAAGAGCGAGGTCTACGTTCCACCGCAGGCCCCGCCGAGCGCACCGAGCGGCATCACGGGCACGGGAACCATCACGGTGATGCTGCGCGAGCAACGCAAGCGGCGCGTCGTTTGGATCGGCGCGCTCGCAGTCACCATGATCGTCGTGGTTGGTGCGTTCATCGGCATGCGCGAAGCCGAGAAATCCGCGAACCCCACGGGCTCCGCATCGGCGAGCGCGAGCGGCGTTGCCGTCACGAGCTCGAGCTCGGTCGCGCGCGCCGTGCCGAGCGCCGTCGCGAGCGTCGCGCCGATGGTCGAGCTCGACGCGTCCGTGATGCCCCACGGCATGGTGATGGTCACCGCGGGGAAATTCACGATGGGCAGCGACACCGCCGGGCGCGCCGAAAAACCTCAGCACCCAGTGCGCATCACACGCGACTTCTACATCGACGCCACCGAAGTCACCGTCGACGCATACGCCGCATGCGTGCGCGAAAAGGCATGCGCCGCGCCGCGGTTTCGCACGGCGGGTCCCCGTGGGCACGGCATCGTCACCTCGAGCACCACGTGCAACTCGATCACTGATCCGAGCTTCGCGCGCCAACCCGTCAACTGCGTGACGTACGAGCAATCGCTTGCATTCTGCAAGCACGAGGGCAAGCGCCTCCCGACCGAAGCCGAATGGGAATACGCCGCACGCGGCACCGACGGGCGCAGCTACCCATGGGGCGAAGGCGAATCGCACTCGTGCCACTTCGCCATCACGGGCGGCGCCGAAGGAACATGCGGCGCGCGCAAAGGCACGTTCGAAGTCGCCACGACCGTCGAAGGCAAGAGCCCATTCGGCGCCTACGACATGGCCGGCAACGTTTGGGAGTGGGTCGCCGACGATTACGAGACCTACACGAAGGAAGAAGCGGTCGACCCAATCTTGCCGCCGCGTACCCAAAAGGGCGTGATTCGCGGTGGTTCGTGGGACTACTCGGTCGCCGCAGCCAAAGCTTGGTCGCGCATGTCGCTCGAGCGCGCGTTCGCTTTGAACAACGTGGGCTTCCGCTGCGCCAAAGACGCCGCTCCGTGATCAACGTCTGATCAAAACGGCCGCGTCTGGCCATTGTCTGGGAGCCGTGTCAAAAACGAGGCTCTTATGATCGATCTTCCCGTAGTCATCGAATATGCCGCGCCTGCCGAATGCGGCGCAGCCGACGCTTTCAAGCAGCTCGTGACGGCGCAAATCGCACGCGCCGCGAATCCGGATCGCCCGTGGCGCTTCGCGGTGACGATTCGTCACGAGGATGACTACGTCGGAACGCTCACGATGGAAGCGGGCACGCGCGAGCTCCGCGCCGCAACGTGCGACGAGGTGACTGCCGCTTTGTCGCTCGTCATCGCGATGGCGCAACCCGAGCTTCCCGCGCCGCCGAACGTCGAGCCACCTTCCCCGATGCCATCTCCGCCGATCCCGGCCCGCGTGATGACGCGCGTGCGTGCGCCGCGCGAGCCCGATCATGTCGAGTCGGAGTCGGGCCCGAAGATCGATTGGCGTCTTGGTTTGCGCGCGCAAACTTGGTTCGATGGCTCGGAGCTATCGGCGACGGGCGCGATGGTGACGGGCAGCGTCGAAGTGCCGTGGGGCTTTCCGAAAATGATGCTCGAAATCGGTGCGGGCGGAATGCTCCATCGAGAATTCAACACGTTGATGGGCGTGGGCGGTTCGGGCTCCACGACGACGACGTCGCAGACCTGGATGTTCGTCGACACGCATGCGTGCCCGATCGACTTGCCGCTTGGAGACACGGGCCTCTCGATCTTGGCGTGCGGCGTTGTCGTCGTTGGAACGGCCGGCGCGGGCCTCGCGGGTTGGGGCGGCGGCGGCGGGCGCGCGCGTTGGCAATCGCCGTGGAGATTTTATCTCGAAGGACACTTCAACGGGCTCTACGGGACGCGCATCGACGGCGTCCCGGCGCTCATGGACCTCGGTGGTAGCCTCGGTATTCGCCTCTAGCCTGGCCGCCGACGCAGGCGTGGCCGAAAGCGTACGTTTGCGAGCGTGCGTGGACGCTCATGCGTCCGCGGTGTGGCGCGTGCTTCGTCGAAACGGCGTCTTCGAGGCCGACGCGGACGACGCAGCGCAAAAAGTATTTTTGGTATTCGCACGCAAGCTCCACGACGTCGAAGAAGGTCGCGAGCTCGCGTTTCTGCTCCGCACGGCAACGTTCGTCGCGTCGGAGGCACGGCGCACGCATCGGCGCCGCCACGAATCGGGCGAGCCCGTCAGTGACATGCACGAGTCGCTCGCGCCGAGCCCACACGATGCTGCCGTGCGCCGCGAAGGCATCGCGCGACTCGATGCGATCCTCGAAGAGATGGACGAAACGCTTCGCGCGATTTTCGTTCTCTACGAGCTCGAAGAAATGACGATGGCCGAAATCGCCGACGCTCTCGAGCTTCCACCTGGCACGGTCGCCTCGCGCCTACGCCGCGCACGCGAACGCTTCGAAGAGCTCTGCGGAGCCACGCGCGCGGCCTCAGCGCCGAGAGGTGACCGATGACCGAGCCGAAGCGCCTGCTCGAAACCGCATCGCCGAACGTGCGCGCGCTGCTCCTCGCGGGCAAACGCGATGCTCCTGCGTCTCCGCTGGCACCTGCATTGCTCGGAGCCCTGGGCCTCGCCCGAGCGGCGACATTCGCCCCATCCCTCGCCCGACGCGCGTGGCTCACTCTGAAACACCTAGCGACAACAAAAGCGAGCGTCACGGCCATCGTCTTGGGCGCCGCCACCGCCGGCTACATCACGGGCCGCCTCCAAGAACGGAGCGCCCACCCCGAGCCAACGCCAACGCCAACGCGAACGCCAACGCCAACGCGAACGCCGATCACGTCGACGCTCGACCTCCCGCCGCCCACGTCTACGCTCACGCCCACGTCTACGCTCACGCCCACGCTCACGCGCACGCCTACGCCCACGCTCACGCCGACGACGCCAACCGCGCAACCACAAACCCACACGCCTTCCGATCCCCCGCCCCGTCGCGCTTCCCTCTCCGACGAAATCGACGCCCTGAAACGCGCGCGCACGGATGTCCTCGCGAATCGCGGCGCGTCCGCCCTCGCGACGCTCGACGCCTACGCTGCCGCGCACCCGCACGGCGCGCTCGAAGAAGAAGCCCTCGCCCTCCGCGTTCGCGCACTCCGACTCACCGGCGACACGTCCGGCGCCGCGACGGTGCTCGCCGATCTACGCGCGCGCTTCCCCGCGAGTGTTCATCTCGCGGCGCTCGCGACGCCGTAATTAGAACGCATTTCCTAACCCCGCCCTGGCAGCGCTCGCGAAGAACCCGCCCATCCGCGATCGGATCCCAGCAAATTCCCTGCGATCGGATCTCAGCCAAATTCCCTGCGATCGGATCCCAGCCAAATTCCCTGCGATCGTTTCGCGGAGGGCCCGGTGATGGAATCAGTCATCCCAGCCCGGACGTAACCCGAGCGCTCCGACGCGTGTAGATGACTAGGGCCCGCACGGCGAATCGATTGGTTGCGGCGCGTAGAGCGTGGCGATGCCCGTCTTTTGGAAGCTCTCGTGGAAGCATGCGTATTGATACTTCACCGCGTCGAGCTGGCGATAAATCGCGTGCGGGTCGGCGACGCCGTCGCCGTTGTACTGCACGATGGCGCCGTCTTTCACGACCGGATAGGCAGCGATGCCGTCGAGCTTGTGGAGCGCGAGCGCGGTTTGCATCGTCGGCCAGACGATGTCGCCGGCTTCTTTGTGGCCGTACGCGAGCGAGACGCCGTCGTAAACCTGCGACGAAAAATACGTGTCGCCGAGGCCCACGGGATCATAGATGGGGCGCGCCGGGTGACCGGGCAACGGATTGGATTGCAAGCGCGTCATGTAGACGAATGGCTCGGCCGCTTCCCACGCCGTCTCGAGCAAGTGAAGCGCCGGATGCATGAACGTGAGATCGCCCGTGCCGAGCAGCAGCTTCAAATCGTTGGGCGCGTTCGGAATCGTCTCGGTCGTGAGCACCATGAAGCTCCAGTAACCGCCAGCGCCCGTCGGCACCACGACCTTCACGCGCGGATCGGTCGCGCCGACGAGGTTCGTGTACATGCCACCCATCGACTGACCCTGCGCGTGGAGCGAAGCCATGTCGAAGTGAAACGCCGTTTCGCCGGGCGCCAGCGAGAGGCCCGTGCACGTCGATACGGTCGCTGGATCGATCGTGAGCTTCGAGAGCGCGTCGATGAACATGCGCTGCTCGATGAGTCCCTGACGAAACGTGTCGCGAAACGATGCGGGGTTGTTGAAGTTGAGATACTCGAGCTCCGTCGCGCCGGGCACGCGCTCGGGGTTCAGTGGAAGCGCACCGCCCGCCATCGCGAACCCGTGCGGCGCCATCACATATGCGGGGCCTTCGCCGGGGGTGCCGACTTCGTCCGTCGCGCTTTGAAGCGGGCCGGCGTCGATCACCGCGGTAGAGAGACCACCCGAGCCGTGAAAATAGACGATGAACGGATAGCCGCCCGCGGGCATTTCGCCTTTCGGAAGCGAGATGGCAATCGGCGCGATCTCGTCGCGCTGTTTGATGGGGAGCCCGTCGCTTCCCATTTGGAAGAGCCCATCGCTGTCGAAGGGTGGGGTGCCTTCTTGAAATTGCGGATACGAAATTTTTCCGAGGAGCTCGCAGAAGCGCGCGTGGTCGCCTGTGGGCGGCACGGCGAGATCGGTGATCGACGTCTGGTATTGCGCGATGACCTTCGAAGACAAATCCGCGGTGTCTTGCACGACGTCGCCGGTCGTGAAGACTGTCGCAACGGCGACGTCCGTCCGCGCGACGCCGATTTGATCGAGCGTCGTCCAGAGCGGTTGATAGAGCTTCCACGCCGCGAGCTCGGGATCTGCGGGGGGCGCCGTCGCCGATTCGAGCGCAACGAACGCATCCGGCGCGCCAAGCGGAGCATTGGTTGCATCATGCAACGATTTCATCACGACGAACGCGTACGTGCGCTTCGGTTCGAGGACGATGCCTATGCGTGGCGCCACCTCGAGGGTGTTGTCGAGCACGTAGCGATCCGTCGGCGGCGTTCCGGCAACGACCGGGAAGAGTGCGCCGCGCGCGGGCGAAGTGGGGTCGACGTCGACGAGCAGAATCGGCGAGGCCTTGTCCGCTGCGATGACGTTGTTCGGATCTTGCGGCGGGATGGGCGCGTCGAAATGGAAATAGGCCGAGGGCATCTGCGGAAACCCAACGCGCTGCATCGCCGTCGTGCGGAGCCCTTCGATGATGACTTCTTGAAGGTTGTTCGGAAACCCGCGCACGTCCGGCGTGCCTTGCGGCGTGAGTCGTAAGTCGGATGGGTATGGCATCGACCAGTACGCATCGGGGTTCGTGAGGTCGGCGTGAAGATCGAAGTCGGCAACGGTCGACGACGAGCTGCTTCCGCAAGCCAGGACGAGAAAGAAAATCGAGCGACGCATGGGCGTTTATCCTACGCGAGGAGCTTCGGAAACGCTTCGCGGACGCCATCGATCACGAATTGCGCAGCGGTTGCGGCGAGAATGAGACCCATCACGCGGCCGATCAGATTGATGCCGGTTTGCCCGAGCCAGCGCGCAACGTAGCTCGCCGAGCGCAGCACGAGAAACGTGATGATCGACACCACGATCACGCACGCGATGACGGCCGCGCGGTGCGGCAGGTCCCCGGCTTTCGTCGAGAGCACCATCACCGTTGCGATCGCGCCTGGCCCCGCGAGAAGAGGCAAACCGAGCGGAACGAGCGCGACGTCTTCTTTCGTTTGCGCCTCGGCGCGCTCTTCTTCGGTGGACCGTGTGCGCGACGGGCGTGCGCGAAGCATCTCGAAGCCCACCGCGAAGAGGATGACGCCGCCCGCAATCTTGAACGCGGGAAGCGTGATCGAAAAGAAATTGAGAATCACCGAGCCGGCGCCCGCGAAGAGAAGCAGCACGAGCATGCATGTGAGCGAAGCACGTCGCGCGACGCTCGCTATCTCCGGGGGCGTGCGCCCGGCGGTGAACGCGAGAAAAATGGGCACGGCCGCAAACGGGTCGACGATCGCAAAGACCGACCCGAAACACAGCACCGCGTACGTGGCGAGCTCGCGCACGCCGCGTTCATAGCAGATGCTAGAACGAGACGAGCTGTGGCGAGTACGTCGCGGCTGCGTCGGCGGGGCCGCCGTCTGCGGCGTAGTTTCGGCCGAGCTCACCGAATTGATTCGCGCCCCAACACTCGACGGTGCCGCCCTTGATGAGCGCGCAGATCGTTTGGTGCCCTGCGGCGACTTGGACGACGTTCGTGAGACCGGAAATGTCGACCGGTGAAATGATCGTCGTACCTGCGTCGGGTGGAAGCGCCATCTCGCCGGTAAGGTTACTGCCCCAACACTTGATGGTGCCGCCTGCGGTGAGCGCGCACGTCGAGATTCCACCGGCAGAGAGATCGGCGACGCTCGTGAGACCGGAGACCGCGTTTGGCGTGCCGACGTAGATGCCTGCGTCCGCGGGATCGATGCCGGTTTGGCCGTTGCTGTTGTAGCCCCAGCAAGACACGCCAGAGCCGGTGAGCGCGCACGCGTGGTACGCCTCGCTCTCGAAGAGACGCGTCACGCCACTGAGGCCGATGACCGGCGCGCTGGCGTTGTAGTTCGTCGGGGCTGCGTCGCCGCGACCGAGCTGATCAAAGTCGTTGTCGCCGACGCACGAGACGCTGCCGCCGGCGCGCACGCAGTTGTAGCGATCGCCCGAGTTGAGCTCGTCGGCGCTGCCGAGTACGGTGACTTCGACTGGCGTTGGCTGACTCAACGGAATGTAAGCGCCTGCGTCGTTGAGCGTGCCGCCACCGAGCTGGCCGAATGAAGAGTCGCCCCAACAGAAGACGCGCTTGTCGGTGAGGTGCGCGCACGAAAAATATCCGCCCATGTGAATCGACGCGATCGTTCCGGGAATGCCCGTCACTTCGACCGCCGTTGTTTGGATCGCGCCGCTGTCGAGCGATGGGCCGAGCTGCGCGCTGTTGTTCGAGCCCCAGCAGAAGACCCTGTTGTCGTTGCGGAGCGCGCACGCGTGATAGAAACCGGCCGCGACCTGGACGATGTTCGAGAGGCCAGTGACCGCCGCTGGAACCGGATTCGGTGCGGCGTCGCCGGTGTCGCGACCGAGCGCGCCCTCGCCGTTCCAGCCCCAACAGCGCACGGTGCCATCCGAGAGGCGCGCACATTCGAAGAGGTAGCCCGCTGCGATTTGCGTGACGCACGGCTTCGCCGTGCACGCATCGACGCTCGCATCGACGATGGCGTCGGCGGCCTGGTCGACCACGACGTCGCTGGTGGTCACGTCGGGTGCGGAGTCTTTGCCTTGTGTCGCGTCGGTGCCGCCGTCGTTGACGTCGGGTGAAGAGCTACACGCGACGCCATAACCGACGCCACCGAGCAAGAGAGCGATGAGAACGACACGACGAGACTGGACCATTTCGGCACTCTTTACGCGTTCGCGTTTTTTTCCGCAACTTCGAACAAGGTCTTGCCCTCGTAGACGTGCTCGCCGGGAGCGGCGGCGCGTGAAGCGGTGAGCATTGCGCGAGCGACGTCGGACGCTTCGATCGCGCGGTAGCGTTTCAACGCGCCGCCGAAGAGCGGGCGCGTCGCGCGCATCAGCGTGGCCGCGATGTGCTCGGCGGGACGCGGCTCGTTGCGCTCGCCGAGGATCATCGACGGATGGAAGATGTCGAGGTGGGGGAACGCGAGATCGCGCAGCGCTTGTTCGGTTTCGCCCTTGACCTTGTTGTAAAAGACGCTGCTTTTCGCGTCCGCGCCCACGGCCGTGACGATCGAGTAGCGCTTCGCATCTGCGGCGCGGGCAGCGCGCGCGATCGCGAGGGCCGCGTCGAAATCGACTTTGCGAAACGCGTCTTTCGAGCCGGCCTTCTTCATCGTGGTGCCGAGGCAACAAAACACGGTGTCGACCGCGACGTGCTCGCGATACGTGGCGTCGTCGTCGAAGTCGATCACGATCTCGCGCACCTTCGATGCGAGCGGCACGCCGAGCGCGCGGCGCGTGAGCGAACGAACTTCGTCGATGCTCGGATCGTCGGCGAGCAGCCGAAGCAAGTGCCCACCGACAAGACCGCTGGCACCGAGAAGGACGCATGAACGCTTGGACATCGCATCCGTGATACCAAAAACGGATGTCGGTGCGGCTCGATCAATCCGAGAAGTCGTTCGTCAGATAGAGCTTGCCGGCCGACGTCTCGACGAAGCCAACGCCGAGCCGGTGAAACTTCGCATTCATCATGTTTTCGTAGTGCCCGTGCGCTTCGCCGCTGCCGGGACCTTCGGCGAACATCGCGGCTTGGATGGCGTCGATTTGCGCTTTCTCGTTGGCCGTCGGGTCGGTGGCTAGCTCGGGCCAGCCGTGCGGATCGCCCTGATTTTCGCCGGCGTTCGACGTGAAGCCATCGTGCCAAATCGAACCATTGTTCGCCGCCGTGATGAAGTGCTTGTGCGGGCTGTGATCTTTTTCGAGCTCGACCGATCCCGCGTGCGCGAACGACGAAAGCTTGGCGCCGAGCTTGAGCGGCGCGATTCCTTTTTTCGCGCGATACGCGTTCACGGTTGCGAGATTGTGTTTCTGAAACTGGTTGAAGTTGGTGAGCGCCTCGTCTTCGTCGTTCGTTTGACCCACGTCGGATGCGCTGCACGCGGAGAGAGCGAGAGCCGAGACCCCGAGAAGCACGTAGAGCGTTCGCATGCCCGCTGTGGAGCACGTCGCGTGCCGTCGCCAAACTGGCCGCTGCGTCCAGTGGGGGTGCGTTGTTTCCGTGCGCGCAGGAATTCATCTGGGTGATCGCCACCTCGACCGGCTCGTTCGCGATCCACTATCGTCGAGCACGTGGACGACGACGTTCGCTCATTCATCGCGCAGGTTCTCGGCGCAGCGCGTGTCGAGCGCGTGGAGCGAATTCAATCTCTGTGGGGTGGATATGGCGAGCTCGTACGCGCGCACCTCGCTGGCGCGCCGATGGAGACGGTGATCGTCAAATCGGTCAGCCCGCCGCCCCGCGCTCACGAAGACGACATCTCACACGCACGCAAATGTCGCTCGTACGACGCGGAGCTCGCGTTCTATCGAACGTTCGCGGCGCGCTGCGACGAATCATGTCGCGTCGCGAAGCTCCTCGGTCATCGGCGCGCGCCCGGGCAGTGGCTCCTCGTGCTCGAAGATCTCGATGCCGCCGGATTCGGTGCGCGGCAGCACGATCCGCGCGGGCGAGAGCTCGACGCATGTCTCGATTGGCTTGCATCGTTTCATGCGCGCTTCATCGGAGTCGCGCCGGAAGGATTGTGGAGCATCGGAACGTATTGGCATCTCGACACACGCCGAAACGAGCTCGCCGCGATTCGCGATGTCGCGTTACGCGATCGCGCACCCGAGCTCGATCGACTTCTTCGCGCCGCACGCTTCCGCACGATCGTTCACGGCGACGCCAAGCCTGACAACTTCTGCTTTTCGGGCGCGAGCGTCGCAGCGGTCGATTTCCAATACGTCGGCGGCGGCCCGGGCATTCGAGACATCGCGTACCTTCTCTACGGCACGCGCAGCCACGAGCCTGGCCTCACGCACTACTTCAGCGCGCTGCGCACCAAGCTCGACGCGGCGATCGATGCGAACGCGCTCGAAACCGAATGGCGCGCGCTCTACCCAGTCGCCGTCGACGATTTCCGCCGCTTCCTCGCGGGCTGGAAGAAGGTACCTTTCGGGGCGTGAGCGCGCACGTCACTGAAGTGACTTTCGAGGCGGAGGTGCTGCGCGTCACCTTCGAGCGCGAGGACTCCACGTTTCGCATCGTGAAGGTGTCCATCGCAGGGCGCGCCGAGCCTGTGACCGTGATCGGACATTTCCCGCGCGTGGGTGCAGGCGCGGTCGTGCGCATTCGTGGCATGCCGGAGATCGACAAGAAGCACGGCGAGCAAGTGCGCGCTCTCGCCGTCACCGAGCTCGCGCCGCGCACGCTCGCGGGTCTCACGCGTTACCTCGGAAGCGGCATCGTGAAGGGCGTCGGCAAGCGCACGGCGCAACGACTCGTCGAAGAGTTCGGCATGAAGACCCTCGAAGTCCTCGACGAGCACCCCGAGCGGCTCGCCGAAACGCCGGGCATCTCGCGCGCGAAGGCCGAGCAAATCGGCGAAGGCTGGAAGCGGCAGCGCGAAACACGCGAGGTCATGGTGATGCTCCAGAGCTACGGCGTGAGCATCGCGCTCGGTGATCGCATCTTCAAAAAATACGGCGCGGGTGCGGTGAGTATGGTCGCCGAGCAACCGTATCGCCTCGCGATGGAAGTGCGCGGCATCGGCTTTCTCACGGCCGATAAAATCGCGCAGCAAGTCGGCATCGCACGTGACGCGCCCGAGCGCATTCAAGCGGGCTTGCTCCAAGCGCTGACGGACGCCACCGAAGGCGGCGGTCACACGTGCGTCGCGCGCGACGAGTGGATGGACGCCGCAAACACGCTCCTCGGCGGTGTCGACGAAGCCGACCTCGATCGCGCGGGCCGCGCACTTCTCTTGTCGGGCCACGTCGTCATGGACGATGATTTGTATTATACACGTATCATGCATACGCACGAGGTTCGCCTCGCCTTGCGTTTGCAAGAGCTCCACCGGAGCCACGTCAAACCTCTCGACGATGTCGAGGCGCTGCTCGATGCGTACGAAGCGCGGCACGCCGTGAAGCTTGCCGGTGCGCAGCGCGAAGCGGTCGAGCGCGCGAGAGCGGCGCCGCTCCTGGTCATCACGGGCGGCCCAGGCGTCGGCAAGACCACGGTCGTGCGTGCGCTGCTTGCGCTCTTCGACGCTGCGAAGATTCCCGTGCGACTCGCGGCTCCCACGGGTCGGGCCGCCAAGCGCATGCAAGAAGCGACGGGTCGCGAAGCGCAAACGCTCCACCGCCTGCTCGAGTTCGATCCGAAGCGTGCGATCTTCCAGCGCTCGGCGTCGCACGCGATCGATACGGGCGTCGTCATCGTCGACGAAGCCTCGATGATCGATTTGCCTCTCGCCGATTCGCTCACCCAAGCCGTCTCGCCGGGCACGCGGCTCGTGTTCGTGGGCGACGTCGATCAGCTGCCGAGCGTCGGGCCGGGCGCCGTGTTGCGCGACATCATCGCGTCCGAGATTGCGCCGTGTGTGCGTCTCACGCACGTGTTTCGGCAGGCGGCGCGTAGCCTCATCATCGAGAACGCCCACCTCATCAACGCGGGCAAACCTCCCGAGGTCGTGAAAGATCCCAACGCGGATTTTTTCGTGATCGAGCGGCGCGATCCGCAATCGGCGCGCGCAACGGTGCTCGAGCTCGTGCGCGATCGCATTCCAAACCGCTTCGGACTCGACCCGATTCGCGACATCCAAGTGCTCACGCCCATGCACAAAGGCGACGCGGGCGCGATTGCGCTCAACGCTGCGCTTCAAGAAACATTGAACCCGCGCCCGGTGACCGAAGCGCTCGTGCGCGGCAACCGTGCGTTTCGCGTCGCCGACAAAGTGATGCAGCTCCGCAACGACTACGACAAAGACGTCTGGAACGGCGACGTCGGCTTCGTCACGTCGATCGATCGGGAAGCGGAAGAGCTCACCGTTCGTTTCGACGGGCGGGACAAGGCCTACGCCATCAACGAGCTCGACGATTTGACGCTTGCCTACGCGACCACCATTCACAAATCACAGGGCAGCGAATATCCCGCGGTGATCGTCGTGATGCTCTCGAGCCACTTCGTCATGCTTTCGCGCAATTTGCTCTACACGGCCGTCACGCGTGGAAAAAAACTCGTCGTGCTCGTATCGGATTCGCGCGCCGTTTGGCTCGCGCTGCGAGAAGCGCGCCGTGGCGAACGGCGATCGCGCCTTGCCACGCGTTTGCGCGAAGAAATACAGGAATGAGTGACGAGCAGTTGACGTAGAACCAAAGCACCCCCAGGCTAATCTCACATGCTCAAGCGCCTCCTCTTCGGGCTCATCGTTGGGCTCATCGTTGGCGGCCTCCTTGCCGCGGCGGTGATCAAGGGGCTCGGCATGGTGGCGTTCACGGGCACGGGTGGCACGGTGCTCGCTTACGTGTTCGCGGCGGTCACGGGCGTTCTCGTCGGCCTCGTCGCTGGGAAACCGATTTGGGTATCGGGCGGGCAAATCGAAGCCGGCCTCAAAGCGATCGTCGGCGCTGGCGTTGCTGCAGCCGCGATGGCGGCGATGCGTCAGTGGTTCAGCATCGATTTACCGCTTCCAGCCGGCATCGGTCCGGTGGTGGCGCAGTCTGCAGGCCTCTTGCCCGCGATCACGCTTCCTCTCATCGCGGCTGTGCTCGGCGGTTTCTACGAGGCAGACAACACCCCCGCGCCAGACGAAAAGTCGGACAAGTCGAAGGGCAAAGCTCCGGCGTCGGCGAAATCGAAGGTGCGCGTCGCCGATTCGAAGGACGAAGACGAGGACGAAGATCTCCTCGAAGCCGCGCCGAAAAAGTCCGCTAAGAAGTAGAAGTCATGCCGCCCGCGCGCGCTCTCTTCTACGCGCTCACCGCGATTGCCATCGGGGTGTCTCTGCGCGCGGCCATGGGCGAGCCGCCGTCGCTCGCGTTCGTGATTGCGTTCAGCGCTGCATACGTCGCAATGATCATGTGCGGCGTTTTGATTTTGCGATGGCGCGTCTTCGTCGACGCCATGATTCGCGGGCCGCGCGGCGCCAAGGGTGTGGTGCTCACCTTCGACGACGGGCCCGATCCGGAGACGACCCCGCTCGCGCTCGACGCCCTCGATGCGGCCGGCGTGAAGGCGACGTTTTTTTTGATCGGCAAAAAAGCCGAGAAGCACCCAGACACGGTTCGGAAAATCTTGGAGCGCGGGCACGAAGTGGGTCTCCACTCGTACGCCCACGATCGGCTCTTCGCGCTGCGCGGCGCAACTACGTGGCGCGCAGACCTCGCACGTGGCGCGCTCGTCCTCGAGGAGATCACGGGCCACCGGATCAAACTTTTTCGCCCTCCGATCGGCCACACCGTTCCGCACACACCGCGCGTCGTTCGCGAGCTCGGCCTCCGCATCATCGGGTGGGACGTCGGCGCCCGCGACGGCATCGAAGCCGATCCAAAACACGTTGCGCGCCGCGTGATCGACTCCGCCCGCGACGGCTCCATCGTCCTCCTCCACGACGCCTCCGAGCTCGGCTCCCACGCCCCCGCAGGCGTCGCCGCGCTCCCCGAAATCCTCGCGGGCCTCACCAAAAAAGGCCTCGCCGTCGTCCCGCTGTCCGACTGGATCTAAGCGGCGGGCAGCGTCACGATGAAGCGGGCGCCATCTTTGTAGTTTGCATCTAGTTCGATGCGGCCGCCGGCGGCTTCGACGAGGCCCCGGCACACGGCGAGGCCGAGGCCCGTGCCTTGGCCGACTTCTTTCGTGGTGACGAAGGGCAAGAAGAGACGCTCGGCGACGTCGGCCGAAACGCCGGGGCCGGAGTCTTCCACGGTGATGTGTACATTTTTCCCGTCGCGGCGAGCGTGCATCGTGACGCGCTTGGTTTTGCTTTCGCTGATGGCGTCGCCTGCGTTCATGGCGAGGTTCAGGAGGATTTGCGTGAGCCGCTCGGGCGAAATGCGCGCTTCGACCTCGCTCGGCTCGACGGTGAGCTCGACGTCGCGAAATGTTTTTTGAGGTCGCACGAGCGCGACGACGTCCCTCATGACGTCCTCCACTTTCGCGAGAGCAGGCGCGCGATCAGAGCTCCTGATTTCGTCGGCCGTTTCGGGGCGCGCGAAATCGAGCAGGTCGCGGAGGATTTTATGCACGCGCTCGGTCTCTTTGCGCATGCGCACGACGTAATCGGCGTGGTCGCTCTCCGCGACGTCGCCACCAATCATCAAGTCTTGCATGCCCATGATGGCGGTGATCGGGTTACCGATCTCGTGCGCCATCCCGGCCGCGAGTCGACCGACACTCGCGAGCCGCTCGCCGCGGACGACTTGCGCGCGCGCCTCCGTGAGCTCGTCGACTTTTTTTCGCAGGCGCTCTTCGTTCGCGATCAGCACGGCCGTCATCGCCGAGACGCTTTGCGAAAGCTCGACGAGCTCGCGCGCACCCGATTGAGGCGCCTCTATCTTGCGAGCGCCACTTGCAACGCGGTCGGTCGCGCGCGCGAGACCTTCGACTGGCTTCACGATGAGTCGCGTCAGCGCGACGTATACGAGGAACGCGAGCGCGAGCGCGAACGCGGTCGTGTAAACAGCGAGGAGGCGCACGAGCGGCGCCGCACGATCCGCTCCTTGTTCTGCGCGAACGCGCGCCACGACGACGCCATCGCCACGCGGCACTTCGACATCGATCGCGCCGTGTGCGGTAGCGCTCATGGGCTCACCCGCGCACGCACGGGGCCTCCGCGATGCATCGAGAACGCAGAGCGAGACGACGCGAGTCTTGCCGATCATTTTTTCGAGCGCATCACTCGTAGGCGTTTCGAGATCCGCCGCGTGCTCCGCAACGGCCACGCCGATCGATCGCGCGCCATCGACCTCGGCCTCGCGGAGCGCGACACGCGTGAGGCTCGCAACAGCGAAGAAGAGCGGCACGAACGCCAGCGTCATGAGCCCGCACACGGCGAGCACGATCTGCAGGCGCAGCCCCGCCCAGCGCATTAATCTAAAGTCCTGGTGAGGTCACTGCCTTGCGAGCGCTTCGACGTCGACATGCGGCAGCGAGACGACCGGCGAGGCCGGAGCGATGGAGTCGCTGGCCGCCATAGCCGCCAGCCTTTTCCCGCTATCATAGTTCGGCGAAGGCGCAGCGGCGGTCCGGCCGCGCAGTCACGCTGCCGCGTGTCGAGCACAACATCTTCGCAAGGACCCGAGCGGTTCAAATGACCTTTGCGCTAGAGCGCGTTGATCCAGTCTGTGATTTCTTGCGTGGCCGTGGTGTCGACGACGTGCGTGACGATGGGTGGCATCTGGCCGGCGCCGCGCTCGCCCGAGACGGTGACGATGAGGCTCTTCGATGCGTCGTGTGGCAAGAGACGCTTGTACCCGAGCGGCACATACGACGAGTACGGCGCGCCCGTCGGCGTGATGTTCGCGCTCGTCGTGTACGTGTCGAGCGCCGTCACCACGGCCGTGCCTCCGAGCACGGCGGCCGCTGGCAATCGCGCGAAGAACCCGGACGAATTAGCTGCAGAATACACGTTCTCGTTGTGGCACGAGACCCCGCATCCGATGTGCATTGCGCCGAGCGCAGCCGCGGCTTTGCCCGTGGCGTCTTCGGGGAGCGACGCCGTGGTGGTGGAGGGCGGCGCGGTCAGCTTGTTGTTCTTCGAAAGCCAATCGAGCGTCGCGCCTTGCGCAGCCGACAGCGAGAGCGCAATCGCCTCGATGCCGAGCAGCTGATCGGCGCGCCCCGAGTGGCAGGTGTTGCAGTAATCGTGTTTCGGAATTTCGTACGTCGCGACGACGTTCGTTGCGCCATCGTCAAGACGCACGGCGTCCGTTTCGTCGGACGTCCACTGGTAGGTCGTCCAGAGCCACGTGGTCGTCGTCGATTTGTGGAAGATGCGTGTCTCGATGCGCTTGCCGCCAATCTGGAACTCTTTCCAAACCTTCGTGCCGACCGGAAACACCCACTCGTCCATGTTGGACGTGTCGATCTTCGTGCTCGGCGGCAAGTAGAGCCAGCGCTGCTTCGTTGCGCCGTCGCTCCACAAGACGACGCCTGGTGCGTACGAAAGGGCAGCGGCGTCCGTCGTCTTGCTCGCGAAGTTCGTATAGAGGCCGGTGCACGCGAGATGCTGCGGCATGTCGCTCCACACCTGATCGATCCCGCACGTAACGCCGGCTTCGGCTTCGACTGCGACATCGGCCGCCACATCGACGGCGACATCTGGCGTACCGACATCGAGCGCGGCGTCCGCCCCCGCATCGCTCTCTGCTGGTGAGCCGTCACATGCCGCAAACGCAGCCGTCGCGAGCGCGAACCCGAGCACACGCCTCATCGAACGGAGATTACGGCGTCTGCGCAAGGTAGTCGATGAGGATGGGCCACTGCGTATCGGTGAGCTTCACGCGCGTGTGATGCCGTGAAAGCGCGTGCTCGAACTGCGCGCGCGTTCGTTCACCGGGCTCCACACGAACATGGCAGTTGCCGCAAGACGCGTGATGAATCTCCGCAACCTCGGCGTACTTCTCGGGAATCGGTGTGGTGTGGTGCTCACCACACGCGGTCAACACGAACGCCATGGCTAGAGCCCACCGCACTCTCATCGGTCTACTTCGCGCGGACGCCAAACGCGAGCTCGACTGCGTGCGCGACGCCGCCGCCGCGGAGCGATGTGTGGTCGAGCTGGTCGCTTGCTTCGGATTTGACGGCGCTTGGCGCGTGGCCCATCGCGAAGGAGCGACCCGCGACTTTGAGCATGGGGATGTCGTTGATCCAATCGCCGATGGCGACCACTTCGTCGAGCGATACATTGTAGTGATCGGCGAGGTATCGAAGTGCGGTGCCTTTGTCGCCGCCGGCGGCGCGAACGATCATGCCCCAGCGATCGTCGACGTTCTTCGCGGGGAACATCGCAACCTGCGCGTGCTCGCCGACGGTCTTCGCGATGGCCGCGACCGCGCCGTGAATTTGATCGCGCTCGCCGACCGCAACGACCGCAGTCACGCCGTCGGAGTGATCCCAAAACGGATGCGCGACGGTTCGCGGCGCGGAGACGAGCGACGTCGACCACGTGCTGACGTAACCGAGATACGGAACGCCATCTTGGTCGTAGACGACTTGATCTTGCGCGAAGAGAAACGTGGCTGCGCGTGACTCTTCCATCGCTGCGCGAAGCGCTCGCGCGCGATCACCCGAGAGCGAATGACAGTGGAGCGTCTTGTGCGTTTCCGTGGAGACGATGTGGCTGCCGTCGACGCACGCGACCGGGCCGCGAATGCCGAGACGCTCGGCCGTCGGACGCGTGCCTGAGTACAACCGGCCCGTGGCGATGGTGACGTGGATGCCGCGATCGAGGAGTGCTCGCAGCGCAGCGACGTCCACGTCGTGTGCGACGCCAGTGGGATCGAGAAGCGTGCCGTCGAGATCGACCGCGCAGAGCTTGAAGCTCACGAAGCGGCTGGGTAGACCGAAACCTTGCGCTGATCCTTCGTGCGGTATTCGTATTTCACGACGCCATCGACAAGAGCGAAGAGCGTGAAGTCTTTGCCGAGGCCGACGTTCTTGCCGGCGGCAATCGTGCTGCCGACCTGACGAACGAGGATGCTGCCGGCCGAGACGCTCTCGCCGCCGTACACCTTCACGCCACGACGCTGCGAGTTCGAGTCACGACCGTTGCGTGTGCTGCCTGCACCTTTTTTGTGAGCCATGACTAACCCGTGATGTCCGTGATTTGGAGCGTGGTGAACGGCTGACGATGCCCGTTCTTGCGGCGGTAGTTTTTGCGACGGCGGAACTTGAAGATGATGAGCTTCTCGCCGCGACCGTGCTCGAGGATCTTCGCTGCGACCGTGGCGCCCGCGACGAGCGGCTTGCCGAGCTTGACGGATTCGCCGCCGAGCATGAGGACCTGATCGAGGTTGATGGTGGCGCCAATTTCGCCTTCGAGCTTCTCGACGAAGATCTTGTCTCCGGATTTGACTCGATACTGCTTTCCGCCCGTTTTGATGACCGCGTACATGATTCCCTCTTCAGTGTTGCTGACCGTCGCGAGGCGCCGGCAGCGGGGGACGCGGGAGTATACGGATGCGACTTCGATTGTAAAGTGCGTAGGCGCGTCCCTTGCTACGCTTGGGGTATGGCGTGGTCTCAGCTCCGAATCACCGCGTGTTTCCTGCTAGTTGCGTGTAGCGCCCAAGACCCAGGGGTGGAAGGTTTAACCAGGGGTGAGTTCAAAGACGGGGGCTCATCGCTCGATGGGGCCAAGTCCGACTCGGGTTCCAAAGACGGCAGCGCTGATGGAAGCACGACCGACGGCGGCGACGGGAGCGCTTCGGCGACGGCATTCACCGGTGCTGGTGCGTGGGCGACAGGAAAACCCGCCACGAGCGCCGTGACATTTCACGCGAACAACAGTGTCGGTGTGGTGCCAGGCAAGGACCAGGATTGTCTCAGCTGCCACAAGATGGCCGGGTCTGGGCCGCAGTTCTTGTTCGCGGGCACCATCTTCCAAGACATGAACGGCACGACGCCAGCGGTCGACAAAGAAGTCCGCGTCCGCGGAACCGACGGCAAAGCGTACAGCACGCACTCCGACGCCGACGGCAACTTCTGGTACTTGCCGGCCGTGGGCGAATCGATCGCCTTCCCCGCGCAATCCGGCGCGCGCGACGCGACCAACACCTCTCTCATGGTGGCCGCCATCACCGCCTCGAGCTGCAACGCCGGCGGCTGCCACGACGGCACGACCCAGAAGTACCTCCACCTCCCCTAAGTCGAACGCAGCCTAAGACAGCCGCCAAGGCGCCAGAAGAGAAGAAGATGGGTTCAAACCGCACGTAACGCGCGGTTTGAACCAACTCTCTTCTCGTCTGCTGGCGCCTTGGCGCCTTGGCGGCTGTCTTAGGATGGGCATCGCGCGGTTGTGTTGGAGTATGGTGCGGCCGCCGATGGGAGCCGGGTACCTTGCGATTGTTTTGCATGCGCATTTGCCGTTTGTGCGGCATCCCGAGCATGAGAGGCATCTGGAGGAGCGCTGGTTTTACGAGGCGCTGATCGAGTGTTACTTGCCGCTCGTCGACATGCTCGACCGGCTCGCGCGCGATGAGGTGCCCGTCGCGATGACGATGAGCCTCACGCCGCCTCTCGCGGCGATGATGCGCGACGAGCTTTTGCGGAAGCGCTTCGAGGGGCACCTCTCACGCATGGAGGCGCTCGCAGAAAAAGAAATGAAGCGCCTCTACGGCGACGCGGAGCTTGCGCCGCTCGCCACGTTTTATCGCGAGGAGATGGCGCGCGTTCGCGCTGTGTGGGAGCGACACGACGGCGACGTGATTGGTGCACTCTGCAAGCATTGGGATGCCGGCCGCATCGAGCTTCTCACCTGCTCCGCGACGCACTGCTACTTGCCCGGCATGCTGCGCGAGCCCGGCGGCATTCGCGCGCAGCTCGAGCTCGGCATGGATGGGTTCGAAGCGCTCGTCGGGCGCCGGCCCCTCGGCATGTGGCTGCCCGAGTGCGCGTACCACCCCGACATCGACAGCGCACTCGCCGGTGCTGGCGTGCGCTTCACGATCCTCGACACGCATGGCGTCGTTCGCGCGCGACCGCAGCCGCCGTTCGGCGAGCACGCACCGATTCTCTCGCCCGGTGGCGTCGCGTTCTTCGCGCGCGATCAGGAATCGAGTCGCCAAGTGTGGTCGCGCGAAGAAGGCTATCCGGGCGACGCCTACTATCGCGACTTCTACCGCGACATCGGCTTCGATCTTCCGGAGGAGCACCTCTACGGAGAAGTCGTCGGCGACGGCAACCGCTTGATGACGGGCATCAAGTACTACCGCATCACCGGCAAGAACCTCGAGAAGCAACCTTACATCCCGCATGTCGCTAGGGCGCGCGCGTGGGAGCACGCCGGTGACTTCGTCAGAAACCGCGCAACGCAAATCGCCTATCTCTCGCGCACGATGGGCGGCGTCGCGCCGATCGTCGTTTCACCCTACGACGCCGAGCTCTTCGGTCACTGGTGGTACGAGGGTCCCATGTTTCTCGAGGCCGTGTTCCGCCGTCTCGCGGAAGACGCGGGCGAGGTCGATCCGATCACGCTGCGCGCGTATCTCGACAAGCATCCCGTCGCCGCAACAGCGACGCCGAGCGCGTCGTCGTGGGGCGCGGGCGGTTACGGCGAAGTGTGGGTCGGCCCGAAGAGCGCATGGGTCTGGCGCCACGTGCATCACGCAACGCGCTACGCATCATGGCTCGTACAACGGCATCGCGGCGCAACGGGCGTGCGCGGGCGCGCGCTCGATCAAATCGTTCGCGAGCTCTTGCTCCTTCAATCGAGCGATTGGCCGTTCATTCTCCACACCGGCACTTCCAGCGGTTATGCGCTCGCGCGCATTCAAGCGCACG
Source organism: Polyangiales bacterium (assembly GCA_038239005.1). Classification (GTDB taxonomy): domain Bacteria; phylum Myxococcota_A; class Polyangia; order Polyangiales; family Polyangiaceae; genus DASXHD01. The sequence goes on from JBBSFE010000006.1 coordinate 51,605, forward strand.
ATCATCGGTTGCGCCGCCTCGCGCACATCCTCGAATCGGATGCCGTGCCGTCCGCCGATGAAACGAAATGGATCGACGACGTCTGCGCGCGCGACAACTTCTTGTGGCAGCTCGAAGGCGAAACGCTCCGAGCGCCCTTCGACTGATTAACAAGATACCATCGACCGAGCCGTGAAACTCGAAGGCACCTACACCGCGCTCGTCACTCCATTTTCCGCCGACGGCGCAATCGATTGGCCTGCGTTCGATCGTGTGATCGACGATCAGCTCGCCGGCAACATCACCGGGCTCGTTCCCTGCGGAACGACCGGCGAGAGCCCTGCGCTTTCTTCCGAAGAGCAACGCGACGTCATCACGCGAACGGTCGCACGCGCAAAGGGCAAAGCGTCGGTGATCGCAGGCGCGGGCTCGAGCAGCACCGCACACGCCATCGACCTCGCAAAGCAAGCCGAGCGCGCTGGCGCCGACGCCGTGATGATCGTCGTGCCGTACTACAACAAGCCGACCCAAGAAGGGCTCGTCCGCCACTTCGTCGGCGTTGCGAAATCCGTCGCGTGTCCTGTCGTCATCTACAACATCCCTGGCCGCAGCGGCGTCGACCTTGGCGTCTCCGCGATGGCGCAAATCTGCGACGCCGCAACCAACGTCGTCGCGACGAAAGAAGCCACGGGCAACGTCGTGCGCGCGCAGCAGCTCGCAGTTCGCTTCGGCGATCGCCTCGTTGTCGTCTCCGGAGACGACGCACTCACGCTTCCGATGATCGCCGTTGGCGCGCGCGGCGTCATCAGCGTCGCGTCGAACGTCATTCCCGGTCAGGTCGTCGCTGCAACGAAGCTGGCGCTCTCGGGCGATCTCGCGCGCGCGCGCGCCGCACACTTGCGCCTGCTCCCTCTCTACGATGCGCTCTTCATCGAGCCCGGTGTCGCATCGGCGAAAGCGATCCTCGCGAAGCGCGGTATCTGCTCCGACATCTTGCGCGAGCCGATGACGCCGCTCGGTGACATCGCGCGTCGCGTCGTGCTTGCTGCGTTCGAAGCCGTGAAGACCGCGAACGAGGCGAGCGCGTGACGCCCATTGCCATCCTCGGGGCGCGGGGTCGCATGGGGCGCGCGCTCGTTCGTCTTGCGCCCGAGCACGAGACGCAGGTCGTTCTGTCAATCGATGCGGGCGAAGGCGATCTCGGATCGCTCGGAAATTCAGGCGCGAAAGTGCTCGTCGATTTTTCGTCGCCCGCCATCGCCGCCGAAGCCGCGCGCGCATGTGCATCCGCCGGCGTCGCTCTCGTGAGCGGAACCACCGGCCTCGACGACGCCGCAAAGAAGGCACTCGACGACGCCGCGCGGCAGGTCCCGGTGCTTTGGGAGCCCAACATGAGCGTGGGTCTCTTCGTGCTGGCGGATGTCGTTCGCCGCGCCCTCGAGATGCTCGGCGAAGGCTTCGACGTCGAGATCGTCGAAACGCATCACGCCATGAAGGTCGACGCACCCAGTGGCACGGCGCTTCGCCTTGCAGAGATCATCCGCGAAACACGCGGCGGTGAAATCGTCACGGGCCGCAGCGGCAAACCCGGCACACGCAAGCGCGACGAAGTGGGCGTGCTCGCGATTCGCGGCGGCGACGTCGTCGGCGATCACGTCGTGCACTTCCTCGGAAGCGGCGAGCGCCTCGAGCTCACGCACCGCGCGACGAGCCGCGACGTCTTCGCAGTCGGCGCTCTCCGCGCAGCCGCGTGGATCGCGGGCAAACCCGCAGGCCGCTACGGCCTCACCGATGTCCTCAAAAAGTAAGTAGCGCGGATACGCCGCCGCCGCCGGGGCCGAATGTCGGCAGGATGCGAAGTGCCATGGGAGGCGGCGCGCCTTCTTCTTTGGGCTTGTCGCTGATGACGAGCACGACGCCGACGATGCCGAGCGCAACTGCCGCGCCTCCGAGCGCCCAACCGATGGGCCACACCGTGTTCGCGGTGCTGCGCGACCCGCATGCGTCGCGGTTCGAGACGTTGTTTGCGGTTGGGTATGCGGCTTGGCTCGCGGGGCTCGTGCAGAGATCGGTGATGGTGCTCGGAACGCCGCTCGCGTAGTTGTGCCACGTGCTCGAATCGCTCGCGTAGAGAACACCCGTGACGACCGCGCCGATCGCCGCTGCGCCAGCGACGGCGAGCGTGACGAATCCGATGACGCGTTTGGGATGCCCGGGCTTCGACGGCTCGACCGGAACGACCGCGTTGGCTTTCATGTCGAACGTGAGATCGCTCTCGACGTTGACGACGACGTTCACGGTTTGTGGCGTCCCCGTGTACCCGTCGGATTGAACTTCGATCGAGTGCGAGCCGGACCCGACCTGAATCGTGGCCATACCGCCCGTGAGCTTGGTGATGGGTTTGCCATCGACGATGATCGTGCCGACTTGCGCGCCCGTGACTTTGATCACGACGGTGCCTTGCGTCGACTGACCCGTGAGTCGATCGAAGAGCTGCACGGCGATGCGCTTGAGGGCGTCGTCGTTCTGATCTTTGAGGTTGTCGCTGAAGTTTTCTTTGGCGACCTGCTCGGGCTTGCCGCGCGTCCAGAGGTGAACCTCGGCGACGACTTGGTGAGCGAGCGACGATTTGACGACATTGCCCCAGAAGAAGCGATCGGTCTTCAATTGGTCACCGATGCGCTGCAAGCACGCCGAATCCGGCCGACTGGGACACTTGAGCGCGGGCAGCAACGTCGATAGCGATTGGTTCGATTCCGCGAGCAGAAGCGACGGCGTCATGCGCACGCGTTGCCGCATGGCTGCCGTGAGAGCGTCGGCCTGATCTTCGCTTGCGTCGTCCGAGTCGAGCGCGATGACGTGCACCGTCACCGGCTTCTGGGCGAGCGCCACCGTCGGCAGAAGGAGCACCATCACAGCGACGAGAAGCGACCAAGCAGCCGCGCGCGCGGCCTTAGCACCGGGACAACCCATGAGAGCCAGCGTAACGCGATCCAGCACGCCTTATCAATGATGCTACAAACGCTGGCGATGCGGATTTGCGCCGGAATTCATCGTTCACGCCAGCTCACGGCTCCCCGTGGCACGATCACGCGGCCAACGTCGGATCGCGTTCGCGAGGCTCTTTTTTCGATGCTTCACGTGCGCGGCGTCGTCGTGGGCGCCCGTGTGGTCGATCTCTATGCTGGCACCGGCGCGCTCGGGCTCGAGGCTCTTTCACGCGGGGCCGCGTTCGCGACGTTCGTCGAATCGGACCGGCGCGCGCTGGAAGCGCTCACGCGCAACATCGATGTGCTTCGCGAGCGGCCACGTTCGCGCGTCGTCTTTCAACCGGCGCAGCTCGCTGCCACCACTCTCGCAGGCGACGAAGCGTCGCTGGTCTTTTGCGACCCTCCTTATGCCGACGTCGCGTCGGGTGCGGTCGCCAAGATCCTCCTCGCATTCACTGAACACCAGGGTACGCGCGCGGGCGCGACGCTCGTTCTCGAGCACGCCACGCGTGATGCGCCGGGCCTCGATGCTGCGCGCTTTCGCAGCACGGAACAGCGCGCTTATGGCGACACAACGCTGACCTTTTACGATGTGATTGCGCCCGCGCTTTGACGGTATACTCTCGGCGCACTTCATGAGCTCCCTTCCGCCCCCGTCGCAATCGGGCGTCCCTCCGCAGGGCAACAACAACGCGATGTACATCGGGCTATTGCTCGTGCTCCTGCTCGGCGTGGGCGGCATCGTCGCGTGGAAGATGACGAGCAAAGCTCCGGAACCGATCGCCACCACGCCCATTGCGACCGGCTCGTTGTCCGCGAAACCCATCAACACACTCATCGACGAAGTGCCCTTGCCTCCGCCGATCATCGACGCTGGTCCCTCGATATCGCCGACGTACACGGGCGGCGGCGGTGGTGATGTCTGCTCGTACAACGCGTGCGGGGGCAACGTCGCGGCCGGCAGCGACACCGAGCGCGGCCTCCAGATGCTCGCGCGCCAGACGCGCCGCAAGTGCTACGACCCCGCCCTCGGAAACGATCCGTCGCTTCAGGGCCACGTCAAAGTTCACATGAAGATCGCATCGAACGGCCAAATCTGCGCGGCGAGCGTCGCCAGCAACGACATGTCGAACGCAACCGTTGGCGAGTGCGCTGCGCGCATGCTGCTTTCGTCGGGGCACGTTCCGCCGCCGAAGGGCGGCTGCGTCAACCTCGACTTCCCACTGAACTTCGTTCCGATGGGGCAGCACTGAGATGCGTTTCGTCATCGTGACCATCGCCACAGCCGTGGTTCTCACCGCGTGCGTCGACGGCAAGACTCCCGATTGCACGACACCCGACAGCGGTTGCTTTCCCGGCGATGGCGGCAATCCCGCTGACAGCGGTAGCCAAGCGGACGCGAGTGATGCAAGCTTCGATGTGGGCTCTCCGGTCGATTCATCGGCCGATTGAGTCCTTCGCGAAGCTCGAGAACCGCGTGCCCGACGACGACGACGACAAGCTCCGGCCACCTACTTCGTTTCGGACGACACGTCCGCCGCCGGGCGAACAAGCGCCAACGACTCCGAATCCGAGCACGTTTGTTCCGCGCACGACGCAGCGCATGCAAGTGCCTCCCGGTCTTCGTCCCCCGGCGTCGCAGCAGCACCCGCCGATGTCGCACCGGGGAAAAGCATCGCTCCGTCGATCGTCGCCGCTGCTCCATCTCACGCCAGTCGACTTCGATCTCGTCAACGCCGCGCGGCGCATTCTCGAAGGCTCGCTCTCGCTCGTTCCAGGAGAGCTCGTGCTCGTCATCGTCGATCGCGCGCGCGCGGATCTCGTGCCCCCGCTGATGGAAGTCGCGTCGCTCGCGGGCGCCAAGCTCGAGGTCGCCATCCTCGAGGACCTCGGCATTCGTCCGCTCAGCTCGCTTCCAAAAGCGATCGAGGATCGCCTGCCCAAAGCGCAAGCCACGGTGTTGCTCGCCGGTTTCGTCGAAGGCGAGCAAGGGATGCGGCTTCAACTGCTCGAGCGCGTGCGCGAGCTCGGCCTTCGCCACGCACACATGATTGGCGTTACACGCCGCGCGATGCTCGCCGGATTTTCCGTGGATCCTACACGCATCTTGGACGCCACCCGTGCGCTGCGCATGCGCCTTCGCCCGACGTCGACCTTGCACGCGCGTTCCGCGAACGGCACCGACCTTATAGTGAAGCTGAACCCGACATATCGGTGGGTCGAGCACGTCGGCGTCATTCGTCCGGGCCGCTGGGAGAACTTGCCTTCGGGCGAGCTCATGACTGCGCCCGATCACGTGTCGGGTATTTTCGTCTGTGATGCGAGCCTCGGCGGCCCGTATGGCGCGGCGGCTGGGCTCCTCACGCGAAACCCACTTCGACTCGAGATCGAAGACAGCACGGTCAAGACCTTCCACTGCAACGACTCGAACGTGATGCGCGGCATCGAAACTTTTTTCGCGAACGATCGCTATTGCTCGCAGGTGGGCACGGTGGTGCTCGGCACCAACGTCGGCCTCCTCGCACCCATCGGCGAGCTCGTGTGCGATCAGAATTTGCCAGGCCTCCACATCAGCCTCGGGAGCAGATTCTCCGACGTCACGGGCGCGCCACCCACGACGACCGCACAACTCTCGCTCACGACGTCAGGCGGCGACGTCGACCTCGACGGCGCGCCGCTTCTTCGAGCCGGCCGCTATATGGTCTGAGGGTGGCACTCGAGCGCGGTGTGCTTCTCACAATCGCTTACGACGGTGAGAAATTTTCTGGATGGGCCGCGCAAGCTGGCACGCGTACCGTCGAAGGCGTGCTCACGGAGGCCATCGCGAAGATGGATCCCGACGCAACCATTCCGCGCGGCGCGAGTCGCACCGATGCGGGTGTGCACGCCGAAGGCCAAGTTGCTGCGTTCGATGCGTCGCGCGTCATCGAAGCGCGCGGCTGGGTTCTCGGACTCGGCTCCGCCCTCGACGACGACGTTTCCGTGCGCGCCGCGCGGCAGGCCCCCGTCGGTTTCGAACCTCGAGCGATGTCGCGCGGCAAGCGCTACCGTTATCGTGTGCTGCTCGATCAAGTTCGTGATCCCCTCGCCGGCCGCGCGTGGCGCGTGGGGTACCCGCTCGACCTCGAGAAGATGGCGCGCGAGGCCGCACGCACGGAAGGCACACACGACTACCGCGCGTTTCGCTCCGCACGCGACGAACGGCAAAACACGGTGCGCACGCTTCGCCGCGTTGCGCTCGAGCGAGAAAGCGATCGCTTGCTCGGGATCGTCGTCGAGGGAAGTGCGTTCATGCACAACATGGTTCGCATCATCGCCGGCACCCTCGTCGACGTCGCACGCGGGCAGCTCGAGGAAGGCGCCGTGACGCGCGCCATTGCCAGCGGCTCGCGCGATGATCTCGGAACCACTGCGCCATCGCATGGTCTCGTACTCGAGAAGGTCGAGCTCGACGGGCTCGACCCGACGGAGGACCAATGGCCGCGGTAAGCGCGAGCTCGCGCGTGAACGTGCGCGCGCCGCGGCCCGGTGACGGCGCGGCGATCTCGGCGCTGTGGCGTGAGCTCTGGGACGTGCACGAAGGTTGGGGCGGCTACCCCGGCGCAAAAGACGAGCTCACCTACGCTCGCGTGCAATCGCGCATCGAGCACGAAGCACGCGCTCGCCAAGGCAGCGTCACGCTCGGGCGACATTTACATCTCGTCGCCACACTCGACGGGCAAATCATCGGGCAGGTCGAAGGCTGGAGCGATCGCTACGGCGTGGACATGTCGACCCCATCGACATGCGAAGTCCGCTCACTCGTGGTTTCGGTGAAGGCGCGTCGTTGCGGCGCCGGTGCCGCGCTTCTCGATGGGCTCGCGCGCTCGGCTGCAATGTGCGCAGGCGGCCCCGCAGTGCTTGCCGCGGAAGTGCTCGAGCCGAATCCAGCGCATACGTTCTACGCGCGCTGCGGCTACGTGACAGTCGCCTACAATTTGCGGCGCACCACCGCGAACGCACAACCCGATTTGCGAACGCGCGTCGCGCATCCACGCGATGCGCTCGCGGTTGCCATTCTCGAAGCAACACTCGCCGAGCGCCGCAAGCGCGCCGGGGATGCGCGCTTCGATCCCCCGCGCGCAGTCGACGCAGCATGGCTCGGCGCGATCGCATCGCATTTGCAAAACGCGTCGCAGATGCCACTCGACATCGTCGCACTCGATGGCGCAGGTGGTGTTCGCGCGAGCGCGACGCTCGTCGTCATGACGCTCGACCCGCCGTTTTTGCCCGTTCGCCGCGCCGCCCTCACGCGCATGAGCGTCGACCCCGCCATGGACCCAACGCCGCTCGTCGCAAGCCTCGTCGATTACGCGTGCGCGATTGCCGCACGATGGGGCGCGCCCACGATCGAAATCACCGATCTCGGCCCCCCGGGCTCGTCTCTTTACGACGCAGCAACAAAAACAGGGGCTGCGGCATGGTCCCGCATCGTGACGCGCCTTGCAGACCGGCCGCTCCGGCAGCATCATCCATAGGAATGTGCCGGGCGTTTGCGCTGTTTCGAGCACGGAGGCTCCTTTTCAGATGAAGCTCACGGTAGTCACCGCGGTCGCGGTGTTGGTTCTTTCACCCACAATCGCCCTTGCGCAGTTGGCTCAACCGCAAGGCACCACGGCGCAGCTCGAAGCGCGGAAGCTCTCCGATGCGTTCGTCAGCGTCGCCGAACGCGTCAGTCCGAGCGTCGTACAAATCGACGTCACGATGCGGCGCGAGCCATCCGAGATGCAACGCATGTTCGGCAGCGAAGAGAGCGCGTCTCCCGTCGCTCGCGGAACTGGCTCGGGCGTCGTCTTCACGCCCGATGGCGCCATCCTCACGAACAACCACGTCGTCGATGGCGCGCTCTCCATGAACGTTCACCTTCGTGACGGGCGCTTCTTGCCCGCACGCCTCATCGGTCGCGATCCCGCGGCCGATCTCGCCGTCATCAAAGTCGACGCGCAAGGTCTCGTCGCGGCGCGCTTCGCAGATTCGGATGCAGCGCGCGTCGGCGAGATGGTCGTCGCGATCGGCTCGCCGTTCGGCCTCGGCTACAGCGTGACCACGGGCGTGCTCAGCGCGAAGGGTCGCGGCAGCCTGGGCGTGAACGCCATCGAAGATTATCTGCAGACCGACGCAAGCATCAACCCGGGCAACTCGGGCGGGCCGCTCTGCAATCTCGATGGTCAGGTGCTCGGCATCAACACGATGATCGTCGGGCGTGGCAGCGGCATCGGGTTCGCGGTTCCGTCGAGCCTCGCGCGCCGCGTCGCTGATCAACTTTTGAAGACCGGCAAAGTCGAGCGCGCGTGGATCGGCGTCGGCGTACAAGATCTCTCGCCCGATCTCGCTTCGGCGATGCACGTCGATGCGCGCGCAGGTGCGCTCGTGAATTCCGTCGGCCCGGGAACGCCGGCCGAGCGCGCACACCTCAAGCCGGGCGATCTCATCGCGAGCGTCGGCGGTAAAACCGTGCACGACAGCCACGAGCTCATTCACGAAGTCCTCGCGCACGACGTCGGCAGCCAAGTCACTCTCGAGGTCGTCCGCGACGGGCACCACTACTCGACGCAAATCGCGCTCGCCGCGCGCCCCGAGCAGAACGTGCAGCAAACCGCGGCCGTTCAACAGCAACCGCAAGTGCCGCAAGGCGGCCTCGGGCTGACCGTCCGCGACATCACGCCCGAGCAAGCACACTCGGTCGGCCTCACCCCAAAACCGATCGCAGTCGTCGCGACCGTCACGCCCGGGTCGAGCGCAGATCGCGCCGGCATCAAAGCGAACGACATCATCATCGAAGCCGACGGCGTCTCCGAGCCCTCCACCGCGCAAGTGCAACAAGTCGCACAAGACGGCGTCGTCGTCATGCGGCTCAAGCGCGAAGACGCCGTGTTTTATACGGCCGTGCGCAGGTAACGCGGCCGAAGACAGCCGCCAAGGCGCCAAGGCGCCAGAAGAGGAGAGGTGGTTCTGCGTCAGCGTCACGCGTGGTAAGAACGGGCGCGTGCGAGTACTCGTTACTGGTGGGAGTGGGTTTTTGGGGAGTTGGGTTTGTGAGCTGCTGGCGAAGCAGAAGGGCACCCAGGTTCGCGCGCTCGTGCGGACCACGTCCAAGACCAAACATTTGCGGACACTCGAGGGCGTCGAGCTCGCCGATGGGAGCGTCGAGGACGAGGACGCCGTAGCGGGCGCCGCGAAAGACGTGGACGCCATCGTGCATTGCGCGGGGCTCGTCAAAGCGCGCAACGAAGACGAGATGAACCTCGTCAACGTGCAAGGTACACGTAACCTCGTCAGCGCCGCGAAGAAGCACGGCGTGAAGCGCTTCGTTCACGTGTCGAGCCTCGAAGCGAGCGGGCCCTCACCTGACGGGCGCCCCGTTCCGATCGATCAGACATCGCCGTGCACGTCGTATGGGCGGTCGAAGCTCGCCGCCGAAAAGGTCGTGCTCGCCGCGAAGGACGAGCTCCACGTCGTCGTGCTCAGGCCCGGCGCCATTTACGGCCCGCGTGATCAGGAAATTCTCGAAGCCTTCAAGAGCGTGAGCCGCGGGCTCATGCCGACGATCGCCGGCGGGCGGGCTCTTGGCTCGTTCGTGTGGGGCCCCGATTGCGCCGCCGCATGCATTCGCGCGCTCGACGCTGATGTGCCGAGCGGGAGCATTTACTTCGTCGACGACGGCGGACCGGCCGTATCGCAGCGCGAGTTCCTCGAGATGGTCGAGAACGCACTCGGCAAACGCGCGCTCGTTCGCGTGAGCTTGCCAAAAGGTTTGCTCAAGACCGTCGCGTTCGGCGTCGAAGCGTTCGGCAAAGCATCCGGAAAAGCCGTGATGCTCACGCGCGAAAAAGCCGACATGCTCCTTCGCGATTTCGTGTGCGACTCCTCGGCGACGCAGCGCGATCTCGGCTGGAAGCCCGAGGTTCCGCTTCGCGAAGGCGTGCGCCGCGCCGTCGAATGGTACCGCGAAAACGGCTGGCTCTGACCGCTACTCGTGACTGTCGGTGAGCTGCGCGAGCGTCGTTGGGTCGACGATAATCATCGCGTAGTAATCAATCGTCGGGCTCACGCTGATGACGTCGCACGCGCCGTTCCATTGATAGAGCATCGTGGGGGTCGCGATTTTCGCGCCTGTCTGTGCGTAGACGGTTTGATCGACGCAACCGAGCGTCATCCCATAGGACACCGCGGGCGGAGGCGACGTGGGTGGGCACCCGGTTTGCGATCCCCATTGGAGAACGGGCATGGTGCACTTGTCGTCCGCGAAGGCGGCGGTCACGGAAGTGGCCGAAGGCACGCATCGCAAGACGCCGTCGGACGCGGTGCGCGGCTTGCATTTCTTGTCGAGCGTGGTGTCGAAGAACTGCTCGACGAACAAACGATCTTGCGATGCTGACGTTTGCCAACTCTGAGCGATGCGCCCTTGTCCGACATGGGTCGTGGCAATGGCCGGTAACGTGGTGACGTCGATGGGTGCGTTGATCGGATACCAATTCGCGGGACCGGACGCGAGCACGTTGCACGCTGTCGGACTGCCGCTATAGAGCGTGCCGCTCGTTTGCAGTCCGAGCTGCGCGATGCTCGTAAGCGCCGTTCCTTGGCACTTGACGTTCTCGTAAACGAACGCGCTGCTCGCGACGTCGTCGCTTGCGGGATTGCAGCCACCGTTGAACGGGTTGATGGCAACCTTCGCGCTGCATCCTGGGTCGCTGTATTCGAACTCGAAAAACGCAACGTGTTGCGGCACGCATCGATCGCCATTCGGTGTGTAGACCGTGCTCGGCATCGTCGCGCACGTTCCCTTGTGCGACAGATCGTATGGCAGCCTTGGCTGGCGCGAACCATCGTCACCGACGGTGAATTGCATCGAGACGTCCGGGCCGCGCGGATCGCGCTCGAGCGTTCCTTTCACGAACGCGGTGATGTCGGCCTTGGCGCCGATCGTGAAATAGGTCTCGCCATTCGTGGTGAGGGGCACGCAGCCTGGATTCGAATACACCGTCGTGAGCGCGCCGAGATTCGTGCCGACGAGATACACATCGGCGGCGCACTCGGTCGTGTAGTCGACGATGTACTTCGCGGGACTCGCGAGGCACGTCGCTCGAGCGGCAAGCGGCTGCGTGCACGACGCATCCGCATACGAATTCGCGACGTATACATCGCCGGGAAGGCAGCGCGTGGTGCCGTCCGAGGCGCCGACATACGTGCACTCTGCATCGAACTGCTTGTCGTACCAGCCGTGCCACTGCGTCGCGCCATCCGCGCTCGCGAAAAGCTCCGCGCGCAAACGCGTGCCGCTCGCGTAGTCAGGGCCGGTGTACGGTCCGGCGTCACCGCCGCCACCGTCTACGCCGCCGTCATTCGTCGTGGCCGAAGGGGAACACGCGCAAAGCGCGGCAAGGAGTGCGAAGGACCGCATCTCGAGAGCTTACCGCGACCGTGTAGAACGCCGTCGTGGATGCAATCAAACCCCCAAAAGAACGGCTCCGCCGGCAACGATGGCCACGCCGACCCATTGGCGTCGCGTCGCGCGCTCGCCCATCAGCGCGGAAAGGACAATCGTGAACGCAATCGATGTATTGCGCAGCGAGAGCGCCACGCCAGCGCCAGTGCGACGCGGGCCTACCAAGAAAATGAGGAACGAAGCCGCCGAGAGGACGCCACCGATTCCAAGCAACACGGGTTGCTGAGCGAGCGCGCGAAATGCACGCGTTCGACGGCCGCGCGGCAAGCTCGCGTGCGCGACGACGACACCAATCGCGATGCTCTCCGAGTAGCGGCGCATCACGAAGTGCGCGACCGAGCGACACGACATATCCACCTTCGGCGAGCCCTACAGCGACAGCCCACACGAGCGCTCCGCGCGGCGGCGTGATTCCGCGATCGACGAGCAGCGCCCACGGACGAGCGCATTCCAGCTCGCGTGGAGCAGCGCAGACAGAATCAGAAGCGCACTACCGGGCACGGTCACTTCATGGACGACTTCAGGTAGTCCTGCCCGTGAAAAGTCGTCTCACGAGGTCGCGGTTGACGGAGCCGTGACGCCGCGGCCATATGCCGTAGTGCGTGTGTGCTTCGTGCTCCTGTTGTGTGCCGCCTGTGGCGCCAGATCGCAGCTCGACGGCGCTCCAGCGATCGATGCCGGTTCGACAGCTGACGTTTTCATCGCACCGCCCTGTCAGGCGCTCGAATACTATCGTGGCATCACCGCCAATGCCTTCGCCGTGACGAGCGACTGGGTTTACTTCGAAGCGGGCGGCAACATCGTGCGCGAGCCCAAAGATGGTGGCGAGCAAACCGTTTTTTGGCAGAACATCTACGCCGAGTCGTTCGTCGCCGACGATGCATACCTCTATCTCGTCGACAGCCAAGGCCAGCTCACGCGTGCGCCCACCGACGGAAGCGAGCCTGAAGCGCTCGGATGTGCAGTCGTTCAAGGCTGCCCGCCTTCGGTCGATACGGATGTGGCGGTCCGTGCCCAGAGTGCGAGCTATCTCGTCATCGGTCAGGGCGGTCGTATGTTCGTGATGAACAAGACCGGTGGCCCCGTGCAACCGCTCTACTACTTGGGTGACGGCCCAACGACGCCGCCCGCATACGTCGAAGCGGACGACACACGTGCGGTTTGGTCGACAACCGAGCACATCTTTGCCGTGCCATTCGGAACGACCAAGGTCGCAACGCTCTACACCGGCTCGATCGGCGGCATCTTTCTCTCGGGCGGCACCCTCTATTGGACCGCAGAGCAAAAAAAAGTGTGGCACCTCATGCACGCGTCGACGTCCGGTCCGGTCGATCTAGGTGCAACCCAAGTCGGTGCACCACTCGGTGCCAACGATTCCGCCGCGTACGGCGAAGCGTTGAGCTCGGACGGCGGCGGCATCGCACGCTCGTCGCTTGCGGGCGGCGTCACGACCACGCTTACCAAGATCGACGTGCCCGTGAAGCTCATCGTGAAAGGCGCGTGCGTCTACTACACGACTGGCGCATACGCGCAGCCGCTCATCTTGCGACGCGTGCCCGGTTAGCGCGCGTCACTTCATGAACGACTGCCCGTAGTCCTTCGGCAGAACCTGGAATTTGCTCACGGGGATTTCCTGGAGCACCGCGTAGGACGCGCGGCCTTCGAACGCGGCGGCGTAGGGGTCGCCCGTCGTTCCGTGCTCGAGGTTGTACGAGCGTGGGTCCTCCGCTTGAAGATCGACGGCGCCCGAGGTGTCGGTGAGGATCAACCCGTAGTCCTGCATGGCTTTCGCTATCGTGCGCTCGGCCGAGATCGGCAGCGTTGATACGTCGAACGCGGGATCGAGGCGCATGCGCTGGCCTTCCATGAGCACGTCGGGGTTCGCCGTGTTGCCGTCGGTGCGGTTCGCGGGCCAGCTGAACACGGTTGCTTGTGTGCGAACGATGGCGATGTTGAGCGCGTGCGTGATGGTGCCCGTCATGAGCTCGTCGACGCGAAGGAGAAACCCGAGCAGCGGAAGGCCGCACGCGGTCGCGCCGATGTTCGGGGTGAAGATGCCCGGGTTCTCGGACACCTTCGTGATGCAACCGCCCCAGCACGCGGACCACTTGCCAGCGTTCGACTTCGCGATCCAGAACTCCCACTCTTCATCGAGGCTCGGCGAGTAGATCGTGATTTCGCTGTCGGTCCCGAGCGAGGGAAACATCGTCGGTAGCGTCGGCACGCCTTTCAAGCACGCGCCGAATTTCGGGTCGAGCGAGCCTTGCCCGTCGCAGTCGTTGAAGCTCCAATCGGTCGTGGGCGCGCCCGAAGCGACCGTGAAGATCGGCGACGAGTAGGTGTCGGTGTTGATGCCAAACGTTTTGTAGTTGTTGGCGATGTCGCTCACGATGTTGGCAACGATCGCGCTCGAGTTCGAGGCAATCGGCGTCGACGCTGGAAGCTTCGTGCGCCAAGGCCCGGTCGCGGTAAACGGCACATCACTGGACGGCCCCGCGTCCGCGCTCTGCGCGTCACCCGTTGCGGCGTCGCTCGACGAGCTCGCATCCGATGGCGCGGATGCGTCGCCGTTCGCGCCGGCATCGACGCCCGCGGGAGATGTGCCGCACCCAATCGCCAATAGAATGCTCCACGCTGCCCGCATCATTCATTCTTATCGCGCTCTAGAAGAGCTTCGAAAACAAATCGCCCTCACCGGGGTCGACGCGGAGGCCATCGCACACGGCGAGCGGCAGGCGCATGATTCCGGCGGCGCAGTGGAGGTGGTTCTCTCGGCCCACGACTTCCATCAAGCCGGAGGGGGCGCCATCGATCCAAACGTCATCGTTGCTGCGCATGTGGAGATGCCCGAGCGCCTTGCCGGATCGGTCGTAGATGCGCAGACCCGAGGAGTCTTCCTCCATGACGTAGAGGTGATCGTTCGCGAAGGCGCCGCGTGAATGCGAAGTGTCCGCGACGTGCTTCACGAGCGCGCCGGTGGTCGACTTGCGTATATCGAATCCATCTTCGTAGCCGACGAACACGTCGGTGCCGTCGACGGAAAATGTTTTCGGTTCTTCCGGAAGCGTCACCAAGAATCGCTCCGTCCAAAGGCCATGCGCGCCGAGGCCGACGAGCGTTCCTCTGGCGTCGTAGCCAAGACCTCGCTCGCCGTCGTATGGAATGCGAAGCGCAACCGCGCGTGTCGCGGTGTCGAAGGCGACGGTTTCGCTGCCTTCATTGCTGACGATGAATCGGCGATCCGGTGAGTACGCCACCGCCGTGCGCGAGCCGCTCCACGGCGACTGGTACGAGCCGCGAGCTTCGGCGGGAGCGAACGTCCACAAACCGATGTCGGACATTCCAGAAGCGACAACGAGCCAGCGCGCGTTCGGCGAGAACGAAAAATCCGTTGCGATGGCCGGCGTGTCAAACGTCAGTGTTCCCTTCAAGTCGACGTCGCGCACGAACACGTGCTGGTCGCGCGTCGCGACGGCGAGACGCGCGAAGGTCTTCGCAAAGCGAACACGCGCGACGGCACCGCCTGCAAAAAATGTCTCGATTCCCGTAGGCCGAAACACGAGCACGTTGCCGTCATCGAGACCGACCGCGACGTGATGATCGTATCCGTCGATGTCGTTCAACCGCGGCAGAGCCTTCAAAGGCGGGACTTTGCCGTTCTTGACGGGCTTGGTGGGCGTAATCGTCATGCCGCTACGACCATCGATGACGAGATTACCGACTTGAATGTTGCCGTCGCGCGTGAACGACGCTGCCGACAAGAGTGGGATCGCAGTCGACTCCCACCGCACCGTTGCCGTTTGCCCGCTGATGTCGAAGAGCCGCGTGTGCACATCGCTCCCGCGCGATTGAGCGAGAAGCTTTTCGCCTTTGTGCGCGAGAACGAACGACGACGCATCGCCTCGAGGGATCTGCGCGATGGAATGTCCATCATGCGTGTCGAGCACGTAGAGCGTCGCGTTCACGGGGAGCACGAACGATCCGAAGTCCGGCGCAACAGCGGGCCGCTGCACGTCATCACATGGAGCCACCGGCTTGCCCGCGAGCGCGCCGACGCCTTGCGCGCACCGAACGACAACGAGCGGCTGGTTTGCCCCGAGCACACCCGTCGGCGATACGCGCACGGCGCCGAGCTCGACGAGGACGTCGGAAGATTTTGGCTTCGCCTTCGGGTTGATAGGCTCCGGCCCGCGTATGATCGCGGTGATCACGAGCGCGCCGCCGTCGTCGAGTCGTGTGAGCGACACGATGCGGTCGATTCCGCTGATGTTCATGTCGGCGGTCGCGTGCCCGATGACGAGATCGCTTCCAGCGCTTCCGAGGATCGTCGCAAGGTCTTGCTGCTCGAAATTCTTCCACTCGATTTTCGGGCGCGCCGCATAGACGCCAGTCGAGAGCGAGAGCGCGAGTGTTTCTTCCGCCGTGCGTAGCTCGAGCACCGAATCCGTTTCGTCGAACCGCATGCCGTCGACTTTGAGTGGGATGACGAAGCGGAGCTCCCCGGCACGAAACACGTCGACACGCGCTGCGCGCTGGTGCGCCTTCCATCCCCCACTCGTCGAATCGACCTCGGCGATCGACCCGGTGAGATCATCCGACTCGATTGTTACCGCGCCACCGTTCGCGCGTAGGGCGAGGAGCGCGCGATCGTAGAGTGGCTGCGCGTTCTTTCCTTGTGCGGCAAGCGCGTTCGCGAGATCGACAAGCGCCAGTGGATCCGTGTCCTTCAACACGAGCGCCGCTCGCAGCTCGGACTTCATCGCATCGGATTCGGCGGTGACGCACCGCTCTGCGATCGCGTCGAGACTACGAAGCGCCCGCGCGTTACGCCCGGCCTCGCGAAACGCTTGAGCATCGCGCACCAAGCTCGGCGTGCTCGCGCAGGGATCGATTTTCACTTGCCGCACGGGCGGTGGCCCACACGCGATCACCAAGGCGAGAGCTGCGGCGCGCTTCACGGCTTCCAGGCCTGCCGGGTTGCGAATCCGTTTCCCCACGCCGAAGAAACGAAGCGCCACATGATCTCGACGCACGGCGTGAACTTCGCCTCCCACCGCGGCACGACGATGCCGGCGAACCCGATGAGTCTATCGGCGTGCTCCACGGCCCACACGCCAAACCCACGACTCTCCCAGGGCGTGGTGATCCGCGCGAGCATGGCGTCGGTATCGGCGCGCGACATGGCGCCACCGAGAAAACGCATCACGCCGACATCGGCGCTCATCGCCGCGAGCGCCTCGAGATCGCCCGCGCGCCACGTGCGAAGAACGAGCCGCGGGGTGGTGAGCTTCGTTGGGCGAGCCACGATGCTCGAGGCTAACACCTCGACAGGACCGGCAGCGCAGCGGACACTGACATCGCCCGAATGCGCGACGTCGGAAGATATCTTCCGGAGCGTCGGAAGATGCGGTCGGAAGACGCGCGTTGACGTATTCTTCGTCGTGGATGCTGTGTTGCTCGAGAAGCTCGTTGCCGGGTGTGCGGGCGCTTCGCTGCGTCTTGCGGTGGTTTTCGGATCGCACGCGACCGGCCGCACTACCACGGCGAGCGACGTCGACATTGCGGTGATTCCCGTCGATGAGCGTCTCGCGCGGAGCGGACCTTGACGAACGCTGAGCTCGTGCGCTGAGTTTGCTCGCTGCGTGGGGCAGCGTGGGATGCCGGAAACGATGGCGACGCCTCGCTCGACCGAAGAACGATGCGACGGATGCGCAGCCCGATTCGGGCGCGTGCAACTCTCTCGTGATTGGCGGTGTGGCAATCTACACGACGGAGAAAACCGGAACGGCGCCAACGTCGCTCGGTAGTCAACACGACATTCACGTACAACATGACGTGCCCAACGGTCCAAACGTACACGACCGAGTACACCGCGACCTCGAGCGCGCTCACCTTCTATTTCGACGACGGCAAAGGCAACGTGGCCGAAGAGATTTTCACGCTCCAGTAGTTGCGTGGATCAGTCGGCCTTCTTCAAGTGCTCGCGGAGCACGTCGTTGACCGCTTCGCTCGTCCCGAACTTGGCGGCAACGTCTGGATCGAGCACCACGACGTTCGATCCACGAGCGTAGCGAGACGCATACTTCCCGCGCACACCGGCGCGAAAATCGTATTCATCTCGCACCTCGTCACTGTTCTTCTTCATAAGCTTTTCGCTCGTGTGTCTCGTTCTCGTGTGCTTTGGTCGGGGCCCACTCGAAGTGCATCGCCACGAACAACTACCACTCGCAGCACAGCTTGGCTCGCCAAGGCCAGCGTGGGCTCAGCGAACGTAGTGATTACGGAGCATGCCGTCGTAGCGGCCGGTCTTCATGCAACAGCGCTTGAAACCGTTTCGTGGATCCGCACGGGCAAGGGTCTTCGCGACCGAGTCGCTCGACGAGGTCCTTGTCGCCGTGGACGACACGTTCACCGCGTTTCACATGCGCCTCGGACGGGAACCCGCGGCGGCGTTTGCTAGTGCGCTCGAAAGGAAGGTGCGTCCGTGGGGTCGATGGTTTTCACGGCACACCTCCAGGTGTGATGTGGACGAACCACGCGGCCCGTTCCTGACCGACTGATTTTGGTTTGTACGCGCGTGAGCTCTCACGGACCGATCGCGATGAGATGTTTGTAGGTTGCGACATAGAGTGTGCCGGCACTAAGGGCGAGTGATGTCCCATCTATGTAGTCAGTGCCGAGATCCAAATCAAACGCGACGGAGTCGTCGGGCCGCAGTGCGACGACATGATGATTCAGTGATCCGTACACCCAACCCGAGGCGTCGATCGCGATCGAAGGCAGATAGCCGTCGAAGTAGTCCGGCCATGCGTAGAGAAGCTTCGAGGCATGCGTCGAATCCAGCGCGATGACGCCATCCGATGTTCCGACATAGATACGGCCGCTCGGCGAAACAGCAACCATGCGTGACCGATTCGTCGCCGCGCTCCAAAGCTCGATGCCCGTCGAGGAATATGCGGTGACGCTGTTCCCCATCGCGACAACGAAAGTTCCGTCAGTGAGAATCGTGCCCTGCCCAACACCGGCATGCTCCCAAACGATTCCACCGTCGGGTCCAAAAGCGAGCAGCGAACCGCCATCACCGACTTCGATGCCACCAAACGCGACGCCCGCGTCGTTGACGGCAACGCGTGGCGAGCCCACATCGCCCGGGATACGGAAGCGTAATGTACCGTCGACACCAATCCCGTAGAGGCCAGCTCGCGCGTAGTACAATAAGCCGTCGGTGTCCGGTGCTGGTCCGTTGTCGTCCATGCTCACTGGCGCGACGTCCGTGAGCGTCCAGAGCAGTTTGCCCGTTGGCGTGAAAGCGAGCAGCAGATCGTCCACCCACGCGTGCGAGCCCTCGTCGTACCGATGGGGTCCCTCGACGAAAATGGTCCCGTCACATCCAATCGTCGCGCTGCCATAGTTTCCCACGCCGCCAACCGGCCACTTCTGCGATCCGTTCGCGTCGATCGCGACGAGCGTACCCTCGAGCAGTTCGATGTAGATTGTTCCATCTGCGCCCACTGCGGGCGACGAGTTGGAGTCACACGCAAATGACCAACGAGTCGCCAGGGTGCGTGGGCCGTCAACGCTACTGCGAGACGACCGAACGGCGTCGTGCCCGACCATAGGCCACGGGGCTCCGGGCTGCACACCACAGCCGGGGATGATCGCTGCATCTGGTGCCACCGAAGCCTCCCCTGCGTTCACCTCGTTGTGGGCATCGGCGACGACGGCGCCGTCTTCACCCGCGTCGGGCCCGCTGGTTATCACGCCGCCGCAGGCGATGAGCACGACGCCAATGATGGATCCCCTGCGCACGTCGTCATTCTAAGCTACGAACCGCGCAGACGCCCGCTCCGCAAACGAGTGGAGCTCGCTTCCGCTAGAGCGTGCAGCCTGTGGTAGGGGTCGCGGGGAGTGTCGGCGGGGTCGTGAAGTCGGGGCAATCGAACGAGAAGAGATCGAGGAGCGCGTCGGAGTTTGCGTCGCGTGCGGTGATCGCCGGCAAGTCGTGGAGCAGCTCGATGAAGCGGAGCGTGCTCGTGTGGCTGTGCTCGACGTGCGAGACGTAGCCCTTACGCGAGTACGGCGAGATGATGACGAGCGGAACGCGAAACCCTTCGCGATTGTAAATCGCATCGGCTGCGGCGCTCGATGGCAGGCACGCCGCAGGAGGATTCACGTGATCGAAGAAGCCGCCGCCTTCATCGTAATTGAAGATGATGGCGAGGTGCGGCCATAGTGGGCTCTTGAATGCGTGCTGCAGCACTTGATAGACGACCGACTCGCCGTCGTGGATGCTGCCTGCAGGGTGCTCGTCCGAAGGCGTATCGAGATACGTAACCGGCGGGAGCAGTCCTGCGTCGAGCGCGGGAAGAAATGCGCTGTATGGATGAAGGTGCGGCGAATTCACGGGGAAGGTGTACGTGTTGTAAATCGGATCGGCGCCCGAATAGTAATTGGCCCAATCGACTTTGGCCGTGTCGAGCTCGGTGAAGATGTTGTTCGCCGTTTGCGTCCCGCTCGCGCCGTAGAGAAAGCGGCGATTGTGGCCCGTCTCGCCCATCAGGCTGCAAAAGTAGCGATCGCTCATCGCGAACGTCTGCACGAGCCACGTGTAAAATGGATGGTCCGTGGGCTCGTAGTAGCCGAGTGATCCGGGGCCGTCGGTTTCGTAGAACCCGTCCATCTTGCCGTTGTCCCACTCGGCGGTGATGGCGGCGACCGAGTGCGGAATATCGGCGGGGCATGCCGTGGTCTCGTGTGTCGGCGCGGCCGTGCCGCCATCGCCCGTCGGGTTCGTGTAGGTCGACGGAAATCCTTCGATGCCGCCGCCGATGGTGCCGTACATGTGATCGAGCGATCGATTCTCGTGGGTCAGCACGATGACGTGCGTGATCGCTGCTCGTGCTGCTGTGGGATCTTCGACCGATGCCGACACCGGCGCCCCCGCAGCGAACGTGCAGGCGACGCGCTTTGCAGCGAGCGTCGGATCGGGCACGAACGTTTGACAGACGTGACCGTCACCCGACGGGGCATCAATCGTGCGGGCGTCTTGCGTCGTGGCGTCGGTTGGACTCGCGCCATCGAAGCCGGCGTCGTTTGCTCCGTCCGATCCTCCGCTGCACGCCAGCGCGAATGACGAGACGAACATGAGTGTCGTGATCCGAATGTGCAGCATCGCTTGCGAAGAGTATGGCGCACCGCGCGCGGACGCGTCACAAAACATTCATCTGCGGCACTGGATGCGACCACCAAAAACGACACCTGCCGTGTTGTCCGCGTAGGTGCACGGCCCGCTGCAGCTGGCGAACGTGGGCGGCCCGTTCTGCGCCGCAACGACGAGCGTGTTGCTTCCGACGACGAGGTAAGGCGTGAGGTCGAACGTCGCGACCGATGACTGCGCGGCGAACGCGGCGTCCTTCGTGACGATGCTTCCGGTGATGCCGGCGCTGTGGCCGTTGATTTTCACTTCCGCCAGATCGTCAGCGGCCACGCCGAGCGAGCCTGTCGATGGCGCATCGATGGTGAAGCTACGCACGAACACGGCCTTGACGAAGTCGGATGCGTCGTTCGGTTTGATGCCGGGTCTCCACACCCACAGCGCCCCATCGAGCGCCGAGATGTTGGCGCTCCAACCGCTCTTGCCGAAGAGAACTGCGCCGCTCGGACAGTTCGATGGCGAGCTCGGATTCAAACACACGGGCTGCGCAAGACCGAGCGGCGTGCTCGACGATTCGTCCGCGAAGACTTGCCAGGTGCCATCCGAAGCGAGCGTGACGTCGCACACTGCGGCGTCAGCATGCGCAGCGGGGTCAGCGTGCACATCGAGCTGGGAGCGCGCACCGCACGCGACGAGCGCGCAAAGCATCAGCACGCGTGAGTCGACCCGCAGGGGTTGGTTCCCAAAGTATTTCTGCACACTCGATGCTGCCATGACCGGCGCGGGAAGAATGAGTGCACTCTGCGGGCGGCGCAAGCGCTTGCTCGCCTTCGCGCCAAGCCGCGAGCCTCAATCGTCGAAGCGCGTGAGCCAGTATCCAGGTCGTCGTTTGAGATGGGCGACTGCGAGCACGATGCGACGGTCTGAAGTCTCTATGAAAATGCCGTGCGCTCGACTTCGTCAGGCACTGCGGCGTGGAACCGCAGTGGCTTCATTCGTTGCGAAGTCGTTCACGAAGAACGGCCACGAATGGGCGCTTCTGGGCCGAGGCTTCGACCTGCGAGCACGTCATCGGCACGCTGCCGAATCAACTCGGCCCACTCGGCGGCTGCGCCTTTGTCCTCTTCGGCGAGCACTTCCTCGAGAAGTTTCTTTGCACGAGCGTTCACGAGCAAAAGATAGCGCGAAGGCCACGGTGTGGGCACAGTGCTCGGGTCCGCGGTTGGTGTCGATCCGCGAGCAAGAGCGCGCCAAGCGAGACGCGATCGACGGGTGCCTGTCGATAAGTTAGGGTTTGCGCGTCGCCACGAACATCTTCGAGACGCGTGCCCGAAGACGCGATACTTTCACGTAGCGATGATCGTCGCCCAGGCCGCATGATTGCGATCGTCGACGGGGCCGTGATCGCTGGGCGGTACCGTGTCGTGCGCGAAATTGGGCGCGGCGGGATGGGTGTCGTCTACGAGGTCGAACACGTTCACACCGGTGAGCACCTTGCGCTCAAGGTTCTCATTGGGGCGACGCGTTTCGATCCGTCTTCGATCGCGCGCTTCAAGCGTGAGGCGCGAGCCCCCGCCCAGATTCGAAGCGACCATGTCGTTCGCGTTTCGGACGCCGACATGGCGCCGGAGCTCGACGGCGCGCCGTTTTTGGTCATGGAGTTGCTCGACGGGTGTGATCTGGAAGCCATAGTGCGAAACGACGGTCCGCTCGCCACCGAACGGCTCCTCGAAGTTCTTCGCCCGTGTGCTGACGCGCTCGATGCAGCTCATCACATCGGAATCGTTCATCGCGATCTCAAGCCGGAAAATATATTCGTCCATCGTCGGGTTGATGGAACGACGATTACCAAGATCCTCGATTTTGGGATCTCGAAGTTTCTTATCGAGAACGAAGGCGGCGTAGAGGGAGCAACGGGCTCGGGTTTGATTCTCGGAACGCCTCTCTACATGTCTCCCGAGCAGGCGCGTGGCGAAAACGAGAAGATCACTGCTGCGTCGGACGTTTGGTCGCTCGGTCTCGTCGCGATGCGCTTCATGACGGGCGAGCTGTATTGGCAAGCACGTTCGATTGCCGATCTCATTACCCAGATTCTCGTGCTGCCGATGAAAGCTCCTTCGGAGCGCTGGCCGGAGAATCCAAGAATGTCGCCTGCTCTCGATACTTGGTTCGCTCGGTCTTGCAATCGAGATGCGGCAGCGAGATTCGCGTCGATTAAGGACCAGGTCAAAGAGCTTGCCGCGGCTCTCCAGCCTCGGCCGAGCATGCCCTCTCCGCTGGCGAGCACAGTCTCCTTCGCGCTCGACAAAACGGAGATCGCCCCGTCGTCGACTCCGACGACAAAACCGAAGACTCCGAGGCGCAAGCTTCCCAAGCGGGGCCTGATTGCCCTCGTTGCGGCGGCCGCGATCGCGAGCATGCTTGTCTTCGGTTTGAAGCGATGGAGGTCATCGGTGCCACAACCGACTTCTTCCGCGGAGCCGTCATCGCAGCCGCGCACGTTCAGAGATATGGTCCACTCGCAGTCCAGTAACCTAGAAGCGACGCAAAGGTACGCGGAAGCAATCCATGCACATGAGGATGCCAATGCGGGAAAAGAGAAAGTGGCGCTCGATGACGCGATAGCGCTCGAGGACAACTTTCCTGCCGCTCAAGTTCAGCGTGCTTACTATGGATCCGCACGCGCAACGGACTACGTAGCGAGCGATCGCCGTGCGTTTCGCCGTGCTCTCGAGTTGCGTGGGGGCATGACCACCAACGAAGCCGCTTTTGTGGATGGAATTACGCCCGCGTTCGGTGATCCGCCTGAGTGGCGTCTAGCCATCAGTAAGCTCGAACAGTTGGCGGCACTTTCGAGAGTCGATGCTCGAGTGTTCGAGGCCATCGGTGCATATTCGGTAAAAAGCGGTAACACGAGGCATGCCGAAGACGCGTTTCGCCAAACGCTCGCCATCGATCCACGCGCGGGCATGGCGTCACTAATTCTCGCGCAATTGGTGGCGTCGCATGGAGAATTCGACAATGCCGCGAAGATTCTGACGACCTGCATAGACCAATCGCCAACGGCGCTCGGATGCCGGCTGCAGCGCGCGTCGCTCTTAGCCGCTATGGGTCAGTGCCGGGAGTCGGAAGGTGCCGCGAGAGACGCTGGCGTAACCGATCCAAGGGACCCCACCGCCTTTTATCTACGGGCTGCGGCCGCCGCGGCCCAGGGGGCACCGCGAGACGTCGTCGCGAAGCTGCTCGAGACGCGCCGAAGCTTGTCGGAGCCGGCCTCCCGCGAACAGCTCGCGGCGAGTGACGATTACGAGCTAGCGGCGCGGGACGGAGACTTTCTCGCAGCGACGGTTGCACTCGAAAAATGGCAGTTACTTCTCGGGCCTGACTCGCCAACCAGCCAAATCGCCGCTATAAATCGCGCCCGGTATTTGTGGGAAGCCGGAGAAGCAAAGCAAAGCGGCGCCGTCGCGGCCGACTTCAATCGCAGGGCGGGCAGTCGCCTCATGCCCGAGAGATTGGGACGCGACGAGACTGGGCATCTCCTTCAATACGCATTTGCCGGCGGCGCAATCAGCCGTGACGAGTTCAGGAAGCAGAGGGCCGAATGGCTCGGACAATGGCAGTCACGACGAGCGTCTTCGGAGCCGCACGGCGAAGAAGCGGATCTGTTTTGGATTCATGCCTACGCGACGGCGGGAGAGCCGAGCGCAGCTGACGTGGCAGACGCTTTCGAGAACGACGACGGAACCGCGCGCGCGGTGTTCGTGACATACGGACCTCGGCCCGCAGCCTACGTTTCTTTCGACACGGCGTACGGTGGGCTTCTTTTGGCGGCGCATCGGCCCGAGGAGGCCAAGGCCCGCCTCGCTATTGCTGCAAATGCGTGCCTGATTGTTCCGGAAGTGCAGGCCACCTTTCTTCTTGGAAAGCTCTCCGCCGCTCAGAACGACCGGGAGCGAGCCTGCGCAGCCTTCGCCGACGTTGAGCGAAAATGGGGACACGCCAAGCCACGAAGTGTCACCGCGGATTCAGCCCGGGCGGAAGCGCATAAACTCGCCTGCACGTTTTGAGTTAGTGCTTCGTCTTGCACGATTGCGACGGGCTCCAGCTGTACGTACCGAGGCCACTTCTCAACGTCGAGCGCGAAGGACGCCACGAGCTCGGGAGAAGTCAGTTGCGCCCGGTTTCTTCGTCTCGTCGGCGTCGGTGTCGGCTGTGCCTCGTGCTTGGGCACGATCTTCGGGCTCGGCTTTGCGATGATGAAAAAGATCGGGCGGCGCGATTCGCTAAACGGAACGGTGGGTCCCCGGCCATGTCTCTTCGTGCGAGCTGCGTACTGGACTATCGTGTGCTTCGTTGCGTGCTCGACACGCGACTTTGCGGTCGACGCTGGGCCGCCCGACGTGGACACGACGGACAGCGGACCCGTAACGTTTCCCGATGGCGCGACGGTCGATGCGGGAGAGGCGGGTCCCGCGTCTCGAACCGTTTTTCTATCGTCGGAAACGTTCGCCGGCGACCTGGGCGGCGCGGCAGGCGCGGATGCGAAGTGCCAAGCGCTCGCGGGTGATGCGGGTCTCGCGGGTCAATACAAAGCTTGGATCTCCACGAGCGCGTCGTCGCCGAGCACGCGGTTCACGCAATCCGATGTGCCGTACGTGCTGCTGACTGGCGAGGCGGTCAGTTACAGCTATCCGTTCCTCGTCGCCGGCAAGATGCTGCATCCCATCAACGTCGACGAGCACATGATGGTCTACGACGGCGGATGCATTCCAACCTACGAGCCATGCGGCTGGACCGCCGTGTGGACGCAAACGCGCGCCGACGGCACGTGGGAAGACAGCGGAACGAGCACGTCGTGTGCGAGCTTCACCGACGCCGATGGATCCACCGGTCACATCGGGAGCTACCAGTCGACCGACTCGACATGGACAAGCGGCACCGGCGCCGGCGCACCACCGCTGTGCAGCACGACCTTTCCGATTTACTGCTTCGAGCAGTAGCGCATTCTGTCGACGGCGACGGTATAGGCTTCCTGAATGCAACGACTCGCTCTTGTAGCGCTCCTCGCCGTCGTCACTGCGTGCGATCCCAACGGCACGTGTGAAAACCGCGACGAGCACACCTGCGCCGAAACGCTCAAGAGCAATTGTACGAGCGGCACGTTCATCTCGAACGCGCGTTGCTCGACACTCGGATATCGCTACAAAGACGCGCGCGGCACTTGGACGAAGAACTAACCACTCATCGTTGTTTGGATCGTCGACGCCGTACGCCGACGGCTACGCGGTTCGCTTCTCCAACGCGACGAGGCGGCGCTGGAAGTCTTCCATCTGGGCGCGATCGGCGTGTTGCTCGCGCAACAGATCGCGCACCTGAGCGACCGCGCCGGCGACCGCGACAAGCTCGGTCGCAAGACGCGTGGCGTCCTCGCCTTGGCGCCGCTCCAACCGGTCAAGGCGCTCGTTCGTCGTGTCGAGGCGCTCGTTCGTCGAACGCTGCTCGCCATGCATGGCGCGCATCTCGTCGCGGATCTGCAAGAGAATCTGCGTTGACAGGTCGCCGGCGCCGCCGTTCTTCTTCTTCGATGCCATCGCGAAATATCATAGCGCGGAACGAGCGTTGCCGGCAGGCGACGGAGCGCTCTCGATGCCCAAAAATTCGTCAGCGGTGCTTCCTGGGTTTCCCGCCCGGAAGCTTCGCTTCCAAGACGAGCTCGGCGAATGTGCGGAGGGATGCGTTCGGCACGCTGTGGAACGACGTGCGACCGTGCGACTCGCGGATGCTGAGCGAGTGAAACGCAGCGTGCTTCGCGAAGACCTTCGAGAGCGCGTCGCGGTATGCGGTCGTCTCGGCCTTGCCCGCGCCTTTGCGTGCGCGCGTCGTTGCGGCCTTGATGAACGCAACGGTGCAATCGGCGAGCGGCTTGCCGTCGACCTTCACGCGCGAGAAATCAATCGGCGCGTGCGGTGAGAGAGCGGCGTGCTTCGCCTCGAGGTAACCGATCGCTGCGTCGAGTCGCCAAACAGTGAATGCGATTTCCTGCGCAGGCGTCGCGTGCTCGGCGACACGCACGTACGCGCGCCCAGCGCGGTCGTCGACGCCGAGCTCCTTCTTGAAGAACTCGATCGAGCTCTTGTACCCGCCGAATTCATAAAGCGGCGGATGGTGCTCGATGATCGCGCCCACCGCTTCCCACTCCGCATCCCAATCCTCCGCGCCCCGCTTCTCGTGCGCATGCACACGCGCGACGAGCTCGGCCCAAGCCTTCTTCAACTTGGGGTCGACCTTCACCGCAACTGACTTCGCCTTTGCTACGCGGGGCGTTTTCATTGGACGAGGCTGCCCGAATCCATGGCGTGCATCAAGCAGCTGTCGCCCGTGAGCTCACGGGCCGATCGAATGAGATGTTTCGTAGGTCGCGACATAGAGTGCGCCGGCACTTAAAGTAGCGATAGTCGCGTCGCCGTCGTCGAAGTAGTGGGTGCAGTGTCAAACGCTCCAGCTCCTCAGCGGTCACGCCATGACGATACGAACAAAATGTTCCATCGCCATGCAGACCAACGCCGCCTCCGCAAACATCAAGAGATCCTGTCGCGGGTCGTCCTCGTGTTCACGTTCGACCTTCAGCAAGAGCTCGGCTTGCTTCAGCGCCAAATGGTGGTTGGCGTAGAAGCCAACGAAGCTCAACACGAGCCACACGACGAAGCCTGGGAACTCACCGTACCCAACGCAGATCGCGAGCAAGATGAGGTCGAAGACGACCAAAAAAAAGAGCCGCACGCCACAAGCCTACGCCGCACTCCGCACTCCGCACTCAGACAAAGCCAGACTCCCGGCATAGGTCGTGGGTAGCGCGTTGCGGTGTCGTTCATTGTTGGCCCCGAACGACCATGATCGCGGTTACCCAAAGAGTGGCACGCCGGTCGGCGCAAGCGTCTTCCGGGCCCGTCTTCCGACAACCCGGAAGATATCTTCCGCACTCCCGACCAACACCACCGCTTGGTCGCGCGTTGGCATTCCCGCAACGCTGACGAGCGATGCGTCGACAGGTGCGGAAGCAATGGCATGGAGGTTTGTGATGGCTTCGCGACGCGCGCTCTCCACTCGCGCGCGGGAGTCGCTCGGCAGGCGCGCGTCGAGCCACGCGGCGACGTCCCAGGCGAGAGCGGCGTGGCGGGTTTCGTCTCTTGCGATGGTGCGCATTGCGGCGCGCACGGCGGGGTCCTTTGCGCGCTCTGCCTGGAACGTGGCGATGAGGGCTGCGTGAGTTTCGCCGACGCATCCCTCGACCACGTTCTCGATTGCGATCGCTTCGAGGTCGCGCACGTTCGCGCTCGCGGCGCCTACGCGGTTGCACTTTCCGCCGAAGCGTTTGGCGAAGCGCTTCATGGTGCGCGCGTGGCGGACTTCGTCTTCCGCGGCGCGCTTCGCTCGCGCGCGGAGTGATCGCGGGGCGCGATGCGCGGCGAGCTCCGCGGACAGTCTTCGGAACGCATGCACGCTCGCGGCTTCGAGCGCAGCATCACGAGCGAAGAATGCTCCGAGCGCGCAGCCGCTCGCTTCCGGTTCGCTCATTCCCTCGAACCCGCGGCCGCGTACGTAGTGGTGGCAGTTGGGTGAGGGAGGCGTGTGGTCTGTTTTCACGACGCGCGTCGCGCCGCTTCGAGCGACCGCGTACGTGGTCGACGTCGACTCGTTGCACATCTGGGTGGCGACATCGACGACCTCGTACCCATCAGCAGTCGCGTGGTACGCGGCCGGATCGCACGTTGGCAGCGCAGCGCCTGCGGAGGTGTCGACGGCCATCGCGTAGACGAGCGTCATCGCGGCTTCTTCCGGCGTGTCGATCGGCGCGAGGAACGGCGCAATCTCGGTGCCCGCAACCGCGCCCGCAAATTCTCCGCGCGTGTAGACCAAACCCTCGCCTAGCCCAACCGGCTTCGCCGCCTCGTAAGAGGCTTTGCACTTTGCAACGTCGATCGCGCGCGCACACACGGTGCCAGTTGCGCCAGTCCGGACGAGCTCATGTGCGGGCGTGGAATGCTCGAGCCTGAGCTCGACGGAATCGACCGGTTTCCCCGGCCGGAGATTCGCGACCAGGGCGCCGGTGCACCTTTGTCCAGTCCCGCGCTGGGCGTTCGGAAGGTCGCGAATCGGCGCGCTCGGAGCCGCAACGCTCGCGGATGCGCTCGCCGATGGCATCGGCAA
Organism: Polyangiales bacterium; assembly: GCA_038239005.1. Lineage (GTDB taxonomy): Bacteria > Myxococcota_A > Polyangia > Polyangiales > Polyangiaceae > DASXHD01. The sequence goes on from JBBSFE010000006.1 coordinate 80,424, forward strand.
AGGCAGCGGTGGAGCCTCGCGGAGAGCGATAGGCGGCGTATTCGATTCGGTTTTCTCGTGGCAGGCAGCCAAAACAGCTGCTTGGAACACAGAACGCAGCGTGATGGTTGTCCGGGAACGCATCCTGGCAATGATACACGGCGGTGCGCGCGGCCTTGGCGCCGAAACGTCATGGCGAAAAGCCCACAGCCGCATTAGATCGTCACTCCCGCATGATCACTTGGGCCCTCAAGAAAGTCCTCGGTACGAGCCACGACCGCGAGGTCAAGCGCATGCTCCCGAAGGTCGCCGCCATCAACGACCTCGAGCCCAAGATGAAGAAGCTCTCGGACGAAAAGCTCCGGGCGCGCACCATCGAATTCAAAGAGCGCATCGACGCCGGCGCCACCGTCGACGACGTCCTCGTCGAAGCATTCGCCACCGCGCGCGAAGCCGGAAGCCGCGCGCTCAACATGCGCCACTACGACGTGCAGCTCATCGGCGGCATGATGCTCAACAAAGGCTGCATCGCCGAGATGAAAACCGGCGAAGGCAAAACGCTCGTCGCCACGCTCGCGGCATATCTCAACGCGCTCGAAGGCAAAGGCGTCCACATCGTCACCGTGAACGACTACTTGGCGCGTCGCGACTCCGAGTGGATGGGCAAGCTCTACGGCTTTCTCGGTTTGAAGACGGGCGTCGTCGTTCACTCGCAAGGCGATCGCGAAAAGCGCGACGCCTACATCGCCGACATCACGTACGGCCAAAACAACGAGTTCGGGTTCGACTACCTGCGCGACAACATGCGCTTCTCCGCGCTCGAGTGGAAGCAGCGCCCGCTCCACTACGCCATCGTCGACGAAGTCGATTCGATCCTCATCGACGAAGCACGCACGCCTCTCATCATCAGCGGGCAGGCGGAGACGTCGAGCCACAAATACCGCAGCATCAACGACTGCATCCCGCGCCTTCGCAAAGACGAGCACTACATCGTCGACGAGAAAAACCACTCCGTCACGCTCACCGACGACGGCGTCGACTCCGCCCAGAAGCTCATGGGCATGAAGAACATGTACGACCCGGTCAACCTCGAGTCGCTACACATTCTCAATCAGTGCCTTCGCGCGCACACGCTCTACCAGCGCGACGTCAACTACCTCGTCACCGACGACGGCAAAGTTTTGATCATCGACGAGTTCACCGGCCGCGTTCTTCCGGGGCGCCGCTGGAGCGACGGGCTCCACCAAGCCGTCGAAGCCAAAGAAGGTGTGCGCATCCAAGAAGAGACGCGCACTATGGCGACCATCACCTTCCAGAACCTCTTCCGCATCTACAAGAAGCTCTCTGGAATGACCGGCACCGCCGACACCGAGGCCGCCGAGTTTCACTCGACCTACAAGCTCTCCGTCGTTCAAATCCCGACGAACAGACCCCTCGTCCGAAAAGACTACGACGATCAGGTTTACAAAACCGAGCGTGAGAAATTCACCGCGGTCATCAAAGAAATTTTGGAGTTCCACGAACGCGGGCAGCCCGTGCTCGTCGGCACCACGAGCGTCGAGAAGTCGACGGCCATCGCGCGGATCTTGAAGAAGCGCGGCGTGTCGCACGCCGTCTTGAACGCGAAGCACCACGAGAAGGAAGCGTTCGTCGTCGCGCAGGCCGGTCGCAAAGGCGCCATCACCGTGTCGACGAACATGGCCGGTCGCGGCACCGACATCATCTTGGGCGGCAACGCCGAGATGCTCGCGAAGCTCGACTTCAAAGAAAAAGGCAAAGACGAGATCGCCGAGCCCGACGAGTTCAAGAAGGTGATCGACAAGTACGCCGACGCCTGCAAAAAAGAGGGCGACGAAGTGCGCGAGGCCGGGGGCCTGCACATCCTCGGCACCGAGCGCCACGAGTCGCGCCGCATCGACAACCAACTCCGCGGCCGCTCGGGTCGCCAGGGCGATCCGGGCACGAGCCGCTTCTATCTTTCGCTCGAAGACGACTTGATGCGCATCTTCGCAGGCGATCGCGTCAAATCGCTCATGGAGCGCATGGGTCTGCCGGACGACGAGCCCATCGAGCACCCGTGGGTCACCCGCTCCATCGGTGACGCGCAAAGCAAAGTCGAAGCGCGCAACTTCGACGTCCGCAAGAATTTGCTCGAATACGACGACGTCATGAACGAGCAACGCAAGACGGTTTACAAAATCCGTCAGCAGCTCCTCCTCGGTATCTACAAACCGGAAATCATCGACGACGACGGCAAGCCCACCGGCAAGATGCGCGAAATCAAATTGCTCCCGCGCCTCGAGCAAGAGGTGAAGCAAGCCATCACCGACATGATCCTTCACTACGGCACCGAGCTTCCCGCCCCGGCCGCCGACGGAACCCCCACCGCCGAGCCGCCGAAGCGACCCGAGAAGCTCGACGACGTCAAAGAGCTCTTCGCGCTCGATTCGCTCCGCAACGACGTCTACCAATTTTACGGCTACCGCATCGACTTCAAAGATAGCGAAGCGAAAAAACCGAAGAAGGTCTTTGCGCGCTTGATGGAAGAGATTCCGCTGAGCCTCACCGAGCAGCGCGAGCGCATGCTCGATCTCGTCGACAGCATCGTCTCGGCGATGATCGAAGAGTGCTGCCCACATGCCAAACCGCCCGAAGATTGGGATTGGAAGGGTCTTCGCGCCGGCTTTCTCGATCACTTCGGCAAGAAGGCCGAGAAGTTCGATCACATTCACGTCCAAGAAGATTTGGCGCACGAGCTCTACAAGCAAGCCGAGAAGGCGATGCTCACCAAAGAGGAAGAGCTCGGCACGGAGCTCTTCTTGCGCGTCTTCCGCCACTACTACTTGGAAGAGATCGACAAGCAGTGGGTCGAGCACCTCACCAACATGGAGCACTTGCGTGACGGCATCGGCCTCCGCGGTTACGGGCAGCGCGATCCGAAGCAGGAGTACAAGAAAGAGGGCTACGACATCTTCGTGACGATGATGGCCGCGGTGTCGAGCAACGTCGGCAGCAAGGTCGCCAAAGTCCAAGTGCGCAAAGAGACAGACGTCGAGCAAATCGAGCGCGCCGACGCCGAGCGTCACGCGCAACAAGAGCAGCAGATGGTCCTCCGCCACGGCGGCGAAGTCGATCCCGGCGCAGACGAAGACGAACCCCCGCCCGGCCCAACCTCAGGCGGCGCACGACCTCAACGCGCGACCCCTCAACCCGTCCGCCGCGAAGCGCCAAAAATCGGCCGCAACGATCCGTGCCCCTGCGGCAGCGGCCTCAAATTCAAAAAGTGCCACGGAGCCGCCCTCGAAGACGAAGCCTCCGAAGACGCCGACGACGCCCCCGCCTGACTCACGCACCCCGAGAGGTCGGATGAGAGTTGCGTTGGGTTACATGAACGCAAACGAGAGGTGCGTGCCCGCCGTCCACCCGAACGCGGGGAGGATGTCGGTTGCGCCGTAGAGGCCGAGCGTCGCTGCGCCCGAGTCGCCGTGGTGGGCGGGGCTGAGCAAGTAATCGAGTTGGCCGCGGAGCGTGACGCGCCATTCGTTCGTCGAGTAGTCGCCGACTGTGATGTAGCGATCGCCTGCGAGCGCCGCGGCGCGGAAGAGGAGTGAGCCGATGCGCGCTTGGCCTTCGGGACCCACGAGCGTGCTCGTGAACATGTTCGACGAGGAGTCGACATAACCGAATGGGGAGCTCCCCGGTAAAAGGTTGCCGGTGAAGCCGCCGATTTCGAACGTGCCTACGAAGCCGATGCCGCGGAACGCGAACGGGAAGAGGTGCATCGTCGTCGTGAAGACGAAGCCGACTGGCCGAGCGAGGCCGAGCGATGTGCCGCTCGAGTGATAGTACGTGTGCTGGCCGTTCCATGTGTCGAGCACGGTGAACGTCGTGTTCGAGAGATCGGGTTGCATCATGCCGCCGCCGCAATCGATCGAGACGACGGGCGCGTCGGCGAACGTGCTGAGCGGTTTTTCTTTTTTGATTTCTTCCTGCGCATTGATGGCTTGCTGCGCGTACGCAATGTGCGACGCCGCAAGCACCGACGCGATGAGTCCCGCCCGCAGCGCGACGCCGCTCACTTGCACCCCGCATCGATGGGGTCGAGCAGCGCTTCGCGCTCACATGTATCCGGCCCATAACCGGCGCTCGAAGCGACGCAGTCGTAGGTGACGCGGTACCCGCAGCCGGCGGCTTGGTAGGTGGAATGGTCGATGGGAGTGATCGTGATCTCGGCGGAAGCGCAGTCAAATTCGATGCTCGCGCGATTCCGGACGAACGCCTCGTAGTCCTGTTCTGAGCCTTCACTCGCGGTGCTCACGTCACAGGCCATGACGCACAAGAGCGCAGCTGCATACATCTTCATGACCCCACCCTCAGCAACGCGCGTGCCCGCGCCGCGATTTGGGGCGCGCTAAAATCGGTAGCTGGCAGCGAATGGCGTGAGGGTCCAGGCCGTCGCGGCGCGGGACTTGGGGGCCGTGACGTACAGGATGACGCCGACGGCCGCGAGCACGGCGCCGGCGATGAAGCCGATGGTGGATACCGTTGCCCACGTTTGCGCCGATGAGCGGAGATCGACGCCGTGTTGTGTCGTGCATGCGGTGGTGTTCGCGTTGCAGCCGTTGTCGGTGCTGTTCGAGGAGCTCCAGTCGACGGTGGCGATGATGCCGGCCACCGAGCCAAGCACGATTCCCACGAGGCCCGCGCCAGCAACGGTCAAGCCGATCGTGCGGCGTGCGCTGCCCTGCGACTCGGTTGCGATCGGCGGCGTGATGATTTGGTCAACGTCTGCGAGCAGCGGGATGGCGAACGTTGCTGCTCCCTCTTTGACGGGCACGACCACCGAACCGGTGAAAGGTTTCTTCCCGGGCGCGGAGGCGACGATCGTGTGCGTGCCGCCGTCTGTCGGGAGGGCGACGCCGAGCTCGAGCGTCGAGATCGTGACGCCGTCGCGTTTCACTTCGAGGCCGACCGCACGCGCGCCGGGAGCGAGTATGAGTGTGAGCGTCGAGGGGACGAGCTTGTCGTGGTGATCCTTCGCGGTTGCCGCGCGTGAATCGCCGCGCCGCCTCGCGAAGTCGTAACCTTCTTGGAACATCGCTTGCGCGCTCGCAACGCGACCCGTGCGCTCGTAGCACTCACCGAGATAGAGCGCGGTGCCGACGGCGGGATCGATGCGCTCGCTCTCGGCGAGCTTGGGGCACGCGTCGGCGTATTTTCCAGCGCGAAGAAGCTTGAGGCCTTCGGCGAAAAACGAATCGGCGACTGCCTTGTCTTGTGCGGAGAGCTGAGCGAACGCAGGGCCCGCCGCGAGCATGACTGCGGCGATCGCAATCGCGCGCGTTGAACGTGCCATTGGTCTAGTTCCGTCCGCCGTAGTCGATCACTTCGGGCGACGAGCTTTGAGCCGTCGGGACGACTGACGGAGCAGCCGAGGCCGTCGCGCTGATGCTGACGGAAGCGCTCGCCGCCACGCCCGCTTCACGCATGCGAATGTGCGTCACGCGCACGGTGCTGCGCGTCTTCGGGTCGATCACGGTCGTCTCTTCGACGTCGGCTGGATCGTTCGAGGCCGTTGTCGTTGCGGTCTCGGGCTTCGTCTCGTCGACGTGCGCTTGCGTCACCGCAACCTGCGACGATGCCGGTGGCGGCGTGACGCCTGAGGCGTGCGTCGCTGTTCCTTTGTTGCGACCGGCGATGAAAACCACGACGACGAGAAGGAGCACGACGGCCGCGCACGCAGCCGCGAGCTTGCCGCTCGATTTCTTGAGCGTGTCGCCGAGCGTACGCGCCGACACGGTAGGCACTTCGCGCTCGGACGCCGTGATGGCCAGCTTCGGATCGGGATTGCTTATGGAGAGCGGCGTCACCGGCCCGGACGCGCCGCTCGGAATCGACGAAAGGCGATCGCGTTTGCCGGACCCGCCAACGATGCGCGCAATGCGCTCGACCGAGCCTTGCGATCCAGGCGCGATCGCGCCGAGCGCGTCCGCGAACTGCTGCACGTTCTGAAAACGATCCTCGGGCGACTTTTGCAAACACTTTGCGATCAGCGCTTCGAGCTCGGGCGGCGCCTTGGGGCACCCAATTTTCAGCGGCGTGGGCGTGTTCTGCAGCACGGCCGCGTGAATCTCGGGAATGGTGTCCGCCATGAATGACGGATAGCCCGTGAGCATCTCTTGGAGCATCACACCGAGCGACCAGATGTCGGAGCGCCGGTCGACGTCTTTGGCGCCGCGAAGTCGCTCGGGTGACATGTAGAGCGGCGAGCCCACGAGCGAGGTCGTGTGCGTGATGAAACCGCCATCGGGTTTGATGGTGGTGTCGAGCTTCGAGATGCCGAAGTCGAGAATCTTCACGCACGTAGTGCCGTCGCTGCGATGCGTGAGGAAGAGATTCGCCGGTTTCAAATCGCGATGCACGATGCCAACGAGATGCGCTTCGGCGAGCGCTTCGCACGCCTGCAACATGTAGTCGGCGGAGTCTTCGATGGAGATGGTGCGCTCGTGCTCGAGGATCTCGTCGAGATTTTTCCCGTCGAGAAACTCCATGACCATGTACGGAATGCCGTTCTCGAGCTTTCCGACGTCGAACACTTTCACGGCGTGCTCGTTTTTTATTTTCGCGGCCGCGCGCGCCTCACGCGAGAAGCGCGAGATCCACTCGCTGCCTTTGGCGTTCTCGGGCGACAAGAATTTGATCGCGACGCGCTGGTCGAGCTCGTCGTGCATGGCGGCAACGACCACACCCATCCCGCCTTGCCCAATGACGCGCTCGACGCGGTACTTGCCGGCGATCATGGCGCCGATTTCGACGGGGGAATCCACTTTAGGGGTACTGCTTTCCGAATGCGCCAGACGGGCCATTGGGTTGACCACCGGCGGCGCCGACGATCGGAATTTGCCATTGAGCCGTCTGTGCGATTGTCACCGTCGCACCACCGACGGTCACGATCAAGAATGTCGGACCACCAGTGCCGCCACCACCCGAGCCGCCCGCGCCACCAGGCCCGCCGCTGGTCGTCGACGCCCCGTTCAAGGTTGCCATGTTCGCCTTTGCGCAGCTGTTGTCGCAGGAGCCGAAGCACGTAGCGTTGCCACCGGAACTGGCTGATTCTCCAGCGGTTCCAGGGGCTCCTCCGCCGCCCGGCCCCCCAAGCCCGCCGCCCGCTGAGACGAGAGCACCGCCAGTGATGGTGATCGATGTCGTCGCGCCGACCGCAAAAACTGCGACCGATGCCGCGCCGTTTCCGCCGCCCGCTCCCGGCAGCCCGCCGTGCCCGCCACATGCGGCTTTGGTGTCGCTCGCGCATATGCTTGCGGTGGTGGGGTCGCACTCGCTCGTGGCGCCGTCTGTGATTTCGTTTCCGGCGTCGTCGACGGGGACGCCTGCGTCGTCGAGCGGGTAAGTGTAAGTATCACATGAAGTCGTGCAGGTGCCGCATTGAGCCGACGTGTAGACGCCTCCGGAGCCGCGCGCACCGGCACCGCCCGTGCTCGCGCCGATGCCGAGGCTGAAACCGCTCGCGGTGAAGATGCCCGTGTCGTCGGGAGCAGCTCCGCCCGTCGTGCCGGCGGCGCCGTTCTCGCCGCAGTTGGCGTTCGTGTTTTCGCTACCGACACCGTTCGCTCCGCCTTTGCCAGACCCACCAAGCTCGGCGTAGACGTTGACGTTCTCGATCGTGAGCGCCGAATCCGTCGCGACGACCGTGAAGAGCGACTCGCCAACGTCACCGTGAGCTTTGGTCTCGATCGTCAGAAACCGAAGCGCGGCGTTGAGCACGCCAGTGGCCGTGACGACGATGGCCGATGTGGGCGCGATCGTGGTCGTGAGGTTTTCGCAGAGCGCTGTCCACGTCGAGCCTTCGACGTCGAATCCGCCTTCGATCGAGACGCCGCTCGGGATTTGGATCTGCTCGGGATACGTGCCAGGCCCGATGTAGATCGCCTTTGCGCGTTTGGCGTTTGCGACCTGGATCCCAACGGCGATCGTACCGCACGGGTTGACCTTCGAGCCGCATGTGCTGACGATCGTCGAGCCGCCGGAGAAGACGTAGACTGCGTTGTCGTCGCTCTCGATGTTGCGCGCGAGCCCGCCTTGGCAGACGGCCGTGCTCGCGTCGGGCGTGAGCACTGGGCGCTCATCGTTGAGGGGCCCGCCGTCGCCGGAGTCGCCTGCGCCGGTGAAGTCGCCGTCCTTCAGACCGAGGACGAGGCTACAGGCAAGAAACGTCGTGGCGAGCAGAGCGCACACGACGGCCAGTGCGGCCCGTATTGCCGCTCGTTTGGACCCCTCGTGGAAGTAGTGAAGCAGGAACAATTGTCCGGAGTAGCAGCGTAAGTTGGCCCCGCCTTCAGCGCCAATCAAATGTGACGCTAGTCGCGCCGAGCGATGTTGCCAATTGACGCAAGACTTTCTCGGCCTGGTTTTTGGCACGTTGCCGCGCCTCTTCGGTGTCGGCCTGTTTACGAATCGTATCTTGGGCCTCTTGCCGCGCCTTGCTTTCGAGCTGTTCGTTGCGCTTGCCGAGGAGGCTCGTATTTCGCGAGTAAACGTAGGTCGATTTCTCGTCCAAGCGCGACGAGAAGACCTCCGGCGGCGCGAGCTTGAAGTGCGCCGTGTGGCTCGTTTCGTCGAGGGTGACGTCGCCGTCTTTGATTTTGCCGAGATCGACGCCAAGCGTCACGTCGCCGATGGCGACGAGGAGCAGGTTGTCGGTGCCGTCGACGAGACCGAAAAACCGGCTTTGGGTGTCGGTGAGATCGATGACCTTCTCGACGTGCATCTCGCTCGTCTCGAGCCGCGCGAGATCGCGCGTGGCGAGAAGTAGCGTGTTCGATGGCTTCGCGTGGAGCTCGGCGCCGCCTTCGTCGTGCTTGAGCAAGAGGAAGATGCCCGTCGCGATCAACGCGCCGAGAACGACGGCACCAAGGACCAGCGCGAGCGTCCGCTCGCGAGGCTCGCGGAGAGCCGGTAGAGGGGGCATGGGGTTGGGCTCGCTCACGTCTGCTTGAGCATAGCCGTGACCAGGCATAGAGTTGCCAGCCATGATCAAGCACACGTTGATTGCGGTGGCCGCGCTCCTTGCAATCGTTCCTTGCAGCGGATGTGGTGGCCCCGAGGGGAAGAGCGCAAATGTCGTCGCCGGCGACATGCCCACGGGCGAGACGTGGTCGGGCGTTTACTTCCACTCGGTCTACGGAAACCTGCACCTCGTCGAACAAGACGCGAACGTCATCGGCCGGTGGCAACGCACCGACAAGAGCGCGTGGGGCTCGCTCTCCGGAACGAAGCTCGGCAACGTGCTGCACTTCAAATGGACCGAGCACAAATACGGAATGGTCGGAAAATCGGGCGAGGTCTCCGGCAAAGGGTACTTCGTCTACAAGATGGGCCCCGACAGCATCGGAGCGCTCCATGGTGAGTACGGCCTCAACGACGACGAGACCGGCAGCACGTGGGATTGCATCAAGCAGATGGCCGGCAAGCAACCGCTGCCCCCGGACTTGAACTCGATCACCGGCGAGACTCCGGGCGGCTCCGCGAGCGACACCAACGGCGGCGGGTTTCACTGACCGTGCCCGCGGACGAGAGTACGAAGCGATCCATCGCACTCGACGACGCCGATTGGTCTTGGGCCACGTGGCGCCCGATCCAAGCGCCGCAAAAAATCGAAACGCGCGCTTTCGATCTCGACGACTGCCTCGAGCGGCTCGCCGCCAAGGTCAAAACGGTTCGCTACGAATGGGATTTTTCGCGCGCCGGAATTTCGCCCGGCATGTCGACAGAGGAAGCGCGCTTCTGGCTCGAGGTGATGACCACCTACGACCGCAAGGAGGAGCCCGAGAAAAAGGCCGAGCAGCTTCGTAAGAAAAAGCTCGGCGCAATCACGGTCGATGCCGTGAAGAACGCGTTCAAGAAACGCACGGTCGTTCCAACCGAAATCGTCGCGGCGCTACTCGCCCACTTCGGGCCGCTGGCGCCGACGGACATGCTCCTCACGGACAAGCCCGGCTCAGACGGTTACAACGCGGGCGGCGAGTTCTTCCAAGGTTGGCGGCGCTGGGTCCTCCCGCAGCTTTCGCAAGCCGACCGTGAAGCGCTCGCGAAACGCATTCGATCGAAAGTCACCGCCGCGAATTTTCCGACCGACCCTTACGAGGAGCCGAGCGGAGAGTTTTTCGTCGCGGCGAGCATCGGCATGCACGCGGAGCTTTTGCCGGTCGTCTCGAGCTGGGCCGATGACCGCTTCGGCAAAGAAGATTGGGACGACGCCTACCACGTGCCGCAGTTGATCATCTTCGGGCTCGGCTCGGGCACGCTCGTTTCGGAGCACATTCGGCGTCTCAAGCTTCGCTTGCGCGAAGAGGCGTACATGCGCGCGTGGCTCGCGCACACCGAGTACGCCGGGCTCGATTGGGCCAGCAAGACGATCGTCGAAACGAAGAACAAAGATCTCGCAGCCTCGCTCGCCGGCGTGCTCGCGCTCGTTCACGCGCCCGAAAACGCCGGGCCGATGCTCGAGATTGCCACGCGCTCGAAGGCGCCGAAAATCGGCGCCGAGTGGCTCAACCAAAACGTCGGATGCGCAGCGGCAGGTCTCGGCGAGATCGCAGCCGGGCGCGGCGCGCTCGCCGAAGCGGCCACGGAGCGATTGCGTGAGATCAAACGCGCGGGCTTCGGAAATTTGATAGGCGGCGTCGCGAAGAACGTTGCGGCCGCACTCGACGCGAAAGAAAAAGATCTGGCGCCGATGCAGAAGCCTCCGCCGTGGCTCTCCGGGCCGCTCTCGAAGGCAGTGTCGCTCAAAGCTCCGGCGTGGATCGAGCCGTCGCAACTCCCGCATCTCGACATCGAAGACAAAACGCTCACGACCGATCAAGTCGGCACGCTGCTCGGTGCGCTCGCTGCGTCGACGCTCGAAAAACCACATCCACTCGTCACGCTCGTTCGAGAGCGCGCCACGCCGCCATCACGTGATGCGTTCGTGTGGCGCATCTTCGAAGCGTGGCTCACCGAGGGCGCGCCATCGAAACAAAAGTGGGCGCTCGCCGCCGTGGGGCTGCTCGGCGCAGATGGGTCTGCGCTCAAGCTTGCGCCGCTCGTCCGCGCGTGGCCCGGCGAGAGCCAACATCAACGCGCGGTGCTCGGGCTCGATGTGCTCGCGGGCATCGGCACCGACGTCGCGCTGATGCAGCTCTCGGGTATCGCGCAGAAAGTGAAGTTCCAAGCGCTCAAACGCCGCGCGGGCGGGTGCATGGAGACCATCGCGAAATCACGCAAGATGTCACGCGACGAGCTCGAAGATCGCATCGTGCCCGATGGCGGCTTCGACGAAAAGGGCGAGCGCACCTTCGATTACGGCCCGCGGAAATTCCATGTCGTCTTCGGCTCCGAAGGCGCCCCGATGATCCGCGACGACGCCGGCGCACGAAAACCCGATCTCCCGAAGCCCGGCGCCAAAGACGACGCAGCGCTCGCCTCGAAAGCCGTCGCAGATTGGAAGCTCCTCAAGAAGACGCTCCGCGACGTCACGAAAATCCAAGTCGTGCGTCTCGAGCAAGCGATGGTCAAAGGCCGCACATGGTCGGTCAAAGACTTCGACACCCTCGTCGTCCGCCATCCGCTCATGGGCAACCTCGCGCGCGGCATCATCTTCGGCTGCGGCAAGGCGACATTTCGCATCGCGGAAGACGGCACCTTCGCCGACGAGAAGGATGCAAAGTACACGCTCCCCAAAACGGGCACCGTGACCATCGTTCACCCACTCGACATGCCTCAATCGACGAAAGACGCCTGGGGTCAGATCTTCGGCGACTACGAGCTCTTGCCGCCTTTCGCCCAGCTCGGTCGCGCGACCTTCGCTCTCGAGCCGAAAGAAAAGAAAGCGAGCGATCTCGCCGCGCGCTTCAAAGGCCAAGAGTGGGGCGTGTCGGCGTTCGTGGGCAAGCTCGCACGCCGCGGGTGGCTTCATGGCCAGCCGCAAGACGCAGGCTACGTCGGTGATCACTCGAAGCCGTTCTTCTCCGCGAACATCACGGCCATCGTCGAGCACACGGGATACCCCATCGGCTCACGCGAGTACGCGGACCCGCAGAAGATCGAGAAGCTCTACTTCGTATCGGGCGTCGATGGTCGCTCGACCAAAGCGCTCAAGCTCGCGAACGTCGATCGCAAAGCGCTCAGCGAAGTCTTGCTCGACCTCACCTGAGGGGACTCAACCGCCGCAGCCGGCGAAGGCGGGTTGCCACACGTTGTTCGTGCACGTCACGCTGTTGCCGCAGGTTTGGTAGTCGCACGTGAGGTTCGCTTGGGTGCACGCGCTGCCGATGCGCGGGCGCGGCATCGGGCAACCAGGCTCGGGTCCGCAAAACCAGCTCGCGCTCGCATCGGGTGTCGGGTCCGCTGGTGAATCGCACGCGCAAACGCCCAGCGCGAAAATGCACGTTGCGCCAACGTTCGTGCATGTCGCGTTCGGCGTGATCGCCGAGAGCGCGCTCGGGCAGCTCGATGGATTCGGGCCAGCGTCGCAAAGCGTGTCTTGCCCCAAGAGCACGGCTCCGGCCCACTTGCCGCCGCTGCACACGACGACGTCGTTGCATCCGTATTCGCAATCGAGGCTCTCATGCGAACAGCTCGCGCCCTCCGTGGGTCGTGACTCGGGGCACACCGCGCTCCATGGCGCAGACGAATCGACGCCACCATCGGTGTTGCCGTCTGTGATGCCGCCGCATGCTGTCGCGAGAAGAGCAACCGCGAGAACCCGCATGGCTCGATCATACGCCACCGTGAGCGGATGCGCCGGGGAGCGGGTGCCGCATGGGTCGCCATCACGCAATCGTCGTCACAAACCGGCTTGCAACCCGAGCTCCGGACCAAACGCCGGAAAGAAGCTCGCGCCGAACGCCGCGGTCGCGCGCGCTGACAAGAACATCGCGACGCGCGGCGAGAACGCGAAGCGCACGCCGCCACCGAGCGCGACGAATCCGGGACCTCCGACGTGCCACGCTTGAACGGGGCGCGATCCGGCGATGTTGTTTTGCGTGACAGTGATGGCGAGGTTCGCGTCGTACTCGGCAACACCGCCCGCGAGTTGCACGAAGGGCGCGAAGCCCACCTGCGAGAGTGGCTCTGCGCCGAAGATCCAAGTCGCGCGCGCCTCGATGTGAATCGGCGGAAAGCGTGGCGCGATTCCCCCTTGGTACGCGCCCGCGACGAAACCAAACGCGATGCCGACCATCAGGTTCTGCGTGATGGCGTAGTCAAAAGTGAGCTTGACGCGAACGTTCGCGGGCTCGAGCCCGCTATTCACGCTGCCCGCTTTGCCTTGCACGAGCGTGCCGCTCTCGTTGTTGTCGACGGGGAAATCGATGCCTTCGGGTGTGTTGCTGGTGCACGTCCAGTTTGGATCGGTCGGGCCGCCGCCGCTGGCTCGCGAGCACACGTCGTTTCCGTTCGGCACCACGGTGAAATCGATCGAGCCGGAAACGCCCACCCAAAATCGCGCATATGCCTTCGTCGATGACGATGGGGTGTTCATCGGGCGTGTGTCGACGGGTGCGTCTTCGTCCTCGACGCCTTCACCACACATCGTCGGCGCACGTCGCCCGGGCAAGTGCGGCGGCGGCCCGTCGAGGTGGTCTTTCACGACGACGGTGTAGGGATGGCGTTTGTCGCCGCCGTCGAGGATCGGAAGGCCTTCGCCATCGAGCCCTTGAAAATAGTAACGCACCGTCCCGAGCTTGACGGCGCCACACGGAATGACGTTGCCCCACCCGCTGCCGACGCGACGCAGCGGCAAGCGCCGAAACGATGACGAGCCAGGCATGGCGTAGCGCACGACGACAGAGGCCGGGTGTGCAGAGCCGCGGTATTCGACGAAAACGGGAAGCGGAATGTCTTTCTTCTGCTCGGGCGCAGGCGTGTGCTCGAAGTCGCCGCTCGGTTGCTCCACGGTTTGGCTGCGGGCCGTGCTCGCGACGAGCACGAACGCAATCACGGCGAGCACGCGACTCACGGCGTCTCCGTCGTTGCGCGCTGACACGCGGCGGAGTCGGTGGCGCCTGCGAGCCAGCTCGTCATGCACGTGTCTTGGTCGTCACCCGGCGTCACGAGCGCGCCGCCTTTGTGTGCGTCCCACCCGCGGGCTTTGCGAATGAACGTCAAGAGCTCGGGGTGCGCGCCGCCACCAGCAACGACCGCGCTCATCACCGCCGGCTCGAGCCCGACGAGCGAGCGATACGACGCTTCGTATTCGTTGGTCTGCGTGTTGACGCCCCCACTCGCGCGGCACCCGGGAGCGAGGCCGGTTTCGTCGGGATCGAGACGTAGCCCGAAGCACCCCCACATCGTGAGGTTGCGCGTCGATTGGCCGTGGCAATCGAGCGAGCCACAACGATGGTCGAGATAGTCACCGACACCGAAAGTCTCGAACTCGACGAGGTTTGGCGCGTCGATGCCCGTACGCTCGTTGGCCGGCGCGAGCTGACACGCAATCGCAGTGATCGCGACGGCGAGCGCGCCACCGATGAAGCGCTTCATGGCGTCACCGTCGTGATGTACACGGGCCCCGGCGATACGGTCGATCCTGCGGAGCCGAAGTGGCACGATGCACACGACCCGTCGCGCCCGATGTGCGTGACCATTTGCGCGACGTTGCTCGGATCGGTGCCTACGACCGTGATGCCGACGACGTTGTTTCCGTCGCTGTTCGTGTATGCGCCGATCGGAAACGTCGGCGTCCAGTCCGATTTGCGAATGTAGAAATTCCCCGCGCTATTCGTGGTGGCCATCGTTTGGCTGCCCACCGCATCCACGAGCGTGACGCTCGCGCCCGAGAACGGCGTCACGAGATCGTCGGTGTAGATGGTGCCGCCAATCGAAAAATTGTCGTGGCACGTGAGGCACGGTTGGCCCGGTCGGTGGAGCTCGCCTTGCGGCACGTTCGGATCCTCAGCACCGAGCGATGAAACGATGGCGTCATGCACCGGATCGGCGCAAGCGATCAAAGCGAGCCACACGATGACGCGCTTCATAGCTCCACCTCGAACGAGATCGAGCCAATCGCTCCGCTCCGCGACGTCAAATAGAGGTCGTCGAGGAACGATGTGTAGATGCCGTCGAGCTGGATGGTGAGCCGTGACTTTTGTGGCTCGGCTGCGCTGCCGAGATAGAAATACATTCCGCCGCCGGCCGTGGTCGTCCACAGCGGCCCCATCTCGCGGTCGCCCGTGCGAAACGTCGGCAGATCCCAGCCTGGTGCGTCGCCCGAGACGTACGCGCGTTTCCAGAAGCTGACCGCGCTCTGAGCGTGGAAACGTGCGTGCGGCCACAGCGCTACGCGTTTGCCTGCGTCGAAGATCCAACGTGCATCGGTTGTGGATGCGAAGAGCGCCCAATTGTCGCCGTAGATTCGTTCCTCGAGCTTCAGTGTGGAGCCGTCGAAGCGGTGCGCGAGTCGGCCGGTGATCGACACGCGACGTTTGCTGAGCGGTAGCTGCTCGAGTGGCCGCTCTGGCAACCGATTCGCAGTGACCCATGCGAGTGACGCGCCGAGTGGCGCCGCGTGTGCGACGTCGGTCTGGAACATGGGAATGTAGCGATACGGCTTCGACTGATCGCCGCTATCGAGCCCGACATCGAGCACGAGAGCGCCAACCGTCGCGGTGCCGAGGAGCTGCGTGAGCCCGAAGTTGAAGGACGTTCGGTTGACGACGCGCTGAAAAACTCCGAACGACGTGCACGACGCCGGCGTGCCCGCTGGAGAGTTTTCCGCGCCGCATCGCCCGACGTCGTCGTGACCAAACCCGAAGCCGGCAGCGAGCGTTGTGTTCTTGTCGTTGAGGTCGAGCGTCATCTCCGAGCCGACGCCGAACGAAAAGTAATCGGGCTCGGTCGAGAGCGAGCCAGCGATCGTGACGCCGAAGTTTTTCGGTTTGTATTTCGCTTCGAGCGAGCCGGCGTGACGTATCTCCGACCAACGCGGCGACGCGGTCGAAACGACGTCCGCGGACGCGGCCGACACGACGTCGACGATGTAGCGCCCTTTGAGCGACGCGCCTTCGAGCACGTTCTCGATGACGCCCGAGATCGATGGTGTGAAGACGGTCACGTGATCGTCGTCGGCGTACGTCGCTACGGTGAACGCAGCGCGTTTGGTGCTCGTGTCGTCGAGCTTCGTCGAGCTTGCGGTGCGTTCCGACGCGACGTGCTCGCCGTGATCCTTACGGGACACGGACTGCTCGGCGGGGTTGGCTTCCTCTTGCGCGTGCGCGACGGACGCGAACGCGAGCGCGATCAGACCAGCGAAGACACGCACATCAGTTGCAACCGCAGCCGCTCTCCGCGACCGAGCCGCCTCCGGTCGCGCCTTCGTGCACCGCGTAGACGTGCTCGGCAGCCGGACCGGAGACTTCGTCGTTCATCGTCGGGTGCGCGAGCTTGCCGCGCTCGTAGGGAGCGACGTGCGTGCATGCAGCCGCGAGAGCGAAGAGCGTGATGGCGAAAACGAGCTTCATGAAGACCTCAATTGTTGGGCGCGCCCGAGGCGGCCCACGCGTTCATGTCGGAGACGGCTTTGGCATCGCTCGGCCCGCTCGGTGGCATGTTGCCGCCGTACCAAGACAGGCACGACTGGCTCGAGCTAACGAGCGCCGACTTCGTTCCGCTGATGTAACCCTTGCCGCTGAGCCAGGAGTAAAGCTTGGCCGCGGTCGAGCCTTGGCTGTGGCAGCTCGAGCAGCGACCTTCTCTGCTGCCTGCCATGTAGTTGTTGAAGATGGACGTCCACGTGACGCTCGTCGAGCCACCCGAATCGACGGTGACGCTCGCGTCTTTCGTCGTCGTCGTACCGGAATCTTTTTGCGACGTGCCCGAATCCTTCGTGCTGGTCGTGGTCCCCGCGTCGTCCCCTGTGGTGCTGTCCGGGTTCGTCGTGTCGTCTTGTCCACCGTTCGGATCCGTAGGGTCCGTCGTTCCGCCGTTGGGTCCGCCGAGCGGCTGCTCGTCGACAGCGCCGCACGCGGCCAATGAAAGGATGGAGAACAAAACGAAGAAGTGTCGCACGGCGATCTCCTGAAGGATGCGCATGCGTACCACCGCGCGCGCGACGGACAATCAGGAAAAGCGTCTAAAACTCAGCAGATCCGGAGGCGTCGTAGTTTTCCAACGAAGTCGCTGGGGCGTTCCGCCGGGCATGTTCGCGCATCGCGGATGCGATCACGCTCAGTTACAGCCAGGCGATTTGCGTACGAGCGTCGCGCGGCAGCTTTGGGATGTGCCGGTGCCGCCGCAATCGATCACGAGCGTCGATGTCCCTTGGTCCCAGGTTGCCTCGCAGCCGCTTCGATTCGACGTGCCTTCCGTGATGTTTGCACCCGTGAAGGAGCCGTCGCTTGCGATGGGCACGGCGCCGCTGCTGATCACGTTGTTGCCGCCGCCAAGCGTGCTGAGCGTGATCGCGCACGCGTCTTCTTGAATGCAGATGTTGCCGGTGCTCGCGGTAGGTCCGCACCCTTCGCCGGTGAACGTGAGCGCGTAACGGCCGCGCTCGTCGGGGCATGCGCCGGAGTCCGACGTCGCGCCGTCTGAGCCGCTCGCGTCGTTGCCACTCGTGGCGTCGTTTCCGGTAGATGAAACGCTGCCGCCGTCGCCGCCGGTGCCGCCATCACCGAGATCCGTGCCCACGCCGCCGCACGCTGCGATTGCCACGCACATCACTGAAGTAAGAATTAGTTTCATCCAATCAGGATAGCCTAACTTCGTGCCCGTCGCTCAGGCGCAAATCAAAGACGTCGTGATCGTCGGGCCGCTCGGCGGGCTTCTCTTGTCGTGCGTACGCGCACATGCGCCCATGATGGTCGTGCGCGCTCTCCGCTGGTATCGCGATCTCGCGCGGCTCGGCGTGCAGTTGCCGCTCTTCGTCGTGCACGATGTAGGTCTTCTCTATGCCGCACCGCGTGAGCAGCTGACGGTGGGCGTACGCACCGGCGCAGATGCCGTGCTCGAGAAGCAGCCACGCGTGCTCGAGCTTCACAAGATCTACCGAACGATCATCGACGAAATCTCTCAAAGTGAAGCCAGCGCACGCGCACGCACCATGCGCCTCTCGGATGACCTCATCGTCGTCGTGCTGGCGCGCGTGCTTGGCGCGGTGGCGCAGCGCGTCGGACGATCGCCGTATCCGGCGGCATTGCCACTCGATCCAGAGATGGTCCGCGACATCGACGGGCAGCTCGCGATTCTCTTTGCAGGCGCGCCGCGCACGTTCGAGGTCGCCGCGCTCGATGCGCTTGCGCGGTCACGGCTGCACGTGCTCACGCTCGCCGACGCGCTCGACCTCGACACACTGAGATTGCTCGGCATGCTCGGCCCCGAGTCGTCGGCTGCAGGCGCGCTCGCACACGTGGATTTGCTCTCGGCGATCTCGAGCCCGGCAGCGAACGACATCGTCAACTTCTCGCTCGAGCTCTTGCCGAGCGTGCTCGAGACACGCCGCAGCTTCGCGACCGGAACACACGCGGTGCATGGCTACTCGGGCATCGGCAACAAGGGCTCACTCGATTCACTCGTGCTCACCGAGCTCGCGTGGGACACCGAAGAGTTCGCGCGCCGCATGCTCGAAAGTGAAGTTCTCTATTACACGCGCGAGCAAGCGCCCGACGAAGCGCGGCGCCTCCACTATTTGCTCATCGACGCATCAGCGAGCATGCGCGGCGAGCGGCAAGTCTTCGCGCGCGGTCTTGCGATCGCGCTCGGCAAGAAGCTCCAGCTCTCGGGCGAAGAAGTGTGGATGCGCTTCTTCGATTCGCGACTCTACGACGTGCAGCGCGCGCGCCCGGGGCAGTTGCCCGCAGCATATTTGCTCGGCTTTAAAGGCGAGCGCGGAAGAAATCCCGCGCGCGTGTTCACGCAGCTCGCCACTGAGATCGCGCTGCTCAGGCAACGCGAGTCGCGCGATCCCGTCGTGCATCTCATCACGCATGCGGCGCTCCACGTTCCGCGTCCGCTCGTCGCCGATGTTGCGCGTCAGGCTCACCTCTTCGGCGTGTTCATCTTGCCGAGTGGTGGTGTGCTCGACCTCGAATATCTCGATCTGTTGGAGGGCCACGCCGTCGTGGACCACGCCACACTCCAACAAAAACGCGCACGCGCCGAAGCCGCGACCAAGATCGTCGACCAAGCCAGCAAAGTAAGTAAGCGCATCAGCCTTCCCCCACCAAGCATCGCTCCGCGGCGCGACGACCTCCCCGAAAGCCTCCGTGGCCCCAAGAGCACGCGCTGACTTTCAGCGGCGTCGGCCTCCGCCGCGTTTGCGGGTCGGGCCTGAGGCGGAGCGGGGATCGCGCGGGGCTGGGGTTGCGGCGGCGAGGGCTTTTTCGGCGACGAGGAGCTCGGCGGGAAGGCGAGCGCGGATTTTTTTGTCGGCGAGGGCGCGGACGACCATCGAGCGTAAATGCGGGTTGCGGGTTCGGGCGAAGCCGGCGACGACGGTGAGCACGGGCTCGCCGAAGCGAAGTGCGAGTGGGGCGATTGATTTTTCGATCGCGTCGACCAGCGCTTTGTACCCCGGGTAACGCTCGGCGGCGCGTGATGCGGCGTCGGCGAGGTCGAACGCGCGTTTGAGCGCTTCGGCGACGGGTGCGCCGTCGCTGAGCTTTCCGAGCCAGTCTTGATTCGTGAGCGCGATGAGCACCGATGCCGCGTGAAAATATCCTTCGAGGAACGGCTCGAGATCCTCGAGGAGCTTCGGACCTTCGCGCGTTCCGATCGCGACGAGCGCCATGGGCACGACGTCGCGTACGCGAAACCGCAAATCGTCGCATGCGTCGTGAATCACTTGGAGCATGGCGTCGCGCGATGCGCGCTGCCGCGTCGCACACGCGCTAGCGGCGAGCACGCCGGTGAGCGGAAGGATCTCGAGCGCGGTTCCGCCTGGCGCTTCGTCGGCCGAGAGCGATGCGAGCGACGTCGCGAGCGCGGGCCCGCGTGGATCACTCGCGCAGACAGCAGCGACCGCTTGCGCAAGTGGAATGTTCGCGCGCGTTCCCGGTAAACCCGAGCCGCGTGCGAGCAGTGCGTAGAGCTCTCGCGCATCCCCCGCAAACGCGCGCGCGACAGCCTCGTCCAAAGTCATCGCCGCAATCTAGCGCGGCGATGAACTTGATGTCGTCTTCGATATCGGCGGTAAGCTCACCGCGTGTCCACGAGGGTCGGCGATTACGAGCTCCTGATGGAGCTCGCCTCGGGCGGGATGGGCGTCGTGTGGATCGCGCGCAAGCTCGGCGCGGGCGGGTTCGAGCGATTCGTCGTGCTGAAGCGCGTGCACGACAAGTACGCCTCCGATCGCGACTTCCGAAAAATGCTCCGCGATGAAGCGCGCATCATGTCGTTCGTACACGACGCGCACGTAGCGTCCGTGCTCGACGTCGTCGACGCCGGCGGGCGACTTTCGCTCGTGCTCGAGTACGTGGAATCGGTTTCGTTCTTCGCGCTCCTCGACGAAGCGCGCGTGCGCAACGTGCGCGTGCCGATTCCGATCGTTGCGCGCATCATGTGCGACGCGCTTGCAGGTCTTCACGCGGCGCACGAAGCGCGCGCGTCCAGTGGTGAGGAGCTCGGTATCATCCATCGCGATGTCAGCCCCGACAACGTAATCGTCGGGCTCGACGGCACGAGCCGCATCATCGACTTCGGTATCGCCAAAGCAACGATGCAGCCCATCACGCCGGAGACGACGACGGGCGTTTTCAAAGGCAAGCTCCGGTTCATGTCGCCCGAGCAAGTGCAGCGAAAGCCACTCGACCGGCGGACGGACGTCTTCTCCGCCGGCATCGTGCTCTACGTGGCGCTCACCGGCAAAGGAACGATCTTTCGCAACGAGGATGAGAGCGATCTTTTGATGAGCCTCCTCCTCGGTGACGTTCTGCCGCCGCGCGAGCAAGTGCCCGAGCTACCCGAGGCGCTCGAGGCGGTCGTGATGCGCGCTCTCGCGCACGACCGCGCCGATCGGTTCGCGACCACCGCCGACCTCGCCGACGCCATCGAACGCGCAACGCCCGTCGCAACGACGCGCGAGGTTGCGCGATACGTGAGCGAGCACGGAGGCGCGACCATCGCCGCGCGACGCGAGCGACTTGGTGTCATCGTCGCGCAACGTCGGCGGCAACGTGTCGGCCGGCGTGTGTGGATCGCCTTGGGCGCGTTCGCGTTCGTCGCGTTCGTCGCGTTCGCGGTCTCGCGCGGGATGCGCACGACCCGCGTCGAGACGACGAGCGCGCCCGCTCTTTCGGCGACTCCATCCGTTGCGGCGAGCACGGTCGACGTCGAGGACTTACCGACCGTGACCATCGTCTCGCAGACCTCGGCGAGGCCCGCGGGCAAGCCGACGCCCGCGCACGTCCGTCCGCGCCCAACCGCGGATTGCACGCCGCCTTTCGACGTTCTCGCCGATGGAACGCACCGATTCAAGCCGGAATGCGTGCGTCCGCCAAGGAGCCCGTAGCGGGCGCGATTCGCAGTAGAATGCCGGGCGATGGCGCAGTTGCGGATCATCGTTGCGCTCGGGGTCGCGTGGGGCCTCACGCTCTCCGCGAGCCTCGCGCACGCCGACGATGCCGCATGCATCGACGCCAACGCTGAAGCGCAAAAGCTCGAGCGCGCTGGCAAGCTGCGTGATGCGCACGCGAAGCTCGTTGCGTGCGCGAGCGACGAGTGCCCGGCTGCGGTGCGCGCCGATTGCGCGAGCATCCTCGCGCGCGTCGAAGCGGCTCAGCCAACCTTCGCCATCGACGTGCGCGACGAATCCGGCGCAACGACGACGCACGCGCGCATCACGATCGACGGCGAGCCCTCACCCGATGCATCCATAGGCCGCGCTGTCGCGGTCGATCCGGGCGCGCATACGGTCGTCGCGGAGCTCGGCGCGCTTCGCCGCGAGACGCGAGCCGTGGTCGTCGAGGCCGACAAGGGCAAGCTCGTCACGATCGACTTCACGCGCCCGCGCGATGCTGCGCGATTCAGCGTGCCGTGGCTCGCGTGGACGTTCGGCGCGCTTGCCGTAGCGGCGGGCGGCGCCGGCGTCGCCTTTGGCGTGCACGGAAGCGACGACAAGAGTCGACTCGACGCGAGCTGCCGCGCTACGCACACATGCACCGCTGCCGACTACCACGAGATGGCGACGAGCTTCGACGCCGCGAACGTCCTCTTCGGCGTCGCGGCAGGCGCGGTGCTCGCCGCAGTCATCACGACGCTCGTGTGGCCGCGCTCCAAACGCGCGAGCCTCACGCTCTCCGCGAGCCTGGTGCATGTCCGTTTTTGATCGACTCGTCGCGTGCGCGCTCGTGGCGGGTTGCTCCGTCCCGCCGGAGAGCGAGTACGTCAGCGACGCTTCGGCTGACTCCACTATCGATGCTGCCATCGATGCGCCCGCTGACGTGCGCGTCTTGACCTGCGATGCGTCGTATAGCGACCATTGCTACGATTTTCACGATGTTCTCTCCACGTGGGCGCAGGCAGAGAGTGATTGCCAAAGCCGTGGCGGTCATCTCGTCGCGATCGACGAGGTGAACGAGCAGGCCTACGTCGCGGGCATCGTGGGCGCGAACGTACCCAATGTAGACGCTGGCCAAGATGGCGTGTGGATCGGCCTCCACGCCAGCGGCGCAACGAGCGCCGACGGCGGCGCCATCTACGCGTGGTCGGACGGTGACGTGGCGACGTACACACACTGGGCAAGCAAACATCCCACCGGCGACCCGTGCGTGTTCATGTACAACGCGAAGTTCACGTTCCTCTGGGACGACTTCGTTTGTAACGTGCTCGCGTGGTACGTCTGCGAGACGCCGTAGCCGATTCGGCTCAGCGACGGAATCGGCGTGCAGCGGCGAGTGCGAGCATCGCGAACATGAGGCCCGCGAGGCCACCGCGTTTCGTGGGCGGCGCCGCATCGCAATGGGCCGTCATTGCCGTGGGCTGCGCGTAAAGCACCTTCAATGCGCCCGTGTCTTCGGGTGTGAGCTCGCGCTTGTGTGCGTCACATGCCGAGGTGAAAACGAACATCGTCGTCGCGTGATCGGCGTAGTCCTCACCGAGACCAAAGAAGTGTCCGGACTCGTGCGTGGCGACGGCGCCCACATCGAACACGTCGCTACACGATGTCGACGGCGCGGGCATCACCGCGAACGTGAACTTCGGATTGAACACGATGTCGGCCTCGAGGATGTCGCCGGTCGCGTCGGCCGCGTACGTTGTCGTCGCAGCGAGATCGTTCTCGTGCCCCACGGGCATCGTGCCGACCGTCATCACGCTGACGCCGTCGAACGCAACGCCGCGTCGCGTCGTGCCGTTCTCGAACACGACTTTCGGTAACCCTTCGACACCCGAGAGCCACGTCGCGATCGCGGTGCGCACTTCATCCGTTGCACCCGGCGCGAGGTCTTCAATGGAGGGATCGAGCACGACGGTGATCGGCGCGCTCGGCCACTTTTCGACGAGGCCCGTCTCGGTCTCGCGCGGTTGGCTCGTCGCGTGGGCGAGGCTCGGGGCCATCACCAACACGCCCGCTGCCATCATCAAAATGCCGCGCATCACAGACAACTAGAACGGACAAATGCGCGGTCTTCTTAAGCGCCCCCTGCTGGACTCGAACCAGCGACCTTGTCATTAGAAGTGACCTGCTCTGTTCCAGCTGAGCTAAGGGGGCGAAAGGCCTCGAGTGAGTGCGGGGCCTCGAAACAGCATACCGCAGCTTACCTTGACGCTGGTTTCAGCGACGCGCATCCTCACTTACATCTTGCGACGTGTGGCGGCATTTCTCGTCATTGCGGCGGCGGCGAGCGCGGCATTGGCCTGCTCGCTTCTCTTGGATACGACCGCCGACCAATGCAAAACCCCCGCAGATTGCGTGAGTCGCGGCGGTGCCTTCGCCACCATGACGTGCGAAAACCGCGTGTGCGTCGCTGCTGCCGAAGCGGGGCCGACGGACGCGGGGCTTTGGGGTTGCCTCGGCGATGTCGTCGAGCCCACACCCACGGCGGCCACCGTGAACGTCGTCGTCCCGCTCCTCGACCTCTCGACGCAAAAGCCCGTGACCGCAGCAGACGTGTTCGCGCGGCTCTGCGCGAAGATAGATGTAAACTGCACGAGTCCGCTGCAGAGTGGCGACGCCGGAACCATTCTCAGTCCGGACGGCGCGGGCCTTCTTCATCTGACACTTCAAGCCGGGTTCGACGGGTTCGTTCTCATCGATCCGATCTTGCCCGACGGCGGCGCACCGCCCGACGACGCAGGTGAAGCGGGCACGCCCAACGTGTTCGTTCCGTCGCTCGTGTTCTTCAACCCGCCGCTCGACACCGATCTCGTCTACTCGACGATCGTCCTCGTGCGCACGACCGAGCTCGGCGAAATCGCAGGCATCGAAGGCACGGCGATCGATCCCTCGCTCGGTGCCGTCTTCATGCAGACGGTCGATTGCTTCTCCGCGGCCGCGGCCGGCGTGAGCGTCATGCTCGACTCGACATCATCGACGACGCAAGGCTTCTACTTCGAAAAAGGCCTGCCCGCGCTGAACGCACCAGCGACCGACGTCACGGGGTATGCCGGGTTCGTGAACGCTCCCCTCGGCACGCGCCTCGTCACCGGCACACTCCACACGACGCAGCAGTACATCGGCAAAGCGTCCGTCTTCACGCGCCCGTCGACCATCAGCTACACCGTGCTTGCGCCGTCGCCGCCATGAACGAGCCGAGTCAATCGCTCGGGCAGTATCGTCCGCTCGCGCAGCTCGGACAAGGCGGCATGGCTCGCGTGCTGCTCGTCGCGCGCGAAGGGCCAGCGAACATCCAAAAGCTTCTCGTCGTGAAAGAGATCCGCGAAGAGCTCGCCAACGACTCCGAGTTCGTCACGATGTTCATGGATGAAGCGCGCCTCGCGACGCGCATGAGTCACCCGAACCTCGTACAGACCTACGACGTCGGCGCCGAGGGCCACCGCTTCTTCATGGTGATGGAGTATCTCGAGGGCCAACCGATGCATGCGCTGCTCGGGCGCGTGAAGCGCAAGCTCGCTCTCGGCACGCACCTACGCATCTTGAGGCACGTGCTCGCGGGGTTGCACTATGCACATGAATTGCGCGGATTCGACGGGAAAACCCTATCGGTCGTGCATCGCGACGTGAGCCCGCAGAACACAATCATTTGTTACGATGGCCAGGTAAAGCTCATCGACTTCGGCATCGCGAAGGCCGCAGGCGCCGTGTCGCGCACGACCGCGGGCATGTTCAAAGGCAAGCTCGGATACGTCGCGCCCGAGCAAGTCGCGAGCAGCGAGGTCGATCGACGCGCGGATATTTTTTCGGTTGGCGTGATGCTGTGGGAAGCGCTCGTGGGTCGTCGCCTCACCTACGGCGAGAACGAAGCGGCCGTGCTCCACAAGCGCACCACGGGGACGCAAGCCCGCGTGCTCGAAGCGCGCCCCGAGGCCGACGTCGAGCTCGCAGCGATTTGTGATCGTGCCATGCATCTCGATCCGACAAAACGCTTCGCGAACGCGCTCGAAATGCTTGCGGCGATCGAAGCGCGCGCTGATGCGCTTGGTCTACGCGCCACCGATGGTGACATCGGCAAGCTCGCGTCCGACGCATTCGGAGAAGAGCGCAAAGGCATCCTCGCCATCATCGAGCGACAGCTCTCGCTTCCCGCACGTAGCGCCGCTGATGCATCGGTCGTCGCGAAGCTCCCGCTTCTCCCCACGGAGACAGGCCCGCTCAGCATTCCACCAGCCAGTGGACCACCCACGATGGCCGGCACGAGCACGTCGGGTCCGTTCGAGGCGCCGCAGTTTCGATCGTCGTCGAAGCGGGTCGTGGCCCTCGTCTTGAGTGGCGCTGTCATCGTCGCCACTGGTGTCATCGTCGCCGTCGCCGCGTTCAGCGGCGACAAGAGTAGCGTCGCAGCCGCGCCATCGACGCCGCAAGTCTCCGCAACGGCATCGACGCCCGCGCGCGAGGTCACCGTCGATGTATCCATCGAGGTCATTCCCGCCACCGCGAAAATCACGGTCGACGGAAAGGTGGTCGGGAAAAGTCCGTTTCGCGCCGCCGTTCCGAAAGACGGAACACCGCACGAGCTCGTCGTGTCGGCAGACGGTTTCACCTCCGAAACGCGCACGATCGGCTTCGATCGTGACGTGCGCCTCGAGCTCTCTCTTCACCCGCATGGTACGGCGCACGCGACCGCAGCGGTTACGAGCGTGACGCCGCCGACGACTGCGGGTACCGATCTGCAAGTGCAGAAGCCCAAGCGCAACATCGACGAAAAGGATCCGTACTGATGCGCGCGCGGCCATCCGTGTGCGCGCTCGTCGTCGCCGCGATGCTCGCAGCCGGCTCGACACGTGCGCAAGGCACCGACGACGCACGAAGCCATTTCACGCGCGCCGTCGAGCTCTTCAAAGAGGGAGATTTCCGCGCAGCGCACATCGAGTTCGGCCGCGCGTACGAAGCCGCACCGAACTACAAAGTGCTCTACAACCTCGGTCAGACTTCGCTCGAGCTCCAAGACTACGCAGGCGCGCTCAAAGCGTTTCGTGGCTATCTCGATGGCGGTGGCCATGAGGTCTCCGCCGCGCGCAAGACCCAAGTCGAAAACGAGCTCAAGAAGCTCGAGAGCCGCGTCGCGCGCGTCGAGGTCACGGTCAACGTCGAAGGCGCCGACATCAGCATCGACGACGTCTCGGTTGGCAAGTCGCCGCTTCGCGAGCCCGTTCTCGTGGGCGCGGGCCGGCGAAGAATCACCGTGTTGAAATCAGGCCTCGCTGCCGTGACGCGCATGATCGACGTCGCCGGTGGAGACAAGTCGCATGTCACGATCGATCTCGTCGAGCCGCAATCGCCTTCGACCGTGATCGTTCAGCAGCAACCGACCGAAAGCCATCCACCGGTCATCACGCCGCCGCCCATCGAGCCGCCACACGAGCGCGTTACGTCGGGTCCATCGACCGCGTTTTATGTTGGCCTCACCACGACGATCGTCCTCGGCGTGGCTACAGGAGTGCTCGGCGGATTCGCGCTCGCGTCCAAAAGCGATTTCGATTCGAAAGTCGGTCAGGTCGGCGTGAAGACGTCCGACATCGATGGTGCGCGCGATCAGACGCGCTCGTTCGCGCTCGCGACCGACATCGTGGGCATCGTCGGCATCGCAGCGGCCGTCACGACCGTGGTTCTCGCCGTGACGACGAGCAGCAAACATCGCGAAGCGCTGCGGGCAAGCGTGTTCATCAGCCCGTTCGGCTTTGGCGTTCGCGGCGCAATGTGATGCGTCGCGCGATGCTCGCGTGCGTCGCGGTTGCGTGCGGCCCGAGGCTCCTCGGGCCCGACGTCGTCATCCCGGGTCGCACGGATCCCGCAGCCATTCACGTCGACAAGCAAGTGTTCCGCGACGGCCAAGGTCGCCAGCTCCTTTTTCGCGGCTACAACGCGAAGATCAACGGCATCTTCGATGCGTCATTCGACGACGGCCGCACGCCGAACGAAGTCTTCCCCGATTTCGACGAGGCGAGCGCCGAGAAATTCGAGGCGCTCGGCTTCGACGTGCTCCGCCTGCCGATCAACTGGAGCGCGCTCGAGCCACACCCGCGCGCTTATTCCGATGCGTTCTTCGCGAAGGTCGATGCAGTCCTCGACATGGCGTCGCGTCACCACTTCTACGTGATCCTCGACATGCATCAGGACGCGTACAGCAAAGAGATCGGCGAAGACGGCGCGCCGCTGTGGGCAATCGTTCCGCAACCCTCGATGCTCTTGAGTGGCCCGAGTGACGACAGTCGGCGAACGACGACCGAAGTGCTAACGGCAGGGTTCGATTTCTTTGCGAACGCACAAGCGACCGACGATCGACCGCTGCAAGATGCATTCATCACGGCGGTCTCGACGATGGCGCAACGCTACGTCGGCAATCCTGCCGTGCTCGGCTTCGAGGCGTTCAACGAGCCCGTGGTGCTCAGCCAAACCGAGCTCGATGATTTCCACGCGCGATTCGCTTCGGCGATTCACGCCATCGACAAGGACGCTCCCGTGTTGTTCGAGCCCGTCGCGACGCGCAACCAATTCGACTCTGCGCTCTTGCCTGCAGCTCCTTTCGCGTTCGGGCCCGGCGTTTATGCCGTGCACATCTACACGGGCATCTTCTCGAAGGTGGATTGGCAGAGCGATCCATCACGCCTCACGCCGAGCATGACCAACGCGGTGAGCGAAGCCGCCGCGTGGAAGACACCGCTCTTCGTGACCGAGTTTGGTTGCGATCAATCGCAATCGATCGGACCCGAATGGATGACGCACGAGCTCGACCTCCAAGATCAAACGCTCGCCTCGAGCACCGCATGGGCGTGGGAGCCGGGCGCGTGGGGCATTCGCGATTCCGCATCGGCCTACAAAGCCTCGACAGTCGCGGTGATGTCGCGTCCCTACCCTCGCGCCGTCGCCGGAACACTCACGGCGATCGAGCGACCCACTGCGGCGCAGATGATCGTCCACTACACGGCGAACGGCGCGCTCGCGCACGAGGTCTCTGCGTCGTCCGAATACTTTGCAGACTACACGCTTTCTTGTGACGGAAATCCCGCGGAAAACGTGGTTCGGTCGCTTGGTCGTGCGAGCTTCACTTGCCCGGCGACGTCGGGCGATCACGCGTTCGCGATCTCAGGCACGCTCGCGACGAGCGAGTAGTAGATTGGAAACGTGAGCGAGCGAATCCTCGGCCGTTACGCTCTCGGCACGAAGATCGCGTCAGGCGGCATGGCGACAGTTCACCTCGGACGCGTCAGTGAATTGACGACGGGGAATCTTTGATGGGGCCACCCCAGGCTGAAGCCTGGGGCAGGCGCAGACGTAGCTGAGAGTCAGATTTCAAGTCTGCCGGTTGGCAGACTCGCAACTTCTGGGTGAGTCATGCCGATGTTGCAACATGTCGCGGCATTCAACGACGCATGTGCACGTCCATCTCGTATGGGCGACGCTTGCGCGAAAACCAACGATCGAGCGGACCGATGATCGCGACCTGCATGAGTTGCTTTGCGATTCGGCCAGGACCGTGCGTTGCGAAGTCCTGGCCGTTGGCAACGCATCAGACCACGTGCATGTCGTTACCAGGCTTTCGCCAACGACCTCGTTTGCGGAACTGGTTCAACGGCTCAAAGGCCGAAGCAGCTTTTTCGGTCGGTGGTCTTGGCAGCGCGGCTACTTTGCGGAGGGGATCGGTATCGCGGATCTGGAGTCGACAGCTCGTTACGTGTCGCGACAGCGTGAACATCACGACGAGTCGCATCCATGTGAGAGCTGGATCGTGCGCATGCGGGAGTCCGCCGAAGGCGGACTTGACGCTTGATCCACAGTCGTTCTTCGCCTGCCCCAGGCTTCAGCCTGGGGTGGCCCAATCAGAGCGTTGCAGCCACTGCGCGCAGAGAGCCCGCGACGTCGTCTTCGATGGGGACGTGGTGGGCGACCATGACGCGGACGAGCTTCGGGTCGTCGGCGATTTTTTCGAGGGCAGCGCGGTAGAGCGCGCGGTCGGCGACGATCGCGATGCGCGCGGTGCGGGAAACGCGGGGGCCTCCCGTGGATTGCGTCACGTGCTTGAGCACGAAACCCGAGAGACCTGTGATGTCGGGCATGTTGAAGAGAGCGTCGTTGAAGACGTACGTCGTGCCGCGCTTCGACCGAGCGACGAGAGCGCCTTCGCGTTTGGCGAGGCCGTCAATGTCGACGAGTGACACTACGTCGTCGGCCGGAAACTCTTCGTACGTGCCGTCCATCGCCGCCCTCTTCTCGACGCTCTTGCGCGCCGCGGCGGGCGCCCACAATTTCGCATTTGGGTAACGCGCGCGATATCGCGCGGCATCGAGTCGGTGAAAGCGACTCGGCACGACGAGATGCGCGATCTCTCCGAGCGCTTCGACTTCGCGTTGCGCGTTTTCTTCGAGCGCCATGAGTCCGTGCAAGACGAGCGTGCCGTCGGTGCGCTTCGCGATCGTCATCACGCGCTTGAGTGGGTTGAAAGGGATGTCGAAGGTGCCCGTCACCGACCAAAGATTCTCTTCGAGCGCCGTGAGTGGGCCGTGCGGGAGGACCCGCCAGTCCGTGGTTGTCATTTTTTCTATGATACCGTTTCGCCATGTCGCTTGAAGGGGCGAGGCGCGTCGAGAAGGCGATCAGCGACGACTGGCATGGTCGCATGCTCACGCACGAGTCGCGCGTCTCAGGTCACGACGACGTGCGCCTCGATCCGGAGCGACAAATCGTGGCGTGGCTTCGCGTCGGCATGCTCATGCTCGAAGCGCCCGCCGAGCTGATTGGCAGCTTTTTCCCCGAGCTCGGCCTCTTTCGTTGGTGGTGGTCAGGCAAGGAAAACTCGATTCACATCCAGCCCGCGCGGCTCGATGAAGCATTCGCGCACGCGCAGCGCGCCGATTTGCGCGCACTCCTCACGCGCCAACACCAACTCGACAACGAAGAAGACGCCGCGATGCTGTGTCGCCTCGCCGCATACTTCTCTCACTCGACGGCGCTGCTCCGGCAAGACGTCGATGATCGCATCAACTTCTACGCCGTCTTCGCTGCAAACACGCGCGCGCCGATCATTCCCGATCGCGACGTTGTGCGCACGCTCCCTCCGCCGGCCGTCGCGCCGGTGCCACAAGTCGACGTGCCACCGCCGCCGGTGCGCGAGCCGGGTCGCGCGCTTCTCCTTCCGCTGGTCTACCTCGCGAACAATCTCGTACGCCAAGCGTTCAACGATCAGGCAAGCCGCGCGCTCTTGATCATCAACGTCGACATCTCGCGCGACAAAGCGCGCTTCTTCGTGACACTCGTCGCCACGACGAAGGACGGCGACCTCGGCTCGGTCGACACGACGCGCGATCTCCTCGACTCCGCCGGCAACATGCTCGCGGAAGACGCCCGCACCGGCAACGGCCGCTGGCGCAAGCTCGTCATCCGCATCGACTGCGAAGGCGAAGGCGCCTCCATCGGCCGATGCGAAGTCTCCGCCTGACCTTACATCCCGAGAAGCTTCGCGACGTAGTAGCGCATGGTCTCGGTCGTGCCGCCGCCGATGCGGAAGAGGCGCTGATCGCGCCACGCGCGAGCGATGTGGTACTCCTCGATGTATCCGGCGCCGCCGTGGAATTGCAGGCATTGGTCGGCGATTTCGCTGATGACCTCGCCCACGTAAATCTTCGCCATGGAGATGAGCTTCACCGTCTCCATGCTGATGTTTTCTTTTTTGATGTAGCGCTCGTGGTTGTACTC
Organism: Polyangiales bacterium; assembly: GCA_038239005.1. Taxonomy (GTDB): domain Bacteria; phylum Myxococcota_A; class Polyangia; order Polyangiales; family Polyangiaceae; genus DASXHD01. Next base: position 111,703 of record JBBSFE010000006.1, read on the forward strand.
CTCGACCGCTTTGTAGGAGAGCGCTTTGCCGGCTTCGAGCTTCGTCAATAGGTCGACGAATTTGTGCTGCCAGTATTCGCGCTTGAGAATCGGTTTGCCGAAGGCTTTGCGATCGCGACCGTAGGCCATCGCTTCTTCGATCATGATCGCCGCGCCCGAGCACGAGCTGGTCGAGGCGATGAGGCGCTCGCTCTGGAAGTTCTGCATCAAGTACATGAAGCCCATGTTCTCTTCGCCGAGGAGGTAGCGCTTCGGAACGCGCATGTCTTCGAAGTGGAGCTCCGCGGTGTCGCTCGAGTGGTTGCCGAGCTTCTTCAGCTTCTTCGAGACGTTGAAGCCCTTCGTGCTCGTCGGCACCAAAAAGAAGCTGCAGCCGTGGGCGCCCGCTTCGGGGTTCGTCTTCACGAGGAGCGTCACGAAGTCGGCGCGTGTGCCGTTCGTGATGTAGGTCTTCGAGCCGTTGATGACGTAGTCGTCTCCGTCTTTTTTGGCCCACGTCTGGATGCCAGCGACGTCGCTGCCCGCGTTGGGCTCGCTCACGCCGAGCGCGGCGATTTTTTCTCCGCGAATGGCGGGCGTGAAAAACTCTTCGATTTGCTCTTTGGTGCCGATGTCCGCGATGACGGGCGTCGCCATGTCGGCTTGCACGAGGAGGCCCATGCTCACGCCGGCCATCAAGCAGCGCGGGAGCTCCTCGCTTTTGACGACGGAAAACCAGTAGTCACCGCCACCGCCGCCGATCTCTTCCGGGTAGTGCGCGCCGAGAATGCCGAGCTCACCCGCCCGCTTGAAGACCCAGTTCGGAAAGAGACAATCGGCTTCCCACTCTTCGACGTGTGGGCTGAGCTCCTTCTCGCAAAACTGGCGAACGGTCTTGCGGAACAGCTGGTGTTCCTCACGAAACGGGGTCGGCATGGCAGTCTCCTGGAATTACTTGCGCTACGAAAGGTTTCTACACGAAATAATTCGTCGCGCAACTCCAACCACGCAACTCACGAAGCCTAAGACAGCCGCCAAGGCGCCAAGGCGCCAGAGGAGGAAGAGGTAGTTTTTGGACGCGCTTCGTCGGGGACTGGAGTTCCCTCGGTTTCGTTGACAGTCGCGGTTACGCAACGGCGATGTAAGCGGACTCGACTTCGGCAGGAGTGCGGTAGTCGAGGGCCGAGTGCAGGCGGCGGCGATTGTAGAAGGTTTCAAGATAGTCGAAGAGAGA
>JBBSFE010000007.1:0-108421 GCA_038239005.1 Polyangiales bacterium
CCGCGAACTCCTCGACCGTCTTGCCGCTCGCCTTCCATTCCGCGACGCGCGCCGACCACGTCGCTTCCGTGTCCGTCATGCGCGTGATCGTGCGCCCAGGCGGCGCTCACGACAAGGACGTGGCCTCGTGCATCGCATACCGATCTTGGGGTTGCTCTGCTTATGGGTGATGTTGTCGGGCATCGACGGGCCCGGAGCCGTGCCCATCAGCGGTGGAGCATCGGTCCAATTTGGACCGCCTTCGAAGCCGTTGTTGAACGAGCTCTCGTCGGTCGCTTCGCCGTCGACGATCGCGCCTGGTCGGCTCAACGAGGCCCAAAGTCGAAACGTGACGCTCCACGCTATCGTCGCCGGCGGGATGATCTGCCATCGCAGCCAGTGCATGAGCGGGTATTGAGCAGTATCGCGCAGCAGAATGAAGACTTGCACGCCGACCGACATCGCAACGCCTGCCGCCGACGTGTCATTCATGGAGACGAAAAGCGCTTCGTCCTTGCTCGCCGATGTTTGGAACGCGCAATAAAGGCTACTCGCTCCGACCGAGATCGACTTGGTCTCCAACCAGATAACGGCATCGAGGAAACGGGACGTGTCGAGATACGCCGGCTCGCTCTGCGTGATCGGTGACGCAGGGGTCGTCGACGCGCCTTGCAGCGTTGTCCAGGGTTGCAGCTCGAACGCAAACATCAGAGGCCAAGCGCGTTGGCGGCCACGAGCACACGGAAGGTGGTGTCCCACGCCGACGCGGGTCCGGTGAGCAGCCAACGCACGTAGCGCGCCACCGGCACGGTCGCGTTGAACAGCAGTACGCGGTAGGGGTTGGACGGCGAGAGGGTCAAGGGCGTTGACGTCGCGAACATGTTGACGAATAGAGCCTCCTCTTTGATGGGTGCCGTCTGAAATGTGATGGAGGGCGTCGCTCCGCTGAACTCACGCACATCAAGCCAGAAATTTACGTCTTGATATGGAGCCAAATCCAGCCAACCAGATTCGCCTTGCGCGATCGTTGCGCCGCTCGTGCCACGAATTGTGATCCAATCTTGTAAAACATATGAATGCATATCAATCCTCCTATTATCAGGGCACAACGATGCTGTAGCGCGCACCGAGATATCGGTGCACCTGCGTAAATTCATTCTTGGTGAGCGCTCGGTTGTAGATGAGCAACTCGGCGATGTAGCCATCCCAATACTCTCCGGCCGCGGCGTGATCCTTGCTGATTAAGAGGGGTTGGCTTGTTGGCGTGGGTGCGGTGAAAGTGTCGGACGCGACGAGAGCGCCGTTCACGTAGAGCGAGCCCGTTGGTGACGCGTATTTGCCAGTCACGATGGTTGGCGCGCCGCTCGTGATGGTGCCGCCGCCCGCGACGCCATAGGGTGGTGTGTTCGTGTTGACGATGAGCTTGTAGCTCGAGCCGACCGAGTCGCAGCCAAGGAAATACGTCGATGAGTAGTCCTGTTCCATGAGGCGCGCATACGACGCTTGGGGCGACGCAACTGGCTGCACGGCGGCGATGAGCGTGGCTGCCGCACCTACCGTGAAAGCAGCCGTCGACATCCATTGAGCGTTTGCGGCCGTCATCCTCAACGCTGGGAGGCCGTTCATCGCGTTCGGCGTGTAGACGGGTTGGTTCGCGGGCGTCGCCTGCGCCGCGTCGTTGCCGCTGCCGGATTGGTCTTTCCAACCCGACACGCCCGTATTGGCGCTACCGGTGCCAATGGTGATGCCGATGTCGGCACGAAGCCAAAAGATGCATCCGCTCAATAGCGTCGGGACGAACGCGGGCGAGCGATTCGCAACGACCCGGACGCGAAATGTGAGATCCCACGGGCCCGTGGTGCTCGGCGTGATCTTCCAGCGCAGATATCGCATCAAGTTGTTGGTGGTCAGCGACTGCGCGCTACGAATGACGTTTGGCGTCGTCGACGCCTGCGCGAAGGGCGCCCCGGCTCCGAACGAGAGCGGTGGCGCCATTGCGGAGAAGTATGTGTCATCTGGCGACGGGCTCGTCTCCATCGCGAACTGCAGCGATGCACCTGCCGCTGGCGGCGTCACTTCGCTCACGTCGATCCAACACGTGGCGTCCCCGAAGCTGTCGAGGTCGAGCCACATCACAGGGTCTTGAACGAACGGTTGATTGAGCGAGCTCCGAATCGTCGTCCAATCCTGGCAAAGAAACGTGCGACCGCTCACGACGCGCTCCGAACCCACGAATACGTGGCAACCCAAATGCGAAACGTCACGTCGTAGGCCGCGTTCGTCACCGGCACGAGGCGCCAACGAACGTAGCGAGCCGGCGGAATCGGCGCGTAGGTCGCGAAGACGCGGTCGACGCGAACGCCCGTCGTCATCAAGAACGGCGACACCATGGAGACGAATGAAGTCTCCTGACGCGTCGGCGACGTCTCGTACGCCATCTTAACGACGGTTGGCGCCTGGAGCTCGCGAACATCGAGGATGAACACGAGGTCCTCCACGTCGCCGAGATCGAGCCACCCTTCCGATCCCTGCGCTACCGCGAAGCCGTTGCTGGACGCGCCCGCGCGTATGGTGACCCAGTCCTGGACACATCGGCCTTCCATCACACGAACCTACGAACGCGCTGTACATCGCGGGAGCGTCATTTTCGCCCACATCAATCGGGATAGTGGCGCGTGTGGTGCATGCGCGAACGGCTGACTGAGCACCCGTGTCGCGCGTCGGCTCCGTGCTATGATCTTTCCAATGTCGTCCTCCGCGATGACCGAGTCCGATCGTACCGGGCAACTCATTTACGACTGGAATGAAGTCGAGCGTCGCGGAAGGCTGATTCCGAAGGGCGTTACCTTCTTCGACGAGACCCTCCGTGATGGGTTGCAGAATCCTTCCGTGCGCGATCCGTCGATCGAGGCGAAGCTGAAGATTCTTCATTTGATGGAAGACCTCGGCATTCACGAGGCCGACATCGGGCTGCCCGGGTCGAGCAAGCGCGCGTTCGAAGACGTGCTGCGCATGTGCAAAGAGGTCGTCGACTGCAAGATGAACATCCGCATCGCGTGCGCGGGTCGCACGGTGGTGTCGGACATCACACCGATGGTCGAGATCTCGCAACGCGCGGGCATCCCGGTCGAAGTGTACGCGTTCATCGGGTCGAGCCCGATTCGGCAGTTCGCCGAAGATTGGGACGCCGAGAGCATCGCGAAGAAGAGCGCTGAAGCGATCGACGTCGCCGTCAAGGCGGGGTTGCCCGTCGCCTACGTCACCGAAGACACCACGCGCTCGCGACCCGAAGTCTTGTCGACGCTCTTCAAGACCGCCATCGATCACGGCGCAACGCGACTCTGCCTCTCCGACACCGTCGGCCACGCCACACCCGATGGCGTCCGCAACCTGATCCGCTTCACGCAAAGCATCATCGCGGGCACGGGCGTGAAAGAAATCGGCATCGACTGGCACGGCCACAACGACCGCGGCCTCGCACTCGAGAACGCGCTCTGGGCGCTCGAGTTCGGCGCGGATCGCGTTCACGGAACGGCGCTCGGCATCGGCGAGCGCGTCGGCAACGCGCAGATGGAGCTCATCCTCCTCAACATGAAGCTCCTTGGTTTGCTCGATCACGATCTCACCAAGCTCATGGAGTACTGCGCCACGGTTGCCGAAGCGGTCGGGTGGAACGTCGCGCTCAACTATCCGCTCGTCGGCCGCGACGCATTTCGCACCGCAACGGGCGTTCACGCGGCGGCCATCATCAAGGCCATGCAAAAGGGTGATGCGTGGCTCGCCGATCGCATCTACAGCGGCGTGCCCGCGGGCACGTTCGGACGCAAGCAAGAGATCCTCATCGGCTTCATGAGCGGCGCGTCGAACGTGAACTACTATCTTCGCGAGCGCGGCATCGAGCCCGACGACGCACTCACCAAAGAGATCCTCACCGAAGCGAAAACGCTCGACCACATCATGACGGAAGAAGAAGTCATGGCCGTCGTGAATCGCGTGCGAGCCAAAACGTAAATCCGATGCGCGTTTTTTGGGAATCGCACGGGGCGAAATCCGGTCCCGCGGTCGTCCTCGTTCAAGGGCTCGGGCTGTCGTCGCGTTTTTGGTTCGATCAACCGGAGCGGCTGATTCGTGCGGGTATTCCGCGTGTCGTCGTGCTCGACAACCGCGGCACCGGGCGCAGCGACAGACCCCGAACGCCCTATCGCCTCCCGCAAATGGCCGACGACGTCGCACGCGTGATCGACGAAGCCCAGGCCGGGCCGGCGACGCTTGTTGGAATCTCCATGGGCGGCATGATCGCTCAGCACGTCGCGATGCGGCACCCTGACAAGCTGCGCGGCCTCGTGCTTCTCGCGACCACACCCGGATATCCGCACGCGACGCTTCCCGCGCCAAGCGCACTTCGTCTTCTCATGAGTGCGCCGGGTGCGCGCGGCGAGGACGTTCGCAAAATCAATCGCCTGCTTTTGCCGGAGAGCGAGCTCGAGCGCGCGCACATTCATTTGTCGCGTTGGCCCGAAGCGTTGAAGCACGATCCGATGCGTCCCGAGACGTTCGTGCGGCATTTTATTGCGGTGATGACGAACTGGACGGGCAACCGACTTCGCGACGTCGACATCCCCGCCATCGTCATTCACGGCGAAGAAGACATTCTCGTTCCCCCCGCGAACGGCAAAGCTCTCGCGGCGCTTCTTCCGCGCTCCAAGCTGATGATGCTGCCGGGCGTTGCTCACGCCGTTCCGGCGCTCGTGCCGGACATCATCGAAACTGCGCTCGCGCGTCTCGAGGCTCGCGGAGAGCGGGAGGTCGCATGAAGCGCGCCGCGTTCGTTCTTGCCGTGTGTGCGTGCTCGTCATCGCCGAAGCTCGTGAGCGTGCCGATGCTCGAATCAGCGGCGATTGCGCCAGTCAACGTCGATGGTGAATTGCAGCATCCGGAAGAAGAGCCAAGCGGCGAGCCCGGAGATTTCAGCGGCACATGGACTGGGCGCGCGCTCCAGAGCGGAAAATCTTGGCCGATGTCGGTGACGTTCGAAAAAGCGCGCGGCGCCACCATGGTCGCGCACGCTACATACAGCGACCGGCGCTGCAAGTCCGATTGGGCTCTCCACGGAACCGACGCACGCCACTGGCAAGGCGACGAAAACGTCCACACCGATCCATTCAGCCGGTGCCCCAATCACGGCAAGGTGACGATCGATCTCATCGACGACGACACCATCTCGTGGCGCTGGAACGGCTCGGGCGGCTCGGCATCCGCCACGCTCGAACGGGGCGAAACCGCGCAACCTTGAGTCGCGTCGTGTCGATGAGGCTCCATGCTGGGTCTGCTCACGCTCTCCGCGAGCCTCACATCGATTCTCGCTCCGCCGAGATGCGCGGCGTGTGACGAGCCCACGCGCGCGATGACGCTCCTCTGTCCGATGTGTGCGGACACGGTCGAGCGCTCGAGCGATCCGCGTGCGCCGTTCGCTTATGGTGGAGCGCTCGCGACCGCGATCACGCGCTTCAAGTATCAACCGATTCCGGAGCTCGGGCGATCGCTCGGCGAGCTGCTCGCGCATGAAGCGTCGAAGCTCCCACTTTCCCACGTGTCGGCGGTCGTTCCAGTGCCGCTCCATCCTGCGCGACTCTTCGATCGCGGGTTCAACCAAGCTGCGCTTCTCGCGCGACCTGTGGCGCGCGCTCTTGGCGTTCATTTTCTGCCGCGCGCACTCGAGCGCACACGCGCTACCGTTAAACAGGCCGACCTCGACCGCACCGCGCGTTTGCGCAACGTCGAAGGTGCATTCGTGGCGCGGGGGCGCATTCTTGGGTCCGTGCTGCTGATCGACGATGTACGCACCACGGGTGCCACACAAGAGGCCTGTTCCAGCGCTTTAAAGGCCGCGGGATGCGAGAATGTGACTTGTCTCGTCCTCGCCATCGCGGCTCCAATCGCATACCCTTGAGATTCACCGCAAGGTTTCAGAAAGAGTGAGCAACCAGACCGAATGGCGCTGGGCAGATCCGGCAGGACAGCAGCGACTCGTTCGTGAAGACGAGCTCCGCGCGGCCCTCGCGAAGGGAGTGATCCCTGCGAACGCCCCGGTTTGGACGCGCGGCTGGTCGCAGTGGAAAGCGGCGCACGATGTTCCAGAGCTCGTGGAGGACGCCAAGCTTCAGGCCAACGACGACGTCCCTCCGCCGCCGCAGTTCATCGTCGCAGCGCAGAATGCGTTCGAGGGAAAGAAGCCCGTCGTGACGGGGCCGGCCGAGCCGCCCGTGCCGCCGCCGCGTTACGTGCCGATCGCGCCGACCACCGTTCCCGCGGCGCTCGGGTCCGATACGAAAATAGATTTGCCGAAAGCTCCGCCGCCGCCGCCGAAGCACACGCCCGCACCCATGAACGCAACGACGCTCGTGTCGCCGGTCAACAAGCCGCAGACGAAACCTCCGGCGCTGCCGCCGAGCAAGGCGCCACCGCCGCTTCCGGTCGCCGCGAGGAAAATCTCCGGCAGCATGGGCGCCGTCAAACCGCGATCGCCGCAGCAAACATTCACGAAGACCGAGCGACCGCCCATGGGTGTCGCGCCGCCATCGGAGGCGATGCCCCCATCGGGTGGGCGTCATACTCTTCACATTGCGCCGGCCCCGCCGCCGATGCCGCGCCTCGACGTTCTTCCGATCGAGCCGTCGCAACGCGTGACGGTTCCCGCTGATGCGGCACCGACTCTCATGCCGTCGCGGGAGGCGCTTGCCGCTCTCCGTGACGCTCCGAAAGAGCCGAGTAGCAAGTTTCCAACGCTCATGATGTTCGGCGGCGACGAGTCCGCGCCAGCGACGACGCAAGCGCTCTCGAAGAAACCCGCGTCGGACGAGGCCCGGCCGATCGTGGTGCCGCCGCCGGAGCCGAGCATCGGAACGAACGCCGTGACGCGGCCGCCGCCATGGGGCGAAGGCGCCGTCGAGATGTCGAATCAAATTCCGAAATCTCCGCGCATGCCCAGCACGGCATCCGTCGAGGATCGACCATCGGAAGCGCCACGGCCGATGGAGCTGAGCTCGTCGGACCTCACGAGCGAAGCGCACATCGACGTCGTCAAGGCAACGCCGCTCGCACCCGCCGAGCGCCCGCGCACGATGGCCAGTTTGGGTCCTGCAGCGGATGCTTCCGAAGCGCGCGCCTCGATGGCGCAGGCGCCGAAACCAGCGCCGCTCCCTCCGAGTGACATCGCAGGGCTTCACGAAGTGCCGCGCGCTCCGCCGCCGAAGGCGCCGGACAAGAACGCATTCGATGTCGTGATCGTGAAAGCGCGCGAGGGATACGCAAACCTTCGCGAGCGAACGAAGGACAAGCCTCCGTGGTTCTTGCCGGCCATCGGCGGTGGCGGTGCGCTCGTCGTGCTCATCTTGTTCGTCGCGATGGTGAAGGCGGCCATCGGCTCGAGCGACACGCCCATTGCGAGTGCCAGCACGACGTCATCGGGTTCTGTGCCCACATCGACGGGCTCCATCGCAACGAGCGCGCACACCGGGATTTTGCCGGTTCCAACGGGCCCCGCGCGTCCGATGACGTGTCAGGCATCGGGGCCAGCACGAACCGTTGCACCGAAAGCGGTCATCTCGAGCGGCGTCGAAGTGACGGGCTTCGGGAATCAGGTCGCGCTTGGTTTTGCGATCGCACCGAAAGAAGCCGCGCTCGAAATCATCGACGCCACCAATGTCGCTTCTGCGAACGCACTTCACTTGCGCTCGAATGATCCGGTGCGTCGCGTGCTCGCGCTCGACACGTCGAAGGCGGCCGTCGATGTCGATCACAAAGGCGACAAGCTCCAAGGCCGGCGGACCTTTCGCGCAAACCCGCCGATCGATCTCGGCGCATCCGAAGGCGGCCTCGTGTGGGCGCCGCACGGAACGGACAAAGGCATCAAGCTCTGGTCACTCGCAAACGCCGACGCGCCCGTCGAAGCGCTTCGCGGCGAGCCCATTCCGAGTGGTGGTTTCGCGGTCGCCTTCCGGCAATCCGGCGCCATTTGGTTTGGTGCGTTTGGCGGCTCGCCTCCCGCGCCGCTCGCGGGCCTCGCGCACATCGATGGGCTCGGTCCACAAATCGGCTCACCCGCAATCGCCGTGAGCGGCAACCGCGTGATGATCGCATGGGCCGATCGCGCTAGCGCGACGGACACCTGGTCGATTCGCTACGCGACGTTCAAACCCGGCGACGACGCCTCGCAAGCGAAGTCGTTCGCGGTTCCGCCAGGGGGTCTCGGCGAGCACGCGATGTCGCCCGGCCTCGCAGCACTCGGCGACTCGCGCTTCTTGCTCGTGTGGACCGAAGGCCCGGTCTCGAGCCACCAAGTGCGCGCCGCCGTCCTGAGTGATGGCGCTGCGGGTGCGCCGTTCACCGTCTCGGCCGACGGCGTCAATGCCGGCCAAGGGCAAGCGGCAGTGCTCGCCGACGGGCACGGTGTGGTTGCATTTCTTGCGAAGGGTGCGGGCGGCTTCGAGGTTTCGGCGCTGCCCATTCAGTGCGTGGAGAAATAGATGCAGATTGCACGCAATTGGCTGCCGCGAATCGCCGTGTTGTTCGTGGTCGTGGGCTGTGCGCTCTTCGAGCCACAATCGAAGGTGAAGTCGGGCGCGCTCTTCGTCACCGGGCAAGCGCAATACGACGAGTACTTCACGAAGGTCCACGCGCTCCAGGTCGAGTCGACCGGTTTCGCCGACGACAAGAAGTCGTCGCGGCGCGCGCTCATCGACGCTCTCAAAATCGCGAACGACTCGGTCGACGTCACCATTCTCGAAGCGGCGCACGAACGCATGGTGGCCATCGCGCATGTCGTCAACGGCACGCACCTCGATCTTCGCGAAGACGAAGGTCACGTCGTGCTCACAGCGGAGTCGCGCGCGGATCTTTCGATGCGCGATTTCGTCAAATCACTCCAATCGACCGTAGACAGCGAGATCAAACGCAAGCGCTCGCTTCGCGACGTGCCGCAAAAGTGCGACGAGCTCGTCAAGACGGGGCGCGAGCTCGAGCCGCGCGTGAAGGCCGACTTTTTCCGGCAAGGCGGCACCATGATGGCCGACGTGCACGACGAGATGGTCGCATCGTTCGAGGTGCTCGATCAAATCTCGAAGGCGTCGCGACAAGAGCGCCGCGAGACCGAGGACTTCATCTCGGACCTCGGGCGCGCCGTCGCCGCCGAGCCGAGCGAGTACTTGCGGGCGGAAGGTGCAGCAGCATCATCGAGCAGCAAACCCGCCGGAACGAGCAAGCCCGTCGCAACGGTGGCAGTAGCGACGCCGAAGCCCAAGCCGCCCGTCACGCAAAACACCACGCCCGTCGCACCGAAGCCGAAGCCGCCCGTCGTCAAGCCGTCGGGCGGCGGTGACGAGGTCTTCAACCCGTGACGCGACGCGCTCTCTGGCTGTTCCCACTCGTCGGAGTGATTGCCGTCGTCGCGCGTTGCAGTGGCTCGCCGCTCACCGGCCTCGACGACAGCGGCATTGCCAACGACGCGACGAGCCTCGAGGCGGGTGCACCATGCGACGTCTCGAAGTCGCGCTGCGGAAACGCGTGCATCGACACCACCAACGATCCCGCCAACTGCGGCGGCTGCGGCGTGGCCTGCAAAAACAAAGAGGTGTGCGCCGCGAGCGCATGCGTCACGTGTGACAAGATCGACGTCGACAAAGACGGCTACAACGCATGCGTCGATTGCAACGACAACGATCCGAGCATCAATCCGGGCGCGTTCGAAGTCGCGGGCAATGCCAAAGACGACGACTGCAACGGCAAGGTCGACGACGTCTCCACATGCGACGACAAGATCGCGACCGACACGAAGAGCGCGACCGACTTCGCACACGCGATGGAGATGTGCGATCCGTGGGTCACGGCCGCATCGTTTCCTACGGTCGCCGACGATCGGGCGCATCAAGCCGCGGCGAATTGGGGCGCGTTTCAAGTGCGCGCAGGCTTGGCGATGGCCGCGCTCTCGAATGGCATCGCCGCCGACGAAGACGATCCCGGCTACGTCGCGCCGCAAACGGGGACGAATTTCGCGAAAATGGGCACGGCGTTTCCGCTGTCGCCCGGCATGTATTCGTGCGAAGCCGATCCGACGACGGTCAACGACACCACCGAGCTCACCGTGACGCTCAAAGTTCCGACGAACGCGAACTCGTTCCAAATCGATCTGAACTACCTCACGACCGACGCGCCCGAATGGGGCTGCACTGCCTACGACGATCAAGCACTCGTCGTCCTCGACGGCACGGCCATCGCGCGCCTCACGGTGAACAGCCCGCTTCTCGTCGTCGCCGACGCCACGAGCCTCGCGGGCACCGGAATGGAAATCATCGATTCGCAAAGCCGCCTCTCCGGCAACGCCACGGGCTGGATGACGCTCACAGCTCCCGTCACGCCCGGCGCAAGCATCACGCTGCGATTCATCATCTTCGACACGAACGACTCGATCTACGACTCGCAGCTTCTCGTCGATCAATTCCGCTGGTCGACCGCGAAAGTCTGCGGCCCCACGACCGTGAACCCACTCTACGACGGCGGCGTCGAGGGTGGCGCACCCGATGGTGGCTGTTAGAAGTTGGGCGGCGCGCGAGGGCGCGGCGGTTCAGTTGCGTGCGTATTTTTGAGCGGGGTATTTGTCCGAGGCTTGCGCGAGATGCGTGGCGACCATGTCGGCGGTGATCGTGATCGGCAGGAGATCGCGTGAGCCGTCCGGGAACATGATGACGTACGCGGGGATGCCGTTGCGGTGATCCTTTTCGAGGATCGTATCGAGGAGCGCCGAGAGCTCTTCGTTCTCGTTCGTCATGTCTGCGCGCATCGGGAGGATTTTCGTTTTCGTGAGAGCGCCGCGCACGGTGTCGGTTTCGAGGAAGGCGTGCTCGTTGGCTTTGCACGACGCACACCACTCGGCCGTGAAATCCAAAAACACTGGGCGGCCGCGCTTCGTTTCGGCGGTGATGCGCTTGCCGTCGAAGGTCGTCCACGCGATGTGGTTGTCGGGGGTGACGACGGGCGCTTCGTTGTCGATCGGAAGCGGATCGCCCGCGATGGCCGTTTCGGGCTTCACGAACGAGATGCACATGTAGCCCGCGAGCACGACGCCACCGACTTGAATGCCGCGCACCGCCCAACGACGCGCAGGCTCCGCCGCGACGCCGCCGTAACGATTGCCAACCCAGAGCGCGACGGCGAGTGCGAGAAGAAAAATCAAAAACGAATTTGCCGACGCGGGCGTCACCTGCACTTGGAGCGTGCGATAGAGCCAAATCGCGGTGCCGAAGAGCGCGAAGCCCATCACGGTCTTCACGGTCTCCATCCAGCGGCCGGGCTTCGGCAAGATGCGCGAGAAGCCGGGGATGAGCGTGATGGCGAGATACGGAAGCGCGAGGCCGAGGCCGATCATCGCGAAGACGAGGATCGTTTTCCACGCGGGCACATCCGAGCTCAGTGCAAACGCGACGGCAGTGCCGAGAAATGGCGCCGAGCATGGCGTCGACATGAGCGCGGCAAAGAGGCCGTTGACGACGGAGCCGCCGAACTTGTCGTCGTCGCCGCCTTCGCCGCTCGTGGAGAAAGTGATTTCGAAAACGCCGATCGCGTTGAGCGCGAACGCGAAGACGATGGCCGTCATGGTGGCGACGAACGCAGGGTGCTGGAACTGCATGCCCCAACCGAGATGCTTGCCCGATGCTTTCACGACGACGACGACGATCGCGAGCGCGATGAAGAGGCTCATCGTGCCGATCGTGTATGCGAAGCCGTGCATGCGGCGCTTGTGTGCGTCGTGCCGCGCGTGCTCGACGACGCTCATGGCTTTGAGCGCGAGCACGGGCAAGACGCACGGCATGACGTTGAGGACGAGTCCCCCGAGGAGAGCGAGCGCGAGTGTCGCGAACATTTCGATGAACCTCTGGTGCAAGGCGCGGGCCTTGCGGTGTCGTCAGTTTAGCACGGGAAAACCGCGGGAAAACCAAGGATGGACCGGCGCGGATCCAGGATCACGCGACCATTTTCGTTAAGGTCGTTCGAGTCATCTCGACCTCCGGCTCGAGCGCAACGACCATCGCGGGAGACCATGTTTCCGTGCGTTTGAGGAACGCCTCGAGAAACCTTTGCGCGGGAGCGAACTCGCCCGCCGCATACGCGAGGTGGCCCAACACGAAGAGGCCGTAGCCCTGGCCGGCCGGCGCGGCGGCGAGCTCGTTGATCATCGCTTGGACACCTTCGGGCTGCTCCCCCGAAGCAATGCGCACGAGCGCGAGGTGCGCGCGATAGAGCGGCCGCTCGTGGCTCGACCATCGAACGGCGCGTTCGAGCGCTGCGATCGATTCTCGGTAACGGCGCGCGTGAAAGAGCGCGCTGCCGAGCGTCCACCAATGGAGCGCACGACGCGATGCCGGTGCGCGACGCGCGGCCGTGCGGAGATGCATCACGCCTCCCGCGAGATCGCCATCAGCAACGGCCGCACGCGCTGCATCGTGATGGAGCACATCGGAGATCACGCGAAGCTCGGTCGCAGATTCGGCGACCGCACGTGCTTCATCGAAACGACGCGACTCGAACAGCGCGAGGTAGAGCTGACGCAGCAACATCGCGTGGGTCGTTTTGTCCAACGCGGCGCGCGTCGCGAGACCTCTCCTTGCGAGCCGCGCGCGCACGCTTGCATTCGGCGCGCTCATCGCGCGTTGCAAGAGGTCTTCAGGCGTAGTCCGCGCCACGAGTGATTATAACGTGCTACTGGTTTCCTCGATGCGACCCAAACTTCTGGTCGTTCTGGTGCTCGTGTTGGGCACTTTTGGCTGCGGGCGGCACGCGACGCAGGCTGATTGCGAGATCATTCTCGATCGCATGGTGATCGTGAAGCTGAAGCAAAAAAACATCACCGATTCGGCCAGCGTGAAGACGATGCAGGTCGAGCTCCGCAAGGACGCCGAGGCTGATTTCCCGGGTTGCGTGGGTCGCCGCATCAGTGACGGCGCCATGGAGTGCATCAAGAAGGCCGACACTCAGGAAGCCATCGTCAAGTGTCTCCGCTGAGTATTCGCGTCTTGCTCGCGGGCGCGTTGCTCGCTTCGTGCAAAGCCAAAGCGACGCCCACGCAATGCGAGGCCATCGTCGGGCGGTACGCCGAGCTCGTCGTCAAAGAGAACTATCCTGATGCGTCGCCTTCCGAAGTTGCGGCCGAGCGCGATCGTGAAAAAGCGGAAGCTCGTGGCGATGACGCGTTCAAGAACTGCGCGTCCGAAGTGCAATCGAGCGACTACGAATGCGCGATGAAAGCGACGACACCCACTGCCCTCGAGAAGTGTCTCGAGTGAGTTACTTCGTGTGCGCGGCGCGGCCGTGGAATTTGATTTTGCCGTCTTCTTGGGTGCCTTGCTCGTCGACGCCCCAGATGACGTCGCCGCCGAGCTTGCACGCTTGGTCTTTGAGCGTGCGGATGCACTCTTCTTTTTTCACGAAGTCGTCGCACGTCGCAGAGACGGGGCCGATGTTTTCCGTCGCTTGATGCGGCGCTTGCGGGAACATGGCGATGTCGCATCCGTCCGGGCGTGACGGATACTTCGAGCTGCCGCCGCCACCACACGCAACGACGAGCGCCGCGAGAACACCCGCTGCGATCAGGGGAAACCCCAGCGATTTGCGCTGTTCGAGCCAGGCTTCGGCGACGCCACGCGAGAGCCCGCGAACGCGACCGATGAAGCGCGCGCGCTCGGTGACGCCAATCGCGCCGCGTGCTTCGAGCACGCTGAATTGGTGCGCGGCCTTCGTGACGAAATCGTAGGCGGGCATGATCAGTTTCTGCTGGAGCATGCGCTTCGATTCCTTTTCGTAGTGGTCGAACGTTGCGAAGTGATTGGGCACGTCGGCTTGTTCGAAGTTGTACGTGCTCCACTCCCACTCGGCGCGCTTGTAGAGGTCGCCGTAGTTGATGCCTGGCGCGTACGCGAGCTTGTTCACGTGGTCGACGTCTTGCAAATACATCGCGATGCGCTCGACGCCGTAGGTGAGCTCACCGCTCACGGGCTTGCACTCGAGGCCGCCGATTTGTTGGAAGTACGTGAACTGCGAAATCTCGAGGCCATCGAGCCAGACTTGCCAACCAAGGCCCCACGCGCCGAGCGTTGGCGATTCCCAATCGTCTTCGATGAAACGCAAATCGTGTTCTTCGGCGACGGTGCCGAGCGCGAGCAGCGACTCGACATAAAGATCTTGGATGTCGAGCGGCGACGGCTTCAAGACGACTTGGAACTGGTGGTATTGCTGCAAGCGATTTGGGTTGTCGCCGTAGCGGCCGTCGCTTGGGCGACGCGAAGGCTCGACGAATGCGGCCTTCCACGGCTCGGGGCCGATCGCGCGAAGGAACGTCGACGGGTTGAACGTGCCCGCGCCGACCTCCGAGTTGTACGGCTGCATGATGCTGCAACCACGCTTTGCCCAAAACGATTGCAGCGCGAGGATGATGTCCTGAAAGTACATTCGCCGCGCGAGACTCTACACTCAGCCGCCGAGCTGCGCGAGAAGCTCTCGCGCGTGCTCGAGCGTGGAGTCTTCGTCGAGTGAGCGCTTGAGAAGCATGATCGCGCGCTTGTTGTCACCTTGGTGCATCGCGATTTCGCCGAGGCGCTCGTAGGCGATGCCCTTCGAGATGGGTGCGGCGGTGCGAAGCATCGTGATCGCGCGAAGGGCGCGCGTTGCGACTTCGAGCTCGCCTTGTTCGAGCGCGACGTGCGCAAGCTCGGAGGCGACGTTGCCGTTTTGGCCATCCATGTCGAGCGCGGTGCCGAGGGCTTGGAGCGCACCTTTCGGATTTGCGAGCGCGATCTCGAGTCGGCCGAGGCGCAAGTAGACCTGCGCGAGGTCCTTCGAGCGTCGGCCTTTTTGTGCAGCAATCACGTTTTGGAGGAGATCGCGCGCTTCGTCGAAGCGTTGCGCGCCGATGTGCGCGTCGGCGAGAAGGCCTGCGCATTCCATGTCGGCGGGTTTGATGACGCGTGCTTCTTCGAGCGCCGCGGCCGCCGCAACCGGATCGTGCTCGAGAAGCGTTGCGCCCGCAGCAACGAGCAATTCGAAGCGGCGCGCTGGGTCGGTTGCGGCGCGTGCTTCGGCGAGGCGAAGCTCGGCGAGCTCGGCGTGTGCGCCAATCGCTTCGTAGACGGCGAAAACTTTCTCGAGCAAACGCGTGTCCGTCGGTGCGGCGGCGCGTGCCTTCTCGAGACCCGCGCGCGCAAAGCCGGGGTTGCCCGCGCGCGTTGCTGCGTCGGCGAGATGAATCGCGGCGAGCGAAAGGCGTTCATCCGATTCCAGGTCGACGAGGCGCATGTACGTATCGGCTGCGACATCGAAGTGCTCGCCGGCTTCTTCGAGCTCCGCCATGGCCCAGAGCGTTTCGCGATCGGCGTCGTCGAGTTGGAGCAGCGCCTCGAGGTGAACGTGCGCCTCGGCCGGTTTACCTGCTTGCGCGAAGAGTGCAGCGGCGCGACGGCGCAGCGGTTTCGACGCCTCGCCCGATGCGTTTTCTGCGGCGCGCGTGACGACGACGAGCAGCACGGCGAGACCGCTCGCGGCATTGAACGATTGAACGCGCTCCGCGTCGGCGATCGCTTCATCGTGGCGCCCAAGCGCGCCGAGCACACGCGCGCGCGCCGCGAGTGCTTCGAGCGACGATGAGCGTTCGGCGATCGTCGCGAGATTTTCGGCGGCGGTTGCGTCACCACGTTGCTCGAGCGCGCGCACGAGCGCCGCGAGCACGTCGGCGTCGGCGGGATCGATTTCGTGCGCAGCTCGAAGCGCGCGCGTCGAGCCTTCGACATCGCCGAGCTCGACGTACGTGGCTGCTGCGGCCGCGAGCTCCGCTTTTGCGGCAGCGCCAGTGAGAGCGCGCGCGGTCGTTTCGCGGAGCGCGGCAAGCTTGCGACGATCGCCGCGATCTTCGTAGAGCGAAGTCAGACGGCGGCGAAGCTCCGCGCTCGCCGGGTGTCCTGCGAGGCCGACTTCGAGAGCGCGTTCGACGCCTGCGTCGTCCCAAGCTTCTGCGCGAATCGCTGCGAGCTCCAGGGCAAGCGTTTCGGCGTCCTCGCCGCGCTCGGTGTCGAGGAGGCGCTCCATGACGTCGGCGCGATCGGCGGGGTCTGCGCCTTGCTGTACGAGCAATCGCTTCATTGCGAGGAGAAGCTGGCGGTTCTTCGCATCCCAATCTAGGCCGGCGCCGTAGAGCTCGCGCGCACGCTCGGCGTCTTCGGCTTCGATGAGCGTGCCAAGTCGCAACGAAAGGAGCGCCACGCCTGCGGCGTCTTGGCGATCTTTCGCCGCGTCGAGCTGGCGTTCGAGGAGCTGACCGAGCTCGCTCGTTTCTCCGCGCGCTTCGAGCAACTCAGCGAGAAGGCCGACGGCTTGCGCATCGTAGGGCTCCTCGTCGAGCAGCGCGCGTAGCTCGGTGAGCACTTCGTCGACGCGATCCGCGTTGGTCGACAGGAGTCGCGCACGCTCTCGACGAAGCTCCCGACGCTCGGCGTCCTCGGTGACCGAGGGCAAAAGCGCCTCGACGACTTCGAGGAGCGCGGCGGTGTCGCCGGTCGTGCGCATGAGGTCGAGCAAACCCGCGCGCACTGCTGCGTCGGTCGGATTTGCGAGGGTGATTTCGCGACGTGCGCGAAGCTCGAGGCTCACCTCGCCCGCTTGCTTCGCGCGCATCGCGACACCATCGCGCACACGGCGCGCTTCTTCGGGTGGCGCAATCGCGGCAGCATCGAGCTCGAGG
The DNA here is from genome assembly GCA_038239005.1 of Polyangiales bacterium. Lineage (GTDB taxonomy): Bacteria > Myxococcota_A > Polyangia > Polyangiales > Polyangiaceae > DASXHD01. The sequence continues at coordinate 16,757 of JBBSFE010000007.1, forward strand.
CCGAGAGCCGCGCTCACGTCGCCGCGCGCCGTCACGAGCACCGCGAGCTCGAGGAGCGCCCACCGCAACGTGTCGTGGTCACCTGACGCCGCGGCAACGATGCGACGCAATAGCGCCTCTGCGCGCGCCGCATCTCCCGCGGTCTGCGCGATCGTGGTGGCCTCGCGCAGCGTCGCGAGCGTGGCGTCGTCGCGGTCGGCCTGAAGGAGAACAGCGCGGCTCACGACATCGGCGCGCGCCGTAAGACGCGCTGCACGGACGAACGTGTCGACCAGAAGCGGCGTCGTGATGCCTTCGTCGATTGCGCGCGATGCGATCGCCACTGCGCGATCCGGCTCGGGCGAAAGATCGAGCGCAGTCGCGAGCGAACGAGCGCCGTCTTCGGCGGTCTCTGGGCGACGCGTGCGGAGCTCGGCGAGCCTGTAGAGAATGTCGGCGGCGGTGCGCGGATCGCGTGACGTGCTCTCGACCTCGAGCGCCGCAAGGTCCGCGAGCACGGCTTCCTGTTTCTCGGTGTCGCCGAGCGCTTGGTATGCGCGATCGAGAGCGCGCAGGACGTCGCCTGGAAGTGCGCCCGTCTCCTTCGCGCGTTCGAGGAGCTTGGCCGCGCGCGCCGTGCCGCCATCGACGTGACCGAGTGCGTCCGCTGCGCGGAGCATCAGGCCGCACGCCGTGCGCGGATCGCCCGCATTTACAGCGCGATCCGCGAGCGAAGCGATCGCGTCGATGTACGCATCGGGCTTGCCGAGCTTTGCCGCTAGCGCGCTGGCCTTCTCGTGGAGCGGCGCCGATGCGGGAAGCTCGGCGACTGCTTCGAGCTGCGCACCGAGCGCTGCATCGAGATTGCCGACGAGCTCTTCTGCGTTCGCGAGCTCGGCGAGAACATCGGCGCGAGCGGCTGCGTCGGGTGCACGGCCGAGTCGGGCACGGAGCGCGCGCATGAGACCGCGTGTGTCGTTGCGAACGCGCAGTGCTTTTTCGAGTCGCTTCGCTTCGGCGTCCGAGCTCGCAGCTGTCTCGAATGCGGATTCGATGATCTCGGCCGCGCGCTCGTGCTCGCCGCGTCTCTCGGCGAGTGCGCTGAGCTCCACGAGCACTTCGGTGCGAAGCACGGGCGCGTCGTCGTCCGCGCGACGCACGACCGCAAGGAGCGCGCGATACGAACGCTCGGCTTTGTCGAGCTGGCCGTCGTCGCGCGCGAGCTCCGCGACCATGCGGAGAATCTCCGGGTTCGCTGGGTCGATGCGCGTTGCTGCCTCGAGCTCCGCGAGTGCTTGAGCGCGTTCGCCGATGCGCAAGTGAAGTCGCGCGAGGTAGAAGTGCACCGTGGCGCGCTCTTTCGGACGTCGACCTGCGAATGCGTCGATCATGTCACGCAAGAGAATCCGCGCCTGATCGGCCTTGCCTGCCTCTTGAAGCGCCTCGGCAAGACGCAATCGAAGCGGACGATCATCAGGTGCGAGCGCACACGCTTGCTCGAGCAGCGGCACAGCGCGCTCGGGCTCGGAGCAGCGCGTCAGGAAAATCTCGGCCGCTTCGACGAGCGCCGCGCGTCGTTCGTCCTCCGATTTCGCCGAGTCAGCCTGACGCGCAATGAGATCGCCAAGCGGCGCGAATTTCGCCGTACGCCGATAGATGTCCGCGAGTCGCGACGGCACCACATCCGGCGAAGCGGGGTCTGCAAGCGCCGCTTCGAGACGTGCTTGTGCGTCGTCGTCGCGATTCGCTTTCACGAACGCATCGGCGAGTCGAACAATCACCGACGCACGTTGCTCGGGGAAATCAAGCACGAGGCGATCGAGGTACGTCGCTGCGTCGAGCCATTCTTGTTGCTGCTCGTGAATGCGCGCGAGCGCATCGAGCACGGGCGCGCGCAGCTCGAGCGCGAGGCTTCTCTTGTAGTGCGAGAGCGCGAGCGCGAGGTGCTTGAGCTTTTCTTCGGCGATGGTTGCGGCTCGCGTCCACAGCTCGATGGCCGAGAGCGTGTCGCCATCGCGCTCGGCGAGGTCGGCTTGTTCGGCGCAGAACGCACCGAGCTCGTCCCAATGCTCGGCGAGCTCGAGCGTTGCGGAGAGAACGAGCGTGGTGCGCGCGTGTCGCGGCGCATCGACGAGGTTCGCGCGGAGAAGTGTCGCTGCTTCCTCGGTTCGCCCGAGCTCACGCTCCATCAAAGCCGCTTCGAGTCGATGCTCGACACGCACGCCGGCGTCGGTGGCGATCTCGACTTGAACCTTGCGAAGCGCGAGTAAATCCTCGCGGCGACCCAGCGATGCGTAGACCTCGGCGAGGCGCGATGCGGCTTCGTTGTCGCGCGGGTCCTCTTCGAAGAGCTTCGCGTAAATGCGCTGCGCGACGGGCGCATCGCCCACGCGCTCGAGTGCCGTTCGCGCCGCTTCGTGGAGCAGCTCGCGCGCGCGCTGACGCGGGAACGGAAGACGCGCCGTCTCTTCGAGGATTTCCACGATGCGCTCGGCGTTTCCTTCTTCGTTGTGAACGCGCAAGAGCTCCGCGAGCGCCCACTCGACGTGCTCACTCGGGTGTGTCGTCGCGCCCGCGGTGGGCAATCTGTCGGGCGAGACGGTGCTCGGTGGCGCTTCGTCGGTCTTCCACCGCTCCGAAGCCAGGAGCATCAATCGTTCGAGAATCGTTTTGGCGAGCCCACGATCGACGACGACGCGCCCCGCGACTTCCGCGGCTTCGCGCAGGAGCTCGGGATCGCCACCCGTCGCCTGCGAAAGCCTGAGCAAGCTGTCGATGAGCGGGCGCCCGCGGTGACGCCGTTGGAGTTGCGCGAGCTGCGCGAGGAGCTCGGTGTCGTTGCCGTCGTGCACGAGGGCGCGCGCGTATGCCGCTTCTGCCGCCTCGGCATCTGCGCGTCGATCGCGGTGCCATGCCGCCAGACGCGCTTCGAGATCGCGTGCAGCTTCGCGCGCGAGGCTCGCGGAGAGAGGGAGACTGCTTCGTTGTGCGAGCGCCGTTTCGAACGCGCCGGTGAGTGCGTCCCAACCGGCTTGCGCCGTAGCTGCGTCCTCGAGGGCGTGGAGGAGCGATTCATCGAGCCCGCCCGCAAGCGCGGCGCGATCGAGAACCACTTTCGTGGCGGCATCCCATCGCGAGATGCGCCCCGCGACGCGAATGAGCGAGTGCGCAGAAGCGGCGTGCGTCGGATCGTCGGTTGCGACGCGAACGTACTGCACGAGCGCGTTGCGAGCGTCGTCGAGCTGCGTCTCGAGCAGCTCACCAAGGCGCATGCGAAGACGCAAGACACCCGCGTCATCGGGGCGACGGTCACCTTCGATCGCTTCGAGGACGACGCGATGGGCTTCGGCAAGCGCGCGATACACATCGCCACCGCCGCTGACGTGCGCTTCTGCCGCCAGACGCTCGACCGTCGCCGAGACGCTGTCTTCGCCACGCGCGAGAATGAACGCCTCGCGCACCGAATGAAACGCCGCTTCCAGATCGCGCGCACGACGCTCGAACAAATCCGAGGTCTCGAGCAAATCGGCGACGCGCGCTGCGTCGTCCTTTGCGAGCCTCAAGCGCTGGGGTAAGAGCGCGATGACTGCGCGCCATGCGTCGGTGCCTGCGTGATCGCGGAGCAACACTTCGAGAGCGCGCCGCGCCGAATTCTCGACATCGAGCATGGCCGTGAGGCCCAAGACCGAGCGCTCGTCGCCTGGTTTGGCCTCGAGCGCGAGCGAATAGCTGTCGATCGCAGCCTTGTGTTTCTCGAGCTTCGCACGCCGCACATCACCGAGCCGCGAGAGAAACGATGCTTTCGTATCGAGATCGCCAGCGCGCTCGGCGGCGCGATCGAGCAGCTTTGCGAGCTCTTTCCAGCGCTCGCGTCGTTCGTAGAGCTCGGCGAGAGCGCCATCGACGTCGTCGGCCTCGCCGCTTGCCTCGCGTATCGACTCCCAGACGTTGATGGCTTCGTCGGTGGCGTCGAGCTCGCTCGACAAGATGCGGGCGGCGCGCACGCGATCGTCACGACTCGCTGGCGATGAATCGTTCACGGCCGCGCGCTTGAGGAGCGCATCGACCAGTGCGCGGAGCTTGCCCGACGATCCGAGGATCTCGACGAGCCCATCGAGCGCCTCGACGTCGGACGCATCATCGCGTAGCCGCGCTTCCCACGCGGCAACGCTGCGATCGCTCTCGCCGATATCCGCGGCGAGTCGTGCGGCTTCGCCATATGCGTCACGCCGCAGCTTTGCGTCGTCTTCTTCGAGGAGCGCAAGACGCTCGAGCACTGCCAGCCGATCCATCTTCCGACCTGCGGCCGCCAAGAGCGCATCGAGCCGCCGCGCACCCGCGAGCAGCGACGACGACGCGACATCGAGATGCAATAGCCGACTCAAGAGATCGATCGCGCGCGAGCTGTCACCGATCTTGTCGGCGTAGACCGTGGCGGCGTCGAAGAGGAGCGTCGCGCGAAGCACTTCGCCTTCGCAGTCCTCCGCGGCGGCCGCGAGAACTTCGGCGAGCTTGTCCCATCGCTGGGTTGCGTCGGCGAGGCGTGTGAGCCTCTCGCGATGCGGCACGGCGTCGGCGTCGAGCATCACGAGCGACACGGCGTGCTCGAGCGCAGCCGCGTGATTTCCAAGTCGTTCGTGGAGCGCAGCAACTTCACCGTGGCGGCGAATGCGCTCTTTCGCATTCTTCACGACCTCGAGCTCGACCTCGAGCATGCGCGCGAGATCGGCGTCGCGGCCCATCTCGGCATACCGATCACGAAGCAGGGCCGCCGCGCGCTGCCGAACAAGGACGCGCTTGTTGCCACGCGCCGCTTTTCCGCCGGGTGGCGGCACCGAAGCGCGCGGCGGAACCGACGTACGCGCGGGAGGCACAACGCTGTCGTGTGCCGCGGCGACGCGCTCGCTCAACGGAGAAGACGTCGGTGGGAGCGTCTTCTTCATCTCCTCGCCTTCGGGAGCCGCGGTGAGCACTCGCTCGAGCAACGCCATGACGTCGTCGCCGGTTTCGCCGGCGTGCATCATGTCTTCGACGACGAGCAGCGCCGAGCCCGAGTCGTGGAGCTCGTCGAGCCAGAGCGTTGCCATGCGAATGCGGAACGCTTGTGCGTCCTTCGGAGTTTTTCCGCCGACCTGCGCATCGAGTAACCCAATGAGCTCGCGATGCTTGCCGTGCCGTTCGTAGAGGCGCTCGAGCGATGCGAGGAGCCGCTCGTTCTTCGGTTTGAACTCGAGGAGCTGCTCGAGGTAACCGATGGCGCGGTCCGCGTTCTTCGCGAAGTCTTTGGCGATCTGTGCGGCGTCTTCGAGAAGCTCCGTGCGGCGTATGGGATCGAGCTCACCCGAAAGCACACGATCGTAAAGACCGAAGAGGTCTTCCCAGCGTTCTTGCGAGTCGTAGAGGAGCTTCAGGCGATCGAATGCCCAGCCTGCGGGCTCGAGATCCACCATGCGCTCGAGAATGCGCACGACGGCTGCTGCGTCGTCGAACCACTCTTCGTGAAACGCAACGGCGCGTTGACCGATTTCGCCCGCGTCTTCGACGGAGATGTCGCGACCGATCGACGCTTGATACAAATCGGAGAGGTCTTGTGGGCGATCGAGCCGGCGTGCGAGTTGCTCTGCGCGGTCCCACCAGGCGAGCTCGGTGGGGTGCTCGCCGAGCGCGCGAAGCAGCACGGAATAGGCTTCTTCCTGCGACTCCACGAGATCGAGCAACTTCTCGTGCCACGCGCGTCGCCGCTCGACGGGTGCGTCGGTGGCGCCGCTCACGAGCGCACCGAGAACGCGTTTGCGACTCGGTGCGTCCGCGCTCTCGAGCGAGCCTTCGAGCAGGCTCGACGCGTCGGCGCCGATTTCGGCATGTGGCAAGAGCTTCACGAGCAACCGCAGCGCGGCTTCGTCGTCCGGGCGCGCGGTGAGCGCCGTGCGAAGCTCGTCCATCGCTTCTTTCTCGCGCCCGCTGATTGACGACAGAAGATTTGCGATCTCGGTGCGAATGCGCGACGCAGCTTCCGTATCGCTGCTCTCGAGACGGTTGCGCAGTGTCGACAGCGCGCCTTCGACGTCCCCGCTTGCAATCATCAAACGCGCGAGCTGCGCGTGTGAGTCCATGCTCGTCGGATCGCTGTCGGTGGCTTGGCGCCAGAGATCGAGCGCGCGGCCGAGGTCGCCGAGCTTTTCTTCTTCGAGCTTGGCCCATCGACCGAGCTCTTTCGCGCGCGCCGCGCCTGCCTCACGCGAAGCGCGCCATGAGAGCAGCCAGCGCCATGCGTCGGCTTCGTCACGTGCTTCGGCTTGCGAGAGCAAGGTCTCGAGGCGCGCTGCGCTCCGCTCTTTCGTCGCGGCGTCCGCAAATGGGTCCTCGAGGATGCCGCGCAAGAGTCCGCGCGCTTCGGCGGCGTGCTCGGGGCTCGCCGCGAGCACTTCGGCCTTGGCCGTCACGAGGCGCGCCCGCAGCGTGGGATCTTTTCCTGCATCGCTCGCGAGCGCGCCGTCCATCGTTCGCACGAGCGCTTCCTTCGCGTTCGCAGCCACGGCGAGATCGGTGAGCTTCGCGAGCGCGACGGCGTCGTCGGGTGCGTCGAGGAACGCGCGCGCTGCGGCATCGAACGCGCCTGCGGGATCGTTCATGCGTGACTCGAGCACATCGGCGAGCTTCAAAAGCGCGTCTTTGCGCTCCGTTGCGCTTCCGGCCGATTCGACGAGCGCCGCGTAAAGCTCAGGCAACGACGCCCATTCGCCGCTCGTCTCCGCGAGCGACGCGAGCCGCTCGGTGGAAGTGCGATCGAACGGCGCGGTACGCCGAACTTGTTCGTAGAGCTTCCGTGCGGTTTTCAGATCACCAATCTGCTCGGCGACCGCTGCGCCCTCACGCCACGCAACCGCCGCTGCTGCCGCGTCGCTGCCTTCCGTGTGGAGCGTGCCGAGGCGCGTGAGCCAAAACACTTTGTCTTCGCCGGTCTCGGCGAGCGCAACGCGACGCGACGAGGCTGCAACCAACAAATCGCGATCGTCGGCGCGCTCGGCGACTTGCTCCACGAGATCGAGATCGGCGTTCGTCGACGAAGCATCATCTGCGAGAGCGCGTGCGTGAATCACGGCGCGATCGCGAAGCCCACGGTCGGATGCGAGGCGCGCGACGCGTGCGCGGAGCTCGCGAGCGTCGTCGCCGGGCGCGGCGCGCGCAATGCGATGCTCGAGCAAACTGCATGCGTCGGCGAATGCGCCCGTTTCGCAGAAGAGGTCGTAGAGCGCGTCTTCCATCGGGCTATCAGGCCCTTCGGCGAGGGCGGCTTGTAACGTTTCCATTGCACCGCCGGCATCGCCGAGGTCTTTGCGTTGCAAATTCGCGATGACGAGATGGAGCCCGCTTCGTTTCGCCGGGTCGCTCTCCTTCCCGAGCGCTGCGCGGTAAAGGCGCAAGCGATCATGAGGCGTACCTTGCTCGCGCAAAAGCAAATCGACGCCGGCCATCAGCTCCGACGACGACGGCGCGTACTCGAGCGCGCGCTGATAAGCATCGAGAGCGCGAGGACGATCGCTTGCCATGAGTGCTGCGTCACCGAGGCGTTGGGCGACGAGCAACAGATCGTCTGTCGTGACGGGTCGCTCGGCGAGTGCAAGCGCGAGCACGTCGGCGCGCGTGCCGGCACCTGGCTCACCTGGCGCGAGTCGGTCGAGTGCGGCGAGCCACGCGCCTACCGGTCGCGACTCGTCGAGTGCCTGCGCGAGCGCCGTGCGCACGAGACCGAGCACGCGCCCGCGTTCGGTCGGCAAATGCTCCGCGATCGAGACGGCTTCGGCGAGCGCCCGCGCACGCTCTTCCGCTTCCGATGCTCCAGCCGCGCGCGCGATGTACACGCGTAAAAGGCCTGGTTTCGAGCCCTCCGCCTTGACGATGGGCTCGAGCACTTCCGCCGCTGCGAGTGCGAGCGCGACGTCCGTCGAAGCGATGAGCTGCTCGATCGATTCGCGCGAAAGCGCGTCGTGCGGATCGATCGCGAGCGCGCCACGAAACGCTTCGACGGCGCCGCGCGCATCGCCGAGCCATTGCATGCGCAAGAGCCCGAGCCGCGCCAGCGTCGCGCCTTTGTCGGCGCCGTGGTCGGCCGTTGCGAGTGCTTCGTAGGCTTTGGCGAGCGTCTCGAAATCGCGCTCGAGCTCGAGCAGCGGAATCCACGCAGTGAGTGCGTCTTTCGTCGGGCCGAACTCGTCGACGATTCCGCGCCAAGCCTTCGACGCTTCCGTCGTGTTGCCGGGAACATCGCTGAGCTGCTGCGCCGCGCGAATCAAGAGCGCACGTTTTTCGTCGCGCGATTCGCAGTCGTTCGCTTTCGCGCGCAACACTTCGGCGAGCCCAATCGCGTCGCCGAGAGAAGCAAGGAGCGGCTCGAGCGACGCGAGCGCACGTTCGCGTGCCGGTGTTTCGAGGAGCCCGCGATACGCCGCAACCGCGCGCAATGGATCACCGAGCGCCCCGGACGCGAGCTCCGCGAGCTGCTCGGCAGCTTGCTGGCGACGAACGATGTCGGGCTCGGTGTGCATGATGCGCTCGAGCATCTCGGCCAGCGACACGTGGTCTTCGTCTTCTCCGTAGAGCCGGGCGAGCGCGTGCATCGCGGGAAGCACGGCAAGATCAGTCGCGCCCGGCACGGTGAGCGCACTCGAGAATGCTGCGCGCGCGCGCTTCACGTCGCCGGTGGCCAAGAGCAGCTCGCCCATTTCCGCGGCGAGTCGCGCGCGTGCCGATGGATCTTTCGCGGCGCTCACGAGCCGCTGGAGTGTTTTCTGTGCGACGTCGTGTTTGCCGAGCGCGCGGGTCAATGCGACGAATCGATCGAGTAAATCCGTGTCGGTCTGATCGATGTGCAGCGCTTGCTCTGCGGCTTCGTAGGCGCCCGCGAGATCGTCGGTGTGATCGTGCCTGAGCGCGGCAAGCGCGCGAAGTGGCCCAAAACGCCGCGGTCCACGCGCGTTTTCGAGCTCGAGCGCGTAGTAGCGAGCTGCGTCACCCCAGGCCTCTTCTTTCTCGGCCGCCACCGCGAGCGCCGAGGCCGCACGCTGCGCGGCCGCTTTTACTTCGAGCAACCGAACGCCGATGTTCTTCGCTCCCTCGTGACCGGGCGCGCGCCCGAGAAGCCACTCGACATGCGGCAAAGCTCTCTCGATCTCCGATGCGTCGTCGTAGAGCGCGAGCAGCTTCGTGCGATGCGAGAACATCAATTCGTCGTCGGGTGGCGGGTCCGCGGCGATCGTTTGCTCGAGCATCTTCGCGACGTCGCGCGGACGATTCGCTTGGAGCAGCGCATCTTCGAGCTTGGTGCGCGCTTCTTCGTCTTTCGGATCGACGCGCACGAGCATCGAGAGCACGTCAGCGAGCTTGTCGCTGGCTTCGGCTTTTTCGAACGCCTCCGCCGCCTTGCGCAAGATGGGCGCTTGCTCCGAGCGCGCGCGGTGCTGCGCCATGTCGAAGAAGAAATCTCCGAGCTTGGTGAAGTCGCCGGATTGCGTGAGCTTCTCCTCGAAGCGGGCGAGCGACCCAGCGTGTGTCGGCATGGCGCTCATCGCCTTGTCGAGAAAGCTCGCGCCACCGTCGTCGTCGCCCATGATGTCGGAGAAAAAAACCGACGACTGGAACATGAACTCCGCGACGACGCCGGCTTGCATCGTCTTCAACTTGCGATCGCCAGCGAGCCCTTCGAACGCAAACGCGAGCTCCGTCAATCGATCGTCGCGTTGCGCGGCGCTCGTGAGTTTCTCCCAAGCTTCGCGTGGAAGTTGGTTGCGTGCGAGCGCGAGAAGAAACGCATCGAGGATGTCCGGCTCGTTCTCGAGACGCTCCTCGAGTGATGCGAGCACTGCAGCTACACCTGCAGTAGGACGATGTCGGCCCTGATCGGTCATCGCGCGGGAGGACGAGGGTATCAACCCACACCGCACACCGCGATCTGCTTGTTTGTTTAGGTGCGATACGGCTCGGTGTACGAAACAGCGCCGCCGTCAACACGGCCGCTGGGCGCGAGCGTTCCGGCGCCTCGCGTGGCGACGACCACGCCGATTCCCGTCAGAACGACGGCTGCGGTCACGAGCCCGTTGATGAACGGAATCGCCCCACTGACGAGAAAGAGCACGCATCCGACGAGCAGGTGAACATGCGGATTGTCCGATTTATGGCCTACGAGGGCCTTTCCGATGGTCGCGAGGACCGCACAAACCCCCGCATACGAGGCAAATACGGCCGCGAGCAGGAGGACAGCCGCGACCGGCAGGCCAATGATCGTGATTCCGATGACGGCAATCGACGCGAGACCGAGGAGGCCGCCGACGATGCCGAGCGCGAACGACCTCATGGGTCGCGATGCCGCCTCGATGCGGAGCGCGTTCATGCGAAGCCCCGCGAGCGCGAAAAGGACCGCTCCGAACACGAAGAGCATGGCCGCGCGCGTCGTGGCGTCGCTCACTTCGCGAAGAAGCGAGTGGCCCGAGCCGGACGAAGAGTTGCCGACGCGGATGTCTTCGTTCTTGTGAATGGCGCCGCCGATTTTCGCGCCCTTGTGTCGGTCGAGAGAGCCACCGACGACGCCGACGTCGCCATCGACTTGTGCGCCGTCTGCGATGTCGATCGAGCCGCCGACCGCGGTGGCGCTGCCGACGATGTGTGCGTTCTTCTTGATCGACGCGCTTCCGCCGATGACCGTGACGTTGCCCGTCGCGGTCCCATAGATTTGCACCGAGCCCGCGAACACCGCGACGTCGTGCACGGTCTCATCGGCGCCGACGACGAGATCGCCACCGCGCACGAGGCGATCTTCGCCGCGTGTCGTGGCCGCGGGTACGGACGCAGACGAGATCGACATCGCTGGGATTTTTTTCGCGTTCGAGATGGTGATGAGCGTGCCGTCGCGCGTGGCAACGAAATCGTCGCTCTCGAGAATCACGTCGAGCACTTTGTCGGCGGGTTGATCGGTGACGTGAAGATCCATCGTCTTCCCGTCGTCGTCGAAGCGCGTGACGATGCTCCACTCGGCTTCCTTGGCGAGTCGCGTCACGGCTTCGGTGCGCGTGAGATGCGCGGCATCGATGGTCACGTGCTTGAGCTCCACGGGCCACGTGCCTTCGTGGTGCACCTGCGCGAGCGCTGCGCAGGGCGAGACGACAATGGCGGCAGCTGCAAACAATCCAAATCGATTCATGACGAAGCTCCTTGAGAACCACGAGAAGCCCGCGCGATTGCGAGGCCGATGAGCGCGAGCGTGAAAGTCGTGACGACCGAAATGGCAGCGCCGTTTGGCCCTGAAGAGACGCTCTTGAAGAGAGCAACGAGCGAGGTGGTCATCACCGGAACCATGCGCGGAGCCGCAAAAAGCAGCGTCACGACGCGCGGGAGGCCGTCCAGCATCGCGGGCGCGCCGGTCGCGAACGCGAGACCCGCGGCCGCGGCGACGAGCATCGTCGGAAATCGCACCGCCGGTTTCGCGACCACCGCAGGCGCCACATCGCGTGCGACGCGCAACGCAGCGCCGACGTCGTGCGACTCGAGCGCCATCGCGCCGATGCGCATCATGCACGCGCCACACGAGTCGGCGTGCACACGCGCGACTGGATCGATCACGTCTTGTGCGTCGGCGATGCAGGAGAGTGCGAGCTCGCTGAGGTGCTCGCCTTCCCACGTCTCCACGTCGGTGAGTCTTTCGAGTGCGGCTGTCATGCGTCGCTCCGTTCCGTCAACGTCGCCGCGAGCGTGCGACGCCCGCGCAGAATCCAAGTCGCCACCGTGCCCATCGGCACGCCAAGCTTTTGCCCGATCTCGACATACGAAAGTCCTTCGATGAAAAAGAGCACGATGGCCTCGCGTTGTTTTTCCGGAAGCTCGCGCATCGCTGATTCGAGGCGCAGGATGTCTTGCGTGCGCGCCGCGCGTTCGAACGGCGACGGCTTCGTGTCCGCGATGCGATCGGTGACGTCACGCGTCGACTCCGCGGGCGCATCGCTCGCTTGGCGTTTGAGCGCGCGGGTCCGACTGCGCGCCGTGTCGAGCGCCACGTGCTTCGCGATGCCAACGATCCAACCTCGAAGCGACTCGCCCGCACGAATGCGCGATCGCCCTTCGAGCGCGCGACGCATCGTTTCGCTCACCGCATCTTCGACGTCCGGATGATCGGGCGCCGAGCGAAGCACCGACGCCGCCACCGCGCGGAGCAGCGGCCGAAGCTCGGCTGCCTCACGCGAGAACGTTTCGAGCGATGCGGTGGCGGCCGTCACTGCCGAGATGTTGCCGCGTGGAGGCGGCGCGGCAAAGAAGGCGGCGGCAAACATGCTGGACAAGGGCAGTTCGTCCGAGGCGTGCCCTTTCTTTCAGCCAGCGTTCGGATCCGAACGCTCGTCAGCAATATTGTCGGAATCATTGAGCATTTTTGGCCAGATATTCGAAGCGGTCGAGGGCGGTATCGAGGACGGCTGCGGGCGGGCCGAACGAGAAACGGACGTAGTCGCGGAAGCGGGAGGCTCGGGCCGAGCGGCGTTTGCCCGGGTTTACGTCGAAGAACTCGCCCGGCACCGTGATGACTTTTTGGTCGAGGGCAGCGCGGAAGAAGCTCATCCCGTCCGAAATCGGCTTCGGGAGGTTCGAGACATTGCCCCAGACGTAGAACGTTCCGTCCGGTACGCGGTCGACACGGACGCCGAGGCGCTCGAGACGTGAGAGGAGCTTGTCGCGCTTGTCGCGGAAGACGCGGTGGATGGCCCACGTCTCTTTCGTGACGTGCTCCTCGGTCATCAGCGCGATGGCAGCGCGCTGGAGTGGTTTGCTTCCGCCGCCGTCGAGAAAGGATCCCGCGCTCGTGAGAGCCTCGACGATTTTTTTCGGACCGAGCGCCCACGTCACGCGCCAACCGGGGTAGCGCCAGTTTTTGGTGAGGCCGTCGAAGATGACGATTGGATCGGAGTCGACGTCCTCGACGTAACGCGCAGCGCTCTCGACCGGAAGCACGCCCGGTTTGCTGCGATAGACGTAGTGCGAATAAAACTCGTCGAAGAGCATCGAGCACTCGAGCTCGCGCGCAACGGAGACCCAACGCGCGAGCTCTTCACCGGCGATGGCTTTGCCCGTTGGGTTGCAGGGGTTCGAAAGCAAAATCGCAGAGAGGCCGCGCCCCGTGATCTCGCGGCGCAAGTCGTCGTGAGAAAATGCGTAACCGCGATCGCCGTCGAGCATGATGGGGATTGCCGTGAACGCGCGAAAGATGTCGAGGAGCTCTTCGTACGCCGTGTAGTCCGGCAAGAAATGGCCGAGGTTGATTTGCCCAAGGCTCGCTGCGGCGCGCGTGAGCGCCATGCGCCCGCCGCCCGAAACACACACGTTTTCGGCCGAATACTGCGACGGAAGGCCCTTACGAAAGAGTGTATTATACAAGCTTGCGATGGCCTCGCGGAGCTCGGGCAAGCCCGCGACGGGCGCGTACTCCTGATCGTCGACGTCGATCGTGATGTGCTCGACGCGCGGAGGCGCGCCCTCGAGCTCGCCCGTTTCGGGTTGGCCTTGGCCGAGGTTGCACCATGCGGGATCGTGCGCGGAGAACCCAAGGCGCGTCGCCTCCGAAGTGACGTAGATGACGCCCGTGCGTGGAACCGATCGAAACGCGTCGCTCATAGGAAGCGCGCTCGTAGCTCGGGCGACGGCACCATGCAAAATTCCGTCTTACCAAACCAGCCGTAGCGATTGCGCGCGATGAAGTCGTAGACGACGTTGCGAATGAACGCGGGCACGATGATGGAGCCATACGCGAGCCACCACGGAAACGACAACCGTCGTGCGATGCGAAGGCCCGCGCTCGAGCGATCGAACGCGCGACCGTCTTCGATCACGATGATGCTCGTGGGGTCGCCGTCGGGGACGGCAATGCCGTGCTCGATCATCAGTTTTTTTCCGGCGTCCGACTGAATCGATGCGAATCGAAAGTAGTCGTGCTTGTCGCGCTCGACGATGAAGCGCACAGACGAGCTACAGAGGTTGCACACTCCGTCGAAAAGGACGATGGCGCCCACACCCAAACTATAGGGTCGATTCGAGACCCGCCGAGTCGAGATATTCGCGTGCGAGGCCATCGAGATCGGCTTGCGATGGGTGGAAATCGCGCCTCAGGTATTGCTTGATTCCCTCGGAAAACACGGGCCGCCGTGCGCGAATCGCGCGAAGGCGGCGCCAGTGCTCGCCGAGCACGCCGAGGCCGTGCGCCTTGCGTTCTTGGTCGAGCAAGTGAAGGCTCGCGGCCGTCCAGAAACCGCCGAGGCACGCCGTGCCGAGTAGGAGTCCCGCAACGCGCATGGCGTAGCTTGGGTCGATTTTCTGGAGCACGTCGAATGCGACGTCACGATGCTCGATTTCTTCGGACGCATGCCACAAGAGAAGCGCGCGCATGCGCGGGTCGGCGCGATCGAGGAAACGTTCGCGGAGCGCTTGCTCGGCAAGCATCGCGGTGAAGTGCTCGCACGCGGCCGTGGTCGAGAGCCGCAGCGCGGGCGGCGCGACCCGCTCGATGAAGCCGTAGGCGATGCGTTCGTAGAGCGCGAGGAAGCGATCGACTTCGAGGCCTTGGCTCTCGAGGATGCGATTGAACTCGTCGTGCTCTTTTGCGTGTCGGCCTTCTTGTCCGAAAAAAGCGCGGACGCGCGCGCGGAGCTCTTCGTCGTCGATGCGATCGAGGTAGTGGCGCACGCTACGCACGAAGAAGCGCTCGCCTGCGGGGAACAAAAGGTTCACGCCGTTCGCGATGTGCGTCGCGACGATGTTGCCGCCGAACCAATGCCGCGGCACGCCGGCGACGTCGATGCCCGGGCTTCGTACGCGGGGAATCATCGGCGCGAAAACGGATCGTCGACGTAGTCGCGCGGCGGGGGCGGCATCGTTTGCATGGCGGATGGCTGAATCTTCGCATGCGTGGCGACGGGTGTCGCGGTCGCCGTCATGACGGGATGCAGCGGTGCGAGGTGTTCCGTCATCGAGACCGTCGCTACGGGCAGCGCGGTCGTCGTGATCGGTTTCGCTGCCGACACGACTGGCGCTTGCGTCGTCGTGGCGATCGCCGATGGTGCTGCGGTCGTGTGCGACAAGAGCACGAACGTTCCACCGAACGCGGCGAGCACGATGAAGACGAGCGCGCCCGAAGCGATCCACGGAGCCGCAGAACGTTTTCGTCGAACGCGAGGCGGCGCAGCTGGCAAGTGTGCAACCGCACCAAGCGAAGGCTCCATAGCGGCGGGCGGATAGAACGATGAACGCTGCGTCTCTGGCGGAGGGAGCGGCGTCGTACGAGGCACACCGCTGTCGGGCGTCATCGCCATCTGGACGGTCTTTGGAGCCTCGTCGACCGCAGCCAGATCGATCGCCGTTGCAGGTGTGCGCACGGTCACGAGCGACGACGCAGGCGCGTCATGGTCGCTCACGCGCGCGAACGGCCGAAGCACGCACGCCATCTCGGCCGCTGATGCATAGCGATCGGCCGCGCGCTTCGAGAGCGCCTTGATGACGATGTCCGAGAGCGTCTCGTCGCACTCGAGCCGCGCGGGCCTCTCCGTCATGATCGCGCGAACGAGCGCTTCGGTCGTTGCGCCTTCGAACGGTTTTCGCCCCGCAAGCGCGAGGTACATCACGGCGGCGAGTGAATACAGATCCGCGCGACCATCGAGCTCGTCGCCCGAGGCTTGCTCCGGCGACATGTACGAGAGCGTTCCGACGACGAGCCCTGCACGCGTGAGCTTGAGCCCGTCTTCTTCTTCGCCGATGAGCTTTGCGACGCCGAAGTCGAGGAGCTTCACGATGTCGGATTGGACGCTCGTGCGCTCGAGGAAAATGTTGTCGGGCTTGATGTCGCGGTGAACGATGCCCTGCTTGTGTGCCGCATCGAGCGCCGACAAAACTTGAACCGCGATGTACGCAACGCGCTCCGAAGGAAGCCTCGCAGAGCGTGAAGGCGTCCGTGAGCGCTTGAGAACGTCTCGCAGGTTTTCGCCGTGCAAAAGCTCCATCACGAGGAACGGCGGCTCGCCTTCGTTCGTTTGGAAATCGTTGATCTGCACGACGTTCGGATGCCCGAGCATCGCAACGACGCGCGCCTCTCGCGCGAATCGACCGCGCAGCTCTTCGACATGCGAGAGGTGCGGATGCAAAACCTTGAGCGCCACTTTGCGCGCGAGGCCCTCCTGAACCGCTTCATAGACCGCGCCCATGCCGCCCTCGCCCAGCATTTCGCCGACGCGATAGCGCGCGCCGAGGAGGCTTCCGGAGAGAGGTTTGGCGTTCAAGCGTTCACTCGATCCAAGCGGTCGCTGCACCCGCGATGCGCAATACGATGGAATCGCCCGCGAGGAAATACGCGCTGCCCGTTGCGGCGCGCACTTCGGCTTCGCTCCCGAGCGCGGGAATGTCGGCCGAGCCGACGACGACATGCGAGAGGGCCGATGTGTTGCCCGTGCGCGAGCGGAGGTCGAGCGTTGCAACGATCGCCGTGCCGAATGCGCCCGGAAGGAACGTCACGCCGACGCCCTGTGCGGTGTCAGCGATCGAGACCGCACTGCCGTCATCGAAGCGCGCGCTCGCGGCGCCGCTCGGCCATCCGCGTGCTTCGAAGGTCGGGCGGTCGCTCGCCGCGACGACCGTGCCGGCCGTCTGCGTCGTGAGCGTGTCGATGTCGGCAGCGAGCATCGGGATGAGCGCGCCAACGCGCGCCCAAACGTGAGGCGTTCCGAGCGGGGCAGGAAGCGTCGCGTTCGAAGGACCGGTCGTGAGTGCGTTCGACAAAAAATCCGCCCACGCGCCTTTCGGAAAATGCACCTCGGTCGAGGTCGCCCCTTCGGTGATCACGGTCGCGACGAGCAAGTCCGGGCCGAGCATGTATTCGTCGTCGGTGTGGGTCGAGACGTCGCCCGGATAGGCGAGCGGAAGCGGCCGAATCGTAGGCAAACCCTTGGTTTCCGCGTCACGCAAGAGCGACGACAAATACGGCTCGAGCTGCGCATGGAGCGTGGCGAGGTTCGTGTAGAGAGACACCGTCTCGTCGTCGTACGCCCACGGCGCGTGAGTATCCCCTCCGCCGCCGAGCTGCATGATGACCGAAAAGGCCGTGTGCTCGGACCATCGGAGGAGCGCCTCTTTCGTGGGCAGGCCGTTGCGGAAGCCGCCCGTGTCGGACCCGAAGCTCGGAAATCCGCTGACCGCCAGCGTTTGCGCGGCAATGACGGCCGACGGCAACCCACCAACGAGCATGGTGCCACTCGAATTGACGTCGCCGTATTTCGAAAAATCGCTGTCGAGATCGCCAGGCCAAATCATGTCGACGATGGTCGCGCCGCCGTAGGTCGATGCGCGCGCGATGAGAGCGCCGTCGTTGCGGAGTGCGTCGAGCGCTTGGTGATACGCGGCGTGGTAACCGAGCGGGTAGCTGCGCGCGGTGCGATCGGTTTCGCCGTCGGCGTAGACGACGCCGAGGCGCGCATTGAAAAGCTGCGCGACGACGTCTTCGCCGTAATCGAGCTTGAACCCACTGCCGCCGAGCGCAACGGCGCGTGACGCGAGGCTCGCCCAAAAGTCGCGGCCGACGCTCGTCGTGAAATCGATCATGCCGAATTGGTATTTTGTGTCCGACCCGGGCGCCGCGAGGATTGCGCCGTCGTAGATGCGTACGAACGCACCCGGCGTTGCGGCGGCTTGCGTGTAGAGGTCTTGCGCTTCGTCGGCGGGAGCCGTCCCCGGTTTTTCGAGATACGGCTCGGACCAAAACATGACGCGATAGCCAAGCGCGGCGAGCTCGCTCATGAGACCCGCAGGGTCCGGGAAGCGCGGATCGCATATGAAGGTGTTGAACGACGTCTGCCACGGATCGTCGATCCACATCGTGGTCGTCGGGATGTGGAGCTGACGGATCATCGTCGCGTCGTCGATCATCTGCTGCGCGTCCGTCCACTCGTTGCGCCAATACATCGGGCCGAGCGCCCATCGGGGGAGCGCGCGCGGGAGGCCCACATGATTGTTGTATTGTGCAACCACTTGGAGTGGGTCGCGCGCGAAGAAGAACCACACGCTCGCAACTTTGCCTTCGAACGTGAGCGTCACGGTGTTCGCGTCGGTCTTGGCAACGTCGAATGCGCCGGCCTCGCGACTCTCGACGAACACGCCGTAGCCGCGATCCGACACGAGCACCGGAACCGGGACGTGCGCGTCGTTGGTGGCGGACTCGAACTTCGCGTCGATGACCATGTGCATCGGAAGGAGCTGCCCGCGCGCCGACACGTGCGTGAAGCGTTCACCCGTGCCGGTGTAGAAACCCTCGTCGCTCGCGAGGTTCACGCGCACGAGCGCCGTCGGTTGTCCGTCGTCTCGTGTGGTGACGTGGAGCACGCCAGGCGCGGGCGTTTCGAAGTCGACGTTGCGGCGATTGATCTCTGCGTAGTCGAACGCGATGCCCGCGGGATCGTGCCAGCCATTGGGCGAATCGCTATCGATCACGCGCGTCATGAGCGCGGTGCCCGGCGGTGACGCGAGAAGCGTCGCGCCATCGCGCGTGACGGAGAGCGATCCATCACTACCGAGCGTCGCCGTGGTGGTGTCGCCGAGGTCGAGCGTCACCGCCGGCGGCGGAACTTCCGTCGATTCACAAGCGATGCAGAAAAGAACGAGCGCTGATGCCCGCATGGGCCCGCGATTCTACATGGAACTGGAAACTTGGCCGTTACGGCGGCGCTGCGATAGCGGATCAAGGAGAGGCACGGGGGATTCACGGAGGCAATATGCGTTTTTTGACGCTCGGGATGGCTTTGTCTTTTGCACTGATCGCGCCGGCGAAAACCGCGGACGCCGACAGCAAGCACCTCGCGCTCGGCGAAGTGGGTGTCGTGGCGATCGGTGCGGCCCACATGACTCCGGCGCTCCGCACGGCGCTCGAAGCGGAGATTCGAGATCTCGATCTTCGCGCCGCACACAAGGATAGCTCGACACCGAGCTCGATCACGGCTCGTCGTCGACGACGTGCGTCATCTCGGCAACGTTGCGCTCGCGCAACGGAAACTTGTTCGCCATCCTCGAAGGCCGCGCACGCGCGCAAGGCATGACGGGTCACGTCCCCGAAAGCGCTCTCCGCGGCGCCGTGCATGGCGCGCTCTCGCGCGTCCCCGACGCTCTCAAATAATTTACGGATAGTCGGTGGAGGTGCGGGCGCCGATTTCGAGGTACTTGGTCGCTGAGGCGTCGGGGTTGTAATACTCGTTGAAGACGCCGGTGACCGACGAGAACTTCGTCTTCACGCCCGAGTCGAGGCCGACGAAGTTGCCGCCCGTCATGTAGAACGGGCTCAAGCTGATGATCTGACCGTCGCTCGAGCCGCCGTCGTAGAAGGTGTCGCCGAGACCGAAGGTTTGGTTTTGTTGCTTTGGTGTGCCCGTGACGTTCGCGATTTCGAGGAGCACGGGGCCGTAAGTCATTTCGTAATCGGCGAGCGCGTTGATGTCATAGAGGTGCACGCCCGTGATCGGCGTGGGCGTGCCCGTGCCAATCTTGAGCGCGCAACCCGGGTCGAGGAGGTTCACGTTCAAGATGAGCTCGTTCTGCCCGGCTTCGACTTCGCGGTAAGCCCACGCGAGCATGTTGACTTGATCGCCAACAGCGAGCGTGTCGAAATATTTCGAGGTGCTCGACGTGACCCACTCTCGAATCGCGTGCTGCGCGCCGGCGGCGAGGCTCGCGTATGTTGGGTCTTGCTGGATGATGAGCTCGCACGCGACACCCGCGACGCACGCCCCCTTCGAGATCGCCGTGACGTAAACGCCTTCGATCCAAACTTGAACGGGCGTGACTGGATTGTCGCTCCAGATTTCGGGAATCGTTTTCGTGGGAACGCCGGTTGGCTGGCTCTTGCAATCGGGCCAGATGAAACCGGGCGCGTCGGTCGGAGGTGCGTCGAAGGTGTCGGCGACGGCATCGACTGGCGTGCTCACGTCCGGTTGCGTCACGTCGACGCCCGAGTCTTTTCCGGTGATGACGCCGCTATCCCCGCAGGCCACGAACATGGCCACGGCCGAGCCCCACACCAAGCCAAGCGCCAAAAGCCGCTTTTTCATCGCGCTGCCCTCTAGCACGTGAGAAAACCGGTTGCCATGAAGCGCATCGGAACAATCCTTCTATTGGTTGCGTGCGGGGGCAGTGAGCCGGCCGTCACGAATCCGAAACCGCAACCGAGCACCACGGCGACGCCCACGGCGACCGCCACGGCGACCGCATCGGCGACCTCGACGCCGCAAGGCACGAAAGACGTGCCATGTGATGCGCTCGCCGCCGAGCGCGCCGCCGAAACGCAGAAGCTCAAGACGATCACCGAATCGAAAGATCCGCTCTCGCACGTTCAGTCGATGAACGACGACGTCGTCGGCACGTTCGGCAAATGCATCAAGACCAAATCGGGCGGCGCGTGGGGCGTCGGCGTCAAAGAGCTCAAAGAAGAGCTCCACGGCGTGACGGCGCAGCTCGTCGCGTATCATTCTGATGCCAAGGGAACGAAGACGAGCTTCGTGCTCCAAGGCACCGTGCGCACGAAGGATCGCGCGTTCCAGAGCCACGAGCTCGATCACGTCGCGTTCGATTCGCAGCAAGCCTTCGACTTCGACGGCGACGGCGAGGACGAATACATTTTGATCGGGCACGACCAAACCAAAGACGGGCCACGCGATCCGATGGCCTACATCGTCGAGTTCAAGAACAACGCCGTGTCGATGTATCCACCCGCGAAGGATCTCCCAATCTTCCGCGTCGAAGACGTCGACCGCGACGGCCGACTCGACTTCGTTTCGTACGGCCCCTATCGCGCTCGTGTTCCTGCGCGTTGCAACGGCGCGCCCGCGCAAGTCGTCGGCCCGGCGATGCTCGTGCACTCGCTCCCGAACGGGACGTTCTCGATGACCGACGATCGCTCCATCGCATTCGCAAAGCAGCACTGCGAGAAACCGGGCTTCACAGTCGCGCGTGACGACGAGAAACACGTCGACGACGATCAAACGTTCGTCAACATCGCGTGCGCGCGCCTGTGGGGCATGAGCGAAGGCCAAGCCGTGAGCGCCGTGGCGTCGAGCTGCTCGGCGATTCGCGGCGAAGCGGGCTGTCGCGATTCGGCGCTAACGGCGTGCGTGTACCCCGCCGAGATGACGGCATGGGCGCGCGCAAAGCCGCCGCTCACTCTCAAATGACCTCTTCGATTTCCGAGCACTACGATCTCCATCTCGCCGAGCATTACTCCTGGCTCTTCGGGGGATTGCCCGAGCGCATCGCAGAGAACCGCGCACTCTTCGAATCGCTCGGCATTCGCGGCGAACGCGCGCTCGACATCGGCGCAGGCTCGGGCTTTCAATCGATCCCGCTCGCGAAGCTCGGCTTCGGCGTCACCGCGGTCGACCTCAGCGCCAAGCTCCTCGCGGAGCTGCGCCAAAACGGCGCTGGGCTGCCGATCGAAATCGTCCACGACGACATCTTGCGCTGCATCACCACGATGCCTCCAGCATCGTTCGACGCATGCGTCTGCATGGGCGACACGCTCACCCACCTCGCAAGCTTCGGCGACGTTCAGCGCTTGCTGCGCGAAGTTCATCGCGTATCGAAACCCGGCGCACACCTCGTGATCGCACTTCGCGATTTCACGAACGAGCTCCGCGCCGAAGCACGCTTCATCCCCGTTCGCGCCGACGAGCACACGGTGTTCTCGTGCTTCCTCGAATACGAAGGCGACCACGTCCGCGTCTACGACATCATCCATCGCAAAACCGAAGCCGGCTGGGACATGCGCGTCTCTTCCTACAAGAAGCTCCGCATCGCCCCCGATTGGCTCGAAAAACGCGCGAACGAAACGGGCTTCGACCTCGTCACGAAAAGCGAAGCCCGCGGCATGCACCAACTCGATCTCCTCCGACGGCGGTCGGTGTGACGCGAAGCGATCTGCTACCCTTTGACTCATGCGCCCGCGACACATCGGATTCCTCTGCGCCGGCGTCGCGTGTGTCGGGGACGTCGCGATCGTCCCTAACGATGGCGGTGGTGAAGCTAGCGCGCTCGACGGGTCAACGTTCGATGTCGGCGCCGATTCCGAAGGCGGCACAGCACTCTCGAGTGTGAACGGCAAGATCGTCGACAGTCGTGGACTTCCGGTCGCAGGCGCGAGCCTGCGCGTTGGCGCGAACGGCGGAGTAACTCAGACGAGCGACGCCAACGGAGCGTTCACCATCCTCGCTCCGCCTACCTACGACATCAGTGTGGCCTCGCCCGGCGGCAAGCACACCGTGACGAGCTACCTCGGTCTGTCGCGCCGCGACCCGAAGCTCACCCTCGGTGATGTGGCGCCAAGCACATCGACGATCACCCTCGCGGGAAGCATTGCGGGTGCGCCCGCAAAGTCGTTGGGTGCTTCGACGTACGCGCTCGCTGCAGGGGTTGGGAGCGACGCATGGGGATATGCGACGACTCCATCGGCCGGGACCTATAGCGTTGTGAACGCGACTTATGTCGGTCCAAGCAACGGTACCGGGAATCTTTCTGTGCTCGTTGCGAATAGCTCGCTAGGCGAGGGGCCTTACTTCATGGGTACCTCGAGCTCGATTGGGCTCGCCAATGGCGGTACGTTCAACGCAATCAATCTGGCCGTGACAACGCCAACCGAGACTTCCATGACTGGAACCGTGACGACCGCCGGCGGATCTTTGGTTGGTCTTCGCAAACAAATAACGCTCTCACCAGGTGTGGGGATCGAATTTGCGTTTGACCCTGGCGCGGTCAGTTTCAACACGAAGTTCCCGGCGATTGGCGGCGGCACACTCTCCATCAATGCGGTCGTGGGCGGGGTTCCAAGCGCATCGGGCAACGCGTGGGCTTTCGCGAGCGGAGTGAAAGCGGGCGATCCGCCGGTGTCACTTACAATTCCGGCGGCGCCCATTCCATCGGCACCCGCCGATGGCGCCATCGGCGTGGATGCGTCATCGCAGTTGTTTCAGTGGGCGGGCAGTGGCCTGTCCTTCGTATCGATTCAATGCAAAGTTGGCGACGCCGGAGCCGCGGCGTTCAACATCCTCACATCGGCTCATCAGCTGACGTTGCCCGACGCGGCCGATCTCGGCGT
The DNA here is from genome assembly GCA_038239005.1 of Polyangiales bacterium. Taxonomy (GTDB): domain Bacteria; phylum Myxococcota_A; class Polyangia; order Polyangiales; family Polyangiaceae; genus DASXHD01. The sequence goes on from JBBSFE010000007.1 coordinate 39,879, forward strand.
GCCGACACTCACCGGCGCCGCTTGCTCTTGGTCCGTGACCAGTCTCACCGCGTTTGCCGACGTCGACGACGCAGCAAAAGACGGCCTCCTTGGCGGGCGCCCCAGCATGATGTTTGCGCTGCTGTCGCGCACGGGCGCCGAGGTTTCTTCCCCGGCGCGCTCCTTCGCTCTGAAATGACCTGCTTCGAAGGCGCGGCAGATTGGGCGCGGTCCGTTTCGTAGCGCGCGACGCCATGCGCGTCCTCCAGCGCTGGGCCAAAGACGTGCTGTAGACTGCCGTCGTGCTCCGGACGATCTCGCTCCTCGCCGTTCTCTTCACGACCGCCGCCATCGCCGCGTGCAGCAACAAACCACCACCTGTCGTCGACGCGGGCGCAGGCGCGCCAACTGCGGCGACGGCGTTCGTCGTTCCGACCGTCACCTGGGATCCGAAGACGCGCGAAGCTGCGATTGCGGCGGGCAAGACCGCGCTCGTGCAGAACGAGTGCCGCCGCTGTCACGACATCGACGATCTCCCCGCGCCCGTTCGCCCGAACTACTGCACGAGCTGCCACGAATTTCTCCTCGGCCTCAAACCCGGCGACAAACAATTCGAGGAAATCAAAACGCACGCGGGCCCCGACATCATCGCGCGCTACCAGAAGAACATCGTGCACCTCATCAAGGTGCCGAACCTCACGAACCTCGGGCGTCGCGTGCGCGCCGACTACATCGCGACGTTCCTCTCCGAGCCGTACGATCAACGACCCACGCTCGAAGAGAGCATGATTCGCCATCACCTCAGCGACGACGACATCAAAGCCGTCGCGCGCTACTTCGCCGCCGTCGCGAACGCGCCCGATCCATACGCACCCGATTTCAAAGCGCCCGAGCTCGGCAAACGCCCCGAACAAAAGCGACTCGACAAGGGGAAATCGCTTTTCATGAGCAAGGGCTGCACAGCGTGCCACACGTTCGGCAACGTCGACACCGGCATCACGCGCGCGGCGCTCGAAGGCGCACGCGCAACGAGCTCGCTCGCGCCGAACCTTCGTTACGCAAGAGAGCGCACGCGACCGGACGTGATTGTCGCGTGGATTCAGAACGCCGCGCTCATCATGCCGGGCACGCTCATGCCCGCGAGCGGCCTCTCACACGATGAAGCCGAGCTCGTGCGTGATTGGCTTTTCTTCGCCGACCCCGAAGTGCACCCATCTCCCGAAGTGCTCGTGCCCGCGCCGCCGAAGATCCTCGACCGGCCCGTGCCCTACGAAGAGATGAAAGCGCGCACGCTCGGGAAAGTTTGCGTTCACTGCCACATGAACGATTTCGAAAAAGACACCGGACCCGGCAACAAGGGCGGCTTTGGCTACAAAGGCATCGGGCTCGCGATGCGCACGTACGAAGCGCTCGTCAACGGCGCAGTCGGCGCGGACGGCAAACGTTATTCGGTGCTCGTCACGCGTCCCGGCGAGACGACGCCGCCGGTCGTCGCCGCGATGCTCGAGCGCCGCGTCGAAGAGCAACGCGATCACGTCTACGCCTTCGAAGACGTCGAGCGCCCGCACTACCCGCGCGTGCCGAAGGCGATCCTCGGAATGCCGATGGGAATACCGTCGATGACCGACGACGAGATCTCGATCCTCGCGACATGGATCGCGCAAGGCTGCAAAGGCCCGACAACCGTGTGGGGAAAGCCGGGCATCAACGACGGGCTCCTCACGCAAGACGGCCCGCTCAAAAAGAACGCGGGCTGCGAAGTTCGCGGCCCCGAGCACCCGCGCCCGAAGTGGGCGTGCGATCAGTAATCAGGACGGTGGCTCATTCGAGATAGCCAGCCGCGCTGAGAAGCGCGACCGCAACGCCGAGAAGGCTCTCGCCCGCGATGATGCCCGACGCCACCGGGATGACGTAACGCTCGCCGTGCTCCTTCTTGTAGCGCGCCCAGAGGTACGCGATGAGCGCGCCCATGAACATCGAGATCGAGTTGAAGCACGGAATGACGAGCGCGAGCCCGAGGCCCGTCGCGCTGGGCATCCACTTTTTGTATTTCGGCATCGCGAGCTCGAGCAGCGGAAGGGCGATTCCGATCGCGCCGCCGATGACGATGCCCCAGCGCGCCCACGGGTGCAGCGACTCGACGCCGTTCGCAAGCAGCTCGGCGACGCCCTTCCAGACTTGTGCGCTCGGCGCGGGAAAACGATCCGTGCCGAGTGCGTCGGGTGTTGGCACGAGCGCGTAGAACGCAGGTACCGAAACGGCCGTGCCGATGAGCGTGCCCGAGAGCTGCGCGAGGAACTGCTGGCGAGGGTTTGCGCCGAGCTGGTAGCCGCTCTTCAAGTCGTTGAGCAAATCGGCCGACGCGCCGGCGGTGCCCGCGGTGAGGCTCGCCGTCATGAGGTTCGTCGTGATGTTCGAGGGCGCGAGCACGCCGTAGGTGAGTTGCGTGATTTTGCCCATCGCGCCGACGGGCGTGATGTCCGTCTCGCCCGTCGCGCGGCACGCGACGATCGCGAGCATGAACGAAAGCATGACGGCGACAACGCCGAGCCATGGGCGAATGTCGAACGCGACGTACCCAATGATGACGAGGCCGACCGTCGCCAAGCCAGTGCCGATCGCAAACCAAGAAGACGGTACTTCGATCTTGTCGAGCTCGGCGCGCGTCTTTTCGATGGGGTCGTCGGACGTTGCGCTGTGATGTTTGTTGCCCTTGAGCAATTTTCCGAATCCCGAAAATGCGCGCATCACCGTGCGCCACTGCAGCGCGAACGTGAGCAAGCCCGACGTCACCATCAGCGCGGCCCCTGGCCACAAGCTGAACGACACGATGCCGCGATAGCCGAGCGCGGGAAGCCCGTGCGCGTCGAGGTGCGTCTTGATGACACCGTGATCGAGCGCGAGCGGCGCGAGCACGCCAAAGTTGAGAAGGCCGGCGACGACCATGCTGATCGTCGTACGAAGGCCCATCAGCATTCCGGCGCCCACCATGATGAGCGAGCCTTCGAACCCGATGGTGTACTGGAAGAGCGAGAGGCCGCGGATCCTCGCGAGCGGGATCTGGAACACGCCGGGGATCGTCGGGCTCGAGGCTGGCCCATTGAGCTTTGTGAGGAAGCCGAGAATCGCGTGGCCCGGGGCGCCGTGAGCGTCGCGTATCCATGCGATGAGCGCGCCGACGCCCATCGTCGTGAAGAGAGCGCGCGCCTTTTTGATCGCTTCGCCACCGGAACCATAGAGCGACTTCAGCGTTTCGGCGGCCGCGGTGCCCGACGGGAAGCGCAGCTTCTCGACGTTGATCATTTGGCGCTTCATCGGAATCGCCATGACGGTGCCGAGAGCGGCCATGAAAAACAGCCAACCCATGAGCACGCCCATCGGCAAATGCTTTCCGCGGACGAGGAGCAACGCTGAGATCGCCGACGAGAGAATGATGGTCGTCGTGCTGGCCGCGCTCGATGCGGTCGACTGCATCGAGTTGTTTTCGAGGATCGTAAGGTTCTTGCCGAAGAGCCGCGGCGCGATGCGCGAGAGCGTGGAGTAGACGGCGTACGAAAGAATGCACGCGGTGATGGCGACGCCGAGACCCCAACCGGTTTTCAGACCGACGTAGAGGTTCGACAAACACATGACCGCGCCGATGACGCTGCCGACGATGAACGAGCGCAGCGTGAACTGCTTTTGGTGACCGCGATACACCGTGCGGAACCAGTCGACCTCGGGATCACCGCTCGGTTCGAACGGCGGTGGCGAAGGCTCGCGATACGGCTCTTCGGGCGTGGGGACGGTGGCCATCCGCCCCTCCTATCCTACTTGGATACGCAACGAAATGCCTGGCGGGCGCGATCGACATAAAGACCGAGCGTGACGAAGGGGCCGTCGACTTTTCCGAGCGTGCCGACCGATGCGGCGTCTGACGCGAAGCCGCCCATGCTCAATTTTTCGACGCACAGCGACGTAGCCGTGACGCGGTAGCGCGCGTACACGCCGCCGCTACCGGAATGAAGCTGCGAGCCGCTCGCGCTCGACACGCTGAGCGCGCCGGTGCTCGGCCACTTGCCGTCGACGATCCAGCCGCCGTCTTCGGGTCCGCAGACGCCAACCTTCTTGTTGAAGCCGTCCGCGAGTCCGAGGCGTTCGGGTTCGTTGATGGCGCCCGAGTCCACGTCGATCGGGAGCGCCCACATTTGGTTTTTCCACTGACTCGGACGCGACGCGCCTTCCATCATGGGCGCGCCCTCGATGACGGCGCCGAGCATGTGACCATCGGCGCGTTTCGCGAGACGCACGGCCACGGGGTGGCCTTCGAAGACACGCGGGATGCGCGTCACTTCGCGCGCGGCGCCGCTCTCGACTTCCCAGATGACCGTGGAAAAAGATTCGGTCGTGGCGACGTACCAGCGACCCGACATGCGCACGCCCGATTCGATGTCGCCGAGCGGTACGCCATCGTTGCGATGCACTTCGATGCCTGGGCGGTCGGCTTCGATTTCCATGACGACCGAATCTTGTGTGCCCGCGTTGGACCATCGCTTGAACACGAGAAGCGCGTGCGTGGCGTCGTCGCCCTCGAGCACGGCGATGCCTTGGATCATGTGAGGAGGTGCGCCGGCCATCGAGACGAAATTGGTGCCGTCCGCGACGAGGCGGGGGATCGGCGTGGTCGCGGTGACGTGAAGCGCACTCGAGCTTTCGAACGGCGACGTGAAGCGCACCATGAAGCGACCGCGCGTGTCCCAGTCGAGACCTTTCGGGCCCCACGCATAAACGCGCGCGAGCGGTGAGAGCGTCAGGTGCCCGGTGTTGTTGTAGCGGTCGGTGGTGCCAAACTCGTAGATGTCGTCGGTGCGTTTGCTGAAGCCGAGATCGTCGGTGGCGAGCTTGGGCGCATCGATCGTGAAGAAGGGTTGCCAGTCTTGTGTCTGCGGCGCGCGACCACCGTAACCGTAACGACCATAGCCGCCGTAGTAGCCGTACTCGTTGCGACCCGATGTCGTGGTGTCGAGCCCGGCGAGCGGAGCTTTGCCAACCGCTTCGCATTTCAGCGAGAGCGCCGTTGGTGAGCGAACGTCGACGGAGCGCATCAAGTCGGGCACGGAAGCCGATTGCGTTTCATCCGTCGCGCCCCAGCCCACGCGAATCCATCCGACGAGCGCGCAGCCGATGGGGCCGCATCCGTGAGACATCGCGCCGGCGGCAGGGCTCGCGCTCTCGAGCGGCTCGGGGAGCGCGAGCGCTTTCCATGTCATGCCGCCGTCGATCGTTTCGTAACCTTGGCGTGATGCGCTCCAACCGAGGCCGTAGCGACCCGACACCACCGCGGTTCCGAGATCGGCGACGTACGGTCCGTGCTTCGCATGACCGGTGACGTTCACTTCGACGCCGACGTAGCGCCCAGAGTGCTCGACCCACGCGGAGAGCACGCCCGGCGTGCGCTCTTCGACGCCGCGAAGCCACGTGCCGGAGCGCAAGACAGCGATGACGATGGTTCCGTCGTCGGGTGCAGCGTGGTCTTCGTCGTCTTCTTCGTCGTCGTCGCGTTTGCGAGCTTTGGGTGCGGCGGGTTTGGCGCCATCGAAGACGATGGGAATCGTCGAAGGGTGTGCGCCGTCGAAAATCGTCAGGCGAGCGGTCGCGAGATCGGATGCCGGCGGCGAGATGATCGCCGTGCGACCATCGGCGAGAGGAACCACACGCTCGGTGCCGACGTCGCCGTTGACGACGAAGTCTTCGAACGTCTGATTTTTACGCATGATGCAGTAGCTCTGCTCGGTCTTCTTGATGTCGACCGGTGTGGCGTCTGCTTCGCACGCTCCTTCGACGACGAGCGTTCCGTTCGATGGCGAGAACACGGCGCGCGGCCCATCGAAGTGACGAAGTGTCGTGAGCTTCCCGCGCGGGTCGTAAGCGTAAATCTCCGTTGCGCCGTGCGGCACGCCGCAAACAAAACCGAATGCCGCAGGGGCCTTCGGAGGCGAGAGCGAAATGGCGTGGCAGCGTGAAGGCTTCAGAGGAAACGCATCGGGCGCCGTGTCGACCACGGCGCCATCGGCGATGCGAACTCGCGAGAGCGCACCATCACGTGCAACGAGGGCCGTTCCGCCTTCGAGCGGCCAACCATCGAGCACGGCACCGAGCAGCGGATTCTTCGCGCCACGTTGCGAATCGGGCGGCGGCTCTTTTTGTTTTTTCACGATGTGGTCTTCGAGCGGCACGAGGTGCGCGATCTGCCCGTTTGGCTCGACGGCATACGATTGCGATACGCCTGCGGCATCGGGCCCGGTGACCACGATGGAGTCGCTCACGAGCCTCAGCTCTTTCGGATGAATAGGCAGGGGAACGGGCTGCCACTTGCCGCCCGCATCGAACGTGGCGACGGCTCCGCGCAAATCGGCGATCGCGACCGCGCGCCATCCGTCGGCGGCGACGAAACGCGTGACGTCCGGGCTGCCGGGCCATGGCCCGAGATCCATCGGCGTGCCTAAACGCGGGTCGAACGCGATGTACGCGTTGTTCGAGAGCCGCACGTATGCGCGGTCGAGCCCGACGAAGAGCTGCGTCGGCGCGAGCTGCGTGTTGAAGAGCGGCTTCAGCGGCGAGAGCCATTTGTCGGCGCGCCAAATCATCTGTCCGAGCACGAACAAAAACCCACCGCCTAGTCGCTCCGGAATTTCGAGCGTCGCCGATGGTACCGACGGAAGCGGATCGACCGCGCTCTCGACACCGCCACCCGCGAGCCGAATGACACGCACGCCCGAGACGAGCATGCGACGCCCGCCACCGGGTTCCACGCCGAACGTTTTGTCGTCGTCCCCGGGACGAACCGGCACGAGCCGCGCAGGATGCACCGTGGGATCTGCAGCGGCCGCGACGGGCGAGCGCAGCGCGGCGCGACTCGCGTCTTCCGCTGGCCGCGATCCGCCGCAAGCGCAAAGCGCCGCAACAATCGCGAGTGCGACACGCGCCTTCATGCGGTCGAGCGTAGCGTGTTCCATCGTCGGTTGGACGCACCACGAGCGCCCAAGGTTTGTACGCCCGACATATGCGCTTTCTTCTCGCGTCTGCGCGCCGCGAGCTCGACCGTAAAGACTACGGCGCGAGGCGGGTGATGCGGAAGGAAGCGGCCTCGCGCGTGTAGCAGAGGCGGTCATGCAGGCGATGATCGCGACCTTGCCAGAATTCGAACGTTGCAGGGACGACGCGGTAACCGCCCCAGAACGGGGGAACCGGGATTTCGCGGCCTGTGTATTCGGCGTCGATCTCGGCCACGCGCGCTTCGAGGGCTTCGCGCGTCACGACCGAGCTTTGTTCGGAGGCCCACGCGCCGATTTGGGCGCCACGTGGACGGGTGCGGAAGTAGGTCGCGGAGTCTTCGCGCGACACGCGCTCGGCCTTGCCCTCGATGCGGATTTGACGGTGCAGCGTCGGCCAGAAAAAGAGAAGAGCGACGCGTGGGTCGGCTTCGAGCGCGCGGCCTTTGCGGCTCGCATAGTTCGTGAAGAAGACGAAGCCGCGGGCGTCGTGCTCTTTCAAGAGCACCATGCGCGTGCTCGGCGTGCCGTCCGCGTCGAGCGTCGTCAGCGCCATCGCGGTCGGCTCCGGAAGGTTCGCGGTTTTGACTTCGTCGAACCAAGTCGTGAATTGGGTGAACGGATCGGGCGATGCCGTCTCTTCCTTCAGTGAAGGAAATTCTCGAGCCATGCGTTCCGATGTAGCATGATCAAACACATGGCAGTCGTGGCGGTTGTGGGTGCAACGGGCGCGGTCGGGCGGGAGATGCTCCGCATTCTCGAGCAACGTGATTTTCGAGCGACGAAGGTCGTCGCCCTCGCGAGCTCGCGAAGCGCGGGAACGAAGATTCCGTTTCGTGGTGGCGAGCTCACCGTCGAAACCCTCGAGGCCAAATCGTTTGCCGGCGTCACGATCGCCCTATTTTCAGCCGGCGCCACAATCGCACGCGAGTTTGGGCCCGTTGCAGCGCAGGCCGGCGCTGTCGTCATCGACAACTCGAGCGCGTGGCGCATGGACGCCGATGTGCCGCTCGTCGTGCCCGAAGTGAACATGCTCGCTGCATCGCGGCGGCCGCGCGGCATCATTGCCAATCCGAACTGCGCCACGATTCAGATGGTCGTCGCGCTGAAGCCACTGCACGACGCTGCTCGCATCAAGCACATCGTCGTCTCCACGTACCAAGCCGCAAGCGGCAAAGGTCACGCGGCCGCGCAAGAGCTCCTCGCGCAAACACGCGCGAGCGTCGTGGGCGAAGCGCCTGTTGCCAAAGTGTTTCCTGGAACTCTCGCGCACAACGTCCTGTGCGACTGGAAACCCGGCGACGGCGATTACTCCGAGGAAGAGACGAAGATCATCCACGAGACCCGCAAAATCCTCGACGATGCATCGATCGCTGTATCCCCTACGACCGTGCGCGTGCCGGTCGTCACGGGTCACGCAGAATCGATCTGGGTGTCTTTCCACAGGCCCCTCGGCGCCAAGGAAGCCAAAGATCTCCTTCGCAAAGCCGAAGGTGTTGTCCTCATGGATGAGCCGTACGCCCCAGGTCTCCATCCTCAGCCGCTCCTCGCCGCAGGGACCGATCCGGTTTACGTGGGCCGCGTTCGTGACGACATTGGGGTTCCAGGCGCCATCGCCATGTTCGTCGTTGCCGACAACCTGCGGAAAGGTGCTGCGTTGAACGCTGTTCAGATCGCCGAAAGACTCTAACAGCCAAGCTCGAACCGGCTTACATTTGCGGTCGCGTGTGCCGTTTTTATGGTCATGCGGGTCCCCCTTGCCTAGTCGTTCGAAACCCATTCCCGATCGCATCTCCACTCGACCACCTGCGTCGGGTCCCGTCCCTGTCATCGAAGAAGGTGATCGCCTACGCGTGCTCGATCACGTCGAGGGCGGCATCGCCGTTTGCCAGGCCGACAAATTTCTCTACGCCAACGAGCCGCTTCTCAAGATGCTCGGGCATCGCTCGCTCGAGTCGCTCTCGACGTACAAAGTAAGCTCGGTCGCCGGCGTCGCCTCGTACGACTCATGGGCGATGGCCGCCGCAAGCGAGCCGCGCTCCGAATCGTGGCGGCGCGCAGACGGCAGCGTCGTGCGCGTGGACGTTTCGATCTCGACCATGACTGTTGGCGGCGACGGAAGCGCGCGCGTCGTGCTCGTGCGCGATGTCAGCGCGGCGTGGCGCGCGCAGGCGCAGCTTCAACAAACCGAAAGACTCGCAGCCGTTGGCACGCTCGCCGCGGGCGTCGCGCATCAACTGAACAACCCGCTCGCGTACGTGCTCGCGAACATCAACTACCTCGCCGAAGAGATCCCGCCGTTCCTTCGCGAGACGAGCTCGGCCCTCAGCACGGAGCAATCCGACAAGTTGAACGATCTACTCGGCGCCATGAGCGACGCTCGCGAGGGCGCAGAACGCGTCGCGCGCATCGTCCGTGATTTGCGCACGTTCTCGCGCATGGAAGACGAACGTCGCGAGCTACTCGAAGTGCAAACGCTCATCGACTCGGCATGCGTGCTCATCGAGAGCGAGCTGAAAAATCGCGGGCGCCTCGTGAAGGTTTACGATCAGGTCTGGCCCGTCGAAGCGAACCCGTCACGCCTCGCGCAAGTGTTTTTGAATCTGCTTCTCAATGCGGCGCAAGCCATCCCGATCGGGTCGCCCACGCGCAACGAAGTCACCGTCCGCACGTACATGGACGAAGCCGCAGAGATGGTCGTCGTCGAAATTCGCGACACCGGCACGGGCATGTCGGATGCCGTTCAAGCGCGCATCTTCGATCCATTCTTCACGCTCAAACCAGTCGGTGAAGGCACCGGCCTCGGTCTGACGACGTGTCTCGCCATCGTTCATCACATGGGCGGGAGCATCGTCGTCGAGAGCGTCGAGGGCGACGGCTCCACATTTCGCGTGCGGTTGCCGTCAGCGATGCGCTCGGTTCAGCGACGCACCGCGCTTTCGTCTCATCCGCCCGAAGAGACACGCCGCACGCGTATGCTCATCGTGGATGACGAGATTTCGCTGCTGTCGTCGCTGCGCCGCGCTCTCGGGCGCGACGTCGATGTGGAGCTCGCAAGCTCCGCGCGCGACGCTGAGGCCATCCTCAGCGGGGACGATAACTTCGACGTCATTCTTTGCGATATCATGATGCCCGAGGTGACCGGCATCGACTTCTTCGAGAAAATCACGCAGGCCAAGCCCGAGCTCCGTGAGCGCTTCGTCTTCATGACGGGCGGCGCGTTCTCCGGCGTGACGCAGCAGTTCCTCGACACGACCGATCTTCCGCGCCTCGACAAACCGTTCGACGTCCGCGAGCTCCGAAAGATCGTTCGTCGTCTCGCGAAGGCCCACACACAGAAGTGACCGACGACGACGATACCGCGAGCCCCGGGCTCTCGCGTTTTCTCGAGCTCTGCGCGCGCGAGATGGACGCTGAAGACGTGCGTGCCGAAGCGCACGGCTCCACGGATCCGTCCGCCAAGGTCCTCGTCGTCGCGCTCGGCACGGACACCGACATCGTGATCCGATTCGACGAGCCACCGCGTGATCTCGAAGCGCGACAACGCAGGCTCGAGATGCTCGCGGCCGCATTCGCGACGGCGCTCGAAGGTGCAGCGCGTCGCCCGCCTGGTCGCCGCTCGCTTCGTCGTGAGCTCGAAGCGCTCGCAACGCGCGCCGAAGCGATCGATGCCGTCGTGATCGATGCGCACTCGCCCATCGTGTGGGGCGCGGTCGCCGGGCCGGTGGCGTCACCGATGGCCACGGTGATCCCGCTCAACGCGGAAGCACGCGCACGCATCGCGCGAATTCAAGAGTCGCATCGCGATCTCATCGCCGCACTCGACGTGAAAGACGACGACGACGAGCCCAACGCCGAACGCTCGTCCGCAACGCCACCGCCGGGCACGCCTTCACCACTCACGACTCGCGCGGTCGCGGAAGTGCGCGCGCTTCCCGCGACGGCGATGCTTCATCGCGGCGGGCATCTCGCGCACAACCTCCGCGGCGAAAACTACGGCGTCGTCGCGCGGAGCTTCGCCGCCATCTACGTGCTCATTCTCGTGTTCGACAAAGTCTTCGACGAAATTCGCGCCGAGCGCGCTCTTCGCGAAGGGATGCCGATCATCGAACGCCTCGTTTTGGCGCTTCCGCCGATGGATCCGGATCCCGCGCCCATCGCCGGCGTGATTGCGCTCCGGCGCGGCCCGCGTCGCAAACGCTGAGCGGTCACTCTTCGAGGCCGGAAAATCTTCGGAGCTCTTTGGCGTCTTCGGTGCGCGCGCCTGCGGCGTCGCGGAGCATCATGGATGCGAGCGCGCATCGTGCGTCGGGTGGCGTGCGGCGGAGCGTCCACACGGCGAAGAGCGGCTTCTCGTTTTCGCGCGGGATGATGACGCATCGCTCGTGAATGTGGAGACCCGCGGCATCCGCGCCGCGCTCGACCCGACCGTTTGCGCGCGCATCACCGCACATGACGACCGTGCCCGAAGCCGCGACGACTTTGCCCGCGGTCGCGAGGTACGCCTCGACGCCGCCGCGGTATTCGATGCGAGCGTAAGCGCGCTGCTCGTCCATCGCTTCGGAGGCGGCACCGACCGGGAAATACGGCGGCGTGCCGGTGACGAGGTCGAATTCGCACCCGAGCTTGTCGATCACGCTCGCTTCGCGCAAGTCACCGTGATGCACGCTGACGCGAACGCCGACGCCCGTGCGCGCGATGTTTTTCTCGAGAAGCTCGAACGACACGGCTTGCGCCTCGATGCCAACGAAGTGCGCCTTCTCCATCTTCCATGCAAGATGCAAAAGTACCGAGCCGATGCCGCACCCGAGATCGAGCACGCGCGCGGCGTCGGGGCGTGCGTGCCACGCGAGATATGCGGTCGCGAGATCGTCGGACGAAAAGCGATGCCCTTTCGCGCGCTGATAAATCCGAAAGTCGCGCGTGAGCGCGTCGTCGGTGAGACTCGCAGAGAGCGGAGGGCGCGCGGAGAGCGGGCCGTCGTTCATTCGGCGATTTCGCGAACCGCGGCAACGAGCGCGTCGATCTCTTCGAGCGTGTTGTAGACGTGCGCGCTCGCGCGGACCGTGCCGGAAAGTTTCGCGCGCGCATGGAGCACGTGCGTGCAGTGATAGCCACCCGACACGCAGATGCCTGCGTTGTCGGCGAGCATGCGCGCGACATGCTCTTGTGATGCGCCGGGCGCATCGACGACGAACGTAGCGAGCGCGAGGCGCGACTCCATCGGCTGGTGCTCGCCAAGAACGCGCACCCCTTGGATGGACCGAAGCCCGCCGAACATGCGCTCCGCGAGAGCGCGCTCGTGATTGCGAATCGTGTCCCACCCGATATCGCGAATGAACCGCACCGCGGCGGCAAAGCCGATCGTCGCCTCGATCGCGGGTGTGCCCGCCTCGAAGCGGAATGGCACGTCGCGCGGGACGAAACCGAAATCGCGGTCCGAGCGCGGCGGTCCTTCGCCTTCGTCGCGGTTGAGCGTGACCATGCCGCCGCCGACTTGATAGAGCGCGAATTTGGCGAGTCGATCGGCGCGCCCGTAAAGAACGCCGACGCCGCTCGGGCCGAACGCTTTGTGCGAGCTCGCCGCGAGAAAATCGATGCCGAGCGCGCGCACGTCGATGGGCTCGTGGCTCAGCGATTGCGCCGCATCGAGCAACACGGGAACACCACGCGCCTTCGCGAGTGCCACGAGCTCGCGCACCGGCGCGATCGCGCCCGTCACGTTGGATGCGTGAGCGAACGAGAGGAGCTTCGTCTTCGGCGTGAAGAGCTTCTCGATTTCGCCCCAACGCGGAACGCCGTCGGCCTCGATCGGCACGAGCACCGGTTTAGCGCGCACGCGCCAGGGCAGGTAGTTCGCGTGGTGCTCGCTCGCGGGGAAGATGACTTCGTCCTCGTCATGGAGACCGAGACCGTGCGCGACGAAGTTGATCGCCTCGGTGGTGCCGCGCACGAAAACGATCTCGCTCGGTGACGCGCCGATGAGGCTCGCGATCTCGAAGCGCGCCGCTTCGTACTTTTGCGTCGACACTTCGCCGAGTGGGTGAACGCCGCGGTGCACGTTCGCCGTCGACGTCTCGTAGTATTCGCGCACCGCATCGATGACGGAGCGCGGCTTGGGTGTCGTCGATGCCGCATCGAGGAAAATCAGCGGATGGTCGCCCAGCGTGCGCGTGAGAAGAGGGAACTCGGCGCGCGCTGCCGCTGCGTCCATCACGAGAGGGACTCGGTGCCGAACGTCGTGGCGACGTCGATTGGGAAATCGCGTTTGGAGATGCGAAACTTCCCGCTTGGTTCCGCGGCAATCGCCGTCACGAGGCGCACGCCGATGTTCATGCCGAGCAGAAGCGGCGCGAGCGCAGCCTTCACGTCGGCTGCGAGCGAGTCGGGTGCGTCGATGCGCGCGATCACGTCGATGTCGGCGGCGTCCGGCGTGCGCTGACGCAATTGATAGTGCTCGATGCCTTCGAGCGGCTCGAGTGCGCGATCCATTGCGCCCGTCGTGACGAGCGCGCTATCGGGTCGCACGACCGCATCTTGCAAACGCCCTTCGACCGACGCGAGGGGCGCAACAGGCGTGAACTTGCGCGGACCCGAGCGATCGACCTGCACGAGATCGCCAACGACGAAACGAAGGAGCGGCTGCGCGATCCGGTCGAGCGTCGTGACGACGACGAGCGCGACGTCTTTCGCACCGGGCGTCGGCACGCGCGCGGGCAAAAGCTCGACGTGCGTCGTGATGGGCGAGTGATGAAGCCGGCCGTCGTCGCCTTCCATGTAAAGTACACCGACCTCGCTGGCGCCATAGAGCTGGAGGAGTGGCCCGTCGTAGGCGCGGCGAATCGAACGCAAGTGCGCGCGCGTCGTGAACGCGTAGGTGAGCTGCACGAACGCCGATACCGGAATGCGCCGCCCCGCCGCCGACGCATAAATCGCGAGCGCTGCGAGATACGCAGGATCCGCCTCGAGGCCGGCAACGCGGTGGCGCTCGAGCTCGTCGAGCATGCGGGCCTTGTCCTCGCTTTGCCAGAACGTGGGGTCTTGTTTCATGTTGAGGAACAAGTGGTGCTCGTCGAGCCGCTCCTCGAAGGTGAGGTCCATCACGTGGCACGTTGCGGGGCCGCACACGGGCGTTGTGAGAATCGCCTCACGGTAATCGGCGTCCATGGCGCGTGCGATGATCGGATTGGTGCGCATGGCGCGCTCTTCCTGGCGCATCCACCAGCCGCGGTCCCAAAGGACGTTGAGTCGCTCTTCGGTCGACCCGCTCGTTTCGACGATCTCGAGCTCGCCCGACGCCAAATCGGCCTTCACGTCGCGGCCCGCGGGCACCCAGTTTTTGGGCAGCGCCTTGCGGACGTCCTTCTTGAAGAGGAGCGGCAGCTTCGCGAGCATCTCGGCGAGTGGCGCGTCTTGCGCGATGGTGTCGCGATGCTTGGCGTAAAACGGAATCGTGTGGACGGCGCGCGCGATGGCGTCGGCGGCGTTGTGGTCGTGATCGGCCGGCGTGGGTTTGGCACGACCAAGTTGGATGAATTCCATGGGCGCTCACGAAACTTACCTCAAATCCCCTTTCTTGACCGCAGCGGCCCGAGGCGTGTAGGAGAGTTCGCATTCATGCAGCGTCTCTCCCTTCTCCAAGCCAAACAGGACGGTCTCATGCGTGGGCGTTGGGTCGCCCTCGACGAGTGTCGCTACGACACCCGCACCGCCCAGGTCATCGAAGGAAGCATCGTCGACTCGGACGAAGATCTCGTCGAGCTCTGCACGCGCATGCGCCGCGCCGACTTGCAGCACTGCGCGATCGTCTTCTGCAGCACCGACGACGACACGACGCCGCCCCCCTCCTCACGCCTCCGCCACTAAACCTGGCCCAGGCCACCCCCCGCCGGCCCAGACCACCCTCCGTTTCGAGCCTCGCGTTCGGATCCGAACGGGAAGCCCTCAAAAAGCTCGGTGCGGGGATTGGCATGGGGGGTGCTTCGGCGGGTGGTGGAGGTGTGTTGTGGACGCTGTGTTTTTTTCGGCCAAGCGGGTTCATTTGACGTTGTCGCGGGCGGGGCGGCGGTTTTTGAAGCCGTTTGGGCTGACGCCGGCTCGGTTCGAGATGCTCTACGTAATCGAGCACCTGGGCATCAACATGCAGAATGAACTGTGTGCGGCGCTTGGATTGGCGCGTGCGACGGTGTCCGAGATGCTGCATGTGCTGGAGGAGCTTGGTCTCCTCGAGCGATGGCGAGCTAGACGGACGAAGTGCATGATGCTCACAACACGTGGGGAGCGCGCGTTCGATGCGGCCTACGCCGGCTGTATTGGCAACGGCAACGTGACCGTAGCCGTGGATGCAGCGATCACACGCGGCGACGCCGCGGTGGATCCCGATGTGAAACGCGACGAGCTCTTCAAGGCGGAGAAGGCGCTGCGGTGGTTCTTCGGTGACGCGTCCACGAGGTACGATCTCTACGCCTTCGACTGGTACGAAAACCTCGGGTGCTTCGCCTGGCCCGACCACGATCGCGATTGGCCAGAGCGTGACTTGCCCTGGGCCGACGAGCTCACGGTTGCTTCTTGACGACCGGTTTGAGGATCGTCTTCCCCTCTTTGACGGTGACCTCGAAATCGACCGGTTTTCCGTGCTTGTCGCGTAGCTTCGCGCTCGACTCGCGGAGACTCTTTGCCATCGCGTCGTAGGTGATGGCTGCGGTCGACTCGTTTTGGCTGCGGCGTGTTTGGACGTATTGCGAATAGAGCGCGCGCAAACGGTCGTCGCTTAGATCTCCCGGCGCCGTTGGTTTTTTCGGGAGAGGTGGCGGTGGCGGCGCCGGTGCGGGCTTGGCCGCGGCCGGGAGTGGAGGTGGCGGACGTGCTGGTGGCGCGGGCGCGGGCGCGGGCGCGGCGACCGGCGCGGGCTTGGGTTCGACTTTGCGCCAAACCGGGCGCACGGCGCCTGGCGGCTTCGGCGCAGCGGGCGCGGAAGCGGCGGGAGCGGCGGGAGCGGGAGCGTTGATGATGGGGTCGAGCTCGGCGAAGTCGTCCGTCGGTTCAGGCTCGGGCTCGAACACCACTTCGATGGACGCAGGCGGCGCGGAAATCGGTGGCGGCGGTTCCGAAGGCGCGGCGTCGAATTTTTTGTGCGCGCGAAGAAGGTGACGCTTGTACGTGCCCTCTTCGATTTGCCGGCATATGCGCTGCCAGTGCGTTTGGTACGTGTTGTACCGCTGGAGGATCATCTGGAAACGAAACCGCACCGCCGTGTTGCGGATCTGTTCTTTGCGCATCACTTGGATGCGGCGCTCGACGTCCTTGTGTGGAACCGCGGGCGCCATGCGCTCGATGCCCATGAAGTATTGCTCGTAGAGCGAACGCAATCGATCGACGCGCGTCTCGAGCTCACCCACGAGCGTTTCGATCTCGTGCGAATCCACGCGGGTATCTTACCTGCTTCGGCGTCGCGCCGATGGCGTCACGGAAGCGGCGTGACCTTCACGTTGTCGAAGCAAACCTTCACGTCCCAATCGTTGAAGCCGAAATGGTCGTGGCCGATGCCCGCAAGCGGCGCGGGGTCTTCGTAGCTCAAGTAGTCGAGACCGTTGACCGCCCATCGCACGGTCTTGCCGTCCGCGCGCTCGACCTTGAAGTGGTACGACTGGCCGACGACGACCGGTTTTTCTTTGGGATCGTCCGATTGCGGGTCGACGGAGATTTGTTTGCGGTCGTTGCCGTGCTCGTTGATGCGCGCGAGCACGTGGAATTTGTTTTTCCAGCCGCCGAGGATCGCGAGATAGCTCGTGGCATTCGTGTACGACATCGCGGTGGCGTGGGATTGCCCGTCGCCCCAGATTTCGGCTTTGAGGTCGCCTTCGGGTGAATCGGCAATCGCGTCGAACTCGATGCGGGCGTTGACCGGCAAGACGCGCGTGAGCCAAACGCCGTGATTTTGTGCGTGTGCACCACAGAGGCGCCCGTTTTCGATGCGCCACGCAGCCGTTTGAGCCTGGTGCCAGTTGGGCCCTAGATCATCGGGAATGGGCATGTTCGGCGGCAAAATCGACAGGGCGGGCGTGGCCGAAGCAAAGACCCCGGGCGCCGACCCGGCGGGCGTCGCTGACGCTCCGGCAGACGCTCCCGCCGACGCCGAAGCCAACGGCATGAGCGGCGGCACGGGCTTCGAGCTGCGCTCGAAGTTGTCCTCGAACGGCGCGTTCATGATGTTCATCGAAGGCCGAAACGTAGGCGCTGCAACGGCGTTGGCCGAAGCCCCGGCCTCGCTCGGCGTGCTGTTCCCCTCCGGAACACAGGCCCCGGCCGCCACGACCAGTGAAAGTGCGAAGCGCCTCACGAGGCCCGGTCTAGCACGAGTCTTGGTCGACATTCGCGGCGTTTTGCGGGTAAACCCTTGGGCGCACCGCGATGCATCCCATTCTTTTTCGGATACCGCTTCCCAATCGCCCGCTGAAACTCTGGTGGGCGCTCGTCGTGCTCGCCGTTCTCGCCGCACTTTATGGTGCGTGGGCGCTGCGCAAACGCCAGCGTGACGACGCGCTCTCCGGTCTCGTCGTCGCGGCGCTCGCGTGCGCCGGCGCGTACTACTGGCGCGCGACCGAATACAAACTCGATGGGCTGCCGATTTATTCGTACGGCGTTCTCCTCGGGTCGTCGCTGATCGTCGGTTGGTTTTTGACGCTCGGCCTCGCAGAGAAAGATGGGCTCCCGCGCGAAACGATGGCGAACTGCTACGTCATCACCGCGATCGCCGCGCTCGTGGGCTCGCGACTCCTCTACATCGCGACGAACCCCGCGCAGTTCGACACCACCGCCGATTGGCTCGCACTTCGTCGCGGCGGCCTCGTTGCGTATGGCGGTTTCCTCGGCGGCTTTCTCGGAAGTTGGCTTTACCTTTCGCGCCAACATCTGAAATTGCTTCCGTGGGCCGATATCGCCGTGCCGTCGCTCGCTGCGGGTCTGATGATCACGCGCATCGGTTGCTACCTCTATGGTTGCGACTTCGGCACGCGCCTCTCGCCGACCGCACCCGCCTTCCTGCAAAAGCTCGGCAGCTTCCCGCACCTCACCGACGGCACGCTCGGCTACGACGACAAAGGCAACGCGCTCGTCGGCAGCATTCCGTATGCGCACCATCTCAAGAAGTGCCAAGACCTCGTCTACAAAGCTGCAGACTGCATCCATCTCAAGGACCACTCCTTCCCGGTCCACCCGACGCAGATTTACGAGGCGCTCATCGGCCTCGGGCTTTTGGCGCTGTTGCTTTGGCATCGGAAGCATCAGAAATTCCGCGGGCAGATTTTCTTCACGTTCGTCTTCGCGTACGGCTTCTTGCGATTCTTGCTCGAGCTCTGGCGTGACGACGACGAACGCGGAAACGTTCCGCCACAGCTCGACCGCTACGTGCTCGTCTCCGGTGGGCTCTTGCTGTTCGCGCTCGCGTTCATCTTCGGGATCTCGCTCGGCATCCAGAACAAGAACGTGCGAACGGTGGCGCGCGTACTGTCGGTCGTGCCCGCCATCGTTGCTTTCGCGGTGCTGAGGCCTGGGCAGTTCGAGTCGGATCCGTACAATCTCTCGAGCAGCCAGTTCATCGGCCTCTTGAGCGCCGTGCTCGTTGCGTACTTCTACGCGAAGCTTTGGGAGGGCGCGCGCAAGAACCCCGAGCAGGCGATGAGCCTCGGCCTCGCGCTCGACAAAGAGCTGAAGAAGAAGAAAAAGGCGAAGAAGACGCCCGAGCCCGAGGAAGAGCCCGAGCCCGCAGAAGAAGAAGACGAAGACGAAGAGGAAGAGGACGAGGGCGGTAAAGAGCCGAAACCCGAGCCTGCGTGAACGTGTGCTATACCGCTGAGTGTTCGTAGCGGCCGACGTTCGAACAGCATGAATAGATTCCTCTCGCTCTCCGCGAGGCTCTCCGCGGTCGCGTTCACGTTCGTCACGCTCGTTTCTGCGAGCGCGCTCGCTGAGAAGGTCGCGGTGCTTCCGTTTTTGGGAAACGCCACGAAGGAGCAACTCGAGGCTTCGCGCGTCGCAACGACCGGCGCGGCGATGTCGCGCGCGTTCACGCTCGCGACCGATTCGGAGCTCGTCACCGCGCAAGTCGCGGTCGCCGATGGCGTCGCTGACACGAAGACCGAATATCAAGCCGCGGGTCGCGCATCGAGCTCGCAGTGGGTCATCGTCGGTCACGTCACGCCGCTGCCTGCGAGCCCGATTCCGAATTCTTACAAGCTCGAAGTCGAAGCCTGTCAGGTCGAGAGCGGCCGCGTCGAGTCGCTCGCGCGCAACATCGATCCGACGAAAGCGAACGCGCAAATCGCGGACGTGCTCGCGCTTCTTCTCCGACCCGAGGGCCTCGCGAACGCCGACATCCCGTGGGAAAACGAAATCGTCAAACCGCCTCCGCCCCCGCCCCCGCCCCCGCCTCCGCCTCCGCCCCCGCCTCCGCCTCCGCCGCCACCTCCGCCTCCGCCGCCCGATCACGGCTACGCGATTCACGCGCCCTTCGCGCTCGGCCTCGGCGTCGGGGTCAACGGCGCGCTCGCGCATCCATCGCCGGCAAACGGTCTTTCGACGTTCGCGTTCCTCGCGACGATCACGGGCGAGTACGCGCCGCTCGCGTCGGACACGTTCCCGTCCATCGTTCGCGGCGTCGCACTCCGCGCGGATTTCGGCGGCGCACTCTACGGCCCGAGCGCGATCGCGCTCGACATCGGTGGTCGCTGGGCGATCCCGATTTTTCCGAAGCTCCGAATCTTCATCGGCCCCGAGGTGACCATCGGCGGCTTCTTCGTCACGAGCGGCGATCGCGAATCGCGCTTCTTGCTGCGCACCGACGCATTCGCCTCCATCGGTTTCGGCGAGCACGTCCAGCTCGAAGCCGCCCTCGACGTACAAAGCGCCTTCGGCGGCACTGGCCCCATCGTGACGGCGGGGCCCATGGTGCGCTTCATGTATCGCTTCTAAAGTACTCGCGATGCCGGTGACGCTGAAGACGCGGCGCGACACGCAACGGCTCGGGAAGGCGATTGGCGAGAAGCTGCGCGCGGGGGATCTCGTCGTCCTTTCGGGGGAGCTCGGTGCGGGGAAAACATTTTTGGCGCGCGCGATTGCGCGTGAGCTCGGGGTGCCCGAAGCGATTGCGGTGACGAGCCCGACGTTCAACCTCGTGCAGGAATACGAGACGGATCGCGGCACGCTGCTGCATGTCGATTTGCATCGGCTCCTCGGCCCGAAGCTGCGAGCCGAAATCGAAAAGCTCGGCTTGCGCGAACGGCGCAGCGAGGGTTGCATCCTGATCGTGGAATGGGGAAAAGACGCCGCGGCGTGGCTCGGGCCCGAGCCGGAGCTCGTCGTCGACCTCGTGATCAAGAAGGCGACGCGCGAGGCGACGATGACTGGCGCGCGTCGATGACCCTAGAGGCGAGCGATGTTCGTGCGGGCGTGATCGTGGTCGGCCTCGCGCTCTCGGCGATCCTCGGCGTTCACGCGCTTCATCAGTGTGGCGTTGCGCGCGAGCGAGCCGCGCCGAGCGTGACGCTCGAATCGAAGCATGCGCATTACACGCTTTTTCGAGACGGGCGCATTCGCATCGAGACCGTCGATGGCGCGCGCACGATCGAAGGCGATCTCATCGGCGAAGACGATCAGTCGGCGCGCGTCATCGCGCTCGACGACCTCGCGTCCGACGGCCCGGCGCGCGCGCACGCTGGCGCAGCGACGTTCGACGTCGACGTCGCGCACGACGCGCTCGAGATCACGTTCAATCCGAACAGCGACGCCGGCTCGAGCGATGTGGGCATTCGCCTCGTGCTCGCTGGCCGTGTCGTCTTCTTGTCCGGGCGCGGCGAGCTCGGCGACGTCGCCGATGAGAGCGGCAAGCTCGCAACGATCGAAGACGTGCTTCACCCGATTGGCGTCGTCGCACGCGGCGAAGAGATGAGCGCCGCGATCGAGCAAGCAAGCGCGAAGAATGCTGCGTTGCGCGTGATGCGGCCCGCGGAGGATGCGAAAATCACGCTCGCGATCGGAAACGCATCGGGCGTATGGCCGCTCTTGTTCGAGCACGCGAAAATGGCGACAAAGCGCGTAAAGGGAAACGTCACGGGCGCGCCCGGCACATCACACGTCGTCGGGCTCGACGCCGAAGGCTCGCCCATCCTTCGCATCGCAACCGACGTCGCCGGTCATTTCGATTTCGGCGCGCCCGAAACCGTGACGAGCTGGTACGCGAGCGCAAGCGCAACGCGCACGAGCGCCCCGGTGATTTACCCGCCGGGCACCGCTTGGGATCTCAAGCTCGACGTCTCGGACGGCGGCGAGGTTCACGTGCGCACGCTCGACGCGGACACCAAAGCGCCACTCACCGCACGCCTCATCGTGCACGGCATCGATGGCACGCTCGACCCGAGCTTCGGCCCCGACTACCGCGCATCGGGCGCAGGGCCGATCATCGATGCGCTTCGCGGCGAGATCACGACGCCGCTCCCCGCGGGCAAATATCGCATCGCCGCCACCAAAGGCATCGAGTGGACGATCGACACGCGCGTCATCCAAGTCGAGCCAGGCAAACGCGTCGACGTGGAGCTCGCACCGCGACACGTCGTTCCGACGCCCGACGAAATTGGATGCGATCTGCACGTGCACGCGCGGCCGAGCTTCGATGCGCCCGTCACCGCCGAAGACCGCGTTCTCTCGCTCGTGGCCGCGGGGATCGATTTCGCCGTGCCCACGGAGCACAACTTGATCGGCAACTACGCGCCTTCGATCAAAGTGCTTGGCGTCGAGAGCGAGCTCGCGTTCGTTCCGGGCGTCGAGGTCACGACCTACATGCCGAAGTTCGGTCACTTTGGCGTCTTCCCTTGGCAGGTCGACAAACCTCCGCCGCCTTTCAAGAACACCGACATCGCGAAAGTCTTCGCAGGCGCGCGCGCGGGCGACGCGAAACGCATACTCATCGTTCACCACCCACGACTCACGCGCGAGATTGGTTACTTCACCGCATTCGGTTGGAAACCTGGCGGGCCGATTCCGATCGCGCTGCGAACCGACTTCGATGCCGTCGAGGTCTACAACGGCTACGAGAGCGCATCGCTCGATCATGTCGAAGTCGTGCTCGCCGACTACTACGCGCTGCTCAACGCCGGCCATCGTTATACAGCGACGGGCAGCAGCGACTCGCATCGCATTCAATATCAGTGGGCCGGATATCCGCGCACGATGGTCCGCGCCGATGCATCTGATCCGCTCGCGGTCGTTGCAGCAATCAAAGCGGGTCACGCGACCGTCACGAGCGGGCCGATCATCGAGCTCGATCTCCAAGGCACGCGACCCGGTGGCGATCTTGTCATGAGCCCTCGAACGGTACTCGGCCGGCTGGTCGTTCGCGCCGCGCCATGGGTCGACGTCACATCAGCCAACGTCATCGTAGGTGGCCGCATCGCACAAACGTTCGACATCCCCACCCGGCCGATGACGACTGGCCCCGAGCCCGGCACCAGCGAAGAGGCCGCAAAGCGCACGATTCGGCTCGATGCAGAAGTTCGTCTCGACATCCCCGACTCCACTTGGGTCGTCGCCACCGCACGTGGCGCGCGCCCACTCGACGACATTTTGCCCTTCATGCCGATCGAGCCGTTTGCGATCACGAACCCAATCTTCGTGCATCGGTGAGCCGCGAGAGCCTCGCGGAGAGCGTAACGGCGACGATGTGCGTTCGTGTAGACGGCGTGGTAACTTAAAAGTCACGTTGCCATGAAGCAAGCAACGGATTACTTCCGCTCGAACCGTGCTCTGGGGGCGTCGACTGCAAACGATTGACGCAATTTGTTTTGCTCTGCGCCGCGTGTGGGGTCGTCTGCCTTGAGCGCCGCATTCGGTCGCTATCGATTGCTCGAGCGTCTCGGCCAAGGCGGGATGGCCGAAGTCTTCAAGGCCAAGAGCTTCGGCGTCGAGGGCTTCGAAAAAGTTCTCGTCATCAAGCGCATCTTGCCGGAGCTCGCGCGCAGCCAGCAGTTCGTCGACTTGTTCATTCATGAGGCGAAGCTCGCCGTGCGTTTGTCGCACGCCAACATCGTTCAAGTGTTCGACCTTGGCCTCGCGCCGGTCACCGACGAAAAAGGGAAGAAGCTCCCCGACGCCTACTTCATGGCGATGGAGTTCGTGCACGGGCTCGACCTCGCCACCGTGCTCGCGCGTTGCAGGCGTCAGCAAACCGCGATCCCGATCGAGCTCGCCGTGTTCGTGTGCGCCGAAGTCGCGAAGGGTCTCGACCACGCACATCGCCGGCGTGACGAGCAACAGAAGCCGCTCGGCATCGTTCACTGCGATGTGTCGCCGCAAAACGTTTTGCTCTCGCTCGAAGGCGAAGTGAAAGTCACCGACTTCGGCATCGCGAAGGCGCGCGGAGCTCTCGAGCAAAATCTCGAAGACACGCGCACGCGGCAGCTCCACGGCAAATTCGGTTACATGAGCCCCGAGCAGGCTCGCGGCGAGCCGGTCGATGCGCGCAGCGATATTTTCTCGCTTGGTGTCGTTCTCTACGAGCTCCTCGCTGGCGTGAATCCTTTCAGCGCGCCGACCACGTTCGAAACGCTGCGTCGCGTGCAAGCGTGTGAGTACCCGCCCGTCGAGCTGCTTCGCACCGATGTGCCCGCCGAGCTGGTGAAGATCCTCAAAACCGCTCTCGCGAAGGAAGTGAAAGATCGCTACGCCGACGCGGGCAAGCTCTACGAGTCGCTCCTCGCGTTCTTGTATTCGGCGGGCGGGCACTACAGCGCCAACGATTTGAGCGAGTTCCTCGCGCGGTTCGCGCAACGCGAGGACGCGCCTTCGTCGTCCGCGCCTTCGCTCGGTGATCCATCGCTCGAGACGGAGAGCTCGCACGTTCAAGAGCGCACGCCCGTCGAGGTGCCCCCGTCGCGAAACATTTCGCAAAGCGTTCGCATCGACACCGGGGTTCGCTTCGTCGACATCGACCGCGCAGCTGGGCTCGGCGAGCGTCGCGAGGTCACGGCGCTCTACATCGAGCTGCCGCGCGGCGCTGATGTGGCCGTCTCCACGACCGCATCGCAGATCGTCGAGCGATACGGCGGCTTCGTGGTCCAACGCGAGAACAACCAAATCGCTGCCATTTTCGGCGTCGGCGATCCAGACGGCCGAGACACCGAAGTCGCGACACGCTGCGCGCTTGTCACGCTGCGCGCGCTCACGGGGCCTGCCGCGCAAACGAGCGCGGGCATTCACACGGGCCGCATCCATGTCACCGCCGAGGGAACGCCCACCGAAGACGAGCGCCTGACGAGCGTGGTCTCTGCCGCGCGCGATCTCGCTCGCGCACGCGAAGGTCGCCTCGCGATTTCGGGCGCAGCGATGCGGCAAGTGAAAGGCCTCTTCACCTTCGAGCCCATGGTTCAAGAAGGAACCACGGTCACGCCGGCGCCGAGCGTTGCGGGCTCGCTCGTCAAAGACGTGCGCGGGCCGAGCGAAGCTCTCGGGCGATTCGTCGGCCGCAAGGACGAGCTCCGCAAAGTCGGCGAGGTGCTCGCGTCGGCCACGCGTCGCGCTGCACGTTCACTCACGATTCGCGGCGGGCATGGCGTCGGCAAGACACGCTTGCTCGCAGAGGTCGACCGGCGGCTCGGCAAGGGCAACTACAACGTCGGGTTCTACATCGCCGTCTGTCCGCCGCGCGGCCGCGAATATCCGCTCTCCGGAATCGTGTGTATGTTGCAAGTATTGTGCGGCATCGGTGACGGCGATCCGTCAGAACGCGTCATTGCCGTGCAGCCGCGTCTCCGCGCGCTCGGCCTCCATGACGAAGAAGTCGGCGCCGTGCTCACGGCGCTTGGTGCAAACGTGCCGACGTCGTCCGGCGCCAACGCGAAGAGCTCGCTCCGCTCGGCATTCACGCGCATGGTCGCAAGCCTCTGCGAGGACAAGCCCCACACCTTCGCCTGGGACAACGCCCACAACATGGACGAAGACTCGTTCTCGATCCTCGCGGTCGCGTTCGAGCGGCTCGCGCACTCTCGCGTCGTCTTTGCGTTCACGGCACGCGAAGGGTTCATGCACCCGCTCGAGAAGGGCGCGTCCCACGTCTCCATTGATCTGACCGATCTCAAATCGACGGAAGACGTGAGCCGCCTCATCGCGCTTCGCCTCGGCACGCAAACCGCACCGGACGAGCTCGTTCGCTTCGTGCGCGAGCGCGCAGGCGGGCATCCGCTCTTCATCGAGGAGATCATCAAAGGTTTGCTCGACGCAAACGCCGTGACCGTCGCCGAAGGGCGCGTCGTCACGATGCGCCTGCTCGGGCAAGAGCTCGCTCTTCCAAAGACGCTGCGCGGGCTCGTGGCATCGCGCGTTGCGCGGCTCGAGTCGGCAGCGAAGACCACGCTCCAAGCCGCGGCCATCCTCGGCGATCCGATCGACTCCGCTGTGCTCGCGCGCATGTTGAATACGCCGCTCGCCGGGCTCGAGCGCTCGCTCGGTGCGCTCAAGACGAGTGATTTCCTCGCGCACACCGGCGCATCGGAGCTTCACTTCACGTCGCCGATCATGCGTGAGGTCGTCGTCGATGCGCTTCCGCAAGATGCGGCGCGCGACATGCACGCAGCCGCCGGCCTCGCGCTCGAGCAAGAGCTCGGCGAGCGCGCGTGGGAGCAAGCCGCACGCATCGCGACACACTTTTACGAATCAGGCGATCGCGAACGCGCCGCAACGTACTTCGCGAAGAGCGGCGAGCGCCGGCTCGAAGCGCGTCAGCTCGAAGCAGCCGTGCGTGATTATGCGCGTGCGATCGAGCTGTGCGACATCTCCACGCGACCGCCGCGCGAGCTCGTGGAATGGCTTGACGGCCTCGCGACGGGCGTACGCATGGTGCGCGCCGCGCCCGAAGCGGAAGACACATGCGGCCGCGTGATCGCGCGCATCGACAAGGACGGTGACGCCGAGCTCCGCGTTCGAACGCGCGTCGCTGCGTCGCGCATTCTCGTTGCGCTCCACAAATTCGAAGCCGCGACGCCACACCTCAGCGAGGCCGAGCGCATCGCGACAGGCACAGACTCGCTGATGAAGATCGTGCTCGTCGCTTCCGCGGAGCTCGCAGGTCGGCGCGGCGACTTCAATCGTTCGCTCGAGCTCCTCGTGCGCATGCAGAAGCTGGCCACGGTGGGCGGCGACATTCAAGAGGAGCACAAAATCCTCACGAACCTCACGCAAGCGCACGCGGCGCTCGGTGATCGCGCCGCGGCGAAGCAAGCGCTCGATCGCGCCGAGCAGCTCGTGCCCAACGACACCGCAGCCGCATGCGAGCGACAAAAGCTTCGTGGTCTCATGCATTATTTCTTGCGTGACTTCAGGCTCGCGGCCGTCGAGATCGAAAAGGCCGTCGACATGGCGCGCTCGCTCGGCCTCACCTACGAGGTCGCGGTGAATCTCCACAACCTCGGCGACGTGCTCATTCGGCTCGACGACTACGCCCGCGCGTACGGCGCACTCCAGCAATCTTTCGCACTATGCGACGAGTACGGCTTCGAGCGCCTCGCAACACACAACCGAATGCTTCTCGCGTTTTTGGCCGGCATCAAAGGCGACGAAAAAGGCGACAAGCAACTCGACCAAGGCATCGCGTACGCCGAGGCCAACGAGTTCTGGTGGGACGTCATCAGTGGTCGCCTGCTCCGCGCGCGGCTCTTGCAGCACCGTGGCAAGCATGAGGAAGCCAAGCACGGGTTTCACTCGCTGCGCACGCTCGCCAAGACGAACGGGCATCGCATGGTCGTCGACGACTGCGACGCTGCACTCGCCGAATACGCCAAGTCCTGAGCCGAGGCCTTGCGGGAAGCGCCGTCCTGCCGCATACGTAGGAAGAAGTATGAAGGCGTGCCGTCTTCTCGCCGCGCTGGGCCTTCTCGGGCTCGTGGCGTGTGAGGCGCCCATTGTCGGGCGTGACGGCACACTCACGTTTCCAGAGCGCGGCGCGCATGGCGCAAGCGTGATGACGGCGAACGGCATCGAGTTTCACGACCGCACCGACATCCCGCGCCGCTTGGTTCGCCGCACGACGGACGAGCCATGGAAGGCGCCCATAGGGTTCATTTTGCCCCAAAACGGCCGCTTCACCGAGACGAGCCGACCCACCGTCGTCGCCACGACGGGTCTCGCATTTGCGCTACGCCCGAGCGATTCACGCGTGCCGTCCTGGGGCGGTGAGGTGCTCGTGCGCGTCGACGTGATTTCCCCGGCGGCCGTCGGCACCGCGCGACTCGGCGAGAACATCGCCGTCATCGTCGATGGTGGTGGCATCGATTCGATCGTTCTCGCCGAAGACGTGATCGCGCAAACCGGTTCGTACGATCGCATCGCGGTGATCGACTCCACCGACGCGAAGCTCGTCGTGCCGCTGATTCCTGCGAATCACAAATCACTTGCCGAAGCGGCGATCGAGAAACGTCTTCGCACGACGCCACGCACGCATCACGATCTCGCGGGCGCGCTTCGCATCGCGCGAACCACGATTGGTATCGGGCCGCAGCGCCGCATCGTCGTGCTGAGCGACGGCCAAGAGCGCCCAACGCAAGCCGCCATCGACGTCGCCGGTGAGCTCGCACGCGGCGGCGTTCCCATCAGCGTGATCGCCACGCGCGCGGGCGTCAGCGGTGACGACGCCATGGCGATCGCGCAGAGCGGCGTCATCGGCGTCGCCGACGATCTCGCAGCGCGCGAGAAAATCGTTCCGCTTGCGGCGCCTCCTGCGGGTGATGTCGTTTTCAAAGACGTCGTGCTCACGTTCGCAGGTACGCCCGCGCCATCACACGTGCTCGAGACGTCGGGTGGCGGCGTTCGTTGGCGCGTCGATTCGGGCGAGCTCGTCCTCGGCGACGTGATCGCGGGCGAGGCGCGCACCGAGGTCGTTCGCGTCACGGTGCCGGCGTGGGTTGCGCGCTCGACCTTCACCTTCACCGTGACCGCCACCGCGAAGGACGCCAAAACCGGCGTGGAGCGGAAATTCTCCGCGACGATCCCTTGCACCTACGATGACGACATCGAGCGTATCGCCGAATCACGCTACGGCGACGTCATCGCGTACGCATCAGCGCTAGCCACGCTCACGCGCCTCGACGCGGCATTCGTCGGCGACGACGTGAAGCGCGCTGGCGGCCTCTGGAAGATCGCATGGATGCACGCGCAATCGATGACGATGCTCGCCCGCGACACACACGACCGCGCCATCACGGAGCAGGCCGAAATCCTTCAGGCGCTCCTTCTTTCGACACGCTGACCCGCTCGCGGTTGCCGAGTGCCTCCGTCGCCACGAGCACGAGGAGCACCCATACGACGTCGGCTGACAAGAGGTGGAGAAGCTGCAGCCACGTTGGCGCGAGGAGCATCACGTTGGCCGCGCCGAGGCCGAGCTGCACGAAGTACGCAATCGACAGAGCGCGCGCGAGCCGCGACACGCTGCGCGAGGCGTTCACGAGCGGCGCGTACGTTGCGAGCGCCAGCAAGAGAACGCCCGAGCCGATCGCGACAAACGGATGCAGCGAGCGCAAGCGAATGAGGAGCGGCGCCGATGGCGCGACGTCGGCTGCGAGACCTTGCGCGATCGAGTGTGACGGATAGAGCGTGTCGCCGAGCGCGGCCAGCGAGCCGGTGGCCCCGACGAGAATCACGGCGACCATCGCGAGCGCGGCCACGAGCCCGAGAAGGCCGCGCTTTCGAAACGCGGGCCACGCGCTTCCCGAAGCGACGCGCGCAGTGACCGTCGCGCTGCCAAGGAGAAGGAACGTGTTCGACAAATGCATCGACGTCGACACGGCGCGCCGAAGCGACACATCGTGCGCAACGAGCCGTAAAAGCACGAGGCCCGCGCCGATGAGCGCCTCCGATGCGGTGAACGCGAACACGAGCGTCGCGCCGCGTCGCACGGGCGAGCCTTTTTCGAAAATGCGGAACGCCCACACCATCATCACGAGCGCGAGCACGAGGGAGCCGCCGCTCGAAACCCGGTGACTCAGCTCGACGAGCGTCTTCGTTTGCTGCAGGTGCGGAACGAGCTCGCCGTTGCAGAGCGGCCAGTGGCTCCCGCATCCGTCGCCCGAAAAACTCGTACGAACGTACGCGCCCCAGAGAACGACGAGGACGTCGTACGCGAGCACGAACCAAACAAAGCGCGTGAAGCGGCGCATGCGAATTGCGTAGCATGGATCAACAAAACTTGGCCCACAGCGGCTGGGAATGAGATTCCGATCGCATGACGAGAATCGCAATCCTCCCCCTCGCGCTGCTCACCTTTGGCTGCTCGAACGCCGTGCGCGTACCGAGCGTTGCAGAGGCGCCGATGTCGCTTCGGCCCGGGCACGTCATACCGATGACCTTCAACTCGATCGACGACTCGGAGAATCCGTACGTCGCGCAGTCGGCTGATGCACGTAGCGTCGGCGATTGGGTCACGACCGAGTTTGCGACCAACGGCAAACCCGTCACCGTTCAACAGCGCGTTCTCTCGCGCGATGGCGCAACGAGCGTCGTCGAGGTCGCGATCAAAGAAGCAACTCGCACGCAAACGTTCCGCGTTCGGAGCGAGACGACACGCGCGGGCGAGCAAGTCCTCGACGTGACGCGCCTCGAAAAGGGCGTCGAGCACGCATCGACCGTCGCGGTGTACGAAGCTGCGATGCAGAAGACGGTTCCGACCGTCGAGCGCAACGATGGCATGGTCGACGTCGAGCCGATCACGCTCGAGATCGGCGGAAAGCCCGTCGCTGCAGTTCGCACGACGTACAAAGTCATGGCCGCGGGCAAGCCCGCAACGATGAGCGTCATTCACAGCGACGCGTTCGTGTGGGGCGACCTCGGCGGCGACATCATCACCGAAGCGGGCAAGACGCTCTACACGACGCGCGTCGTCGACACCGGAAGCGCACCGAAAGTCTCGGTCGCTTCCGAGCGCTACTAGCGCCTATTTTTTCTTCAGGCGCTTGAACACGAAGAGGACGACTTCTTCCTCGTGCTCGTCGGTTGGGCTTTCGTCGCGCGTCATGCCGACGAGCTCCCAGCCGTCGCCGCCGCGCTTGTTGAGCTCTTTCTTGATGCCCTTCGTCGACTCACCGTGTCTCCACGCCGCGGTCCAGATGTCGTACTCGAACTTATGTGCCATGACGCCGCAAGCTAACGCAGCAATAGAAAAATCGCGAGAGCAGAAGCTCCGAGGCGCATGACTTCGAGGGCGCGCGCCCAACGCTTTTGCTCGAGCAGCGCGCCCATGGAAATCAGGCCTCCCGCGAGCGCAACGCATGCCGCAGCAAGCGCCGCGGGCTTCAGTTGGCCGTGGAAGAACATCAGCCCGGACATCGCGGCGAGCAAAAGCATGTATTGTGCAACCACATAGCGGCGCACGTTCGGCGCGGGACGCACGTCGTACTTCGCGCGTCCAAAGACATCAGCGGCATACTTCGTCTCGCCGCCACCGACCCACGCGGGTGACGCGAGCCACACGCGTGCGCGATCGAATCCGCCGAGCGTCGTCGTGCGTCGCGCGAGGTCGACGTAGTAGTGGAGCTGCGCCCAAAGCGGGTTGTAGCTCGCGAGCGGTTTGGTGATTCCGTAGACGCACGTTTCGTCTTCTTCGATGTACGTGCCGAAGAGGCGGTCCCAGATGATGAGCGTCGCTGCGTAGTTCTTGTCGAGGTACTGCGGGTTCACCGCGTGATGCACGCGATGGTGCGACGGCAGGTTGAGAACCCAATCGATCGGCCCGCGGATTTTTCCGACGAGCTGCGTGTGGATCCAAAATTGGTAGAGCGTCGAGAGCGCGTGCGTCACCGCGAAGACGAGCGGCGGAATGCCCGCGAAGGCGAGCGGCAGGTAAAACGGCAGCGAGGTCCAGCTCGTCGTGATGGATTGCCGAAGCGCGACGGCGAGGTTGTAGTCCTCGCTTTGATGGTGAACCACGTGCGCGGCCCAAAGAAGATTCACTTCGTGCGAGAGGCGATGCCACCAGTAGTAGAGAAAGTCGACGCCGATGAACGCCACGAGCCACGCCTTCCACCCCGAGATCTCCAGGAGCTTGAAGTGCTCGTAGACGAGCGCGTAAATCGCGAGCTGACCGGCCGCGAAGAAGAGCGCCTCGATTTGCGACGCGACGCCGCACGAGAGATCGGTCACTGCGTCGGTCATGCGATAGACGCGCACACCGCGTACGCGCGCGACGGCCATTTCGACGCCAATCAGCGCGAAGAAACCGGGCACCGCGACCGCGATCGGATCGACCATCTCCTCTAGTGTATCGTCGGATGATGCGGACGTGGGGAGCATGCTGCAGCTCAGTCACGCTCGCCGCGAGCCTCACGCTCTCCGCGAGCCTCGCGCTGCTCGCCTCTGCGCCGGCCCACGCCGACACATGCCCCACGCCCGAAGGCGGCTCGGCCAAGCTCGCGGCGGTCGACGCGCGCGAACGCATCGATTTTTTGCATCGCACGGTCGACGATCAAGCGCGTTACGCCCGCACTTGGAAGTGGGCGTGGTTTGCGATTGGCTCGGCCACGTTCGCGTCGAGCGCGGTTCAGGTTGCCGGCTGGGCCGCGGGCAACGACGTCACGCGCGAGGCGAACATCATCGACAACCTTGTGGTGTCTGCGTTCTCGATCGTCACGCCCGTGACGGCGATTCTCTTCGCGTTGCGCGTCGAGTCGGATGCGCCCGCGATCGATACGCTTCTCGCGCAAACCGGAAACGGCGCGGCAGGCTCGTGCCTCGTGCTCGCGCGCATCGAAGAGCTCTTCGCGAAGGATGCCGCAGAAGAAGCGTTCAACACGAGCTGGATCGCACACGTCACGGGTCTCATTGGGCTCGGCGCGATGTTCGCGATCATGGCCGTCGAAGCGGCAACCGAATCGAACCCCACCATTCGCGACGCGCATTGGATCAACGCCATCACCAACACCGCGGGCGGGCTCATCCTCACCGAAGCGCAAATCCTCACGACGCCGACCGGCGCCGCGAACGGGTACAAGCGCTACTTGAAGGGTGAGCTGCCGAAGAAAACGGCAACCACGATCACCCCTATTTTCACGGGTTTGAGCCTCGGGATGCGAATTTCGTTCTGAAGCTGTCACGAAACGCGTGGCTCGCGCGTGTCGTGATCATGAAACCGAACGCACGATTCGATGTGGTGGTCGTCGGCGCTGGGCTCTCAGGACTCATGTGCGCGGCGTGGCTCGCGCGGCGCGGTGCGTCGGTGGCCGTGCTCGAGCGGGCATCGCGCGTGGGCGGGCGCGCGCTGAGCCCTGCGGTTGGCGATGTGGCCGTGAACCTCGGCGCGCACGCGCTCTATCTTGGCGGCCCCGGCGAACGCGCGCTTCGCGATCTCGGCGTCGTGCTCGATGGAACCAAACCGAGCGCGAACGACGCATGGCTCACGGACGACGATGGCGTCTTTCGATCACCGACGTCCGTCTTCTCGCTGCTAGGGTCGCGACAGTTCTCGTTCGGCGAGCGCATGTCGCTTGCTAAATTTTTCGCCACACTCGATTTCATCAAGCCTGCGTCGCTCGCCGGAAAGTCGACCGCAGCTTGGCTCGACGAGCGCGGATACGGACCGCGCGCGCGCCGCTTCATGGACGCGATGATTCGCGTGAGCACCTACAGCAACGCGCCCGACGTGCTCCCGGCATCCGTTGCGGTGCGCCAGCTTCAGATCGCGATTGGGCTCCGCGCAAAAGGCGTGATGTATCTATCGCATGGCTGGCAGTCGATCGCCCTGCAGCTCGAGGCCATTGCCGTCGGCGCGGGGGCACGCATCGAGACGAATGCCCACGCCGTGCACGTCGCGCCGGGTAGCGTCGAAATGGATGGCGGGCGCATCGAATGCAAACACGCGATCGTCGCTTTGCCTCGCGCACAGGCCGCGCTGCTCGTGCCGGAGATCGGAAAACCCGTGGGGCCTCCGCTGCGTGCGGCGTGCATCGACATGACGATTGATGCGCCCCCCGAAAGAACGCTGGTCTTTGGACTCGAGAAACCCCACTACTTTTCCGTGCATTCTGCACGCACCGCGCACGCGCTCAGGTATCTCGCGCCCGGCGAGGTGGGCTCCGAGAAGAAGGCCGAGCTCGAAGCGTGGCTCGATCGCGCTGTGCCCGATTGGCGCGGCCACGTGGTCGCGCAGAGGTTTTTGCCGGAGATGGAAGTCTCCGGTGCGTTTCCCGCGCCGCCTCCGGCGCTCGCGCACGTGTCGTTCGCGTCGGATTGGGCGAGCGAAGAGCATGTGTTGCTCGACGCAGCAGCCGCGAGCGCGGAGACTGCGGTGGCGAAGGCTGCATGACCGTTCGAGAGCACATCGCCAGCGTCGACGAGAAGAAAGTCTGGGCCGCGTGTTATCGCGTGACCGGATGCGCCGCCGACGCCGACGAGGTGCTCCAAGAAGCGTTTGCGCGCGCGCTCGAAACCGAGCCCGAGGTGTCGGGCGATCGCCCGCTCGAGCCTTGGATCATGAAGGTCGCGATGAGGCTCGCCATCGATCGACTGCGTCGCCGGCGTGAGTCCAGCTACGACGGGCCATGGCTTCCATCGCCCATCGAGGAAGCCGAGGTGGCGCTCGCGCCATCCGCGCGGTACGAGCTCGTCGAGAGCGCGACGTTTGCGTTTTTGCTCGCGCTCGAAGCGCTTACGCCTTCGCAACGTGCGGCGCTCGTGCTGCGCGACGTGCTCGATCTTTCGGTGGTCGAAGCTGCGGAGGTATTGGGCGAGTCGGAAGAGAACGTGCGCACGCTTCACCATCGAGCGCGCGAGAAGCTCGCCGACTATGATCGCGATCGCGTTCAACCGGGCGCGGTCGTGCGTGATCGCGCGCGCGCCGTGCTCGAGGCGTTATTTGGTCATCTCGTCGCGGGCGACACGACCGCCGCGCTCGGGCTTCTCGCGGATGGCGCGCGCCTCGTGAACGACGCAGGTGGCGTGTTTCACGCGGCGCGGCGCATCGTCCGCGGGCCCGATCGCATCGTGCGTTTCTATCTTGGCCTCTTGAAGAAGCTCGGGCTGCCGGATGAAACGCGCGTGCGCACGTTCAACGGGTTGCCGGCGATCGAGATGTTCTATCGCAAGAACATGGGTCGCTACGCGCCGCACTTGGTGACTGGGATCGTCCTCGATCACAGCGGCCGCGTGGAGACCGTATTCAGCGTGCTCGCGCCACGGAAGCTCGAGCATCTGGTTCGTGGTGGCGCACCGACGTGACCACCGACGAGCCCTAGGGCGATTTGCGATCGAGGGGGACGGTCATTTGCTTTGGCTCGGGGACTGCTGCTTCAGAGTCGGCGATCGCATCGTCATCGATTACGGCGACGCGGCGAGTGGTTTCACCGCTACCCATGCCCGGCATGAAGTGCTCGACCCATTTTGCGAGCTCGGGGTTCTTGGCGTACTCCGTGTGGAGACGCTGCCACTCTTCGTCGCTCGCGCCGTTGCCTTCGGTCGCCTCGAGGAGATCGATCAGAAACAAATCGCGCAACGGGACGGGGAGGCACTCTCCTCGTTTGCGCGCGACGTCTAGCGCGGCTGCGCGGTCGCCGCGGAGGAGCGCTTGGGCGAAGCGCGCGCGGAACATCATCGCTCCCATGTGCGCGAAGCCTGGATTCGAGATCGACGCCAGCGCCGTGTCGGCGAGAGTTGTCTTGCGAAGTGCGATGAGCGCGAACGCACGTTCGAGCTCCAGGCTCGGGATTGCGATGTCCCAATACGCGGCGCGGAGCGCGGCTGACGCGTTTGCATGATGCAGGCCTTTGTCGGCACGCTCGAGCGCCTTCTCGAAATCGCACGCGCGTTCGGAGGCGCGGGCGAGCTCGAGCCATGCGTCTGGGCTGCGCGAGTGTCGAGAGAGAATCTCGAGCGACTCCGCATCGCCGCGTAACGCACCGAGCGTGGCTTGACGCCGCACGCTGCGATACGTGCCCGCGCTCGCGAGGGCCATCGCCGTGAGCACCAACACGGCGAGAGCGAGCCCGCCGAGCACCGCGCCGAGGCGACCCAGGTCGATGCCTCCATGCGGTCCCATAAAGAGAACTGCACCTACGAAGAGCGACGCGGCCGCGAAGCGCAGGAAGAATCGGCCGACGCGACGCTTCGGCAGCAACGGCGGTTGCATCGCCGGTGCGTCGGGAAGCGCGGTTGGCTCCGGTGCGACACGCGCGCGCCATTCGTCGAGGGGCGCGCCTTCGTCTTCTTTTGCGGCGTGGCGATACGCGCTGCGTTTCTCTTCGCGTGCATAGTTTCGAAGCGCGAAGACGAGGCGTTGTTCTTGCCCGCCGATGTCGTCGAAAAATGGCGCGCCTCGCTCGAGGGTTTCGCGAACGTCCGCTTTGCGGTCTTCGTTCGCCGCGACGATGGCGCGTGCGAGCTCGGCGTTGCCCCACGTGGCAGGTGAGGCGTCTCGGGCACACGCGAGATTGGCGTCTTCGAGAGCGCGCGCGTGATCGCGCATGGACGCGCGTGCAAGCGCGCGAATCGAATGTGCCCACGCCAGGTGGACCTTCTCGTCACCACGACCCACGCGGCCGAGCGGAACGGCGAGCGCTCGAGTTGCGATTGCTTCGGCGCTCTTCGCATCGCCCGCTTGAAGCGCGAGCACCGCGCGATGACTCGCCGCGAGCCGACGGCCAAGCCGACTCGGAAATCTCATCGATGCGATCGTCACTTCGGCGCCACCGCGATCGCCGCGCGCGATCTGATCGTGTGCGCGATTGAGCGGCACGACATCGTCGAGCATCTTTCGCGTGAACCATCCGGCCCACGTCATCCACGCGGCGAGCGCCAAGAGTGGTACCCCCGCGATCGGCAACACCGGCAAAAGCGGCAGGCCGACGACACCAAAGAGGGCGCCGAAGATGTACCGCTTGCGCGCAAACGCACGTGCCGGGTGCTCACTCACTTGGCCAACATCATGCCATGCTGCTCTCGATGGCGGCAGCGAAGAAGCCGAAGGTCGAAGCAGAGCGTGAGGTGTTGGTCGTCGCGGATCGCGAGGTCGTCGTGACGAATCCGCGCAAAATATTTTTCCCCGTAGCGGGTCACACGAAGCTCGACCTCGTGAAGTACTACATCGCCGTCGCGGACGGCGCGGTGCGCGGAGTGTCGAATCGACCGATGGCACTCAAGCGTTTCGTGCACGGCGCGGCGCGGCCCGCCTTCTTCCAGAAGCGCGCGCCCGAGGGTCGTCCAGATTGGATCAAAACGGCGACGCTCCGCTTTCCTTCGGGTCGCACCGCCGATGAAATCGTCGTCACCGACGCAGCCGAGCTCGCGTGGATCGCGAATCTCGGGTGCATCGACCTCAACCCACACCCTACGCGCGCAAGCGATTTGGAGCATCCGGACGAGCTTCGCGTCGATCTCGATCCGCAGCCCGGCATCGCGTGGAAGCAAATCGTCGAGGTCGCAGGCGTGGTTCGAGAAGTGCTCGATGACATGAAGTGCATCGGGTGGCCGAAGACGAGCGGCTCGCGTGGCATCCACGTGTACGTGCGCATCCAGCCAAGATGGAGCTTTGCCGATGTGCGCCGCGCCGCGCTCGCGATTGCGCGCGAGGTCGAGCGACGCGCGCCAAAGATCGCAACGAGCAAGTGGTGGAAGGAAGAGCGACACGGCGTCTTCCTCGACTACAACCAGAACGCCAAAGACCGCACGGTTGCGAGCGCATATTCCGTGCGACCCACGAAGGACGCACGCGTGTCGATGCCACTCGCGTGGGACGCACTGAAGGAGTGCGAGCCCGGCGACTTCACGCTCGCGACCGTTCCGAAGCTCTTCGCCAAACACGGCGACGCACACGCCGCGATCGACGACGACCCTTGCTCGCTCGACGCACTACTCGAGCTCGCCGCATCGCAACCCGCCGAAGAGAGAGTTTCGAAGACGCCAGCGCGCCGCGCCAAGCACCCTCTCTTGATCATTGCGCGCTCGAAAGACAAAGACGCCGCCCTCGCGGGGCTCGAGCGCTGGAAGCGAAAGTATCCGCGCGCGGCGGAGAAGCTCGCTGACGATGACGTGCTCGTCGATGCGATGCGCGGACGCTTCACCACATGGACGCGCATTCGTGTCAACCTGCGCAACGTTCCCGAATCGGATCGCCCGCCGCAAGAGCCACCCGATCCCGAATACGAAGCCGAGGCCTTTCATCCATGAAGCGATTTTTCGTGATGCTCGTGTTCGCGGCCTGCAAGCGCGACGAGTCGACGACGACTGCGCCCACCGAGACAACGACATCGACGATGACCGCGAGCGCAACTGCGGCGGCGACGACTCCGACGACGACCTCGAGCGTCACGGTTTTGCGCACGCCGCTTCCGCGCGCCAAAGACGTCCTTCCGGCAGGTGAAGTCTCGGGCGACTCGCTCGTCGTCACCGGCGACGGCTATCGATTTCAGATCCCGCCAGGCTTGGCGGGCAATGATCGTCCGTTTGGAGTCGTGTACAGCGGCACGTACGCCGGCATGATCTCCGATGCGAAGCTCTCCGTGTGGGTCACGAAAGAGGCGTTCAAGAGCGACACCAAAGCGCTCGTCGTGCGCGAGACCACGGCTGCGAAAGCAGCGAGCGCCAAGGTCGATCCGGCGGAGCCATCGTTCATTACCACCGCGGGCGTCGCCGACACTTCGCACGCGCAGCGTTTCATCGCGCACTTTCCCGATCGCATCGAGCTGCGTGTGATGACGGTGAATGCCGGAAACGCGTTCATCCTGCATTGCGAAACGCCCGAGGCGCCGAACGCGTGGATCAACGTCGGGAGCACGTGCATGACCCGCGGCGTCACGCTGCACGTCGCGCCGCCCCCGGGAAAATAGATTAGGCGCCGAAAATTTTCGCGACCTCGTAGGGCGGCGTGACATCGAGCTGGCTGTACGTGCACTCGCTCGGCTTCTTGTCAACGCGCCAATGTTTGAAGTGCGACGAGTGGCGAAAACGGCGCCCTTGCATGTGATCGAACGAGACTTCGCACACGCGCTCGACGCGTAGCGGCTCCCACGACAAATCTTTTTTTGAGTTCCACCGACTTTTCATGCCGGGTTTGCGATCGGCTCCGTGCTGCGCTTGGGCCCAATCCGCCCATGGGTGACCGTTGGTTGCGTTCTCGCGGAGCGGCGTGAGCTCTTGGAGCAGCTCTCTCCGGCGCTCGGCTTTGAACGACGAGCAGATGCCGATGTGCTGGAGGTGTCCTTCGGCGTTGTAGAGACCGAGAAGCAGCGAGCCGATGGCTTCGTCTTTGGCGTCTTTGTACCAGCGGAAACCGGCGACGGCGCAATCGAGTGTGCGCTCGTGCTTGATCTTGATCATCGTGCGCTTGCCCGGCGAGTAGACAAGGTTCTCGTCTTTCGCGACGACACCATCGAGCCCGGCGCCTTCGAAGCGATTGAACCAATCGGTGGCGAGCGCGCGATCACGCGTTGCGGGCGTGAGATAAATCGGCGGCGCCGATGCTGCGAGCGCGGTCTCGAGCTTGGCGCGGCGTTCCTTTTGCGGCCGGTCGCGCAAATCTTCGTCGCCGACCGCGAGCATGTCGAACGCGACATACGAAGCGGGCCACTGCGCGGCGAGTGTCTTCACGCGCGACTCCGCGGGATGGATGCGCTGAAGCAGCGCCTCGAAATCGAGCACGCCGCCGTGCGCGATCACGATCTCGCCGTCGAGCACGCATCGCTCGGGGGTGTGCGCGCGCAGTGGCGCCGCAAGCTCGGGAAAATATCGCTGGAGCGGCTTGAGATCGCGGCTCTGAATCTGAATGTTGTCGCCGTCGCGAAAAATCATCGCGCGAAACCCATCCCATTTCGGCTCGAAAATGAAATTCGCTCCCTCGGGTATTCCACTCGTGAGCTTCGCAAGCATCGGCAACACAGGCGGCTGGAACGGCAGCTTCACGACTTGCAATGGTAATCCATCAGCATGCGAAATCTCGACGACCGTGACGTTGGCCGTCAGCTCGATGTGACTAGGAGGCGCGGGCGGCGCGATGCTCGCGGACTTTTTCGAGGGGCTGCGCGGTGAGCACGTGTTCTTTGCCGAGCCACGCGCGGCGCGCGATGCCGATGCCGTACTTCAGGAATCCGAGCTCGCGGACGGAGTGCGCGTCGGAGTCGATGCAGATCGGGACACCGAGCTCGCGGGCCATGCGTGCGCCGTTTTCGGGGACGTCGAGGCGAAGTGGCGATGCGTTGATTTCGATCGCGACGCCCGTCTTCGCTAGCGCGCGCAAGATCACTTCGAGATCGAGATCGCTCCCGTCGCGCTGGCCGAGCATGCGGCCGAACGGGTGACCGAGTACGTCGATGCGGCCCGACTCGATCGCGCGCACGACGCGTTTGGTGATTTCGTCGCGTGGCATGCCGAGCTTCGAGTGAACGCTGCCGATGACCCAGTCGAGCTCGCCGAGACTGTCTTCGAGATCGAGTGAGCCGTCGCCGAGGATGTCGGTCTCGATGCCAGCGAGCACGCGAATCGACCCGTCCATTTTTTCGTCGACCTCACGAATGCGGCGCACGTGTGCGCGCAAGCGATCGGCGGTGACGCCGTTGGCGATCGCGAGTGACTCGGAGTGATCGGTGATGGCGATGTATTTGCGACCAACGGCTTTCGCGGCAACGGCCATGTCTTCGATGGTCGCGCGCCCGTCGGTCTCCTTCGTGTGCATGTGGAGATCGCCGATGAGATCGCCGAGCTCGACCAGCACCGGGAGCGTGCCCGTTTTCGCTGCGTCGATTTCGCCCCGGTTTTCCCTCAATTCAGGAGGCATCCATGCGAGGCCGATGGCGGCGTAGACGTCTTGCTCCGTTTTGCCGGCGATCGATGTGTTGTCCTCTTTGAAGACGCCGTACTCGCTGACTTTCAATTTTTTCTTCACCGCGACCGTACGCATCGCGACGTTGTGCTCTTTCGAGCCCGTGAAATATTGGAGCGCGGCGCCAAATGATTCGATGGGCACGACGCGGAGATCGGCCTGCAGTCCGTTTTCGAGAATCACGCTCGCTTTGGTGTCGCCCTTGGCGAGCACTTGCGTGATGCCTTCACGAGTCGTGAACTCCTCGATGATCGCGACCGCGTGTTTCTTCGGGGCGGCGACGAGGATGTCCAAGTCACCGACCGTTTCGCGGCGACGACGAAGGCTTCCAGCAAACTCGCATTGGACGACGCCAGGCACCGTGCGCACGTGCGCGACGAGCGTCTCGGCAAGCTCGAGCGCTTCCGCCATCGGCCACCGCTTCGGCGCCGACGCGCGCTTGCGCCAACCTTCGATCGACACGAGTAGCTTGGTTTCGCGCTTCTCACCGAAGCGCGGCAAATCGCGGAGCTTGCCCGCTTTCGCTGCGGCTTCGAGCGCGTCGATGGTGGTGATCTTTCGCTCTTTCCAAACTTGCTGCGCCGTCTTGATGCCGACACCGGGGAGATTCATCAGCTCCATCAGGCCGGGTGGCAGCTTCGCTTTGTTCGTTTCGAGGTCGGCGAGCTTGCCGGTTTCGATGAGCTCTTTGATGCGACGCACGATGCCATCGCCGATGCCGGGGACTTTCCCGAGTGTGTCGTCCTTCACTTGGGGCGCGATGGGCTCGCCCATGCCTTCGATGGAGCGCGCTGCGGTTCGAAACGCGCGCACCTTGAATGGCAGCTCGCCCAAAAGCTCGAGCACGTCGGCGAGCTCCTGAAACGTCTTGGCGATGCCGTCGTTGTTCACGGGCGAAGCTTACTCGATGCGTGACTGGAAGAAGCGCCGCTCTTCCGGATTGCGGGCGTGCTCGAGTGCGCGCTCGAAGTTTTCGCGCGCGATCGCGACGTTGCCTCGACGACGCTCGAGCTCGGCCTTCGCCGCAAAGTAGAATGGGTACGATTCGAGCCGTGATTTCCCTTCGATCGCGTCGATTGCATCGAGGCCTGCACTGGGCCCGTCGCGTTGCGCAATGGCGATCGCGCGATTCAGCGCGACGACCGGCGTCGGCTGCATCTCGAAGAGCCGATCGTAATGCTGAACGATGCGCACCCATTGGGTGTCTTCGCTGCGCGCTGCGGTGGTGTGCTCGGCGGCGATCGCGGCTTCGACATGATAGACGCTGATCGAATCGCCGGTCGCTGATGCCTCGAGGTACCGCACACCCGTAGCGATGAGCTCCCGGTTCCAACGCGAGCGATCTTGCTCGAGCAGCGGGCTCAAATCGCCAGCGGCATCGAGCCGTGCCGGTAGCCGCGCAGCATGGAGCGCCATGAGTGCGGCGAGCGCGTGCGTTTTTGGTGTTGCGGTGGTCGCATGCCGCGCGAGCAGCTCGACGAGTCGCATGGCTTCGTCGCAGAGGTCCGAACGCACGGCGCTCTCGGGATGTGCGCCGTGATAGCCCTCGCTGAAGAGCACGTAGAGCGCGCGCTGCACCGCATCGAGGCGCGACGCAATGCGCTCGCTTCCCGCCACTTCGAAGAGCGACTTCGATTCCGCGAGCGTCGCCTTCGCACGTGAAAGCCGCTTCTCGATGGCCGCTTCGCTGCTCAAGAAAGCGTGCGCGATTTCGGATGCACCGAAGCCCGAGACGACATTGAGGACGAGCGCCACTTGGGCGTCCTCGGCGATGCGCGGGCTCACGCACGTGAACATCATGCGAAGCACGTCGTCTTCGATTTCGTGTTGCGCGAAGAGACCTTCGACGGTGGGCGACATCGTCCACTCCGTCTCGAGGAGGCGTCCGAGCTCGGGCGCGAAGTCGCGGGCGGTGCGCTCGCGACGAAGCACGTCGAGTGCGCGGTTCTTCGCGGTGGTCATGAGCCACCCGCCCGGATTTTCGGGAACGCCGTGAAAGCTCCACACCTCGAGCGCGCGGCAGAGAGCGTCTTGTACGACGTCCTCTGCCAGCGCGAGGTTGTGCGTTCCGAAGATGCGCGTCAGCGCGGCGACGAGTCGCCCCGCTTCACGCCGGAACAGGTGCTCGTCGATCGTCGTCGTCACATTTTTGCGATCGGACGAACCTCGACGGTGCCACCCACAGCAAGGACCGGGCAGCCGCGCGAGAGCTCGACGGCGTGTGGTTCGTCCTTCGCTTCGACCAGCAAGTAACCGCCAATGACGTCCTTGGCTTCGGCGTACGGACCATCGGTCACGTTCTTCTGCGAGACGACGCGACCCGTCTTCTCGAGTGGCTGACCGCCTTTGAGGTTACCGGTGTCGCCGAGCTGTTTCATCCAAGAGACCCACTTTTGCATTTGCTGCTGCATTTGCTCGGGCGTGCCGCCTTCGATGCCACCACGGAAAACATAGAGGAATTCTGACATGATCGTTTCTCCTTGAGGATGAAGCGTCGTGCGCTTCGAACTGTCAACGATCGACCGCACCGCGAGCGGACATTTATTTTCGCGAGCGTGGCACCATGGGGAAGATGATCGGGCGAGCTGCCGAGATCGCCAAGCTCGGCGCGCTTTTGTCGACCGTTCGCCTGGTGACGTTGCACGGTCCGGCCGGCATCGGAAAGACCGTCGTCGCCCGCGCGATCGCCGCAAGCGAACCGGGCGCGGTGTTTTGCGACCTCACGACAGCCACCAGCTACGAA
Organism: Polyangiales bacterium; assembly: GCA_038239005.1. Lineage (GTDB taxonomy): Bacteria > Myxococcota_A > Polyangia > Polyangiales > Polyangiaceae > DASXHD01. The sequence goes on from JBBSFE010000007.1 coordinate 82,462, forward strand.
GACGTGTGCTTCGTGCTCGCGGGTGCGCTCGAGGTGTCGCTCGGCGGTGAAAGCGATCTCGGTGTGGTCCTCGGGTCCGCGCTCGCGTCGCGCGCCGATGCGCTCGTCGTGCTCGATGGCGGTGAAGGCGCGGCTGATGCGGTCGCGCGCCTCGTCTCCGAGATCCGCGGCGTTCGTTTGCTCGTTGCGTCGCGCGAGATTTTGCGTGTCGATGGCGAAGCAGCCGTATCGATTGGGCCTCTCGACGATGCGGATGCATTCGCGCTGTTCGTCGCAACCGCGGAGCGCGCGCGATCGGGATTCGACGGGGACCTGCACGCCGAGACAATTCGCGAGATCGCAACGACGCTCTCGAACGTGCCGCTCGCGCTCGTGCTTGCAGCGTCGCGGCTCGCCGTGATGGACGCGCCGACGCTGCTCGACCGCATTCGCGAAACGCTCGATTGGCTTTCGGCGAAGCGTCGAGGCACGCCCGAGCGTCACGCATCGCTACGCGGCGCATTCGAGTCGTCCGTGGCGACGCTCGATGACGACGACAAACGCGCGCTTCTGGCGTGCACCGTTTTTCGTGGCGATTTTTCACTCGAAGCGGCGGCGCACGTGATCGGCGGCGAAGCGCCACGCGTCGCGGATGCGCTTCAGTCGCTGGTCGAGAAATCGCTTCTATCGAGCACGGAAGAAGAAGGCTCGGGTGTTCGCTTCTCGATGCTCGAGATCGTCGCGCGCCTCGTATCGGAGAGCGAGCTTGGCGGCGCAACGCCCGACGTACGCGACAGGCACGCCGCGTTCTACGCGCACACGGGCTCCACATGGGATGCCGTGAGTTGGTACGGAGGCGTTCCGGATTTGCCGCGACTGCGTGCGATGCAACAGAACCTCCTCACCGCGTTTGCTCACGCAGCCTCGCGGGAGTCGCCCGATACGCTTCGCGCGGCCATCGCGCTTTATCCGATATTTGCGTCGCTGGGTCCGTACGCGGCGTATCTCGCGCTTCTCGACGAGTCCCGCGACGACCGCATCGCAGCCGCGGCCGATTCCGCCCTTGCCGCGCGTTTCTACTTCGTTCGCGCACGCGGGCTACAGCTCTGCGGGCGACGCGACGAAGGCGCTACGGCACTCGAGCAATCGTTGCAGTTTGCACGCAAATCCGGCGAGCCTGCCCTTGCTGCGCGTGCGCTCGCGTTTCTCGCGCTCTCGCGAAGGCAGCAAGGTGCGCTCGGCGAAGCTCGCGAGCGCTTCGAAGCCGCCGCTGCGCTCTTTCGCGATGGCGACGACGCGCGCAGCGAAGCCGTCGTGCTCAGCGGTCTTGCGTCGCTCGATCTCGGCGAGGGCGATCTCGATGCGGCCAAGCGCACGCTCGAGTCGGCGATCGATGTGCTCATCAAGAGCGGCGCGCCGGAGACGGCCGCGATGATGCGCGTCGACCTCGGCATCGTGCTTCAAGAGATGGGCGATCTAGACGGAGCGCGCGGCGTGTACGAAGCCGCACTCGCAACGCACCGCACGGTGGGCAACAAGCGACACGAGGGCATCACGCTCGGTTACCTCGGCACACTCGAAGACGAACAAGGCCACACCGACGCCGCCGAGGTCGCGCTCGCGGAATCACTAGCCGCGCTTCGTCCGATGGGTGATCCGAAATTCTTGGCCGTTTTTTCGGGCGCGCTCGCGGCCGTGCGCGCCGAACGTGGCGATGCGCTCGGCGCGCGTGATGCGCTCATCGAGGCGGAGCGCATTTCGAAGGGCGGCGAGCCGCGCATCGTGGGCACGGTTGCGCTCCATCGATTGCGCGTGGAGGCCGGAGCAGGCCGTGCGATTCGTGCGAGAGAGCGCGGCGCCGCGATGGGCCTCGCGCGCGAATCCGACGACGTGCGTTTCGCGGCCCGCATGCTCAATCGCGTCGATGTCGCTCCGCCAGCAAGCGCGTCGCACGAGCTCGCGCTTTCCGTTGCGGCCGACACGTCGTGGCTCGAGCTTCCGGGTGGCAAGCGGGTCGATCTTCATCGTCGTGCCGTGCATCGCCGACTCGTCGAGCGACTCGTGCGCGAGCGCGTGGCGTCACCCGGCGCGTGCGTCGCCGTTGCGGAGCTCGTCGCCGCGGGTTGGCCGGCAGAAAAGCTCACCGAGTCGAGCGCGCAAAATCGCCTTCACGTTGCGCTCGCGGCACTTCGCGCGGATGGCTTACGTGACATCCTCAAACGCGAGCCCTCCGGCTACATGCTGGACCCCGTGATCGACATCCGCGTCGCGCGGTGATTTACAGTGTAGGATCGTGGATATGCGCCCGATCGTCGCCCTCGCCCTCATCGTGTGTGCGTGTGGAGATTCGTCCTCATCGACGGACGCCGGCAGCGACGGCTCCACCAACGGCGACGCAATCCAAAATCTCGACGCAAGCGACGCTGGGCCGACGTCGTGCGAAGACTTCGGCCACTTCGGCGTGCCGCAAAACACGTTCACGCTTCCGCCGACGAGCGGCAACTTCTATTACGCCGACGTCCAAGCGAGCTTTCCGTCTGTCGATTGGAAGACGCTCGATCGCCTCTATCTACCCGCCGGCAATTACGGGCAGCTTCAAATCGGAAATCTTCCGGCGCGCGATCCGAATCAGCCGCTCGTCATCACGAACTTGGGCGGCCAAGTGAACATCGGGCCCAGCAAAGGCGCGAACTACATTTGGTCGATGGGCGGCGGCTCGGGTTGGGTGCTCACGGGTCGCTACGATCCGACATCGAAGACCGGCGACGTGAATTTTCCCGGCCACCGATGCGGCGCCTACGCGGGCTCGATCGGAAAGTACGGTTTCACGAGCGACGACGATTTCGATTTCACCGCGCCCTACCTTCACATGGGCATCTCGGTCTCGAGCTCGACGAAATTCGAGATCGAATACGTCGAAGTGAAGCGCTCCGGCTTCGCGGGCATTCGCTTGCTGAACTCGCGCGCATCAGGCGACCCCGCGTTGCCGATGGAGAACGTTCGCGTCCACGATGTTTACGTTCACGACACGGGCGGCGAAGGCTTCTACTTCGGCTGGACGGGCGCGCCGCCATCGAATTTATTTCCCGCGCTCCAGATCTACAACACGCGCATTCTCCGAACCGGCAACGAAGCCCTCCAAATTCAAGACCTCGGCGACGGCACGCGCGTGCACCACAACGTGTTCGCATCGGGCGGCCTCCACTGGCTCGACAACGGCCTCGGCCGCTACCAAGACAACGCAACGCAAGAGCTCGTGCGCGGCGGCAACGTGGAGATCGATCACAACGTCATCATGGATGGCGCCGGCTCGTGGTGTAACTCGTTCTACGTGCCCGAATCCGGCGACCCGCCAATGACCGTCGACTTCCACGACGATTTTTTCGGCAACACGCTTTCGCTCGGCGTGTGGATCGGAGGCACGTCGCAATCGGGCTCCACGGTGACGTTCGAAAACGATTCATTTCGCGGACTCGTCTGGGGCTACGACATCATCGCGCCCGATAACGGCGGCGCGGTGTTCGCGATCGATTCGAATTTCGTCGCGTCGCTCGTTCTCAAAAACGACAAGTGGGAAGGCACGCGCCCGCTCGCGCCGACGAGCACGAAGATCACGCAAACCGGAAACACGAACGCGAGCGTTTCGGACATCGCGTTCGCAAACGCAGGTTGGCCGCTCGTCGCGGGTCATCACCTCACCGCATGGGCACCGAAAGCAACGGTCGCTACCGGCAGCCCGACGGTCACGTATCGCGTCGGTGACGTCGTCACATATGGCGACGCGCCCGATCTCTACCAGTGCACTGCAGACACGACGGCCGGACCGCCATCGTCACATCCAGAAGCCTGGAATAAATTGCCCGCACCCATCGACGACATGCGCGTGACCGGCACCGACTACGCGGGCTACGGCGTCTACTGAACAAGGCGCGCTTCGCGCGAGGCACGCGGCTTGCTCTAACGAGATCGCATGCTCGATGTTCTTCTTCTCTCACTCACACTCGGTGCGCCAACCAGCCTTCCGCCCGCGCGGCATCTCGTGCTTCACGTTGGAAGTCGCGCCACGTTGACGATGCGTCACGCGCGCATGAAGAGTTTTGCCTTTTCGTCACCCGCCGCGCGTGTTCAGCACATCGCTGACGGACGCGCCGGGACGTCCATGATGTTGACCGGGGATCAACCGGGCAAGACTGCGCTCACCGTGACCTGTGCGGATGGGCATCAGACTGTTTGGTTGATTGACGTTCGGTGATGAGCCGACGCCCGGAGGGGAACCGCCGCGCGCAGAGCGCGGAAAGCGTTACCCACACAAATCTGATCCGCGCCGAGCACGGCGGAGGGGAGAAATACTTCTCCAAACGGTTTCACTTGCCCCTCGGACGCCCAACGCGCCGCGCACGGCTGGATGCGTGGGGCATCACGAGGAGCTCCTCGAGACCGACCCCGAGCGCGTTGGCGATACGCGCGAGCGAGTGAAGTGTGATGTTTTGGCCCCCTTCGAGCTGGGAAACCCACTGAAACGAGGTGCCGAGGAGCACGCTGAACTGCTCCTGGGTCAGGCCGCGAGCCTTCCGCAGCTCGGAAATGCGCCTACCCACGTTTTGGCACACACGCTCGGGATCGAGGGTTCGCACCGGGTTCCGACGGTGCCTCTCACGGTACGCAGCATAAATAAAGATATAGCTTTAGTTGTCGCGAGACCGTGCCGTAACACCCACTATCGTGACCGTTTCTACGCAACCCGAGCAATTCAGCTCCCGAAGACGCGTCATGAAGCCTCGCATCCTCCTCGTCGACGACGAGCCCATGATTCGGCGAACGCTCGCACGGGCTCTCGCGAGTAAGTTCGAGGTGACCGTCGCCTCCGACGGCGTTACTGCGATCGCAATTCTCGAAACGGCCGAGTTCGACGCCGTGATGACGGACCTCGAGATGCCGAACCTCGGCGGTGACGGCCTCGTCGCATGGCTCGAGCTGCATCGGCCGACGCTCGCGAAGAAGGCCGTCGTGCTCACGGGTGGCGCCAGCACGGGCGCGCGTGCAGTGTGGCTATCGCATTTCGACAAGGCGCGCATCCTCCTCAAGCCGTGCACGATCGATGTGCTCACTGCCTCGCTCCAACGTGCGTGCCGCCGAGGTGATGAGTGACCAAGACCGAGCTCGAACGCTGGCTCCGCGGCGACGCGACATGCCGCCGCCTCACTCGCAACATCCGCTCCGCGCAAGCCGCGCTTCGCCGCGAGCTAGGCGACGACGCGTGGCGGCTCTACCTCACACTCGAGGAGGCCATCAACGCGCGACACCTCCACGTCGTCGACGCGCTCCAACGCCGAAAGGCCGCGCAATCGACCGGGAAGAGTGTCGCCACCCCTCGCCGCAAACGCGCGCGCGGGTGATGCGGCTCACCTCTCCGAATCCAGTGCCTTCGTGACATCCGCGGGCGAGTCGCAAATAACGGTCGCGCCCGCGGCGACCAGCTCGCTTCGAGATCCGTAACCATACGTGACGGCAATGGGCATGACGCAGTTCGCCAACGCCGCGTGCACGTCGTGCTCTCGATCTCCGACGAGCACGACCCGTGATGGATCGAGCTTTGCTGATACGAGGATCTCGCGCACGAGGTCGGCCTTGTTCTCGAAGCGTCCGTCGTCGTCGCTTCCGTAGATGCGATCGAAGAAGCGCGCGAGCCCGAAGTGCTCTGCGATTCGTTCGGCGAAGAGTCGGCGCTTCGATGTGCAAATGCTCAGCCGCGCCGTCGTGTGCGCGTGGTCGAGCATCTCCGGTACGCCAGCGTAAACGCGGTTCTCGAAGAGACCGCTCGCGGCGTAGTGCGTGCGATAGATGTCGATCGCTTCCTCGACCGGACCACCCACACCCACGAGCTTCTCGAATACCTCTCGCAGCGGTGGGCCAACGCACCATCGCAGCTCGGCCGCAGGCGGAACGGGGCGACCCATCGCTTCGAGAGCGTGCTGAATTCCGTGTGCGATTCCTACGAAGGAATCCGTGAGCGTGCCATCGAGGTCGAAGAGAATCGTGCGCCGCCTCGGGTTGGCCATTCAGATGCGCGTCTCGTCATTCGTGCGCGTGTGATCGGAAGGCCGCACTGCCCCGGACTCTGCCACACCACCGACGAAGCAGCGCGACCGTTCCTGACGTGCGCGGTCGAAATAACTTCGAACCGGAGTACGTTACGAAACGGTGAACGCGGTCCTCGTTCTGCGATGGCGGCGCGTGGTCGGCGATGCGTCGAGGCCACGGATATTCGTCGGTCCCGTTTTTGGGAGGCGCAGTCGACGGCGTTAGAACGTCAGACGATGCACCGGCTCCGGCGTCGGTGTATGGTCCCCAAAACCTGGCGCCACTAGCTCAGCTGGATAGAGCGACGGCCTCCGGAGCCGTAGGTCAGAGGTTCGAATCCTCTGTGGCGCGCTTTCGACCCGCATCGCGATGGGCGGCTCCCTGCGTGAGCGGTGGAAGCGGCTCGGGAGCCCGCCGTCCACGGTGAGCGCGACTTCACCACACGCGACTAGCACGGGTTGCATCCGTCCCCGCGGACAGACCTGTGGCGGCGGACAATAAACGTCTGTTCCGTCGCATGATGCGAAGTGACAAACGCTCTCGATGAGCCCGTCGTCACCGGCGTCCAGGTGCGCGTCATTTGTTTCCAGCTTACCGCACGATAGAGCTGCGAAGCACACTGCCACCCAAGCAATGGATGCTATTTGCATGGAATCGGCGGCGGTCCCAACGCGTAGGGCTATCCTTCATGCGTGAGACGCTTTGCGCCGATCGCGTTGCTGGCACTCTCATGCGGCCGGTTCGACGACAACGTCGAGAGCGACTCGAGCACCGCAGCGGACGCAACGCTCGAAGCGTGCGCAGCGTTCGGACGCGGCGACCATCGAGGCCGCGTCGCCCGTTCTCTGTCCAGCGTCGGCGCCCGTCGTGGGTACGGCTTGCACGGTGCCGCAATTCGAGGACTGTGAATACGGAACGAGTAGCTACTTCTGCAATCAGCACTTCACTTGCTGGGGCACCTGGGCCAAAAGCAACATCCCGCCGTTCTTTTGCAAAGCCGACGACGCGTGCGGTGCCGCGATCGACGGTGTTACGTGTCACGCACCGGGTCAAGTCTGTCCGAGCGGCGATGCCGGCGTGTGCGTATGCAGTGAGTGCGGCGTCGGGCCGCCGCCCGATGTCGAGGTGGCGCATTGGAAGTGCTTCTCACCGATTGCGGGATGCGCGGTCGACCGACCGAATGCCGGCACAGCGTGCGATCTCCGCGACGCGGGCGATGCGGGCGTTTGTCGATACGCTGGGGGCGGCTGCTGCACCGGCGTCTACGAGTCGTGCACTGACGGCGTGTGGATCGGCGAAGAAACCGAACCGTGCCCGTGACGTTCGCCGTGCGTTAGCTCGGCGCGCTCGTTTGTGTTCGGTGTCATTGCCGCTGGAAATCACGAGCGCGCCGGCGTTGATCTGTCGCGTATCGCCGCCCCGCCGTGCTTACGCGCCGCGCTCGAAGTGATCGATCACTTCGCCGAAAGAATCGCGCCGATCGTCTCGCAATCTCGCGACGCGAGAAACGAGAGCTTGTCGTAACCAAGCGTCGCGCACATCGACTCGATGGTGAAGCCTTCGGTGTTCAGCCCGCACTGATTCATTTTCTTGATTGCGCGCTTTGCGGCGTGCGGGCAGATCTGCGCATTCTTCATCGTGGGCTCGGGCGTGGCCGTGGCAATCGATGACCGGCGTTCCACTTTGCTTGCTCAGCGGAGACACTTGCCGCAACAGCAGCGAGCTCGTCGCGCCTTGTGTGATCGTCGTTCACGCGCGTCGAAGGCTGGTGGCGACGATCAACGCGTGACCGGGCGCGCCTGGGTGACGTCCGCCTCGAAGGTCCTCGCAAGGTTGGCCGCGAAGGCACGGTCCTGCACGACGAGCGCCACCTCCTCCAACTTGTTCAGCGAGAGAGGATCGAGGTTGATCGATGCGACGACTGAAAGCTCGTCGTCCACGACCATCGTCTTCGCGTGCATCATCGACGGCTGGTACTCGAATATGCGAATGCCTCGCTCGACGAGGGGCCCATACTCGACGTGCTGCGCGCCTGCAGATGTCTTCGAGTCGCTCTTGTGTTTTCCGGGCATCAGTAGCCGGACGTCTACGCCCTCGGAGGCCTTGCGCTTCAACATCTCGAGGATCGCGCGCGAGGGCACGAAGTACGCGTTGGCGATCCACAGGCGCTTCTTCGCGGCCTGTATCATCAGCTGAACGAGCCGCTCGGAGCGCGTGAGGACCGGAGAGATCGTGCTCGCGACGAAGGCCGCCGATGCGGGCCCTGACACATCGGCCGGCGGAAAGGCCTCGGGCGGGAAGAGCGGGCCGCCCGCCTCTTGCCAGTTCTCGGCGATGGCCTGCTGCGCGCCGGCCACGGCAGGTCCGGTGAAGCGCACGTTCGCGTCACGCCAGCCGTCGTCGGTCACGCCGTCGCCGAGCCAGTTGTCGCGGATGCCAAAGCCGCCCGTGAAGCCCACGCGGCCGTCCACGACGACGACCTTCCGGTGGTTTCGAGCGAGCTTGTCTCCGTCGGCCAGGCCGGGCCGGAAGAGTCGAACATCGCACCCCGCTGCTGTTAGCGCGGGCTGAACGCCCTTCGCGAAGTCCGGACTCCCGAAGTCGTCGACCAGGATCCGGCAAGCAACGCCCGCCTTGGCACGGTCGATGATGGCGGCGACGATGCGATCCGAGGCCACGCCCTTCTCCCAGATGTAGATGAGGACGTGCACGCTGCTGCGTGCCTTGCGGATCTCTTCGTCGAGCGCGTCAAAAACGGCGCCGTTCGAGAGCAGCGTCACAGTGTGTCCGGGTCGAAGTTCCACGCCGAGTGCTTGTTGCAAGGCGGAGTTGAACGCAACGCCCTCCGAAGGAATCGCGACAGAGAGCTGGAAGGCGTGCTTCTCCTCGTCGTGTTTGCAAGCAGAGGTAACCAGTCCGAGGCTGGCGACGAGGAGTAATGCAGCGAGCCTGCCCACGTAGGTCAGGCCGCTGCGGGGCGGCGAGCGGCGATGCCGAGTAGGGCGGTCATAACGAAGCCCATGGCCTGCCGGCCGGGCATGATGGCGCGCGCGAGAAACCCAGCGACGACACCGAAGAGCACGAAAAGAATGATCGACATGGTGCACCATCTACGCAAGTGCCGGGCCAATATCACACGGTTAGCTCGGTAGCTTTTCGGCTGGCTGACGCCCATATTTACGCCTCAATTGTGGCTTTTTTGAGTCACCTGTTGCGCGTCTGCTCCCCACTCTCACCATGGGGACATGGCGCGCGGCGCGTGCTTGTCGAAGCGGGCGCGTCTGGCCCGCACGACCAGAAGTTTGCGAGACCTAAAGGCAGCTCGAAAGATTGAAGAGCATGAACGTGAGGGCGAGCTGCGTCGGCGTGAGCGGGCCGGTTTGTGTGCAGTTGTTCGGAAACGTTCCGCCCGGCGTGCTCCCGGTCGCGTGTCCGTCCCAATACACGACGCTGCGGCACGCCTTGCTCGTCGAGCCGGCGTCGGTGAGCGGCGCGAAAAACATGAACGCCTCGATGAGCTTCGGATCGCTCGGCGAAGGATTGGTCGGATCCGTTTGCAGCCAAGGAGCCGCAAGCTTCAGCGACACACCATCGACGTCGTGTCGCGCTTCGACGAACGGAAACGTCCCGCCCTCGACGGACGCGTCGAGCGCCGCCATCCACTCTGACATCGCGTACGCGCGCGGGAATGTCTTGTTGACGAGCATCGGCAACGCGATCTGGTTGCTCGGATCCTGCGCGTGATTCCACACGGCCGTGCTCGGCCAAGCCGACGGCGGCACGTTGCTCTCGAGCCAGTAGTACTGGTCGTGCATCGCGAGCACTCGTCCGCCGAGGTCGGCGTATTCCTCCATCGCTTGGAGGGCAGCGGCGGGTTTTTCGCTCGCGAAGGTCGAGCCTTCGCAACCAAGGACGACGAGATCGTAGCTCGCCATCGGCTGCGTTCCTGGCGCGCCGTTGTCACTCCAAAAGCTCGCCGCGGTCGCGGTGCCACCGGAGAGCGTGGAGCCGCCAGCGCCCTGATAGAGGTGAACGTGTCCGCCGCCGGTCGGGCTCGTGAATTCGCTGTCATCGATGCCGATCGTGCGAAGGAAGCACTCGACGCCGTCGTCACCGCCGGTCGTCACCGCAATCTGCGGCATGTCATCGTCCGGCGAGCTTTCGTGCGCACGTCGCGGCAAGCGCGTCAGAGACGGATCGAGCGGATTGTCGACGCACGCCGTGATCGACGCGTCGATGTGCCGGCGCCACTTCCCGACCTGGACCACGATGGGGATGTGCTCGCCGACAGGCACGGTTGACGTGATGGTGAAACGGCCTTGTACGTCCGTCAGCGCGACGGCGATCGTGTTGCTCGGGATCGACTTCGCGCAGCCCGAGCAAATCGCGCCGTGCGCGAGCGGTGCAAGAGGCTCGGGAGCGATGTAGACAATGGCGTTGTAGATCGGAATGGTGCCTGACGGATCGAAGACGCGCCCGCTGACGCTCGTGACGCTTCCATCACACGTCGCGACTTGGCACGCGAGCTCGTCGCACGCGGACGCGTCGAACCCGCAGAACGGTCCGACGCAGGCGTCGCCCGCATCGACGAACGCAGCGTCCGGCCCGCCGTCGACGGTGAGCGCGACTTCACCGCACGCGACGAGCGTGGCGATGGCGACGAAGGCAATCGATTTACGCCCCACCGCGGAAGTATGAACTCAGCGGACGTCGACGTCGACGTACGATCTCAGAACCGACCGACGCCTCCGTTGGCAAAGACGACGACGCTCACGTTTCTTGCTCCGACGTAGAGCAGCGGGATCGAGCCGAGCACGTTGCGTGAGCCGCTAACAACACCGAACTGTGTGATGTTTTCATGTGTCGACCTTGGTTGGCGATCACAAGCTTATGGCCGCAAACCGCAGCTTCTGGGGCTCGTGGTGCTATTTCGCCATTTCTCGAAATAGGCCTTGCGCGAATGGTTCGAGTTTATTAGAAATAGAGCATGGTCCCGAAAGTCGAGCGGCACGCCGAGCAGTTGGGAGCGCTCGGTCACCCTGCACGGCTCTCCATCTTGCGATACGTCGTCCAGGGCGATGCGGAGGGCACTCCCGCCGGGGAGATCCAGCAGAAGCTCGAGATCCCTGCATCGACGCTCAGCCACCATCTCGATCGCCTCTCCTCGGCGGGTCTCCTGAAAGCGCGACGCGACGGGACGTTCATCTACTACCGCGCTGACTACGAGCAGCTCCGCACGCTCACCGACTACCTCTGGGAGGACTGCTGCAAGCGCGGCAAGGGTTGCTGCTGACGATTTGCTCTTGCCAATCTATTTCGACATTACCGGTATTATAGGAGTTGAACCATGAATGTTCTCAAGCCGCACGTCTCGCTCAACATCACCAACGTCGACGCGTCCGTCGCGTTCTACGAGAAGCTATTCGGCGTGACGGTCACGAAGCGCAGGCCGGGGTACGCCAAGTTCGATCTCCTCGAGCCTTCGCTCAATCTCACGATGCAAGAGGCTCCGCGCACGGGAGTCAACGCGAGCCACTTCGGGATCCAGGTCGCGAGCACCGAGGATGTCGCCTCCGCGTGGGCGAAATTCAAAGCGGCGAATCTCCCGACGCTGACCGAAGAAAACACGTCGTGCTGCTACGCGCTCCAAGACAAAGTGTGGGTCGAAGATCCCGATGGCAACTCGTGGGAGGTGTTCGTCGTCAAAGGCGATCCGGAAGCGATGATGACCAAGCCTGCCGCGGGCGGGTGCTGCGCGCCGAAGGTCCGCGCGCCAGGCGAATGACACACGCACGTCCTTCCATCGCGCGCCGCGCGGTTGCAGAAATGATCGGCACCGCGTTTCTTCTCGCCGTCGTCGTCGGTTCGGGAATCATGGGCGAGCAGCTCGCCGGCGGCAACGTTGCGATCGCGCTTCTCGCCAACACCATCGCAACCGGAGCCGGGCTCGTCGCGCTCATCTTCGCGTTCGGACCGATCTCGGGCGCACACCTCAATCCAGTCGTGACGCTCGCCGACGCGATGGAGGGCGGGCTCGCGTGGCGCGAGGTGCCGACGTACGTCGTTGCTCAAGTCGTGGGCGCGTTCGGCGGCGTCGTTTGCGCGCACGTCATGTTTCGCAAACCGCTCCTCTACGCATCGCACCACGAGCGTTCGGGCGCATCCCAATGTGTCAGCGAATTCATCGCGACGTTCGGACTGCTCACCGTGATTTGGGCATGCGCGCGCACGAAGCCGTCGGTGATCCCGTTCGCAGTCGGCGCGTACATCACGGCCGCGTACTGGTTTACGTCATCGACGTCGTTCGCGAATCCAGCCGTGACGCTCGCGCGTTCGATGACCGACACGTTTGCCGGGATTCGCCCGGTCGACGCGCCTGGGTTCATTGTCGCTCAGGTCGTCGGCGCCATCGCAGCAACGATGCTCTTTCGCTGGCTTCTTCCGCGCCCGAGCGCAGTCGCGTGAAGAGAATCATCTTCGCATGCGTTCACAACGCCGGTCGCTCGCAGATGGCGGCCGCGTGGTTCAATCGATTCGCCGACCCGACAAAGGCTCGTGCGATCTCCGCGGGCACGCACCCCGGTGAACGCGTTCATCCCGAGGTCGTCGCCGCGATGAACGAAGCCGGCATCGATCTGACGACCGTGAAACCCCAGAAGCTCACGAGCGACCTCGCCGAAGGCGCGACCATGCTCGTCACGATGGGCTGCGGCGATGAGTGTCCCGTCATTCCCGGCGCGCGCCGCGACGATTGGCCGCTCGAAGATCCGAAAGGCAAACCGCTCGACCGCGTGCGCGAAATCCGCGACGACATCAAACGCCGTGTGACCACCCTGCTCGACGACAACGCTTGGGCGCGTTAACGCGCGCCGAATACGAAGTTGTCGAACGACGCCGGCTACGATCAATCATCCTGGTCAATCCGCACACAGGTCCGGCGGCGGTACCGGAGCTTGAACGACTTTCGTCGGGTTTGCCACGAGCACCGCGTTGAAGCCGAAGCCGACAGAGATTGCCGTGCACGGGACACCCGGCGCGTTGGAGCCATCCGAAAGAATGTCGGATGCGCTGCGCAGCTGATCGAAGACGCCTTCCATCGCGGAGCACAGAGATTGCGAGATCCGGCCCGCAATTTTGGCTGCTTCTTCGCAGAGCTCCTGCGTGTCGAGGACGCCCGCGATGATGCCGTCAATGGCGCTGGCGTGATCGGCGTGCACGAACGTGAACACGGCGTCGTGCAGCATCAGCTGCTGATTCACGCCGTTGATGTCGATGTCGAGCTCGACGACGTTCGGTGCCTTACCGCTGACGAACACGCCTGCGTTGATATACGCGTTCGGGAAAGCGCTTTTCGCTCCGCCCGCGATCGTCGACTCGTCGGCGAGTGATGACGACAGCACGGGCCAGTCGGTTGTAAGATCGAACGCCGGAACGTCGCCGTAGGCGCCGCTGAGAAACATCTGTGCGCGGAGACCCGTCGACGATTGTTCTGGATCGTCCGAGAGGCCGACGACTTGAAACTGCACGGTGGAGCGGCCCTCCTGAATGTTGGCGGTGAGGGTCTGGGTGAAGCTCGAGTGCTCGGATGAGATGCTGTTGGGCACGATGATCGCACCCCACGCATTGTCGATGCCGTTGAGCCCGTCCTTTTGATTCATGCGCGGTGCGCCTCCGAAGAGTGCGCACACGTCGGTCGAATCCGCTGACGTCACTTTCCCGTCGAGGTTGTAGCCATAGGTCTGCCACGCGGTCGTGGTCGGCGAGCTCGAGTCGCGCGGTGTATCGCCGAAGAAGAGCTCGTGCATCGCGAACGTGTAGACGTTCTTCGTTGGCGGCGTTGTGGTCTGCGGCTCGGGCGGCGGTTGACCAGGCGCGGTCACGGCGGCATCAACCCCCGCATCATCGCGCCCGCCGCACGCACCGAGCAGCGCGAGAAAGACTAGCCACCGTCTCATGCGCATCAGTCAGCGCCCGGTGTCGATGAGTCGGTGACGTCTTGTGAAGCGTCGAGTCCTGCGTCGTCCGAAGGCGCGCTCGGCGAGCAAGCTGCGAACACGTAGAAGACGGCGACGGTCGCGATCACGATCATCGAAGGAGCTGCGTGGTCACAAGGGTTGACGACCACGGGAAGCTTGTTCGTCCCGTCGTGGATTGGCGTGGCGCCACTGCTCACACTGACCGGCCCAATCGTGCACGCCGTGCACGGTCGCGTCATGCCAGCGGTCGTGAGCTTGCTCGGCTGGGCGACGGTGTCGTTCATCGCGGCGATCTTGCCGTTCACGTACGCGCTCGGTCGAAGCGGTGGTGGCGTCCGGGGATGTACGACGTGTCCAAACTACGACGAAGGTCCGCACGCGGCGGGAGACAACATCGTTGCGAGCGTCGTTGGGTCCTCGGTGATGACATTGCTCGACGTCTGGTTAGCGCGCAGCTTCTGACACTTTGCCGATGCGTGGTGATTGCGGGCCATGCCTCTACATGCAGCAAGCCAGACACTTCGTGCTGTAACACTTGCCGTAGTCGATCGCTTTCGGGATGGTGCAGCACGCTTGGCCGAGGCCGCACACGCCGCAGAGACCTGCGTCGCCGAGACTGGCGTCGGATGCATCGCCGGAAGCGTCGGTGCTTGCGTCGATCGCGGCGTCCGTGTCGGCGTCGCTCGCAGCGTCGGTCGTTGTCGCATCGTCGCTCGCGTCGATCGCCGCATCCAATCCGGCGTCTTGCGTTTGGACGTCTTTCGCAACGTCGGCGGCAACGTCGTTCGACTTCGTGTCGAGCGTCGCGTCGTGGGATGCATCGACTCCGGCATCGACCACGTCGGTGCCGCTGCTGCATGCACAAAGGAAGAAACCAATCCAAGCGTTACGACTAAGCATCGCGAGAGAGTACGCTGGTACGCTCGAGACATGAAGGCTCTCGTCGCGAAATTCGACGGCGGCGGCGACGGAAGCACCGACGGCACGACTTGTAACGGCACGCAGCAGATGTGCGCCGGTCAATGCGTCGATGTGTCGAGCGACGTCTTCAACTGCGGTAAATGCGGATTGAGCTGCGCCGCTCGTCGAAACGAGCGGGACGTCGCTCACACGCGCCGCGTTCGAATACGTGAGCGCGGGGCTCGTGCTGCCGTGGCAGGAAAAACCGATGGCCGCCGTGCGCGGTGAGCATCCGGGCATCACGGTTCTTCAAGGTGGTCGGGTCCTCGTCATGGGCGGAACGCTCGTGCCCGACGATCCGACGCAAGCGCAGAATAAGGCGGAGCTCTTCCAGCGAACGCAAAGCGCCGACACGGTAACGCCCGCATCCGGAACGATGGGCGTGACGCGCTGGCGCGATGCAGCCGTGACGATGCTCGATGGTCGCGCGCTCGTCGTCGGTGGCGCGCAAGATGATCCAGCCGGCTGCACGGGCACGATGTGTCGCACGGGGGATCTCTTCGACCCGACGACCAACACGTTCAAGACGACGGCGAATCTCCTGACCGAGAGCCGCACGTTCGTGTGGGGCGTGCTCATGGTCGACGGCCGCGTGATGTTCACATCCGACCATCCGTCGGCCAACCGTTCGGAACAAGGCCATCTGCGTCGAGGACGGCAACGAGATACCGTCTCAAGATTCGTACACGCAAGACCACGAAACCACGCGCCAGCATCGTACGCGCCGCGATTCGCCTGGCGCGCCGCGTGCACGACGGATGTCGATGCGTTCGCGAGCGCGGTTTTCAGCCCGATCCTTGCGACTGCAGGATCAGCCCTTGGCACACTCTGACAAACAACCATGAGGTCCCCCATGCGCCTTTCTTCGACCATGTTCGTGAGTTTCGTCATCGCCGCAGCGTGTGGTGGAACGACCGGGTCGGATGACGCCGGCACCGACGGTTCCGCAAATGATGGACGGTGAACGACAGCGCCGCCGATGGCGCATCGGACGCTTTCGAAGGATTCGGGGCCCGACGTCATTCCGGTCGACGCCGCGTCATGTGTTCCGCCGAACGTCGATTGCGTGAACCCGTGTCCGCAAGGAACCTACTGCCTCAAAGCGAGCGGGCCGACCAGTCACGATCTTGGGTGCACGCCGATTCCAGCCGAGTGTAAAGGCACCGCGTCGTGCACGTGCATGGCGGATTGTTTCTGCCCGCCCACCGGCGTCAACAAGTGCACCCAAATTCAGAATTTCTTGCAGTGCGACAACGGCACCGTGTCACGACGCGAGTTCAAGACCGATATCGCGTACGTCGACGACGCGGAGCGCGCGGCGCTCGCGGAGCAAGCCATGCAAACGCACCTCGCTCGCTATCGATACAAGACCGATCCCGAGACGATGCAGCGTCACCTCGGCTTCATCATCGACGACATGCCGAAGGGAAGCCCCGCAGTGCAGAGTGATCAGACGCACGTCGATCTCTACGGCTACACGAGCATGCTCATCGCCACGGTGCAGGAGCAGCAGAAGCAGATCGACGAGCTCAAGAAGCTAGTGGCCGCGCTCCGATGATCAAGACGCGCGGTTGTTGTTTCACTGCGTGGTTCAGTGAGCGCATCCGAAGACGGTCTCCGAGTAGAGCGTAGATTCGGTATCGGGCGACCATTCAGAGCTCACGGCCGCGATGTAGTTGCCGACGACGGCTGTCGTGCCGTCCTTGGGAAGCAGCTCACCGATGATGTTTGCGTTCTCGTCGAGCATGGCGATTTGGTTTTCGGACGAGAACACGGCTCCGAACGGTGTTGGCAAAATGCTCACGATGCCTGCGTAACAGTCCGTCGCCAATTCGCGGTGAAGCGCGGGGCGGCCGTCGTCGAAGACGACATCGATCTCGGAGACGCAACCCGCCGCGGCGTCGAATGGCGACACGGGCGGCGTTGCAAAAGCGATCGCGTGAGAATCGTACGGCCACGGCCACGGCGTGGAGCCGGGCGTTGATTGCGTGAGCCTCGCCCTACCGTCGAGCGGCATCGTCAGCAACTTGGCGCTCGTATACGTCTCGAAGTTCGTGAAGGCGAAGCCACACCCGTAGCTCGAAGCTTGCCCCAATGCCGACTCGGACCAGACCGTAGCTCCGCTCGTGTCGATCATCGTCAGCCGCGTCTCCGTCTCGACGAGCGCGAGTCCGCGAAACACGGTCAGCGTAGCCGACTCCGCCGAGAGGTCCGACGACACCGCGACATCGGCAACCAGCTTGTTCGTGGAGCTCCAGATCGTGAGGTAGTGAGTCCGCTGTGCGTCGATCCTGGACGCGTAGATGTCGACGCCATCCGTGACCACGGACCCGATCGAAG
The DNA here is from genome assembly GCA_038239005.1 of Polyangiales bacterium. GTDB lineage: Bacteria > Myxococcota_A > Polyangia > Polyangiales > Polyangiaceae > DASXHD01. Next base: position 99,798 of record JBBSFE010000007.1, read on the forward strand.
GTGCCGGCTCGAGAAGTGTGTTCGACGTGGCGTGAAGCCGCGGTGGCAAGCCATCGATCGCGAACCGCTGCAAGAGCGCGGGATATTCGAATACGTCGAGGTCGCCCGCGCGCACGAGCAAATTCGGTTGTGCTAGCAACGCGTTTGCGTACGAAATCGGTTCCGTCGGTGTGAGCGTCGCAAGGCCCGAGCACAGGCGCACGATTGGTTGCGCGCAGTCGCGATGCACGCTCGCCGTGACGGGGGGCTCGTCGGTCGTCGAGCACGCGACGCACGCAAGCAAGGCGATGAGCGAGCGCATGCTGCATCTTAGCGCTATGTCTTCGTCGTGCGCGCGCGCTTCCTTGTAGCGATTGGCCTGGTGGGTTGCTCGACGACACCGCCGCAGACGCAGCACGGTTACCGAGCGGGCACGCAGAGCGGCTCGCCCTGGCCCGTGATCGCACATGACGAAGGCGCGACGGCACGCGCGCCCGTTGCAGCGGCGCGATCGAACCATGTGCGTTGGACATTCGATACGGGTTCGTTCGTCGGCACCGCGTCGCCTGTCATTGCGGCCGATGGCACCGTCTACATCGGCAACTCCGCGGGAACGCTGACAGCCGTGCATCCCGATGGCACGCTCGCGTGGCGAACGACGATTGCGGGCGCCATCGAAGGCGCGCCTGCGATCGCACGCGACGGTTCGGTCTACGTCGCATCCGACGATGCTCGTCTTCACGTCTTCACGAACGACGGCATCGACACGACGTCGGCTGTCGCACCCGACTCGCTGCGATCATCGGTATTGCTCGACGACACAGGAGCCGCGTACTTCACGGCGCACGGCCAAGTGTGCACGGCGAAGCGCGGCGGCGAGATCGTGTGCCAGCTCCCCGCGGAGGACTGGGCCAACGTGCTTTCGTTTGCGATCGCAGACGAGCGCCTCTACCTGTTCGACGGCCGTCTCATAACGACCTACGACGCCAATCCGGTCGATCGTGAAGCAGGAACCGCGATCGCTCAAGGACTTCTCGGCGCCGTCGCCGACGATGGGACGGTGTACGCCGACGTCAACGGACGCGTGGAAGCGCACGACGTCGCCGGCGCGTACATTTGGTCTTGCGACATCCCGATGGCGAGCGCCTACGCGTTCGAAATTTACGGTTTCAAGATCGCCGTTGGCGGACCTGGTTTGGTCTACGTCCAATATCCGACGGGCGTCGTCCTCCTCAGCTCCGCGGGTGTTGTCTGGTTGGTCGATGTTGGCGCCACCGTCTCAGGCGGAATCGCAGTCGACTCGGAGGGTGCGATCTACTTCGGCGCCGATGACGCGAACCTTTACGCGTTCGACTTCAGCGGAAAGCCGATGTTCACGGCCAAGACGGGCGCTTCCGTGAAATCGTCACCCGCGATCGGCGCCGACGGAACGGTCTACTTCGGCTCGAACGATGGGCTACTCTATGCGGTGGGACCATGATCGGACGACTCGCTGCTTGCATGCTCGCGATCTGCGCTTGCTCGACGCAAGGCGGCTCGTCGCAATTCAACAGCGATCTCAATCCGCCGCCGACGGTCACGCCGCCAACGATCGCGTGTACGCCAGACGCCGGCCTGGAAGGCGACATATGCTCGCTGCCGCCGTCCGTGTGCGCCGACGATCACTGGGCGGCCTATTTCGATGATGGAACGTGCATCGACGGCACGTGTCAGCTCGTGACGAAATATCACTACTGCACCGACGGCTGCGCGTCCGGCGCATGTAATAGCCATCGCGGCACGCTCCCCAGCCGCGGCTTTTGACGGGCGCGGCTTCACCCACGACGGCTTGCACCCGGCGCTGCGAGGTCTATGCTTCACGAATGAATCGAACCTTCGCTTCTTCCTTGGTTGCACTCTTCGTCGTCGTCGCTTGCGGCGGCACCACCACGGTCATCGACGGCGGCGTTGATGGCAGCAGTGCCGACGCCTCGAGCAAAGACGGGTCGGTCAGCGACGCACCCGTCTACGACAGCGGCGGTGGCGCGTGCGATGGCGGCGCGTGCGGCTTTGGGCTCGAGTGTTGCGGCGATCAGTGCGTCAACCAGACGAACGATCCGAACAACTGCGGCGGCTGCGGCACCGTGTGCTCCGGGAGCAAATCGATGTGCCTCGGCGGATCGTGCCAAGCGCAGACGTGTCAGCCCGCGTGCGGTGACGGTTTCAAATGCTGCGATCTCCAAGGTCCCGGTCCGAGCGGGCCACCGAAGTGTGTCGCCGGTCAGACGTGTCCGGTCGGTTGCCCGTCGTGCGGGTAGAACGACACCAAAAGCGCGCACATGATCCAGCCGAAGACGTCGGGGCCCATGCCGACTTCTAGGCCTACGTGAAACGCGATCGCGATGACGAGCGCCGCGCGGCGCGTGCGCGGGATCACGAGCGCGATCGGTAACGACAGCTCGGCGATCACCACGGCAATGCTTGCGGCGTGTGCGCGCGATGGTGACGCGCAGGCGACTTGCGCGAAGCCGCGCACGTAACCGTCTTCGCAGAAACCGCGAAGTGCTCGGCCTGACAAGAATTGCGAGTTGAGCTTTGCGAACCCTGAAAACGCATAGACGCTGAGAGCGGTCGCGCGCACGAGCCACACGCTGCTTGTGATGGAGCGGACAGGGTCCGGTCGAATCGCGAGCTCGGTCGCGCTATCGGTGAGCGCGACAACGAGCGTCGAGAGCATGAGCAAGTGAAGCGAGTTCACGTAGCCAAGCGCGTCTTGCGCGAGCACGGCGTATCCCGATGCGCTTGCGATGATTCCCGCAGCACGCGCGCGATAGCCGGTCGCGAAACATACGGCACCGAGCGTACGCGTGATGGTCAGAGCGGCGACGGCGAACGATGGCAGCGTCACGAGCGCGATCGTCCAGCGCCCATCCGGCCAACCGAGCAGCGGCCACTCCGCGGCGAAGCGGAACTTGAGCGGCGAAAGAAGCGGCGTCGTTCGCAGGATGAAGATCACGCCAAGCGCGATGCGCACGATCGCGAGCGCACGCGCAGGTCTCATCGACACACGACATGCGCCGATGTCGTCTGCTCTGGGTCATTTGCGTCGCGACGCTCGTGCAGAACTACGTCGGCCTCGACGCCGCGACGTTCATCGCACACGAAATGCGCAAACGCCGGCAAGCTCGCGCGGAGGACCGTGAGCGACGGACCGCGACGAAAATGGTCTGCGCCGACGAGAATGCGCGACGTACCGCGGCTCGCTCGGTCAGCGAGACCGGTCGGTGCGACGCTATGCCAGGTTCCTGCGGCGTCTTTGACGCGAATGTCGATGCGATATTCGCCGCTCGCGGAATACATCGTCCACGCAAAATGGCCCGAACCGAGCGCGATGGATGCGAGCGGCAGGACGACGAGCAGCGCCGTGCCGACGAGAGCGTGAAGGTGTCTCGTCTCCACGGTGCTAGCATTGTCGCATGTCGCGCCGAAGTCGAGTCGTGGTCGCGCTCACATACGTTGCCCTCGGTTGCGGCGGCCGCGAGATCGCGGATGCCGGCACGTTGCTCGATGCGACAGCGACCGACGACGTCGCTGCGCAAGGGTTCGATGCGGCCTCTTCGTCGACCGACGGCGCGCTTGCGCCGCCCGACGCTGTGCCGCCGCCAACCATCACGTGCAGTGACGAAGATGCGGGCTCGTGCGCCTTGCCGCAGTCGGTGTGTATCGATGGTCAGTGGCTCGAGTACTTCGACGATGGCACCTGCGTGGACGGCGGCTGTCACTACGACATCGTCTTCTACGAATGTGCGTGTGGTGATGCCGGTTGTATTCACCCTCCAACCACGCCTCATGCGCGGTAGAGCTTCCTCCGCAACGCCGCGATCATCAGCGTCGCTTGGAACGCCGAATGGACGACGTCGTGGCCCTGAAGGGCAGCGGCGGCGATCTGTAATGCGGATCGTGTAGGCAGGAGATCAAATGCAATATCGAGGTACGCTTGCGCTGGTCTTCCTGGCGATTGCGGAGTTGGCATGCGGACAGGAAGAAACGCCCGATGTGCCATTTTCATGCGGCCCGGATACTTGTCACTCAAAGTCTCAATTCTGTGAGGTCGTACATCAGGGCGGCGTGATCGATGGCGGCACGACCACGAGCATATGCGACGTGTGGCCACCGCGGTGCACCGCCACCACCACCTGTGACTGCCTAGCGGATGCGGGTTATACAGGTGTGTGTGGCAGTCCTGCCAAGTGCGCGTTGGTCGACGGCGGCCTGACCCTTAGTCAGGAATGTCCGTGAGGGTGTATTTACGCGCCATCTTCGTACAGAAGCGTCTGAAGAGCTCGGCGACTTCGAGGTTTCCACGAACTCAGCCAACCAACGTCGTCGAACTGCGATGATGGAGCGTGTTAATCAAGACGATCGCAATCCGCGGACCATGATCGGGTGTCACGTCACTACAATGAAAATGACGTTGCTGGTCTGCTTGTGGCTTCTCGCGACTCTCACCGCTGGCTGTGGGAACGGACATATCTCCGGCTCGGATGCGTCGCCAGACGGTAGCATCGATAGTGCGGCCGACGCTTCAATGGCGGATGGCGCGGTGGGTTGCACTTGTAACACTTGCGACGGTGCCGCGTTCTGCCCGGCGAATCAATCGTGCCCAGTCTATGACGGCTGCAATGCGTGCCTTTGCCCACCAGGCGGCGGTACGCCCGGGTATACGCTCAAGCCATGCTCGTGCACGACATGTGGCAAGGCGGGCGCGTCGTGCAGCGGCGTTGATTGCTGCTCCATGGTATGTGATGCAGGCACATGCCAGTAGGGCATCGCCTTTTATTCGCTTTGCCTCATCGGATACTTCTATCCATGTCGCGCACTCGGCGGCCGACACGGCCTGCATTCCCAGCGAAACGGATTGCACGGCGGGACTCGCAGGCTTGCTCAACGGGCAAACAGCCGGCCGTGCTCGTCTGCCCAGAGCACCTTGGCGCGAGCCCCGAGTTTTTCGTCGAGGGTCGGGTGCGGTTTGCGGGCCACGAGGACGAGCCTTGCATCCGGGTAGATGGCGTCCCAACCCGGTTTGGCGAAGAAGAAGATGCCCATCGCGCGCGCTTGAGCGTCGTCGAGGAGCTCGAAGCGGACGTCGATTTCAACGCGGCCTCGGAGGTCGGGCTCGTACCAGAGAACCCAATCGGCGAAGTAGTCGCTCACGGCGATGCGTGATGCGGGGAGCTCTGCGGCAGCGCTCGCGAGCACGGGGAGAACGCCGCGCGGGTAGTCACGCTCCAGCAGATCGTCCTTCATCACGAACAAACGCACCACGAGGCCGAGCGCGATGACGGGCCCCAAGACGCGAAGCGACGTCGCGACGCGCGAGAGGATTTGCCCATCGCGAATCGGCGGCACGGCTTCCATCGCGAGCGGCGCGTACGCCGCGAGCGCCACGCCAAACCACTGGAGATGCCGCGACGCCTGCCACGCCGCTGCGCCCGTGATTGCGAGCACGAGCGTTTCGAATGGCGCCGGCCGGCTGAGTTTTTTCCAATACACGACGACGAAGAGAACGAGCATGGCGCCGAAGATGGCGAAAAATGGCCAGTCGTCTGGCCAGCGCACGCGCCCCCATTCGATGATCGGAAGCTCGCGCACGGGATCTTGGAGATGGCCGATCTCGCGGTAGTAGCGCGGGAGCTCGCGCGCATACGGCGTGCAAAAAGGCGTCACTGCTGCGAGCACACCCAGCGCAATCGCGCGCGCGGCACCGGCCAGTTTTCTCGCGCGTGCGGCTGCGACGAAATCGAATAGGGCACGCAAGCCGACGACACCGGCCGCGAGCGCGACCGCACCATGAACATTGGCCCACACGGCGAGAATCGGAATCGTCCAGAAAACACGCCTACTTCGGACGAGCACGAGAATGGCCGCGAATCCCACGAGCGAAAACATCTGCGGGCGCAACGTGAACGAGGCTGCGCCGACACCGAAACCGGCGATCGCACATACCATCACCGAAGCCGCCGATGCCCCGCGCTGGAGCGCGTACGTCGCGCAAATCGCGAACGTTGCCGCGATCACGAACGCCTGCATGACGATCGCGAACCGCAAACCGCCCAAACGCTCGACCTCGTAGATGACGAGCTGCCCCAGCCATTGCTGGTCCGTCCAGATGTGCCCCGCCGTCGTTGCCGCGAGTGTGTCGACGCGTGGAATCCCGTGCGCGGCGACCTCGCGGCCGCAAACGAGCGCGAGGAACGCATCCGTCGGCAACGTGCGCCATGGTGCAACGAGGACGCCGCACGCGAGCGCGCACGCGATGCCGAGCGCGCGCCACCATCGCTGAGCCATCGAACCCCACGCTAACACGCGACTTCGATTAAGCTCGATCGCCGATGCAGCCGGGGACCATCGTTGGCGAGCGTTTCGCCGTCGAGCACGAAGCGGGCGCGGGCGGCATGGGCACCGTGTATGCCGCGCGTGATCGATTGAGCGGCGTGCGCGTGGCGCTCAAGGTGCTCGCGCGCGTGAACGCTATCGATACCGAGCGCTTCGTTCGCGAGACGCAAGCCCTCGCCGACATGGATCACCCAGCCATCGTGCGATACGTCGGCCACGGCACGACGCCGACCGGCCAGCTCTATCTCGCGATGGAGTGGCTCGAAGGCGAAGACCTTTCCGCGCGACTCGCGCGCTCGGGCCTCACGATCAACGAGGCCGTTCGCGTCGCGCGGCACGTGGCGGGCGGGCTCGGCGCGCTTCACCGCCGCGGGATCATTCATCGCGACATCAAGCCGAGCAACATCTTCCTCACATCGGGCGACGTCGATCGCATCAAGCTCCTCGACCTCGGCATCGCGCGCCTCGCCACAGGCGCTGCCACGCTCACGCGCGCGGGTTCGCTCGTCGGCACGCCGGGATACATGGCGCCCGAGCAAGCGCGCGGACAATCCGACGTGACGCCACGCGCCGACATCTTCGCGCTCGGTTGCGTTCTCTTCGAATGCCTCGCTGGAAGGCCTGCTTTTCAGGGCGAAAACCTAATGGCGCTTCTTGCGAAGATCCTTTTGGCAGACGCACCACGCGTGAAAGAGGCGCGCGGAGACGTGCCCGCGGCGCTCGACGAGCTATGCGCGTGGATGCTTCGCAAAGAGCCCGAGGATCGCCCCGCCGATGCGGTCGAAGTCGTCCTCGCGCTCGACAGCGTCGAACGTCATGGCGCGCGAGCGCCCGAGTCGTGTGCGCCTTCACGACGTACACCCGCGCTCACGAGCTCCGAGCAGCGACTCGTGTGCCTCATGCTCGCACACGATGAGTCAACACCGGCCACCGATGAACGCGACTCGCTCGCGCCGACGATGTCGTCCGATGCAGTCACCGCGGAGCTCGCGCAGCTTCGAACGCGCGCGACGGCCGTTGGTGTTCGCATCGTGCGCCTCGTCGACGGGTCGCTCCTCGGCGTGGGCCAGCGCGACGCGGACGCTTCGGAGCAAGCGGTTGCGGTCGCACGTGCCGCGCTTTTGCTTCGCGCCGAAATGCCGAACGCGCCCATCGCGGTGGCGACCGGCCGCGGAGACGTGTCGGCGCCCGTGCCCGTTGGCGAGGTCATCGATCGCGCAGCTCGGCTTTTTCGCATTTCCAAGCACGCGGTGAACCCGAGACCGGTCGTCATCGACGACGTCACCGCCGGCCTCATTGGCGAGCGCTTCGAAGTTGCGCGCACCCCCGAGGCGCACTCGCTTCTCGGCGAGCGCGATGACGCACGCCTGGGCGCACGCACGCTCCTCGGCAAAGAGACGCCGTTTGTCGGGCGTGATCGCGAGGTCATGTTTCTCGAGGGCCTCGTTGCCGAGTGCATCGGTGAGTCCTCCGCGCGCGTCGCGCTCGTCACCGCTGCGGCAGGCGTCGGGAAATCGCGCCTTCGCCACGAGCTCATCACACGTTCGAAGGCGGCTCACGAAAATCTAGAAGTGTGGATCGGCCGTGCAGACCCCATGCAATCGGGCTCGCCGTTCTCGCTGCTCGCGTCCGCTCTCCGCAACGCAACGGGCATCGCCGCAGGCGAGGGCGTGGAATCGCGGCGCAGCAAGGTCGTCGAGCGCATCGAGCGCTCTGGCATCGCCGACGCCAATCGCGTTGCCGCCTTTGCGTGCGAGCTCGTGGGCGCAGCAGACGAGGAGCGTGCCGACATCGCGGCCGCGCGGCGCGATCCGCAGCTGATGCACGATCAACTTCGGGCGTCATGGCACGCATGGCTCGACGCCGAAACGCGCGCGCGACCTGTGATGCTCGTGCTCGAAGATCTGCAATGGGGCGATGCACCCACGGTGACCTTCGTCGACGACGCCCTGCGCCTCCTCTCGGACCGCCCATTTTTCGTCGTCGCGTTCGCGCGCCCCGACGTGATGCGCGCGTTTCCGAAGCTTTGGGTCGATCGAAACGTGCAGCCACTACCCCTTCGCGATCTCTCGAAGAAAGCCTGCGAAACGCTCGCGCGCCACGTGCTCGGTGCGAGCGCGAGCTCATCGGTCGTGAGCGATGTAGTCGCACGCGCTGGTGGCAATGCGTTTTTTCTCGAGGAGCTCTTGCGCGTCACGGCTGATGGCGGTCGCGCACTTCCCGAGACCGTGCTCGCGATGCTGGAGTCGCGGCGCGATGGCCTCGACCCC
>JBBSFE010000008.1:0-102045 GCA_038239005.1 Polyangiales bacterium
GCAACGGCATACAACCTGATTCGAATCGCAAATCTTCTCGCCCAACCGGCGTGACGATGACGATCGAGGCGACGCTGCTGTCGGCGACAGCGAAACGGAGATCACGCCGCGTCGCTCAAATGGCCGTTTTGCATCAGCCTGTTAACGGTGAACGTGTCGGGGCCGCTCGCATTGACGCTCTCTTTGAGGATTCGCTGATTCTGATGATACTTGAATGACAAATCGACCGCAGGCTGGTCCGCGGGAACCTGCGGATACGGCGGGTCCGTCGTAGGCAGCGTGACGTAGTCCCAACGTCGCGCGCGCGCCAGCTGCCCAACTTCATCCCAATCGTAGACGAATCGCTGTACGCATTTCGCAATTGGGCCGAGGCAAGCACCGTCGCGCTTGACGACGAGATTGACGAGATTTCCCGTAGCGTCGTACTGCGCCGCAAGGGTGCCGTTCGGATGCGTCGCTCCCGTGAGCTGGTGGGGTGCGTCGAGCGAGTATGTTGGAGTGCCCAGGGACCTATCGAAAAAGGCGTTGGTGGTGTCCGTCTGCGTAATGTTGTGGCGCCAATCATACGCATAAGTCTGTTGGGCTACGCGACTTGTCACATCGAGCATGGGAAGCGCCGAGATCTCCGACGACGTGAGCACGGCGTCGAGCGAGGCCCATCCTTCGTCGTCGAGTTCCAGCTCGTAGAGCCAGGGCTCATGACGAAGGGCGTGCGAGACGACCTTGCTCAGCTCATCGTTCCGTACCGTCATTCGAAGATCACCATGTCCTCGACCGCCGCACGGAACCAGTCCCAAAAGGAGTTGAAGCGCTTTCGAAGCTCCGACCCCTCGCTCGCGAAGTCGTGGACGATCACGATCTCCGCCGGCCGTGCCGGATCGATGCATGCCACGTCGTCGTTGTCCTGGCGGTGAGCGAAGGGAACGTACTTGCGGGTGTACCGCTGCCGCATGCCGTGAAGCCTCTTCACCGCTAGGTCCCTGGGCATCACGTGCCAAGGTGTGAGGTCTACCAGGTTCTGGTTCGCGAGCCTCAAGAGGCCCTCGGGCAGCTTCACCGACACGTCAAGATCGCTCGGCTCGTAGAGCTGCACTCTGCTGCTCATGGCGTTCCTGTACTCCAGCTCACGACCGCTGAGCCAGATGTTGTCTTCGAGTGTGAGCTCGCGGCCGTTGTCTAGCCACTCCTTGTCAATGCGGGAAAGTGCGTCGGACTGTGTGAGCCAGATCACTAGTTCACCGGCAGCAAAGCTGCCGACGACGACCTCGCCCCCGCTAATCGCCCTCGCGACTATCGCCAATGTAGCCTCCCGCACGGTGTCTGGACTCGAGGTGGGAAGGGCTCGTCGCACCCACTTTTGCACGATCCATAAGCCGACAAGATCCTCCGACGTTTCACGAATCACATCATTGAGAATCGTTTGTAGGACGCCATTTCCACTTCATGGCACGAACTTGAGCTTGTCTATGGCGATGCCAGCAATATTCACGTCAATCGTAGAACCCGGAATGGCCCGCACCCCGTTCCAGTTGCGAAATTACGCAGTCCAACAAACCCTCCGCCAGGAAGACCTATCGCCCTCCCACCATAAGCCGCGGCTGAGGGCCAAACCATCCTCTTCACCGCTGTGACACGCGATGAAGAGCGTGGTGAGGCCGCCAATGATTGCCACCCCGCGCATGCTCCGAAGGAGAGCACAAGCGCACGCTGATGAAAATCGGCGCCGATGAATCTCGTCGGACACACACCTACGCGCACGTACCAGCGGACTCGCGATCTCCGAAGGCGCGGTCGCGTTTCTGCTCCGCACCATCAATGAGCGGCCTATCGTTGTGCGATGGGACGACGACGCGAACCGACCGAAGCCGAGAAAATCGCCGAAGCACGTGCGCTGATCAAAGACGCCATCGATACGGGGAAAACCGAAATCGATTTGCGGACGCAATCGCCGGAGGTGCTGCGCGAGGCGTGTGAGATCAAGACCCTCACGAAGCTCACGCTTCGAAACCTCGGGCCGACGATCAAGACGCTCCCGAAGGAGATCGCGAAGCTCGAGCTGCTCGAAGGGATCTACTTCGACTCGAACGAGATCACGTCGCTGCCGCCCGAGATTGGCGCACTCACGAAGCTGCAGACTTTTTACGGCTACCACAACAAGCTCACAACGCTCCCCGAGGCGTTCGGCAACTTGAAGGAGATTCGGAAGCTCGTGCTTTGGTCGAACGAGCTCGCGACGCTCCCGAAGAGCTTCGGCAATCTCAAGAAGATGACCGAGTGCGAGCTCAAGTGGAACAAGCTCAAATCGCTGCCCGACGAGATCGGCGGGCTCGAGAGCGTCGAGGACTTCGACGTGTGCAGCAATCAGCTCAAAGACCTGCCAAGCGATCTCTCGGGCATGAAGAAGCTCCGGCGAATGCAGCTGAAGGAGAACAAGCTCACGTCGTTCCCGCGCGGACTTTTGACGCTCCCGGCGCTCGTCGAGCTCGACCTCGGCGAAAACGGTTTGCGCGAGCTCCCCGACGACATCGCGCAGATCAAAACGCTCCGTGAGATCGACCTCGACGACAACGCGCTCACTTCATTGCCGAAGAAGCTCTTCTCGCTTCCGCTGACGTCGCTCAAGCTCAAGGCGAACAAACTCAAGGAGCTACCGCCCGAGATCGTCGGCATGCGGTCGCTCATGGAGCTCACCGTGTATGGCAATCCGATCAAAGGGCTCGACGACGCCACGGCGCGCTTGGAGAGCCGTACGGAAATTCTGGCGGGCCTCGGGCTGCTCAAGCCGAAGACGATCAACGACGCGCTACCGGCCGAGCCGGAGCGCGCTGCGATCTTGAAGAACTACGGCGTGCGCCTCGAAAAGTTCGCCCGCGAGGCGAAGCGGCGCGGTGGCGAGAAGCTCGTGAAGGTGCTCGCGTTTCTTCGCGGCCAAACGAACGACGTGCCGCTGCCCGCTCTCGACGACGAACGAGATCTCGCATCGATCGTCGACGTGCTCGCGCCGTATGCGGAGTGGTCATTCGTCGACCGGCGCGTGCTCGCGTTCATCACGCAAGACGCATGGCGTTTCAAGCAGCCGGGCCAAGACTATTTCAGCGGCTTCGACGAGCACGTCTATCGGTGGCTCGAGCCGCAAGTGAAAGAGGGCGACGACCAAGTCTTCGCGAAGGTTGCAGCCGAGCTCGTTGCGCTTGGTGTGGACGAAGATTCGATCATCGAAGGCGCGCTTTATCGGATGGAAGGAGGCGTGCTTCGCGAAGATGGGTCGCCGACGTCTTTCGGAAAATATTTGATCGACATCGCACCCGCGAAGGAAGCGCTTCTCGTTCGGCAAGACCGAAGCTCGGTGAAGGAAGCCATCATTGGCCTTCTCGTGCGGCACGCGCCGAAGGTCTTCGCAAAAATCGGGGACAAGCTGCTCGTGATCGCCCCCGACGAGGATGGCGAGATCCACGTTCCGTACGAAGCGCTCGGCCACGCGTGCGCTGTGGACCCGGCGCGTTACGAAAAGCTTTTGCTCGAAGGGATCGAGAAGACGAACTGCGATCCGTGTCGCGCGGAAGCCGCGCGCGTGCTCGTCATGCGGTATCCGCAGCATCGCGAGCTCGCGCTCGAAACGACGCGCCGCACGCTTGCGCGCATTTCGGAGCGAAAGAACAAGGAGGAGCGCTTCAGCTTCTACTGGAGCGGCGGCGAACGCTGGAGCGATGGCGCTGCAAACTACGTCGATTGGGCGCTGAAGACGTTCGGCAAGGACGTTCACGCGAACGTTCACAAGCTCGTGGACGACACCAAAGTGTTCGATGTCGATATCGCCGAGGTCGTTGCGAAGGCGCTCGGACAATCGTCGGTCGACATGCTGGCTGAAGGCCTCGACATGAATTTCGACGACGACGACATCGCGCCGCACTTCCGGCGCATGTTTGCGCTCCTCGCCCCGCTCGATTGGTCGAAGTATTACGACAAGGGCTGGGGGCTCGCGCGGTCGGAGCATCGTCAGGTGCGCGAGACCGCGTGTCTGGCGCTGAGTCGACTCGACCCGAAGCTCGTCATCGCAAAGACGAAAGAGCTGCTCGATTCGAAGCGCGGCCACGAACGCGAGGCCGGTGTGTTCTTGCTGACGCTCGTGAAAGACCCGGAGTGCACGAAGCTCCTTCGCGCGCTACTCGACACGGAGACGAGCGACGACGCGCGCGATCTCGCTGCCGCATCGTTCTTCAAAAACGCAAAATGCGATCGCGCAGAAGCCGACGCACGCATTGCTTCCGCAAAAGGCCGCGGCAAGCTCGACAAGCCCGCTGCGAAGTGGCTCGACGAAAAGAAGCTTCCCGCGCTCACCTGGACCGGCGGGAAAAAGGTCGATCCGCTCGCATTGCGATTCGTTCTCTATCGGCAAACGCGCCAAACCGAGATCACGATCGACGCCGAGGCGCGTGGTGTTCTCGCGCTCATGGATCGCAAGAAGGGAACGGACTTTGCGACCAAGCTCCTCGCGCTCGTCATGAAGAACGGCGGCGTGGCTGCGAAGAATCGGTTTGCGCTCGCGCTCGTCGGCATCTTTGGTGGTGAAGACGTCGTGGAAGCGCTCGAAGAGCTCGCGACCGAGCAGCGAAACGAGAACGCCGTACGTACCATCGGCCTCGTTGGCACGATGGAGGCCGCACGCGCGCTCGATCGCGTGATGAAGGTGTTCCGCATCAAGTACCCGAACGTGCGCGAGGCCGCGCAGGAAGCATTCGATGCGATCGCCGAAGGCCTCGGCAAGACGCCGTTCGAGCTCGCCGACGCGATGATTCCGGATTTCGGATTCGTCAAAGGCCGTGTTGCGATCGCGGGCGTAAAGCCGCCCGTCTACGCGACGCTCGATGCCGATCGCAAAGTCACGCTCGTCGTCGATTCGGGCAAAGTGCCGAAGCTCACGGGCAAACCGAAGGATGCCGTGAAGGCGCTGAGCGAGCACGTGAAGGAGTGCGCGCGTCAGCTGCAGTCGAGCCTCGAGTACTATTTGATCGTTCGACGGCGCTGGGACGTTGCGGCGTTCCAAGGATTTTTCGAGACGAACCCGCTCGCGTTTGCGTTTGCGCGCGGATTCGTTTGGGGCGGCGTTGGGGGCTCACCTTCGTTTCGCGTGACCGCCGATCGCGAGCACGTCGGCGCTGACGGGAAAATCGTGGCCCTTCCGAAAGGCGCGAGCATTGGGCTCGTTCATCCGCTCGAGATCGAAGCGGCCGATCGTGCCAAGTGGCTTGCGGCTCTCGCGGGGGCGGGCATCAAGCCTGCGTTCCCCCAGCTGGATCGACCGACGTTCTCGCCGCGCGAAGAAGAGCGCAATCGCTCGAAGTGTTTCCGCTTCGAGGACAAAGAAATGTCGGGCCTCACGTTCAAAGGGCGCGCCGAGCGGCGCGGGTGGCGCCGCGGGTCGGTCGTCGATTCGGGCGGCGTCTCGGCGTATCGCAAAGTCTTTCCGCACGACCAAGTCGAGGTGTTCATCGGAACCGATGGGCTCAACGTCCAGAGCTACGAGGACTCGGAGGTCACGCTCAAGGATCTGTTCTTCGTGCGCTCGGGCGCCGTGGTCACGGGCTCGTACACGTACGACGAACCGCGCGACGAGGACGACGAGCGTTTGATTCGCCTCGGCGAAGTGCCGGCGATTGTCTTCTCCGAGGTGGTCGCCGATTTGACGGCCATCGCAAAGCAGAAGGAAGAAGAAGAGAGCTGAGCCACATGCGCGTGACCGAGCGCGATCTCGAAGAGCGTGCCCGCCTCGTCGAAGGCGAGACGCTCGTTCGTGTGCTCTACCAGCGCCCGCGCGAGCTCGGCGTCGAGCACGCGGTGGAACGGGCCGTGTATCTCGAGTGCGAATCCGGTTTTCGCGCGGCCATCGGAACGAGCGACGAGCTCCGCGTTCACCACGGATTCGGTGTGACGGTCGGCGAGCAGCGCGTCATCGATCCGGCGTGGGGTGAGATCGTCGATGTGAGTAGCGACGTCCGGTGGAAGGGCCGCCTCGGATCGCGCATCGTGCGCGCGATGATTCGATGGGACGACGTCCGCGAGCGCTTGCGAAGCTCGCTCTCCATCGGCGTCTCCATTCACGCCGACTATCTGCGTCGCCAAGACTTTCCGGCATCGCTCGACCTCGATATCGGAGGGTCCGTGATCTCGTTCATGGCTGCGCGGAGGGCGCGCGATGGCACCCTCGCTCTCCTCGAGAGCGCACTGCTAATTTCGTTTGAAACGAATCAATCGTAGCGTGATATGAGGTTCGCATGCGCCTCTGCGCCATCAGCGTAGACCTCGACGAGATCCCGAATTACTTCGCGATCCACGGGCTCGAGCCGAGCGGGCGCGGGCTCGACGCCGTCTACGACGTGGCCGTCGCGCGGTTGCTCGGTCTCGCCGATGACGAACGCATTCCGCTCACGCTCTTTGCCATCGGCGCGGATCTCGCACGCGAGCGCAATGCAGCGACGCTCAAAGACGCACGCGCGCGCGGCCACGAGATCGCCAACCACACGCTCGAGCACAAGTACGATCTCGTGCGCCTCGGCAAAGACGAGATCGCGCGCCAAATCGGCGGAGGTATCGAGGCCATCACGAAGGCCACGGGGCAAGCCCCGGTGGGTTTTCGCGCGCCCGGTTACACCATCACCGACGAGGTATTCGAGGTCCTCTCGGACATGGGCGTTCGCTACGATTCGTCTGTTTTCCCGTGCCCGGCGTATTGGGCGCTCAAGGCGAGCGCGATTGGATTTTACACGGCGCGCGGTCGCCCGAGTCGCTCGATCGTCGATTCACCAAACGTGCTTCGCGCGCCAACGCGTCCGTATTTCGTCGGCCGGCCGTATTACAAACGCGGCACGGGAATGCTCGAGCTGCCCATTCAAGTGACGCCGAAGCTGCGGCTCCAGTTCATCGGCACGACCATCACGATGGCGGGGCCCACGGGAGCGCGCAAGCTCGCGGAGATGTGTGTCGGCGAGCCGCTCGTGAACCTCGAGCTTCACGGTATCGACGTGCTCGACGAACGCGATGGCCTCGAAGAGCTCGCGCCGCATCAGCTCGACGTGCGCATCGCGCGTGAACGAAAGCTCGCGTCGCTCCGCGCAGTCATTTCTACGCTGCGAGACGCGGGTTATTCGTTCACGACGCTCGTTGCAGCCGCTGAACAATTCGTTTGAAACGAAATATTCGCGCTTCTTGTTCGGTGGGTTGATCCTCTTATGATGGGGATGATGTCGCGGATAGAGCGCGTGACTGTGTACCGCGAAGGGGCGCGCGTGACGCGCGTGATGGCGCTTGCCGAGGTGGCGAAGGAGGCGCGCTTCTCCGGGTTGCCGCTCACCCTCGATGACGGATCCGTTCGCGCGCGCATCACCGGCAAGGACGGTCTCGCAGTCGACGTGCGCGTGAGCCTCGAAGTGCCCGACGCCGATGCGTCGCTCGCTCCCGCCGAAGACGCGGCGCTCGAAAACGCGCGCCGCGCCGCCGAAACGTGCCGCGCAGACGTCGTCCGATTGAAGGAGGCGCTCGCACGCCTCGATGCGCTCAAGATCACGCCGCGCCCGCAGCCGCGCGAAAACGAAACGCCGTTGCCGATCCCGCTCGAGTCGCGGCAGAAGCTCTTGGCACTTCGCACGAGCGAAGAGCAACGTGTCGCCGCCGCGCTCAACGCAGCGCATGCGGCGGCGCGCGTCGCCGATGCCAAGCTAGTCGATGCACAAGATCACGCGAAGCGCTCGAGTGCGGCGCGCAACGCGAAGGAGCACGAGCTTCGCAAAGTGGCGGTCGTGTCGCTCGCGAATGCGAACGCAGGGATGAACGTGGAGCTCGAGTACATGGTGCCCCACGCGCGGTGGAGCCCGTCGTATGTGCTCACGCTTTCGGGCGCGAAGGCGAAGCTCGGGATGCGCGCGCTCGTTGCGCAACGATCCGGCGAGGACTGGGCCGGCGCGCGCCTCGAGCTCTCGACGGCGGACTCGGGCGCATGGGTCGAGCTACCCGAGCTCGCCAAAGCGCGCATCGGCCGCGCGCAGCCGCGACCACACAAAGCCGGATACCGCGCGCCACCCGACGGCGCTCGCGCGCTCTACGCGGACTACGATCGCATTGCAGGCGAGCCATCGCTTCCGCCTCCGCCGCCCGCGCAGGCTTCTGTCGCAGCCGCCGAAGAAGAAACCACGCTGGCGTTCAAGCTCGCAGAGGCGCCCGCGGGTATGGCTGGGTTCCCAATGAGCGCGCCCATGTCGCGCGCTTCTCCGCGAAAAGGCGGCGGGGCAGTCACGGCTGTCGGCGCTGCGCTCGCTGCACCAGCCATGATGCTCGCAGGCGCGATTGCCCGGGCGGCTGCTCCGCAACCTCAGCCCGCGCAGCAAGCACCACGCAATCACGGAGCAGTCGCGAAGAGCGCTCCGGCCGACATGCTCGCTGAATACGGCGCTGACGAAGGCGTCACGCAAACGCGGCTGCCCGAGCTCGCCGCAGATTGGGAAAGCGCCGGTGAGTCGCTCGCCTACGGGCAGCTTCGCATGCGTGGGCCGAATGATGTCGCACGCGGAGAGCTCACGGCCGTTGCGCTGGCGAGCGTGTATCTCGAAGCGCTCGGTACGCGCGTGAAGGTCGATGTTGCGGCAGCGATTCGCATCGCATTCGATCACGCGCACGTCGACGAGAGCGCACTTCCCGAGGGCTACGAGCTCGCGCACACCGACGACAACTACGACTATCTCTATGCCGCCGACTTGCCATGCGACGTCGCCTCCGATGGAGCGTTTCACGCGATCCCCGTTGCGGATTGGGAAGCGACGACAAACGTTCGTTACGTCGCCGTGCCGCGCGAGGCGCAACAAGTCTATCGGCTCCTCGAAATCGAAAGTCCGATCGACGCGGCGCTTCTTTCGGGGCCGCTGGACATTTACGAGGGTGCAGGCGACGACGTCATGTACCGCACGACGACGCGCATGCCCGCGACGCCACCCCGCGCTCGCGTCGAGATCGGTCTTGGCGTGGAGCCCGCCGTGAAGATCGCGCGCATCTCCACGTTTCAAGAGGAGACGGCCGGCTTGCTCGGCGGCTCGCTCGCTCTCGGGCACAGCCTGAGTGTCGAGCTTCGCAACATGCTGCCGCGCGCGGTGACCGTCGAGGTGCGCGAGCGCGTCCCCGTCGTGCGCAAAGACGACGCCGACGTGAAAATCGAGGTCGGCTCCGTCGATCCGCCCTGGGAAAAGTGGGACCAAGAGCAATCGCTTCGCGGCGGTTACGTCTGGAAGGTGGCGCTCGACCCCGGCACGACGAAAAAGCTCAGCGCGAAGTACACGATCAAGATTGCATCGAAGCTCGAGCTCGTCGGCGGTAACCGGAGGGAATCGTGATGAGCGAACCCGTTCAGCTCGTCGCGCCGGTCGACTCCGTAATCGTCACCGAGGATCGCGCCCACGTGCAGCGCCGCGTCACGACCGATCTTCCCGCAGGTGTCACCCGCGTCCGCATCGACGACGTCGCTCCCGTCATCGCCGACAAGACCTTGCGCGTGCGAGCAGGCGAAGGTGTGCAGGTCGGCGAGGCGCGGGTCGTGCGCCGAAAGATCGCAAGCGAGCCCGACAAGGCACACGCCGATCTCGTGCGCGAGCTCGAGGAGAAAACACGCGCGAGCGAGGCCGGCGCGACGAACATCAAGCGACTCCAAGCGACCGTGATGCTCTTGAATGAAGCGCAGCGTCGCGTGCTCGAAGAGATCGCAGAAGACGCCGCGCGCGGCATCGTCGCGGACGTCGCTGCCGCACAACGCGCCGCAACGACGTTCGAAGAGCGCGATCGCGCTGCGTATCTCGAATGCCTCGCGGCGCAGCAAGCGCAGCGCGAGCTCGACCAAAAGGTCTCGCGGCTGCGCGCGCGCCTCGCGCAAGCGGGTCATCGTGCCGTTCGCGTGGTCGCGGCGATCGAAATCACGTTGAGCGCGTCCGTCGCGAAAAAGGCGGAGCTCGCGATCGAGTACCTCGTGCCGGGCGCGTGCTGGAGGCCGCAGCACACCGCCACGCTCGCGCAGGGCGGCGCCCTCACGGTGACGACCGACGCGTGCGTTTGGCAAAACACCGGCGAAGACTGGACCTCCGCCTCGCTCAAGTTTTCGACGGAGCGACCTTCGCTCGGGCAAAAGCCGCCGCTCCTCGACGATGACGAGCTCGCAGCGCAGCGTCGCGCAGAGGTGATTCGCGTCGAGCAGCGCGATGAAATCATCCAGCACACGGGCCTTGGAGGCGCACCCGCCGCGCGCGTTCCAGGCATCGACGACGGCGGCGAAGTCCGCGTGCTCGTGGGAAAGGCGCGCGCAACCGTTCCGAGTGATGGCCGCCCGTATCGCGTGCCGACACTCGCGATGGAAACGAAGTCGACGGCATCGCTCGTCGCGTATCCCGAGCTCGCGCAGGCCGTGCTCGTTCGCGCGGAGCAATCGAACGCCGGAAGCGCCCCGCTCCTCGCGGGCCCGGTCGACCTCGTGCGCGACAGCGGCTTCGTCGGACGCACGAAACTGCCGCTGATTGCGCCCGGCGAAAAGTTCGAGCTCGGCTTCGGCCCCGATCCGCACGTGCGCTTGCGGCGCGAGGTCGAGCTGATCGACGAAGAAGCCGGCCTCTTGCCATCGAGCTACATCGGCCGCATTCACCGCGTGCGCGTTTACCTGTCGAACCTCGATACGCGCCCGCGCACGATCGCGGTCACCGAGCGCGTCCCTGTTTCGGAAATCGAAAAGGTCGAGATCACGTTCGACGAAAAAAAGACAACACCGCGCGCCAGGCCCGACGACGACGGTTTCGTCCGCTGGAACGTGGAGCTCGCCGCCCGCGGGCGCGCGACACTCGAGATGCGTTACGTCATACGACGTCACAAAGACGTCGTCGGGATCTGATTGATCAGAACGTCTCGGTGAGCGTTGGAATTTTTTTGACGGGCGCGCCGCCGTCGAGCGTTGCGCGCTTCTTGTAGGTGCCGGCCATGAACTGTTGGAGCACCGGCGTCATGTTGAAGGCGTCGTTGTCGTCCCATTCGTCGGCGCTGATGGAGTCGATGAGCTTCATGGTGTCATCGAACTTGAAGAACCAAGGCTGAACTGGTTTGTCGAGACCGACCGATGCGAGATCGCCCGGGAACGCGTCGACGTCGACGCGGACGACGCGCACGTCACGAAGTGCCCGCTGGAGGGTGTAATTGCGGAAAGCGGTGAAGACTTCCTCGCACGATTTGCAGGCGCGCGACGCGGTGAGGACGAGAACTTTGTTGCCGTCGTCTTTTGCGGCTCCGACTTCGAGCGCGAGCTGCGTGCGAAGCGAGCCACCACCGCTCTTCAAGTCGACGACTTTGACGAGGCCGGTGTACGGCATCGGCTTGAGGCCCGTTGCGGTAGGCGGCGCGGTGACGGTCGCAGTCACGGTCGGTGCGGTGTACGTCGGCGTGTATGGAGGTGCGGTGTACGACGGCGAGCTCGCGACCGCAGCGCCGATGATCGCGACGTAGAAAATCACGATCGCAAGCGTGCCGACGGTGCTCAAGATGCCGGTAATGATGCCGCCGAGCGCGAGCCCATCGCCGCCGAGCGTGCCGCCCGAGCGTGCGATGTCGCGACGCGACATGAAACCGAGAATGATCGCCGGAATGCCCGCGACGATCCCGAAGCATCCAACGATGCTCAAGATGCCGAGCACGAGCGATGCGATCGCCTTGCCATCATTCGATGGCGGCGGCTGGAACATCTGCGCCTGCGGGTACGGATACGGCGGATACACCGGCGGAGGGCCCGGCGGACGCTGCTGCTGCGGAGGATACGGACCCATCGCTTCTCCTTTTATAGCGTAACGCCGGACTTCGCGAAGAAGTCACGAGCGACATCGCTCTCGCCGTGTGCGAGCTCTTGCGGCGTTCCGCGAGCGACGATCTGCCCACGGATGAGCAAGATGGCTTGGTGCGCGATGCGCATGCAGCTCGCGATGTCGTGCGAGATGACGAGACTCGTGACGCCGAACTTTTCGCGCATCTCGTCGATCATGTCGTCGACGACGCGACTCGTCAGTGGGTCGAGACCGCTCGTGGGTTCGTCGTAAATCAAAATGGGGGGCTCGAGCATGAGCGCGCGCGCGAGGCCGACGCGCTTTCGCATGCCGCCCGAGAGCTCGGCGGGAAATTTGTGGATGACCTCGGTGGCGAGCCCGAGGAGACGGAGTTTTTCTACGACGCGCTCCTCGATTTCCTTCCTCGGGAGCTTGGTGTGCTCGACGAGTGGAAAGGAGACGTTCTCGAGGACCGTGATCGAATCGAGCAGCGCCGCATACTGATAGACCATCCCGAACTTTCGCCGGATGTGGTTGAGGTCGCGCTCGCTCTTGCCGACGATGTCTTCACCGTCGACGATGATGCGGCCGCTCGTGGGCGCTTCGAGGGCGACGATGAGCCGGAGGAGCGTGGTTTTTCCCGCGCCGGATCCGCCGATGATCACGGTGGTCTCGCCCTTGTGACAAACCATGCTGATCCCGCGAAGAACCTCTTCTGCGCCGAACGACTTTTTCACGTCCTCGAGGACGATGATCGGTTCTGTCATGGCTTTTGAATGCTTACAGATCGCGCAAGCCGCCAGCTTTCCGCCGCCAGCGCATTCTGGATTCCGAATTTCGCGGCCCGGCCGCGCTTGTCTCGTTGCCACGCGTCGAACGCCGCGGCGTGACGAGACTCAATCGATTCAAGTGACATCTGCTTTTGAAGTGTGTCACACAAGGACGCATGACCCAAGAACAGCTCGAAGCGGTCCTGAAGCAGCTTTCGGCCAAGCCCGGCGGTGACGGCTGGTGGACGATGCCCGAGGGAACGCTTCTCGGGTTGCAGCTCGCCCACGATGGCGTGAGCCTTTCGGTCGCGCGCATCGAATCACTCCGCGTCGACGGCGACATTCTCACCGCACGCACACGTCGCGAGACGCACTGCTTCTCGCGCGGCGATGTCTTCGCGGTCACGAGCGATGGTGGCGGCGGCGGCGAGAAGGGCCGGCGCCCGGGCTTCGGGTGATCGGCGCGATTGCGCGCGGCGTCTCGACGCTCGCGTTCACGGACTTGAACGTCTTCGGCGGCGCCATCGGCGCGCTCACGAGTGACGTATTGCGTGTGCGTCGCGCGCACGTCGAAGCGTCGATGGCGCGCGCAGGCATCGCCAACACCACGGAAACGGCGCGCGGGATGTATCGCGCGCTCGGCACGAGCTTCGTCGAAGTGCTGTGGCTCGCGGGTGCGCGTCGCGATCTTTCTACGCTCGCGCATCCGGACGCGAACGCTCGGCGCGTGCTCGCAGTTGCGCGTGATCGCGGGCGCGGTGTCGTGTTTGCGGCGTCGCACACGGGCAACTGGGAGATCGCATCGTGTGCAATGTCGACGTACGCGCCAATGCTCATCGTCACGAAGCATTTGTCGATCGGATGGATCGACGCATTCTGGCAAGCGTCGCGCAGTCGTTATGGCGTGTCGCTCATCGGCGCGAGCGGCGCATTTGCGCGTGCGAGAGAACACGTCGCGACTGGCGGCTCCGTCGCGATGATGATCGATCAAGTACCCATCAAACGCGCGCACGCTATCGAGCTCCCGTTCTTGGGCGAAAACGCTTGGGTCGATCGCGCAGCGGCCACGCTTGCCGCGAAGACGGGCGCAATGTTCATCGTCCCCGCCGCGCGCCGTGCGCCCGATGGCTCCCAAGAGCTCATGGTCCTCGAGGCGCTCGAGCCACCCGCGAAGGCCACACGCGCATGGATCGACCTTGCCACGACGCTTGCGACGTCGGCGCTCGACCGTTTCGTGCGTCAGAACCCCACCGAATGGCTGTGGATGCATCGTCGCTGGAAGACGCCCGCGGCGTGAGCTAAAGAGCGTGGCCATGTCTTCCAAGGTCGTCCCGCCGTCTGCGAGGCTCACCATCGCCGGCCGCGAGATCGAGAGTCGTCTCATCGTCGGCACGGGAAAGTACAAAAGCGTGGAAGAAACCGAACGCGCCATCGATGCATCGGGCGCGTCGGTCGTCACCGTCGCGATTCGTCGCGTCGATTTGAATGATCGCTCGAGCGGCTCGCTCATGTCGCTCCTTGGCCGCAAGAAAAACTGGACGATTCTGCCCAACACCGCAGGTTGCTACACCGCCGACGAAGCCGTGCGAACGCTTCGCCTCGCGCGCGAGCTCGGCATTGCGTCGATGGTGAAGCTCGAAGTCATCGGCGACAAAGAAACGCTCTATCCGGACAACGAGCAAACGCTCGAAGCGGCGAAGGTGCTCGTCAAAGAAGGCTTCACGGTTTTACCGTATTGCATGGACGATCCGATCGTCTGCCGAAAGCTCGAGGAGATCGGGTGCGCTGCGGTCATGCCGCTCGCAGCGCCCATCGGGAGCGGCCTCGGGATTCGTAATCCGCACAACCTCGCCATCATCCTCGAGCGCGCGAAGGTTCCCGTCATCGTCGACGCGGGCGTCGGCACGGCAAGCGATGCGGCGGTTGCGATGGAGCTCGGGTGCGACGGCGTGCTGATGAACACGGCGATTGCGCACGCGAAAGACCCGGTGCTGATGGCTGAAGCGATGCGCGATGCGGTGCGAGCGGGCCGCAACGCGTTTCTCGCGGGCCGCATGGACAAGAGCCGCTACGCAAACGCATCGAGCCCCAATAAAGGCCTCATCGAGTGACACGCTGGGCGATGGCAGCGCTCGCGATTTTCGGGACACGCGCGCCGCTCCAGTGCAGCCACGACCCCGATCCCTCCGTGCGCACCGAAGACACCGCAGGCGACGCGCTATGGAACCTCGCGAACGATTTCGAACAGCGCGGTGATCACGCAGCGGCGCATCACACGCTCGAGACGCTCGTCACGCGTTATCCGAGCAGCAGACACACGCCTGCCGCAAAGGATTTGCTGGATGGGGGATCGTGGGCGGACGCGTCGCTCTGATCGTCATCACCGATCCGCGATACGACGACGATCGCATCGTGGAAGTCGCACGCGCTGTGTGCGAGCCGCGCGTTGCGATTCAGCTTCGCGATCGCTCGACGCGCACCGACGACGAATTGTTTCCTCTCGCGTCACGCCTTCGTGAGCTCACGACAAAGACTGGCGCAACGCTGATCGTGAACCGCCGCCTCGAGCTCGCACGCCGGATTTCCGCGGATGGCTTTCACGCGCCCGGGAGCGACCTACCGCGCGAGTTCGCATGGCGCAGCGCGCCAGTACACGATGACTTGGAGTTGCAGACTGCACGCATCGCTGGCGCGACGGCCGCACTCTTGAGCCCGATTTTCAGGGCACCAGGCAAATCAGCCCCAATCGGTCTCGGCGCGCTTCGAGCGGCACGTGCGCGCGAGCCTGATCTCGCCATCTACGCGCTCGGTGGTGTCGACGAAACGAACGCACGCTCCTGCCACGAGGCGGGCGCCGACGGCGTGGCCCTCATCCGCGCGATCTTCGAGGCGACGGACGCCGCGCGCGTCGCAAAATGCGTGTTATCCACCTCCTAGCGGAGCCTGGTGCGACGCTGTGTGCGTGTGTTATCAACACACGCACCTAGCCATGGCGAGCTACGAAGACATGCTCAAAGAGACACTCGACATCTTGACGAAGCACGTCGATCTCGACCGCCCCATCACGTCGAAGGATCACATTCAACACGATCTCGGCCTCGACAGCCTCGGCGTGATGGAAGTCGTTGCCGACATCGAAGACCGCTTCGACGTGCAGATCCCGCAAGAGATGCTCTCGTCGATCTCGACCGTCGACGACGTCGTCAAAGCACTCACGAAGCTCCAGAAAAAAGGGACTTAGATTACGGAACCCGGTCGGGCGTCGGCACCGTCGTGCCCGTGCGGACGGCGTAGACGATCGCGGCGGTCAATGCGGCGTCGGCTTTTTCGCAATCGCTCGTGACCTCGCCGGACGATGCGCCTTTGCACTCGTGGCCACGCCGATCGTATGCGGCTTTCACGCCAGCGTTTTCGAGGAGCGCATCTTTCGTCGGGGCGGCCAGGAAGCGCCACGTGACAGGGGCGAACTTCGCCGTCGGTGGATGGCGGAGCGTCACTTCGTCGTCGGCGAGCGTGTAGCAGTTGCCGTCCCAGCGCATCACTTGGTAGCCGCCGGTGCCGCTCACCTGAATGCCCTCGTGCGTGGACGAGCGTTTCTTCAAGATCAAAACTTCTTCGTCGAACTTGAGCTTCGCGCGCGTCGATCCACCGCCTTCCGCGTTCCATCCATCGACATCGCCGCGAAGGTACGCGTGAGTGAACGGCATCGACTTGGACATCAAGAGGAGCGCGACATCCGGGAACGACGCATCGCATAGCCGTTTCACGAACACCGCATCGGGCACGCACGGGTCCGTCGACGCGCAGCCACCCGGAATGATGTGCGGCGGATCTTTGCTCGCCGTCGCGCTCGATGATGTTGTCGGCGCCGCGCTGGCCGTCGCGGCGGTCGTCGCGCTCGTGTTGCTCGACGTCGTCGGATCGGTCGCGGGCTTGTCGCTCGAGCCACCACACGCAACCACGAGAACCATCGCGGTAAGAAATTTCATTCGCGCGAATTGAATCAGCGCGCAAGCGATGATGCAAGCGCCTCGCGATAACGCGGTGCGGTAAGGTTACAGACGCATTTCGACGGAGACGTTCGAGCCACCGACGACGATGTCGGGTCGGCGGTCGCCGTTCAGGTCCACGAATTCATAGGGGCTCGCGTCCGACCAGGCACCCGTGACGAGCGATCCGTTTTTGGCGAACGTTCCATCGCCGTTGCCGACCATCACTACGATCTGGGCGTCCTGCTCGAGGATGATATCCATCTTCCCATCGCCGGTGACATCTTCGAAGCGGTAGCCGACCTCGTGAACCTGAGCGAACTGCGCCCACGACGAGAAGCCGGTTGCGGCGTCGTTGTGCATGAGCGCGTAGGTCTTCGGCACGCTGTCCGTCTCGAGGGTCACGATGTCCGTGCGACCGTCGCCATCGACGTCCACGAACATCGGCGCGCTGAGGCTTTCGCTCGCAGTGATGATCACCTCGAGCGACCCGAACGAATTCCCACCGAGGTTCCGCTGCACGGCGATTGTCGATCCAACGGCGTAGACAAAGTCGGGTTTACCGTCAGCATCGATGTCGACAACGTCCGGCAGGCCTGGTCCGGCGACATCGAAGGCCTTCTCCGTCGAGCCATCCGTAACCATGTCGTAGACGACAACCTTGCCGCTCTCGTAACAAACTGTGTTCTCGTACCCATCAATCGAGGCGACGTAGAGATGACAGGTGTTTTGGTCGGGTATTGACTGAGCGTCTCCCTGCCTAAAGGTCCCGTCGCCATTCGAGAACGCGAACTGGGCCTTGCCCTCCTCGTCGAACCAGAAGATGTCGCTACGGCCGTCACCATCCACGTCGTGCACCGCTACGCCCGACGTGACGGAAATCTGGGAGGACACGGGGTCAAGCGATCCGTGGTTTAGGAAGACACGCACGGAGTCCTCTGCAATGCATCCGAGAATGTCCGCTTTCCCATCGCCGTCGAAATCGCCGGTAAGAATCCACGGCACAGCAACATCGCCATCGCACGTGAGAATCGACGACGGTCCGAACGCGATGGGTGTTGCATCCGACGATCCAGACGTGTCGCCCGGGTCGCCGCAAGCCATCGTGACGGCCGCGAGGCCAGCAGAGAAGACGAAAAGGAGCGGTTGTTTGCGCATGGTGCCTTCCATCGGCGGGAAAGCATCGGAAGTTGCGCGAAATCGTCAGTCGTCTTCGAGCGCGCCGATGTCTTCGCCGGAGAGGACGAAGAACGCCTCGCCGTATTCTTTGAGGAGGCCGAGCGCGAGATCCATGTCTTCTTGCGTGTGGCCGCGGGTCACGTTCACGCGGAGACGCTCCTCGCCGATTTTGGCGCCCGGGTAGACGATGGGCACCATCAAGACGCCGCACTCGAGAAGCGCGACGTGCATGAAGAGCGTCTTGCGCTCTTCGCGGCAGTAGACCGGCATGATGTGCGTGTTCGACGCGCCGAGATCGAAGCCCGCTTCTTTGAGCTTGCCGCGCATGTACGCCGCTTTTTGGTGAAGCTCCGTGACGAGCTTCGGGCCTTCGGCTTCGAGCATGTCGAGGATCGTGCTCGCCGCCGCAACGATCGGGACGGGCAGGGAAGCCGAGAACAAGAACGAGCGCGCCGTGTTCTGGATATATTCGACGACTTCGTGTTTGCCGAGCAGGATGCCGCCGATGCCGCCAAACGTCTTCGAGAACGTGCTGACGACGAGCGGAACTTTTCCTTCGACGCCCGCGGCTTCCAAAATTCCGCGGCCGTGCTCGCCGAGCGTGCCGGTGCCGTGCGCGTCGTCGAGGACGATGAACGCATCGTATGCGGCGCAGATGTCGATCATTTCTTTGATGGGCGCGGTGTCGCCGTCGAGCGAGTAGACGCCTTCGATGAGGACGACGGCGTTCTTGCGCTCGCGCGTCTTCAAAATGCGTTCGAGGCTCTTGACCGAGTTGTGGTTGAAGAAACGAACCTCGGGCGCGCGCCCCGGCGTTCCTGCAGCCATGAACGTTCCGTCGAGGATGCATGCGTGGCTGTACGCGTCGAGGACGAGCGTCGTGTCTTTGTCGGCGAGAGAAGCGATCGTGCCTAGCATCGCTTGGTAGCCCGTCGTGAAGAGCAGGCACTTCTCGAAGCCGTACCAATCGGCGAGACGCTTCTCGAGCGCGACGTGCTCGGTGGTCGTGGCCTGCACGCGCGAGCTCGAGAGACCACACGCGTATTTGTCGACGGCTTTGTGCGCCGCCTCTTTCACCTTCGGGTGATTCGTGAGGCCGAGGTAATCGTTCGAGCTGAAGTTGATGACCGGCTTGCCCGCGATCGTCGTGTGCAGACCGCCGCTCTCGAACTCGCGGAAGAATGGGTAGAGCTGCTTTTCGCGAGCTTTGCGGATTCGGTCGAGCTCGGCGTGCGCTTTGTCGTCGATGAAACCCATGGCTCGCGCGCTATAGCATGGGCGCGCGCACGAGAACCGCGGACGCGTTGCCGTAATAACCGGTGATGGTGACGAGAACGTTACGCACCTGCTTGGGCGCTGGACCGTGCAAGATCGCGGCGGGCGCGATGCCCTGAATCCACGCGACCGCGCACGCGAGCGCCATGGCGCCACCGGCGCCGAGCGTTTCACCGACGAGCGCTTTCGGTTTGGAGACGCATACGTCGTCACCGAGCACGGCGTTGATCCCCGCGAGCTCCGCGGTGTCGAACGGCCTGAGACCCGAGATGCCGCTCGCGACGATGTCGACGTCTTTGGGGGCGAGCTGGGCATCCTCGAGGCAGCTCTCGATTGCGCGCGTCACGGCGTCGGTCGACGCGAAAATCATTTGTCCGTCATTGTCGGGGGCGTCGAATGCAGTGCCGAAGCCCGTAATTTCGGCGAGCGCCCGGGCGCCGCGCGATTTTGCAAACGCGGCTTGCTCGAGCGCGAGCATCGCTGCGCCTTCACCGAGGAGCGCACCCGCTTCGAGCATGCCAAGCCGATGAAACGCGACGTAGAGCGCTTCGCTCGCGGCTTCGGCGCCGCCCACGAGGAGCGCAGAAGCGCGATCGTTTTCGAAATGCACGTCGGCGCACGCGACAGCATCGAGCGCGCCGCAGTTGCCGTCGCTCACGGCGACGTTGAGCGCGCGCATCTCTTCCCAGATGCTCGCGTAGCCGCTTGCGCTGTTGGCAACGGTGTTCGGAAACCTCGCGGGGTTGATGTAGCGCGCGTCTTCGAGGTGAGCGACGCGATCGAGCTCCGTGATGGCTTCGAGCGAGCCGTACGCATTCGAGCACACGACGCCGACGCGATCGGCCGACGCGGGCGCAATGAAGACGTTGTCCTTCTTGAGCCCGGCGTCGACCGCGCCGAGGCGCGTCGCGACGACGAGCAGCTTCGTCAATCGGTCGAGCGTCCGAAGCCCCTTGTCGCCGAGATACTTCGTCGGATCGAAGTCCGGCACTTCGGCGACTGCAGCGTCTTTGTACGGCGTCGCATCGAAGCTCTCGACGGCCTTCTTGGGCGCGTCACGAAGAAGCACCGGGTTCGCGAGAGCGCGAAAAAATGCTTCGCGACCGATGCCGATCGTCGAGCAAATCCCGATGCCGGTGACGATACGCGGCTCCACGACTCAGGCGGCAGCGCGACGCGGCCGTAATGCCGGGTCGGGGAGGACGCCGGGCTTCGCAAAACACGCGACCGCGTTGTAGCCGCCGAACGCGAGCGAGTTGTTGAGCACGACATCCGCCTTGCCCTTGCGCGCGGTGTTGGCGACGACGTTGATGTCGCATGCGGGGTCGAACGTTTCGTACGAGATCGTCGGCGGGTAGATGCCGGTCTCGATCGTCATGACGCACGAGATCGCTTCGAGCGCGCTCGATGCGCCCATGCAGTGACCGATCATGCTCTTCACGCTGGAGATCGGAACGCGGCGGTCGCCGAAGACGGCGCGCATGACTTTGGCTTCCGCGAGATCGTTCGCGCGCGTGCCGGTGCCGTGTGCGTTCACGAAGTCGACCATGTCGGGGCCGATGCCTGCGTGCTCGAGCGCGAGGCGCATCGCGAGAGCGCTGCCCATGGCTTCGGGATCCGGGCGAGTGATGTGGTACGCGTCGCACGAGAGGCCGTAACCGCCGACCTCGGCTTGCACGTGCGCGTTGCGGCGGACGGCATGCTCTTCGGATTCGAGAACGAGCAGGCCCGCGCCTTCGCCGAGGATCAAACCTTGGCGATTGAGATCGAACGGCTGGCATCGCTCGGGCGCCATCGCCGCGAGGCGTACGAAGCCGGAGAACTGAAGCTGCTGGAGCATCTCTGCGGCGCCGGCGATCACGACATCCGCGCGGCCCGAGCGAATCAAGTCGGTCGCGAAACCGATCGAGTAGTTTCCCGCTGCGCACGCGGCGGGCATCGTGAGGACCATGCCCTGGGCGCCGATGGCGCGCGCGAGGTGAATCGGCAAGAGCGTGGACCCGTACTTCGGGAGGAGCGTGCGGCGCACCGCGCTCTGACCGCCGGCAATCCAAGCATGGTCGAGGTCGGCGATGACGTCGGCCTCGCCCATCGTGGTGCCGAGCACGACCGACGTACGCGGCCCGCGGAGGTCTTGCGGTGTGATGGCAGCGTCTTCGACGGCCATGCGCATCGCGGCGAGTGACATCGCAGAGCAGCGCCCGGCGCGGCGAAGCTCGTTGGCGGTGAGGTGATCCTCGGCGCGGAAATCTTTGATCTCACCGGCGATGGAGCGACCGAGCGGAGCGGCATCGAACGACTCGACGGGAGTGATGCCGCTTTGCCCTCTCGCGAGCGCATCAAAAAAAGCGCGACGGCCGAGCCCAATCGAGCTCACGACACCAACACCCGTAATGAACACGCGTCGCACGTTACCTGGTGCTTATAACCTCGCGGTCGACCCATCGGCAACGAAACCGGCTGCGAATAGCGGTTCGCACGTGCAGGGGCTTGCACGTCGATCGCCTCAAAACCTCGGTGCTTGCGCGTGATGCGCATGCAATGGTAGCGGCGTTGCCGATGCTTCTGACCGATTCGAAACGCCCGAAGCTCGTGGCGCCGACGCTCGTCGATGCCGTCAAGGAGCTCCGTCACCTCGACAAGAAAGGCTTCGTCTTCATCCGCGCAGATGGCACCGAGCGGTTTTGCTCGTTCCAAACCATCGACGAAGAGGCCGAACGCCGCGGAGCGCACTTCGCCGCGCACGGTGTGAAGCGTGGTGATCGCGTGGCGATCGTCGTCCCCGATCCGGACGAATTCGTGCTGTCGTTTCTCGGTGCGATCTACGCGGGCGGCGTGCCCGTGCCGATGTATCCGCAGCTCTCGTTCAAGAACGTCGACACCTACCACGACACCGTTGCGCACGTCGTCAACGCGTCGGGCGCGAAGCTTCTCCTCACCACGCAGGCAACGCGTCAGTTCATCGACCCCGTCGTGCCGCGCACCGACTGCATTCGAGAGGTCATGACGACCGACATGCTCGCTGCGCCTTCGCCCGGCAAGCTCGACGTGAAATTGTCCGCCGACGATTTGTGTTTCTTGCAGTTCACGTCGGGCTCGACGTCGAAACCGAAGGGCGTCGTCGTCACGCACGGCAACCTCGCCGCCAACAGCGAAGCGTTCATGATTCACGGGCTCGGCAAAGACTCGAGCGTCGACAAAGGAACGAGCTGGCTGCCGCTCTTCCACGACATGGGTCTCATCGGCTTCGTCATTGGCCCGCTCTTCACGGAAATTCCCGTCGTCTTCATGCCGACGGCGAGCTTCGTTCGAAGCCCGCGCATCTGGCTCGATGCGATCAACCGCCACCGCGGGACGATCACCTACGCACCGAACTTCGCGTATGCGCTCGTCGCCAAGCGCCTCAAAGAGAAAGACGTTCAAGGTCTCGATCTCTCGTGCATTCGCATCGCGGGCTGCGGCGCCGAGCCGATTCAGGCCAAGACGCTGCGTGATTTCGCAGAGCGATTGAAGCCCGCTGGGTTCAACCCGAAGGCGTACATCCCGTCGTACGGCATGGCCGAGGCGACGCTCGCGATCAGCTTTGCGCCGCACGGCCAAGGTTTTTCGACCGACTCGATCGATCCGAAATCGCTCCAGCAAAGCGAAACGAAAAAATCTTCTGCCGCCGACGCCCAAGAGCTCGTGTGCTGCGGCAAATCATTTCCCGATCACGAGATCCGCGTCATCGATGAAGCGGGCAACGCGCTCGGCGAGCGCCAAGTCGGTCAAATCGTCACGACGGGCCCAAGCATCGGTCAGGGTTACTTCGAAGAGCCCGAGCTCACGGCCGAAGCGTTCAAAAAAATCCCCGGCGACGATCGCATCTGGCTCCACACCGGCGACCTCGGCTACTTCGCCGATGGGTCGATCTACATTTGCGGTCGTCTCAAGGACATCATCATCATCCGCGGCCGTAACTTCTACCCCAACGACATCGAGTGGGTCGCGAGCGAGCTCCCCGGCGTGCGCCGCGGCAACGTCGTAGCGTTCGGTGTCACGGTCGACTCGAATGGCAAATTCGTCGAAGACGGCACGGGCGAAGAGCAGCTCGTCGTTTGCGCCGAGGCCTTCTCGGGCGACGCCGACCAGCTCGCCATCGACGTCCAAAAAGCCGTGACCGATCAGATTGGAATCGCCGTCTGGAAGGTCGAAATCGTGCCCCAAGGCGCGCTCCCACGGACCTCGAGCGGCAAGCCCCAGCGTCGAAAAACCAAGCGTATGTTCATGGACGACACCCTGCCCAAACGCGCAAATTCATTCGCGGACCGCGCAGACCGTGACCAGCCGACATGACCACCCGTGCAGTATCGGCCTTGAGGTTTCGCGGGTTTTCGGGTAGCTAGCGCGGGCATCGAATTCGCAGGAGGCATGACGAACACCATGGCGCCCAGTCGCAACGACCTTCTTCTTATGTTCCAGAAGACGGCCACCGAAATCGCAGAGAAGGAGTTTCCGAACATCTCGGAGGCCACCGTCATCAGCGAGCTGGGGATCGACTCTCTCGGCATGCTCGAGATCGTCGGAGCGATGGAGCGTCAGCTGAAGATTCAAATCCCCGACGAATCGCTCGCAGGCATCCAGACCGTGAAGGATTTGCTCGAGCTCGTCGAAAAGCGAGGTGCTTCGTGAGTGCGAGCGAGAACTTGAAGACGGAGCTCCGTTCTCTCATCCTGGAAATCGCCGAAAAAGACGAAATCCCGGACGACACGCATTTCAAAGACCTCGGCATCGACTCCATGATGGGCGTCGAAATCGTCGCGGCCATCGAGCGCCAATACAAGATCAAGATCGAGGACTCGGAGCTCGAAGAAGTCTCCACGCTCAACAAGAGCTACGACCTCGTCAAAAAGAAGATCGACGCCGTCCAAGCGGCGTAACGCTTTCAAACCGTCGTCCCCCATAACTACACGTGTGCGTCTCAGTCGGCGCCCGGAGCGAATTCGCATTTGGGCGCAAACGCCCACCGGGCGTCTGACTGAAAGTAAACGTGGACAGATAGTCCTCGCGTGATGCGAGCAAATTTGTAGCGCGGCGCCCGTCCTCCGAAGGAGGACATGTTCAGGCGCGAGGTCCCGTTCCCTCCGCGATGCCTCACTCACTCACGGTGGTGTAGTGCGACGTTTGTTAAAACGTAGCGCCCTTTCCGTAGGAACATTCTCGGCCCGCACATTCAAGCGCAACACGCGCACTGGTGCAGGTTCGTCGTCCCCGTGGTGAGATTTGCTTGCTTCCGACTCTGACCCGTTTGTGCAAGCCACTTTCGTTTTTCTAAGCTCAATCCTTTCGCCAATGAGTGAATAAGCAGAGCGCGCTCGGCGGAACGTAGAGCACGCCGCGTGCCGCGTGGAATCGCCGGCAAATCGCAAATCCATGGTGGCACGGCCACATCGGGCCAGGCGAGCGTGCCAACCGCGGGCTAGTCGCCGAGCCACGCGCGACGAAGCGCGGTTTGCGCTTCGGTCGAATCTTTCGCAACCACGACCTTGATTTTGTCGAGTCGGGGGCCGTCGAGCGTGCACTCGATCGATTGAACGCGGCCATCGCGCGAGACGAGCACGTCGACGCGATCGCGCGAGTGTTTGCCGAGGAGCGCGGCGTCGACCCCGTTTTGGTCAACGCGCTTGCCGCCAATGGCGATGATTTCGTCGCCGGCGTCGATGCCCGCGCGCTGCGCCGCGCATCCGCGAAGAACGCTCGAGACGATGAGCCGGCCCGCGTCGCCGCGCGTGCGCATGCCTAGGCTCGCCGTGGATTCGCCGCGTGGCGCGCGCTCGACGACGAGACCGGCGTGCCCGAGCGAGCGCTCGACGTCGAGATCGCGCGCGCTCCGAACGAATGCGTCGAACACATCACCGAGCTCGAGGCCCGTCGCCTCTTCGAAGATTTTCTGCATCCCATCTTCCGGAACGGGCACGCCCGTCTCGCCGTGTTTCTTCCAAAGGTGGGCGAGCACCATGTCGAGGTTCGCGCGGCCGCTGCTGCGCGCGCGGATTTCGAGGTCGAACATCGCATTCACGAGCTCGCCCTTGCGGTAGTAGCTGATGGTGCTGTTCGCCGAGTTTTCGTCGGGCCGATAGAGCTTGATCCACGCATCGAACGACGCCGCATCGAGCGAGTGCACGAGGCGGCCGGGCGTCGACTCCACGTAGGCGATCTCGCTCGCGATGTGGTCGAGGTACTCGTCGGCGGTGCAAAGCTTGGCGAGCCGAAGGACGCGATAGTCGTAGTAGCTCGTCCCGCCTTCGAACCACCAAAGGAGGCGCGTGTAGTTCTCTTCTTCGTAGCGATACGGCGAGAGGCCGCCCGGGCGAATGCGTTTCACGTTCCAGAGATGGAAATACTCGTGCGAGACGAGCGACATGATGTTGAGAAATCCCTCGCGCGTATCGAACGACGCCTCGGGTGCGATGAGCGAACTCGATGCCATGTGCTCGAGCCCACCACGCGCACGCGGCGAGAGATGCAGGATGAACGTGTATCCATCGTGCGGGAGGACCCCGCCGAAGAGCGCGGCTTCGGTCTCGACGATCGTCTTCGTGCATTCGAGAAGACGCGCAACGTTGGCATCGCTGATCGCGGTGGCCGGCCAAATCGCGTAGTCGTGACGGCGCGATGCGGCGACGGTGGATGCGGCGCGGAAGCGGCCAGCCTCGATGGGCGAGTCGACGAGCGTGTCGTAGTTCTTCGCGCGATAGCGATGCGGTCCGATCTTCTCGAGGGCCGTTGCGACGACGTGACCCTCTGGCAAATCGAGCTCGATCTCGATGGGCACATCGAGGTGATCGGGCACGGCCGCGAACGTTGGCGCGCCGTTCAAGTAGACGTGGGATGCGTCAATGTGGTTCGTGCGCACCGTGAGATCGCCGCAATAGACGTGGTAGCGAACGGTGACCTCGCGCGCGCCAACGTGTCGAACGTGCCATGCGTTCTTCCGAACCTTGACGACCTCGTGCGCGTCGCATGCCATCGACTCGACATGGCGTGCGTACTCACGGACGAGGTACGATCCGGGCGTCCACACGGCGAAGAAGAGCTCGAGCGGCTCGGGCAGGGGTGCGTCGGCAGAAATCGTGGTCTCGACCGCGACAAGGTGCGCGGCCGCATCGGCGATGGTGACGCGATGGAGGATGCGCATCAGGCAGGTATGGTACACGAGCGCGATGAGCGAGCGGAAAACCGTCTCCGGGAAGAAGGTCGTCCTCCTCGGGGGCACGCTCTCGATCGTCGTGCTCTTCGGCATCACGTTCGCGTTTCGCACCTTCGGCTGGACGCGTTTCGTCGCAAACTCGGAGCTTCAAGAAGGCAAATCGAACGTCGTGTATTTGTCGCGCGCCGTCATCGCATGCGCCGGCAAGACAGGCGTCCTCCCGCCGTCGACGCGCTCGGTGCCAGTGGAGCTAACGTCGGTTGCACACAAAACGTACGCGAGCACCGCCGACGATTGGTCCGACGAAGCCTTCAAGTGCGGCGACTTCCGCGTTCGCGATCCGCAGCGCTTCCAATACGAGTGGACGAAGAAGAGCGACACCGAAGGCACCGCCCGCGCCCGCGCCGACTTCAACGGCGACGGTGTTGTCGAAGCGACCTACGAGCAAGACGTCAAATGCGAAGAGCGCGCAGGCAAGCTCCGCTGCGGCCCGGGCGCGCTGCACGACAAGAACCACTGAGCCTGAGGCTCGCGCTCGGAGAAACCGAGTTAGCCGAGGTACGAATCGGTGTGCGGCAGCGACGGCTCCGGGCGGCCCTTTGGCAGCACTTGGACTTTTACTTTTTTCACTTCGACCGTGGGCAGCGTCGCGACGACGGCCGTCCACGAGGGGAAGAGGGCAACACCGGGCACGAGCTCGATACCCAGCGCGACGAGCAAGCGCAGCTTGAAGCCGAGCGTCGCGAAGAGCGCGATGGCGACGATGACGTCGAGGACGTCGTCCGGCGGGGAAAGCGCGCCCTCGCCGAACACGGGGAAAAAGCCGAGCTGGATCAAATCGGCAACGCCCGCGATGACGAGCGCGATCTTTTTCCGCGTCGGCGTGACCGCGTGCGACGACAAATCCGCTTGGCGAACCAGCTCGTTCTGGACGGCCTGAATGGGGGCCTTCGTCATATGGCCCAAGCTAAGGCGCGATCACGCGGACGTCGAGGTCCCACGGCCCTGCTGAGAGATTGTAGCCGTCGATGATGACCCAATACGTGCCCGCGGTGAGCTCGTAGTCGAGAAAGCTGCGAGGCCCGGAAAACGAGAAGTTGCATGCGCCCTTCAGCTCCGTGCCGGGGCAGGTCGCGCCTTGGCGGAGGCTCAAGATGGTGTTGTACGTTGCGCCGTCCATGCTGAAGATGACGCGCTGGTTTTGAGCGAGCACGAGTCGCATGACTTGGTCGGCTGCGCCGCCGGGTGGGGCGCTTCCGATGTCGCAGCTCTCGTCGAAGTCGGCGGTCTTGCCGGTGGTGTCGCCGTAGAAGTAGCCGCCAGTCGACGGGATATCGATCACCGTCCCGAAGCAATCATCGGACGCCGTGACCGACGTCGCGGTGACGGTGTCGCGAACGAGCGTGGTGAGCGTGCCTTTCTGGCCCGTCGAGTCTGCGACGACGACGCGATAACTACCGGCCGCGATGTTGTGCTTGCTCACGCGAACGGGTGTGGACGATATGGAGCACAAGAGCTTGTCGGTCGTGGCGCAGCCCGGCGCATCGAACGACACGGCGCCCGCTTCGGTTTGCGGAAACCGCCCAACGACGAGCACATCGCTCGCATTGGAGAGCTCGACATCGAACGACGCCGTGGGACTTCCCGGAAAGCACCCATCGTGGATGGAGTCTTCGTGATCGCCGAGATCGAAATTCATCGTCGCGTTGAAAGTGGCGGCGGGCGACGTCGAGCACGACTGATCGAGCGGCGTGACGGTGGGTGCCGAGAGCACGACGAGAATGTTCGCGTCGATCGGTGACGTGCCGGCAACCGTGATGACGTAGTTACCTGTGAGGTTGCGCGCGAAGAGCGGTAGTGCCGCGCCGTCCTTGCAGCGAATTTCGTCGGTCGAGCCGGTGCACGATGGCACACGCAAACCCACGACGGGATCGCCACCGCCGCGCAGCGTCGAGGCGTAGATGCGGACGTCTTGCGCCGAGGTGAGGTTGAGCGAGTACGTGAGCTCGCCTGTCTTAGCGCCACATGCATCGGGAAGATCTTTGGCCGGGTCGATGATCGAAACCGTGTTCGGCACGCCCGTGGGGATCGCGACCGCGGTGCCGCACGTCTCGTTGGCCGCTTTCGCGGTGGGCGCGAGGAAGTCAATCGAGAGATCGACGGTGGTCTCTTGCGATGACGTGACGAGGACGTAATACGTGCCGGGTGCAACGTTTCGCGCGCGCGCCCGCGTGGCCCACGTCGCGTAGCTCGCGCCGCATGCGAGCTCCGAAGTGGAGACGCCGCATGTCGAGAAGATCGCGACTGCCGTTTCGCTTCCGAACGGACCTTCGGCCCACACATCGAGATCGACGTTCGGGCCGGCGGGGACGGTAACGGCCGCTACGACGTCGTGCGCTGCGCTGGGCGTCGTCACCGAGCACGTCGCCGGAAACGTCTTCGGCGCCGCGACCGTCGACATCGCGTACGTACCGGCGGCGGTCACGGCGAGCGCAGTTCCGCACGTCGCGTTTTGCGCGTTGGAGCATGGTTTCTCGTCGGTCTGCCCATTGCAGTTGTCGTCGATGAGGTTGCCGCACACTTCGGTATGGAGGCTCGAGACGGCCGGATTCGCGTCGTCGCAATCGTGTCCGCCGGCGCAGTGATCGTCGCCGTCGCCGTCGCCATCGACGTCGCGGAGAATCGACTGGCATGTCTTCTGCCCTTCGATGCATGAATCGATATCGCACGCGCTCTCGGTGGAGCACGCGACGACGGGCCCGGGGCCGCAGCCCGTTTTGTGACAGACCTCTTTGCCATCGCAATAGATGCTGTTGTCGCAGAGTGTGTCGTCGGGCACGTTGCGGCACCGAAGCAGCGTGAGATCACACGAGTCGTGCGTGCAGTCGACGGTGTCGTTGCATTGCCCGTCGTCGCTGCACGGCCCGCCGAGCGTTGGATCGGCGTCGGGCTCGCCATCGAGCTTTTGCGATGCGTCGCCGGCGTCCCCGCCGTCGATCCCAACGAGCGGATCTTTCACGGGCCCGCCGCACGCGATGAACGCGAACAGAAACGGCAGGAGTGGGCGAGCTGTCACGCCCGGAGGATAGCAGTCAGCGCGGGGCGCGCGGCGTCAAACGGGAGACGATTCCGCGTGCCGGATCGCGAAGCGGGTCTGGCGCGGGAAGACCGCGGAGGCTGCTCCAGAGATGGTGGCGATCGTCTTCGTCCATTGCGTAGAGCTCGATGCCCAGGCATCGACCGCGATCACCGGGGCGCCGGCCGTGAAGGACGCGCGTCACGTGGCCGAGCGCGTCGACGAAGCGGTTGCTCGAGGGCGGCTTGAACGACACGACGACGTCCTCGCCGGTGAGCACGCGCTCGCGTGTGGTGACGAGCATTCCGCGCTCGGAGAGATCGAGCGCGAGCTCGCTGACGACGCGAAAGTCATGCTCGCGGACGACCTGACAATCGAGACGCACGTATCGTCGAAATGCGCGACGCGGTGCTTGCATGACTTCGACGCTACGCACGCCGCGATGATTGGCCCAATTTGTTACTCGTGGTCGACGACGTCGATGTACGTGCCGATGCGTTCGCGTCGCCAGTAGTTGCCCGTCCGGCGGAGCGTCGCGCGATCGGTCATCCAGTAGTGGTAGAGCACGGCGCGCACCGCTCGCGGCGTCGCGCCGTGGAGCGGGTCTTCGCGGAAGAGCGCGAGCACGTGCGGCGCGCGATCGAGCAGTCTCGCTTCGGTCGCGATGACCCACGGGCAAGTCTGGCGCGCGACGCGGAGACGGTTGCGTGGCCCAACGCCTTCTTCGTAGATCGCGCAGAACCAAAGGTTCCACTCGAAACGCGGTTGATACGGCGCGTAGATTCCCGGAGCTTCGTCGAGCGCTTGCGGCTTGTACTTGAAGCGGTACGACACCCACGTTTCGTCGGGCGCTTGGGCCTCGAATTCGATCTCATAACGTACATTCGTCATGCGCGCGAAGAGCCCGTAACGATTGGCGAGTCTGGCGCGCCCGAGGAGGCTCGCCGGCGCCGCGAGCCACGACATCGGCTCGGGCGCTCCGGCGAAGACGAACACCGCCGCCGACGAATAAATGAGCGTGCCGATCCACGCCGTGGCCGCCCAAAATCGAACGCGCTCGAACGGGCGACGCGTCGTCTCGCGCGACCAACGCCCATCGTCCACGCACATGAAGCCGAGGGCGAGGACGAGATAGTTGAGAAAACAATAGTTCGCCGTGAGGATGATGCCGACTTGAAGCGCGGTGAGAAGCGCGAACGTCGCGAGGCGCACGCGACGCGGCCCGAAGATGCCAAACACGATCACGAGCTCGACGGCGAGCGTGAGCACCGCTGTCGCCATGTGGAAGCCATGCGGGAGCTGCTGCGCCCACCAGCCGGGCCACGTCGGGAGCGGGCCGTTCTCGTAATAGTGATCCATCGCCGACATGTCGCGCCAGCTCGGATCGCCGCTCGCGAGCTTCGCGATGCCGGACTCGAAGTAGATACGGAAGCACTCCCACAAGACGAGAAAGCGCGCGGCACGCGATGGCGGATCCGACCCGCCGAGCTTCGGACGGAGACCGCGCGGCGCGAGCACGAACGCCGCGGCGGTTGCCTCGAGCAGCATCCCGTCGGACTGGTACATCGAGAAGTCTTGCGCAGCGTTCACGAACGAAGCGAACGTCAGGCCGCACATGACGAGCGCCACGCGCGGCGCGATGTTGGCGATCAACAAGAGCGACGCAACGAGGCCGACCGCGACGAGCGCGACGAGCCCGCGATCACTTGGCGCGATCCACAAACGCGACGGGAGGACCCAGAACCGCGACAGCCCGTAGTGCGCGCGAACGAGCGGGAAAAATTCGGAGACCGGCAAGATGCCGTCGTCGCCGAGGAGCCCGCGGATTTGCGTTGCGAGCGAATAAAACACCGACAGATAAAACACGCCGCTCGCGCGCAAGAAGAGCCATCGCGCGCCGAGATACGAGGGCTGCGTCGTATCCGGAAGGAAGAACCGCTCTACGAGCTCACGGGCAGAGTTTTTGTCCACCGCTCGCGACGTACGATTTCGTCTTGGCGATCAAGTTGCCGTTGTCGGTCTCGGGCGTCGTTTGCCCGCCTGCGCCTGCGCCGAACGCCATGCCGACCATATGCGCGGCGGCGAGCTCGTCGGGGTGGGCGAAGAAGTAGTCGACGCGGTTGTCGTGCCAGGCGTTGTTGGTGTTGGCGAGCGACATGTTGCCGACAGGGAGCTGCCAATCGATGAGCGGTTTGTTCGCGGCCTCGGCGAGCGCCTTGAGCCACGCGAAGTCTTGGTGAAACGTCGGAAGCTTCGTGTTGGTGTCGTCCCACCAGCGGTTTTGGCCGATCGACGTGTAGTAGCCAGCGTCGCGATCGGAGGCTTCGACGACGAGGTAGTCGCTGCCGTCTGCGCCGCACGCGAGAAGGAATGCGGCCGTCTTCTTGGCTTCGGCTGCGACATCGAACGAAGGGCTCGTGTTGCCGGCGGCATCCATGTTGGTGGACCACGACGACGCGTGGAAACCGATGCGCGCGCTCGGCGCGTATTTGCGCACCATCGAAACGATGCAATGCCCAAAGCCGGCAATGCTGTTCTCGTCGCTGCCGCAATCGATTGCGTTGGCGCTCGCAACGGCGGCCGGCTCGGCGTGCGGGTCGGTTCCCGGTTGCTCGGCGTAACCCCAGAAGTCAGGCTCGAAATGAAAGAGCACTTTCGCGGTGCCGACTTGCTGGAGCAAGAAGCGCCAGTCGGCGTAGTAGCGCGCCATGAACGTCGCGTCGTTGGCGGCCTGCGTGACCTCGGGGGCTCCCTCCTTCACGCCGCTCGCTTGGAGGAGCATGTAGTACGTGATCATTGGGATCTCGCCGTTCGCCGCCGCGTTCGAGAAGAAGCTGCGTGCGTACGCGCCGGGCGGGTCTTGGTCGTATTGCCAGCAGCCCCACCACCCGCATCCCGGCTTTTGCTTGTTCGAGCACGAGACGCCGGCTGCAGTGCAACCCGTGGCGCAGCTCGCGCAAGGCCCGGCTCCGTCTGCCACGCCGCCGGAAATGTACGTGTAACGAATATCGAAGGGCGCGGCCTTCGCGGTGGCATCCGCCATCGATGCGCCGACCATGAGTCGAGTCTTGCCGAGATCGGAAAGGAGCGACGCGCCAAGGCACGTTCCGAGCGCGCCGTCGTAGGGGATGCTCGCCTCGTAGGAAGGCGCGCCATCGGTGGTGGTACCGCTGTCGTTCGTCGACCCGGCGTCGGTGTCGGGGTTCTGCGTGCTGCTGCATGCAACCGCGATCGCGAGCGCTACAAACGCGAAGACGCGCATGGTCGGAAGTTTAGCTCACAAAGGCGCGAGCGTCTCTGTGTGCTCACCCCACACACGTCGAAGTGTCGTTGCGATTTCGCCCACGGTTGCCCGGGCTTTCACGGCGTCGAGCACGAGCGGCATCAAGTTGTCTTTGCCGTGCGCGGCGCGCTCGATTCGCTCGATCGCCGCAGCCCACTTCGCTGCGTCGCGGCCGGCGCGCACGGCACGCACACGCGTGCGCTGCTCTTCTTCGATGCGCGGATCGATGCGAAACACGGGGACGCTTGCTTCGTCTTTGGATGCGTAAGCGTTGAGGCCGACGATGATGCGTTTCTTCTGCTCGATTTCGAGCTGGTACGCATACGCGCTCTGTTGAATTTCGCGCTGCGGATAAGCCTGTTCGATCGCAGCGACCATGCCGCCCATCGCGTCGATGCGTTCGATGTATGTGCGCGCGCCCGCTTCGATGCGTGCCGTGAGCGCTTCGATCGCGTAGCTGCCGCCGAGTGGGTCGACGATCTCGGCGACGCCCGACTCACTCGCGATCACTTGCTGCGTGCGAAGCGCGAGCGTTGCGGCATCCGCGGTAGGCAAACCGAGGGCTTCGTCGAACCCGTTCGTGTGAAGCGATTGGCATCCACCGAGCACGGCCGCGAGCGCTTGCACCGTGACGCGCACGACGTTGTTGAGAGGCTGCTGCGCTTGGAGCGTCATGCCGGCGGTTTGGCAATGGAAGCGGAGAGCGCGCGCACGGTCGGTTTTGGCGCCGAATCGCTCCTTCATGATGTGCGACCACATGCGGCGCGCGGCGCGGAATTTCGCGACCTCCTCGAGGAGATCGTTGTGCACGTTGAAGAAGAACGAGAGCTGGCCGCCGAAGCCGTCGACGTCGAGCCCTGCGTCGACCGCGGCTTTCACGTATGCGATGCCGTCGGCGAGCGTGAACGCGACTTCTTGGATGGCGTCGGCTCCGGCTTCGCGGATGTGATAGCCGCTGATCGAAATCGTGTTCCACTTCGGAACCTCACGCCCGCAAAACGCGAAGATGTCCGTGATGAGGCGAAGCGAAGGCGCCGGCGGATAAATGTACGTTCCGCGCGCCATGTACTCCTTGAGGATGTCGTTCTGAATCGTCCCGGAGATGGCGTCGCGCGAGACGCCGCTCTCTTCGGCGACGGCAATGTAGAGCGCGAGGAGGATCGCGGCAGTCGAGTTGATGGTCATCGACGTCGAAACCTTGTCGAGCGGGATGCCGGCGAGGAGCGTTCGCATGTCCTCGATGGTGTCGATCGCCACGCCCACGCGACCGACCTCGCCGGTTGCTTCCGCGTCGTCGGAGTCGCGACCCATTTGTGTTGGCAAATCGAACGCGACGCTGAGACCCGTTTGGCCTTGTGCGAGCAGGTATTTGTAGCGCTCGTTCGATTCGCGCGCGGTGCCGAAGCCAGCGTATTGGCGCATGGTCCAGACGCGACCGCGATACATGTCTGCGCGGATCCCGCGTGAAAATGGGGGTTTGCCGGGTTTGCCGAGATCGCGATCGAAGTCGAAGCCGATGACGTCGAGATCGCTAGGGTCGTAGATCGGTTTCTTCGCGTCGGTCATTTGGGAGCCTCGCGGAGAGCGGGAGGCTTGCGGATGATGCGTGCGAGCGCGAGGCCCGCGGTCTTGCCGAGCTGCTCCATGCGCTTCGTCGCGAGCGCGGTGTCGGCGAGATCGTCGGCGAGGAGCACGAGAGCCGGATGCATGTCGACGCGCACACCCGTGACGGCGACGTCGCGCGACGCTTCCTTCATGAACTCGAGCAGACCCAAGTGCCCATCGGTGCGAAACAGCGGACCGAGATACGGCGTGCCGGCCGCGGCCGTTGCGAGCACGCTGGGAACGTTGGACGGAACTTGCACGTTGCGCCACTCGCGCGCGTCGCCGAATTCGGCGTTGCACGACCAACCCACGAACGAGTCGCGCTTGACGGCCATCACCGCAACACGACGCGCAGCCGAGCGGAGCCCCGAGATCAAGAGTGCGATGATGGCGTCGCGATCGTTGGCTTCGTCCATCGCGGCGAGCACGGGCGTTGCGTCGGGAAGGGGCAACGCGGGCATCCCGATCGAGGGCGACATCCGACGAGGCGGCGCGGGTGAAGTGACCGCGACGTGACGTGAATCTTGTCTCGGCGCAGGCACCGTGACAGCCCCCGTGCGCACGGAAGCCGGCGGCGCCGATTCGATGCGCGTCTCGGCGACCATGATGGCGATGGGTCGCCGCATCGAGGCGGGCGCGCGCAACGCAAACAC
This sequence comes from Polyangiales bacterium, assembly GCA_038239005.1. Lineage (GTDB taxonomy): Bacteria > Myxococcota_A > Polyangia > Polyangiales > Polyangiaceae > DASXHD01. Next base: position 34,845 of record JBBSFE010000008.1, read on the forward strand.
GGGATCGCGATCCGTATCGGGCGCGGGCGTGCGAATCGAGCCTCGCGGAGAGCTTGATGCGGGCGTTCGAAGCTCGATGACGGCGCTGTCGTCCTTCGGCGAATGATCCATCGGCGGCGCGGAGCGACGCATCAGTGGGATGGGCATGTCGGCTGGCGCTGCGTGCGCCACGGGTTGCGGCACGACGCTCACGACGGGCGTTCCCCAAATGGGTGTACGCGTGCGCTCGCCCTGATTCGGCGATGGCACCAGGGTCGAGTCGGCTTTGTGGATCAGCTCGATGGCCGCGCGAATGGCGGACACGGTCGCGCGGTGAATGCGCAGGTCTGCGCGCAGGAAGAACGCAGCCTCACGTGCGGCGTGCTCGTCGCGGGCGTCGACGAGGGCGATGTCGATAGCGCCAGTCTCTGGGTCGATGCCGATCGGAACCACGAGCAGCCGAGAGCAAAACCCGCGCGGAAGGCGCTGCACGAGCGCAAGCGACGGCGTGATGGTGGTGAGCGGTTCGGGTGAGCCGCGCCCGATCGCTTCTTCGATCTTGGGCTCGTCGATGGCGCCCGTCACGAGGAGCGCCTGGACGAGCGGCATCTGCTGCGTCACTTCCAAGAAGAGACCCCGCGCGATGGCGCGTGGCGTCACCGCTTCCGACAAGAGCAGGCTCTCCGCGAGCTCGAGTGTCACGCGAAGACTCTACTGCTTGCCGAATTGAAAGACGACCTCGCTCTTTCGCACCATTCCGAGCTGATCGCGCGCGATGTGCTCCACGGCTGCGGGATCGTCGCGGAGGCGTTTGACGTCGGTCTTCAAATCGCCAACATCACGCTTGAGCGAGCGGTTTTCGGCCTGAACGCCCGCGAGCTCCTTCTCGACGGCACGCATGCGCGGCAAGCCTTCGGGGCGCAGAATCATGGCCGGCACCGACACCACCGCGAGCGCGAGCAAGGCTACGGGCAATGCGCGCGGCGCGAGGGCTCGAAAATCCACGCTACGAGCTTAGGCGGCGCGCCTCCGATTGGCCGAATTTCACGTGGAGAGCGCACGCAGCTCGATCCGCACCGTGGTGCCTTTGCCTTCTTGCGTGTCGACGAGAAGCTTGCCGCGATGTGCCTCGATCACGCGGCGAACGAACGCGAGCCCGAGGCCCGAGCCTTGCGATTTCGTCGTGAAGAAACCCTCGAGTGCGCGCTCGCGCGTGCGCGGATCCATGCCGGGACCTTCGTCGCGCACGGCGATGTAGACCCAGCCACGCTCGCCTTCTCCCGTTTGCACGTGGACGGTCTTGTCGATTGCGGCCTCGTGCGCGTTGCGGAGCACGTTCTCGAGAGCGATGACGAGCAGATCGCGATCCGTTTCACAGCTCATGAGCGGCTCCGCGAGCTTCACGTCGACGGCGACGGTGCTGCCGAGAAATTTCACGGCCTCGCGTGCGGCGTCGTTGAGGTCCGTCTTCCCGAGCAAGGGCTCGGCGCGACCGATGCGGTGATACTGGTCGACGACGCGCGTGAGGCGATCGCATTGCGCGACGAGGAGATCGAGGAATTCGTGTTGCTCGTCGATCGATCGCCCGGCGGCGCGCTCGCCGCTGAGAAATTGTGCAGCCCCGCGAATCGACGCGAGTGGGTTCTTGATGTCGTGCGCCATCTGCGCAGCCATACGACCGAGCGTTGCGTGCGCGAGCGTGCGTTCGCGCGCCGCCGCGTATTCAGTGACGACGAAGCGACCGGCGATGAGCGCGCCAAGCACCACGAGCACCGTGAAGACGACCGCGAGCGCCGTTCGCTCGCCGACGGCGCGAAACACGGTGATCTCGGCGAACACCACGAACAGCGCGATGGCGACTGCGTTGATGGCCGTAAGAAATGACAACCGCTCGAACAACCGCACGCGTAGCGCGACGACCGTGAGCACGAGCGCGCTCACGACAAGCCCGAGGTTGCCGAGGTGCGGCGACCACGTCGCGCCCGTGATGTCGACGAGATCCGTGGCGTTTGCGCCGGCCGCGATGACGACTGTGGCCATGACGAGTCGCGTCCGTGAACGCTCTTCGGCGGACGCACCACGCACGTGTCTGATCATCAGCACGAGGCCGTGCGTGACGAGCACGACCATGCCGGCGAGCATGAGCACGGCCCACAGACCGCCACCGGGAAATGCGTCGGCGCGTGGGTACACGATGGGCGAAAGGCACGCGAGCGCGTTGCCTACGAAATATATGTAAGATACAACTATTGGCGTCGCGAGCGCGCGGCGGCGACCCACGAACGCGCATACCACGTGGTAAAAGAGCGCAGGCGCGAGCGAAGCGGCAGCTGCGTTGGTCCAGTCCCAGACGCGGTGCGACGACAGAACGGAGATGCTCTCCGACGTGCAATAACCGAAGAGGTCGAAGCACAGTAGGGCAAGGTGTCGCGCCAGCGGATCGCGCCGCCCACGAGACGCAGCGAGAACCGTGAGCGCGAGGAACGCGGCGCTCGCGATCATCGAGAATACGAAATCGGAGACCTCCCTCGCGCTCATGGGACCACCATAGTGATACTCTCGTTGGAACGGGCATGGCTGGAGAGAACATTCTCGTTGTCGACGACGACGACGCACTGCGCATGGTGCTTGTCGCGTTGCTCAAACAAGCAGGCTACGCGGCGCGCGCGGTTCCATCCGCCGAGCGCGCGCTCGATGAGGTCGGCAAGACGCCGATCGATCTCGTCGTCACCGACGTGCGCATGCCGGGAATGGACGGCATCGCGCTCCTTGCTGCGCTGCAGAAGAGCGTACCCGAGCTGCCGGTGATCGTGATTAGCGCGCACGGCACCGTGCCGATGGCCGTCGACGCCATGAAGCAGGGCGCCAAAGAGTTCTTGCTCAAGCCGTTCGATCGCGACGAAGTCGTCGCGACGATTCAACGCACGCTCGACGCATGCTCGTCGCGCGCGTCGGCGCCGCCCGCGCTTCCCACGGCAACGCGGCTCATCGGTGCTTCTCCGAAGATGCGCGAGCTTCGCGAGCTCCTCGCCCGCGCCGCTCGCTCGAGCGCCACGGTGTTATTGCGCGGCGAGAGTGGCACCGGAAAAGAAGTCGCGGCGCGCGAGATCCACGAGCAAAGCGCGCGCAAGGATGGGCCGTTCGTCGCCGTGCACTGTGCCGCGCTCCCAGAGACGCTGCTCGAGAGCGAGCTGTTCGGATACGAAAGGGGCGCGTTCACCGGCGCCGTGAAGCGAAAGCCCGGCCGTGTCGAGCTCGCCGAAGGCGGCACGCTCTTTCTCGACGAAATTGGCGACGTCACGTTGCCGATGCAGGTGAAGCTCTTGCGTCTCCTGCAGGAACGCGAGTTCACGACGCTCGGCGGCACGGGCGTGCAAAAGGCAGACGTACGCTTCGTCGCCGCGACGCATCGCGATCTCGAAGCGATGGTGAAGGCGGGAGAGTTTCGCGAAGATTTGTTTTATCGCCTGAGCGTCGTACCGGTGTGGCTGCCGACCTTGCGCGAGCGCTCGACCGACGTCGCCGAGCTCGCAACGCGATTCTGCGCCGACGCCGCCACGCGCAACGGCGTGCGGGCACCGAAAATCGCCGAAGACGCGCTCGCGGGCCTCGCGACGCGCAATTGGGGAGGCAACGTGCGCGAGCTACAGAGCTGCGTGGAGCGGCTCGTAGTCTTCGCCGACGGCGCCGACATTCACGCAGCCGACATCGCGCGCGATCTCGAACGTGCGCGTCCGCTCGGAGGAGACTCCGCGAGCCTCCCGCTCTCCGCGAGCCTCGGCGAGCAACGCGAGGACGCCGAACGTCGCGCAGTTCAAGAAGCACTCACGCGCGCGGGCGGCAATCGCACGCTCGCCGCGCGCCTCCTCGGCGTCAGCCGTCGCACGCTCTACAACAAGCTCGCCGAGCTCGGGATCAGCTAAGCTTCGAGGCTCGCGGAGAGCGTGAGGCTCGTCATCACGGCCGCCAGAGCATTCCGAACGAGATCGCGGGGCCGAGGTAGTCGACGTTCGTGCCGACGCAGTGCGTGTCGGTCGTTTGGGTCCCGCCGAAGCCGACGAAGGCACCGCAGGGCTCCGAAGGTTGGTCTGCGTTCGCGGATGATGTCTCGACGTACGCGAGCCCGACGCCTCCGCGGATGTCGAGCGTGCCGTGTTTGCCTGTGCCCATGATGCGGTGACGAACATCGGCCATCGCGCGGCCGTAGCGAAGGTTGCCCACTTCCGCGTCGACGCCGAGCCACCACGTCGGCGCAATGCGGAACTCGATGGCGCCGCCGTATTCACCGACGAACGTTGCGCCGATCCCGAACGACATGTGCCAATCGAACGTGATGCGATCGCGCTCGCCAACGCGACCGCGCAGCGCGAGCACAGGCTCCACGAGATAACCGTGCTCGAAGAGGCCCACGCCGACCCCACCCGAAACCGCGACGTAGCGTATGTCGCCGCCGACGAGCACTTCGCCGACCGCGACTTGTGCATCGCCGCCGCGCGGGCCGGTCACATGATTGCCGCTGTCGAAGTCTCCGGTTGCAGCGCCGAACGTTCCATACGCAGCGACGACGAGCGCGCCAGCGGAGCGGTAGGCGAGCGACGCATCGAAAAAGAGAAACCCACCGACTGGGCCGTCGAACCCTGCGCCCGTCGTTACGTTTGCGGTCGCCTCGACCCCGCGTGGCTCGCGTTCGGTTGGCGCGGGCGTCCATTGTCGCTCGGGTCCCCATGCGGTGCGACCCTCGGGCGCGCGCAGCGAGATCGGCTTGTGTGTTGGAGGCGGAGGCACGACGGGCGTCTCGAGGGCGAGCACTTCATAGTCGTCGAGCGCCATCACGCTCTTCGCGGTTCGCGCCGACACGACGCCATCGATCACCGTGAGCGAAACGAGCGGGGCGACGTATCGTTTTTTCGTGACGATGGGTGGATCGTGCGATGCGTCCACGGTCAAGACGGTGCGCCCGCAGAGCGCGTACGCTTTGTCGCCGAGTGACGTAAAGGACTGCGGCGTGCACCCCATCGCAATCGATTTCTCGCCGCTCGGCGCACGCACGATGATGTCGCCACCCGCAAGCTCGAAGGCGACATCGCTCGCAATCGCCGACGAGCCCCAAAGGAGGACGACGCAAAACGCAGCGTGTTTGCTAGAAGCGAACATGCATGTCCCGCTTCGAGCCCGTCATCGGATTGGAGGTGCACGCGCAGCTCCTCACGGCGACGAAAGCGTTTTGCTCGTGTGTGACCAACTTCGGTGCGCCTCCCAACACTCACACTTGTCCGACGTGCCTAGGTTTGCCAGGCGCGCTTCCCGTGCTCAACGAGCGCGCCGTGCGTTTTGCCGTGCGCACCGCGCTCGCGCTCGGTTGCACGATCGAGCCGGTGAGCCGGTTTTCGCGCAAGAATTATTTCTATCCAGATCTGCCCAAAGGCTACCAGATTAGTCAGTTCGACGAGCCCTTCAGTCGTCACGGCTCTCTCGACCTCGGCGCCCGCACAGCGCGTATCACGCGCGTGCACATGGAAGAGGATGCCGGCAAGAACATCCACGAGGGAAGCGGGAGATCGATCGTCGACTTCAATCGCTCGGGTGTGCCGCTCGTCGAAGTCGTGGGCGAGCCCGATTTGCGCAGCGCCGCGGAAGCTGCGGAGTACTTGCGCGCGCTTCGTGAGATCTTGATGTTCATCGAAGTGAACGACGGGAACCTCGAAGAGGGCTCGTTCCGGTGCGACGCGAACGTGTCGATTCGCGCAATCGGTTCGACGGAGCTCGGCGCGCGCGTCGAGCTGAAGAACATCAACTCGTTCAAGTTCGTCGAGAAGGCGATCGACCACGAAATCGCGCGCCAAGAGGGCGTGCTCGAATCCGGAGGTAAGGTCGCTCTCGAGACGCGCGGGTGGGACGAAAAAAACGGCCGCACCTTCAGCATGCGCAGCAAAGAGACCGCGCAAGACTATCGATACTTTCCCGAGCCCGATCTCGCGCCGCTCGTTCTCGATGAAGCGTTCGTCGCATCGGTGCGCGCAGAGATGCCGGAGCTCCCCGCAGCGAAGCGCGCGCGATATGTTGCAGAATACAAGCTTCCCCCAGCGGCGGCGGGCGTGCTCACGCAGCACCCGCGCATCGCGGCGCTCTTCGAGGAGGCAGCAAAAGTGGCCGACCCCGTGCGGGTCGCCAACTTCGTCCAGAGCGAAGTGCTGCGTGATGTCGTGACAAAAGGGCTCGCTGCCGAGATCCCGGTGAGCGCATCGCAGATTGCGGAGATTGCGGCGCTCGTGGAGTCGGGGGCGATCAGCGGGAAGCAATCGAAAGAAATTTACGGCAAGGTGCGCGGCACGGCGAAGAGCCCACGCGACGTCGTGCGCGAGCTCGGCATGGAGCAGGTGAGTGATGCGTCGGCGCTCGAGCCGATTATCCTTCGCATCGTCGCCGCGAATCCGAAGCAGGCCGCAGACCTTCGCGGCGGCAAGGTCGGCCTCATGGGATACTTCGTCGGGCTCGTCATGCGTGAAACGAAAGGCAGCGCGAACCCACAGCTCGTGAACGAGCTCTTGAAGAAAGCTCTCGGCACATGACGGCGCCCACGCCCGGCGGGCGCGTGCTGATCGTCGACGACAACGCCGATCTCGCGGGCACGCTCCGCGACGTGCTCTTGTCGGCGAGCACCGAGAGCGATCCTCTCGAAGTGGACGTCGCCGACAGCGGCAAGGGCGCTCTCGCACGTGCGCGCGAAACGGGCTTCGATGTTGCGCTCGTCGACGTGAAGCTGCCGGATGCGAGCGGCGTCGATTTGATTCGCCCGCTCCGCGAGGCGAGCCCCAATAGCGAAATCGTTCTCATCACGGGCTTCGCGAGCATGGAGGCCGCGATCGCCGCGCTGCGTGCGGGCGCGTTCGCGATGATCCTCAAGAGCTTTCGCCCCGACGAGCTCGTCACCACCGTGCGGCAAGCGCTGACGAAAGCGCGTCTCCAGCGCGAGCGCGAAGAGCTCGAACGGCGATACCGCGCCGTCGTCGACTTGACCGACGTGCTCGTGCTCGCGCTCGACGCCGCCGACAGAGTCGTTCTCTTCAACCGCAAAGCAGCGGAGCTCGCAGGCGTCTCCGCGGAGAGCGCAATAGGCCGAGATTTCGTGCGCGCGTGGATCCCCGAAGACGATCGCGTGCGACTCAACGACGCGCTCGCCGTGGCGCGCCAGAGCAAACGCGGAACTTCGGAAGTGGAGACGGGCTTCGTCGCGACGGGCGGGCAGGCGCGTCGCATCCGATGGCACCTCGGCGGCACGGTCGACCCCGGCGAAGGCGAGCTCGTGTATGGCATCGGCATCGACGTCACCGAACGGCGCGCGCTCGAGAAACGCGCCGCGGACGCCGAAGCACTCAGCGCGATGGGCACACTCGCGCTCAATCTCGCGCACGAGATCCGCAACCCGCTCAACGCCGCAAAGCTGCAACTCCATTTGCTCGCGCGCGACGTTGGCAAGCTCGAGATGGAGGAGACGCGAGCGTCGCTCCTCAAGCGTTCCGAAATCGTCGGCGACGAAATCGCGCGCCTCAACCGGCTCCTCACCGAATTCCTCGAGCTCGCGCGCCCACGCGGTATTGCGCGCGAGCCCGTTCACGTGAGCGAGCTCGTCGACTCGGTGCTCTCGCTCGAGCGTGAAGCGGCCGAAGCGCGCGGCGTGCGAATCGTGCGAGATTTCGCGCCCGGCGCCGCAGCGATCGGCGACGCGGAGAAGCTCCGGCAGGTCGTGCTGAACTTGGTTGTCAACGCGCTCGAGGCTATGAAAGACGGCGGCGTGCTCACAGCGCGCACGTTCCCGGAAAACGATCGCATCGTCTTCGCGATCGAAGACACGGGCCCCGGCATCGACACGAGCGTCCTCACGCAGGTCTTCGACCCATTCTTCACGACGAAAGAAGCCGGCACGGGCCTAGGCCTCTCCATCGTGCGCAAGATCGTCGACCAACACGGCGGCGACGTCCGCCTCGAAAGCGCAATCGGCAAAGGCACGACCGTCCGCGTGTGGATCCCGACGGGCCGCTAAATCATTCTTTGGGTTTTTTGCGGGCGCCCAGCACCGCAAGCTTGAAGTATTCGAGTTGGCTTTTCGCCGCTTCTTTGGCGACTTCCACGCGGCTGACTTCGCGCGCGCTTTTGCGGGCGCCGAGCTCGCCGGATTCGTAGAGCTCGCGGGTGCGTGCCCGCTGGAGCTTTCCGCTCGAAGTTTTCGGGAGCACGCCCGGCAGGAGCGGGACGACGTCGTCGACCGAGAGCGCCATGCCTTCTTGAATCGATTTGCGAACGGCCGCGCCGAGCTCGCTCGCGCGTGCGGGGGTTTCGAGCTCGTGAGGATCTTGCACTTCGAATGTGACGACGACGCGTTCGCGATCGACTTCTTGCCCGGTCGGATCACGCGAGCCGAATGCGATGACGTTGCCTTTGCGGACGCCCGGAACTTTCGCGGCCTCCCACTCCATGTCTTGCGGGTAGTAGTTGCGGCCGTTCACGATGATGACTTCCTTCGAGCGCCCACAGATGTAGACGTGGCTCTCGTGGAGAAAACCGAGATCGCCCGTGCGGAGATATTCGCCAGCAAACGCTTCGCGTGTTCGCTCTTCGTCTTGCCAGTACCCCTTCATGAGGCTTGGCCCGCGAAGGCGAAGCTCGCCGACGCGGCCTTCTGGAAGCGGCGTTTGGCTCGTGGCGTCGTCTTGGGCGAACACTTTCACTTCGTGCCCTGCGAACGCTTTGCCGCATGAAACGAGCCGCAGGGAGCGCTCGCCGTCGTCGACCTTCACAGCGCCTTCGGCCCAAAGCGTGGCGCCGTCGACCGAGAGTGTCTTCATGCCTTCGGAGAGCTCGGTGAAACAAATCGCGAGCGACGACTCGGCCATGCCGTACGAAGGCAAAAGCGCTTCCTTCTTGAAGCCCACTTTTGCGAACGCCGATGCGAAGGCTTCGAGCGTTTCGGGTCGAATGGGCTCCGCGCCGCAACCCGCGACGCGCCAGCTCGAAAGATCGAGCCCTTCGAGCTCGCGCTCGCGAATGCGTTTGCAACAGAGTGCGTACGCGAAGTTAGGCCCGTACGACACGGTGCCTTTGTGCCGCGAGATGGTTTGCAGCCACGTGGCGGGGCGCTTCAAGAAAAGCAGCGGCGGCAAAAACACGGTGGGGTTCTTCGTGACGAGCGGCGCAAGCACGAAGCCGATCAATCCCATGTCGTGATAGAGCGGCAGCCACGAGACGCCGACGTCCGTGCCGTCGCCAACATGAAGCCCATCCTTCATGAAGGCTTGAATGTTCGCGAGGAGATTGTCGTGCGTGAGCGTGACGCCTTTCGGACGCGATGTGGAGCCGCTCGTGAATTGCAGAAAGGCGACGTCGCTCCCGATGATCTTTGCGGCGCGAAGCGGCTCCTGCGATTCACGAATCGCTTCGACCGCGATCACTTGCTCGAGATCGGGCGCTCCCGCTTGCACCGTGCCGAGCAAACGCTTGATGCGGGCATCGGTGATGAGCACGCGTGCGCCGCATTTGCGGACGATGTGTCGCGTGTTGTCGAGATAGCCCTGGAGCTGCCCGAGCCCGAGCGGCGGGTAGATCGGAACGGGGATGATGCCCGCGCGGATGGCGCCGAGAAACGAGAGAACGAAATCTTCGTTCGTGGGCAGAATGAGCGCGACGCGGTCGCCCTTTTGGAGCCCGAGCGCCTGCATCGCCCCGCCGTAACGCGCGCTCGCCCGCTCGATGGCGGTGTACGAGAAAGACGCCTCACTCGCGTCGCCCGAGGATTCGGGAACGAAGCGAAACCCGCGGGTAGGGTCGCACTTTGCAGCTTCTTCGATGGCTTGAGCGAGCGTCGAGGGCACTTCTTGCCGCTTTTAGCACAGCCTGTAATAATCGCTTTATGCCCCTCATCGAGACCGAAGAAGCCGCGCGCCGCCTCGCGCGCGCGATCGCGAGCGACCTGTCGCTCTACAACGAGGACAAAATCGTCCAGGGCATCACCAGCGACAATCTGTTCGAGAGCCTCTCGGAGGAAATCGAAGAAGGTCGCGCGCTCTACAAGCGCCGCGTTTCGCCCGAGCTCTATCCGCGTAATTTCTACGACCGCGCTCTCGTGGACATTCTCATCAAGGCGAAGGGCCACATCAAGTCCAAGCTCTGGTGATCCGCGCCACGCGCGGAGGAGAGCGGGTCGACAAGTTCGTTTCGCGTGAGATGACGACATCTCGCGCCGAAGCGCAGCGTTGGATCGAAGCGGGCAGGGTGACGCTCGACGGCAAGGTCGCGCGCGCATCCGATGTGGTGCGTGTCGGAACGAACGTCGACATCGCGCCGCTCGCAGCGCGCACGACCGAGCTCGAGCCCGACGCATCCGTGCCGATGGATGTTCTCTACGTGGACGCCGCGGTCGTCGTGCTCGTGAAAGCGCCGGGCATCGTCGTGCATCCCGCGCCGGGTAGCGAGCACGGCACGCTCGTGCACGGCCTTCTCGCGCGCGGGTACTTCGAAGCTCACGGCGACGAGCACGAGCGTCCAGGTATCGTTCACCGCCTCGACAAAGGAACGAGCGGCGTGATGGTCGTCGCGCGCACGCCGGCCGCGCGCGAAGCGCTGAAGGCGCAGTTCGCGGCGCACACGATCGATCGCGAATACGTGGCGCTTTGCGTGGGCGTCGCCAAAACCAAAACGCACGCCACGCTCCACGGCCGCGATCCGCGCGATCGCAAGCGCTTCACCTCGCGCGTGCGCGTAGGAAAAGCCGCGGTCACGCATGTATTCTGCATGGAATCCCTTGCGTCGGGCCGCGCGAGCCTCGTCCGCGCGACGCTCGAAACGGGTCGCACGCACCAAATCCGCATGCACCTCGCGGAATCCGCCACGCCCGTCCTCGCTGATCCGATCTACGGCAAACCCCCGCGCGATCCCATCATCGCCGCGATCGCCACGACGCTCGGCCACCAAGCGCTGCATGCGCGCGTCCTCGGTTTCGATCACCCAACGACGGGCAAACGCGTGCGCTTCGAGGCGCCACCACCCACCGACTTTGCAGGCGTGCTCGAATCTCTCCGCAAGATTAATTCTTGAGCAGGGCGGGGTAGCGGCGTTTCAGGAGGGCGAGCGCAATGAAGCCGACGATGACCGCGAACCACAACGTCGCGAATCGGACGAGCATCATCGCCGCGGTGCTCGTCGCGACGTCGACGTGGCCGACGTTGACCATTTGTTCGCGAAGGCCAGTCTCCGTGACGCCGAGACCGCCGGGTGTCGGGATGACCGCGCCGGCCAGCGTGCTCGTTGCGTAGAAAAAGATGCTGAGCGTGAGAGGGACGTTCGCGTGGAAGCCGCGCAAGATCACCGCGAGAGCGCAACACTCGAGCGACCAGGCAGCAATCGACAGGAGCGTGGGCCACACCAGATTTTTTGGCGCGACGAGCACCGTAAGGCTCTCGTAAGCCTCTTCGAGGCGCGGGCCGATGCGACGAAACGGGCCGGGCAGGGATGCAAGGAAGCGAATCACGGCGTGAGATGCGCTGCGCGATGCAATCACGCCGAGCAGGGCTGCGACGATCGCCACGCCGACACCCGCGGGAAGTAGCCCACCATGAAACCCGAGCGAGCCGACGACGATGAGCACGATGACGCCGATGAGATCCGTGACGCGCTCGGCGACGACGATGGGCGCCGTCTTTGGCACGGGCACGCCGTGCGTTTCGAAGAGAACGAGCGATTTCAACACCTCGCCGACTTTGCCGGGCGAGATCGTCAGCACGAACCCGGAGAGGAAAGTGAGGAAGCTATCGACGACGCCCACACCTTCGATCTCGAGGCAGCCGAGATAGAACTGCCACTTGAAGAAACGGAGAACGTAGTTGCCGAAGGCGAGCGCGAACGCCGCGCCGAACGTCCACCATTCGTAGTGGTCGAGGCTCGCGCTTATTTTTCCGGCACCGCTCCACACGGCGAACGCGCCGTACACGAGCACGAACAGAAGCAGAACGAAGATGACGCGCTGGATGCGAAACCCGCCGCGTGGTTTCGCCGTTGCGGAAGCGCCGCTTGTCGCCATTTCAGATTTTCCGGCGGAAGTAACCGAGGCGATAGAGCGCGTACACGAGCGCGGCGACGATGACGAGCGAGCCCGTCGTCCAGAATGCCCACTGCGGCGCTTCCCAACGGCCATGACGAAGACCCGAAGGACGCACGACGATGTCGCTTGGGCCTTCGTTCGTGATCACCGGCGAGTACGCGGACGACGACGGCATGTCGGCAGCTTCGCGATTGAGCGCCGAGGGTGCTTCGCGAAACGAGCCTGCGGGTGCTGCGGGCGCTACGGGGACCGTCACGACGCTCCGAATACCATCCGAAGGTCCGCGCGCGCAATCGAACGTGCTAAACCCGAACGCACAAAGAAGGATGAGCGACGACGCCGAGCTGCTCGAGAAGGCCAAACAAGCCCACGCCGCGCTTCATGCCGCCGTCGCCACGCGTGTGGTGGGCCAGGAGCGCGTCGTCGACCAAATGCTGGTGGCGCTCCTAGCGCGCGGGCACGCACTTCTCGTGGGCGTGCCGGGGCTGGCGAAGACGCTCCTCGTGTCGACCCTTTCGGAGGCGCTCGATTTGAGCTTCGGCCGCGTGCAATTCACGCCCGATTTGTTGCCCGCCGACATCACCGGCACGGACGTGCTCCACGAGGAAGAGGTCGGCGACGATGTGCGCCGCCGCGTTCGCTTCTTGCCCGGGCCGATCTTCCACAACCTGATCTTGGCCGACGAGATCAATCGGACGCCGCCGAAAACGCAGGCCGCGCTCCTCCAGGCGATGCAGGAACGCCGCGTGACCGTCGGCACGGAGACGCACGCGCTCCCCGATCCGTTTCAGGTGTTCGCGACGCGAAACCCCATCGAGCAGGAAGGCACGTATCCGCTTCCCGAAGCCCAGCTCGACCGGTTTTTGCTCGAAATTCACGTCGACTATCCGTCGGACGCCGAGGAGCAACAAATCGCCCGCAAAACGACGAGCGCCGATTTCGCAAAAGATCCCGTGCCGCGCGTTCTCGGCAAGGACGATCTGCTCGCGCTGCAAGCGCTCATCCCGCGGATGCCGATCACGGACGAAGCCGTCTCGCTGGCCGTCACCACGACGCGGATGACGCGCCCTTCGAACGCGAACAAAGACGTCGTGGCTTACGTGCGATTTGGCGCAGGTCCCCGCGGTTCGCAGGCCCTCGTGCTCGCGAGCAAAGCGCGCGCCGCGCTTCGCGGTCACGCTTCTGCCGACGTGGACGACATCCGCGCACTTCTCGTACCCACGCTTCGCCACCGCCTCGTCATGAGCTACCGCGCCGAATCCGACGGCGTTTCCGAAGAAAACCTCCTGGAGAAAATTCAGAGGTGATGCTCTATTGATCGACAATGGCCGTTCGTCCGTCTTCGCGCATGGATCTGTGCGCACGTTGTGGCGAGTCATGTGAGGCTGACGACCTCGTGTGCAATCGCTGCTCGGAGACGCGCATCCGAGCGACGCTGCCAGCCGAGGGTCTCGCGCCGAGCGTGGAAGAGGGCTCACTCGACGAGCGACTCGCGCGTATCGAAGCAAAGTCAGGCGAGCGCGCGCATCACGTGATTGCAACCATCGATGGTGCACTCGGTGGCGGAGTGGTCGTCGAGATCTCGGTCGTGATGAGCCCCGATGGTCCAGAGACCCCCGCCGAAGAAATCTGGGGCAGCGCCGAGCCGCTGACGACGATCGAATGCGGCAGCTCCGAGGTCGCCGCTGCGCGCATGAGTTGGATCGATCGCATCACGTCCGAGCGAAGCCTCGCGCCGCCCGAAATCTCGCGCCGCTTTCGCGTTGGCACACGTGGATTTCGCGGCGAGCCAACCGCCGTAGGGATGCTCTTGGACGCGCGCCTTCACATGGCCAAACGCGCTCTCGAAGACGGCGCCGAGTCGCCTCCACGGTCGTGCACTTGCGAAGAAGATGCCGCGTCCCTGCGGGTCATGGCAGACTTCACGAACAAAGGAACGATCGAGCTCTTTTCCGTCGCGCGCCCGAGCATCGAGCTCCGCGCGGCCGTCGCTTTGTGGCTCGAATCGCGCTGAGTGCGTGGAGAAAGTCCGAGACACGAAAAAAAACGGAAACGGCCATCTCACCGATGTCGATGTTCCGTCCATTCCGCCGCCGCCGGTTGCGGGGCCGTGGCGTAGCTACAAAGAGGTCGTGTCGCAGCTAGCTCTTCGCATCGTCGAGGCGCAGCGCCCGATTCGCGTGCTCAACGCCATCCGCTGGAACGACAGCGTCGAGGCAGAGCTGCGGAAGAGTCGCTTCAAAGAAATACCGAAGGTCGACTACGCGGACATCGAGCTCGGCTTCGACCCGCGCGAGAAGGCCGAAGAGTTCGAGCTCATCGCGCACGACATCGAGCATGAGCTCGGCGAGCCCGATGCACTCGGCCGCATCATGACGGCGACCGCGCTCGAATACCGCGACGTCGTTCGCATGCTCGAGGCGCGCGGAACGCCCACGTTCTACGCGTATTCGCGCAAGCTCTACGGCTCGCCGAAGGACACCTTCCCCGACGGAAAATCCACGGTGCGCGATCTCGGGCACTTGCTCTACGAGATCCTCACCAACGTCGACGACAACATGCTCGGCGCGCAGTTCGAGCGAACCATCGCCGCCGACCAGGCCGTGACGATCTTGAACGAGCGCTTCGGTGAGTACTTCGCCGACGCATCGGTGCACGTCTCGGTCGACGACTCCATTGTTGCCGACGCCGCTGCTGGCAACGATTACGTGAAGATTCGCAACGGCGCAGTCTTCTCGCCGCGTGACATCGACATCCTCGAAGTGCACGAGGGATGGGTGCATGTTGCAACTTCTTTGAACGGCCAGCGCCAGACCGTCGCCAAGTGGCTCGCCAAAGGCCCGCCGCGCACCACCGCCGTGCAAGAAGGCCTGGCCGCGCTGCTCGAGCTTTTCACGTTTCGCACGTATCCGCGACGCGCACGCAGGCTGAACGATCGCTTGCTCGCGGTCGACAAAGCCGAGGACGGCGCAAGCTTCCTCGATGTCTTCGAATGGTTTCGCACCGAAGGCTACGAAGAGGACGAATGCTTCCACGCAACGCGCCGCGTTTTTCGCGGCGGCGTGCTCGAGGGCGGTGGCCCGTTCACGAAAGATGCGAGCTACTGCAAAGGGATCGTTCTCAACTATTCGTTCATCCGAACGGCGATTCAGCACAATCGCGCAGAGCTCATTCCGTTCTTGTTCGTCGGCAAAGTCGCGCACGAGGACGTGCCCGTGCTCGCGCGTCGCGTGCATGACGGTGTCGTGAAACCGCCGCACTACCTTCCGCGGATTTTCCGAGACCTCAACGGGCTCGCTGTGTGGATGGCCTACTCGACGTTCTTCGGAAAGCTCGGCGACGACGCCATCAGCGATCACTACGCAAAGCTGTTCGCCCGCATGGGCTAAAGGCGCGAGAGCACATCGACCACGATTTTCGCGCTCGCCGGGCGCGCCGCGGGATCTTTCGCGAGAAGCTGCTGAACGAGCGCATCGAGCGCTGCGTGTGCGACGTGCGGCGAAGGGTCCGTCAGCACGGCGCGCATGATTGTGTAAGCATCGGGTCCGTCGAAGGCGCGGCTGCCCGTCATGCAGCGATAAATGATGCAGCCGAGCGCAAACAAATCCGAACGCGCGTCGACGTTCGTCCTGCCGCTCGCTTGCTCGGGCGACATGTATCCGGGTGTCCCCAAGCGCGCTCCCGTTGCCGTGACACGGGCTGCGAGATCAAACTCGGGGCGCGCGAGACCGAAGTCCAAAATCTTCACGGTGCCGTCGACGCCGATGTGGATGTTGCCTGGCTTGATGTCGCGATGGATGATTCCCTCGGCGTGCGCTGCTGCGAGCCCAGCGGCGATGCCCCGCGCGATGCGAATCGTTTCCGCGGAGTCGAGCGGGCCAGGCGCGAGCTTCGCCGCTAGGCTCGAGCCTTCGAGCCACTCCATCACGAGGTATGCGCGACGATCATCGGCGACGCCGTGTGCGATGTACGACACCACGTTCGGATGCGCGAGCCGCTGGAGCGCATCGACCTCGCGCTCGAAACGCTTCATGTCGGCGGCTCCGCTCATGAGCTTCAGTGCGACGATGCGCCCGCTCGAGCGCTCACGTGCGCGAAAGACGGCGCCCATCGCACCCGACCCAGCTTCCTCGAGTAGCTCGAACGGCTCCGACTGCGCTCCCGCGGCATCGACCATCCGAAGCGTCGTGACTTGGCTTCGCGGCGCTTCGGGCGGAAGCGACGCACGCGCCTTGGCCTTGCTCATCGCATCGATGATCTTCATCACCTCGTCGCGATGCGCGCCAATCGCGATCTCGTGATGCAGGACAGCCTCGATCGTGCGAAGGCGATTGATCACGTACGTCACGCGCATGGGTCGTGCGATCACGGGCCAGAGGACGTCGTAGGCTTTCGAGATTCGTTTGTCGTCGTCGCCGATGATGGGGAAGGGCGTCTTCAGCGACTCGGCAAACTTGCACTGCACGTCGTGGCTGTCGGTGCTGATGCCGACAATGGTCGCGCCCGCGAGCGCGAGCTCGGGATAGGTGTCGCGAAAGCGTTTGGTCTCCATCGTGCAGCCCGGAGTGAACGCCTTCGGGAAAAAATAAATGACCGAGCACAGCTTGCCGTGCTGCTTCGAGAGCTTGAACCGCTCACCCGTCGTCGTCAGCGCATCGATTTCAGGCGCGAGATCGCCGGGCTTCAGCACGTCATCCTAACTAGTTTGGAATGCCCTGCACGTCGAAGTTGTCCCAGGCGGGCGTGTGATTGTTTTGCGTGGCGTCTTGGGAGAGCACGTAAACCGCAGGATAATCGGCGTAGATCATCTCGCTCGAGCCCGAGCCCGTCGTCACGACTGCAGCGACGTAGAGCTGCGGATTGAGGCCCGTCGCGGGGCGACGTTTCGACGAGAAGACGATCCAATAATAATTGTACTTCCCGCTTGCCTGCGCTTGCGGCGCCCATCGCGGCCATGCGTTCGTGAGGCCGGGGCTCGTCAGTGTGGTGCACGTGGGTGGATCGTTTGCGCGGAGTCGCTGCGAGCTGCCGCCGCCGCCGGGAACGACGACGAGCTCGGCTGCGGGTTGGTTGTACGAGTTCGGCGGTGTGTTGTCGGTGCGGTTGAACGCGAGGAGGGCGTCGTTCGGCGAGTAGACCGGATAAAACTCGTGGTAGTTCGGGTCGCTCGCGCCGGTGAGTGGCGTCGCTGCGCCGCCCGCGCGGCTGTTGTACGGCACCGTGTAAATGTCCATGTTGCCGTTCGACACGACGGCTTCACCTGCCGAGTCCGACGAGACATACGCGATCGCCGACCCATCGCGACGCCAGGTCGGCGAAGCGATACCGACGCGTGGATCGCCCGTGCGCAGCATGACACCGAAGCCGCTGAGATCGGGCGCGTGGAGATCCGTCCAGACGAGCTGATAGTTCGGTGAACCTGTCGCGGCGGGATTGTAGAGCACGCTGATCGCGACGGCGTCGGTGCCCGAGTAGTGGTTTGCGTTGAGCACCGGTGCCCCTTGGTGATCGCGCGCAAGAAGCGCGAGCGCCGACGGCGAAATGTCGGCGGGAGCCGGAGAGGCGGCGCTCACCACGGTGCGAACGTCGACGGCGCGGCTGCCGTTCGCGGCGTCGCGTGTGTAGATGACGTATGTGCCGTCGGGCGAGGACGTGTGACACGAGACGCAGTTCGTCGTGCCGGCACCACCGGAAGCCGCGCCTGCGGTGGCCGGGGTGAGGACCGTCTTCGAAACGAGATCGCCAACCGTGAAACCTTTGAACGCAGTGCCGCCGGTGGAGCTCCAGTAAACGACGGAGCCTGGCGCATCGACCGGAGCGATATGCACGATCGATGTTTGCTCGGGCGTGGGCCCTGCGGTGAGCGTCGGGCCGGTGAGCGTTCCCGCGCGCACGGAGACGTTGACGTCGTGACCCGCGCTGTGACCCGCGAGCGCCTTCCACGTGTTTTGGTCGATGGTGTACGTGAGGTTCGGTGTGTAGATGAGCAGCGCGCCCGTTTGATTGTCGACCGTCAGACGGATCTCGAACACGTTGGCCGCGGGCGACGCGTACTCGAGAAAGAGCGGCGTCCAGTTTTTCGGAATCATGGCGTCGGCGGCGGGCTCCGCGATGCACGGCGGGCTTCCGGTGCCGCCATCGGGCGAGCCAAACTGCACGGAGATGTCGCTCGGCAAGCTCGGGTCGATGATCGGCGTCGTCGGAAAATCCGAGTACGTCGTCGGGCCGGTGTCGGGCTGCTGAAACGGATTGCCGTCGGTGGTGCCGTCTTTGGTTGGGCCGCCGTCGAAGTTGCTCTTGTTGTCGTCGCCGCCGCAATGGGCAGCAAGCGCGACGGCAATGATGACACCCAGATGGAAGGAAGCGCGATTCATGGATGGACCTCGACGTCGACCCTATGGCCGCGCGACGCGAATTCCGTCAATCGTACTGCTTCAGCGTGCGCGGAACGAGGGCTTTCGCTTCTCGGTGTACGCGATGATGCCTTCTTTGGCGTCTTCGGTGGCGAAGAGCTGTGCTTGAAGCTCACGCTCGAGCGCGAGGCCATTCTCGAGCGACGTGTCTGCGCCGCTTTGCACTGCGCGCTTGATGCGACCGACGGCGAGGGCGGCGCGGCCCGGCGGAACGAACTCGTGTGCGTATTCGAGCGTGACCTTCATGAAGGCTTCGTTGTTCGCCGCCTCCCAGACTTTGTTCACGAGGCCGATCGCCATCGCTTGGTCGGGCGTCGTGTTCGTTCCTTCGACCATCATCTCGATCGCCTTCGACTTGCCGACCGTGCGAGCGAGCCGCTGCGTGCCGCCTGTGCCGGGGAGAACGCCGAGTGCGACCTCGGGCAAACC
This sequence comes from Polyangiales bacterium, assembly GCA_038239005.1. Classification (GTDB taxonomy): domain Bacteria; phylum Myxococcota_A; class Polyangia; order Polyangiales; family Polyangiaceae; genus DASXHD01. The sequence goes on from JBBSFE010000008.1 coordinate 53,757, forward strand.
GATGTGATACGGCCCGCGTCGCGCGACGCGCAAATCACACGCGAGAGCGATCTCGAGACCGCCGCCCACCGTGTGGCCGTTCATCGCGGCAATGACGAGCTTGGGTGTCTGCTCGAGACGCGAGAGCGTTTCGTTGGCGTGGAGGCAGAAGTAATATTTGAAGGTCTCGTCGGCCTCTTTGAGCATGTTGATGTTGGCGCCGGCGCAGAAAAACTTTTCGCCTTGGCCCGTGAGGACGAGAACATGGACGTCACTGTCGAAACGCGCCTCTAGAATGGCGGCGTCGAGCTCCTTCATCATCTCGTGCGTATAGGCGTTCGCTGGCGGGTCGCTGAGCGTGAGGACAGCAACCCCTTTGTCGGTCTGGTAGTGAATCAGCGTGCCCATGAATATCGGTTACTACCACATCTGCTATGGTGCATAAGGTCCCGGGAGAACCTCGAGTTACTGTCCATGACCCAAGAGCTACGACGCGAGATCAAAGAACTAATCGTCAAGGAGCTAAACCTCGAAGGCCGGGACCCTTCGAGCATTCAGGACGACGACCCACTCTTCGGCGAAGGCCTCGGCCTCGATTCGCTGGACGCCTTGCAGCTCGCGATGAGCGTCGAGGAGAAGTTCGGCGTGCGCATCCCCGAGGGTGACGCAGCACGATCGATTTTTCGATCGGTGGCCGCCCTCGCCGATCACGTGGCCGCCAACAAGTCTCCAGCTTGAGGAGAGCGCTTGCGGGTCTGGATCACAGGCGTGGGCATTACGAGCGCGCTCGGTCTCACCGCGCGCGATACCTTCACGCGTCTCGTCCGAGGTGAGCGTGGGCTAAGCACGATCGATCTGTTCGACACGAGCGCGCAGCGAGCAAACCTTGGCGCCCAAGTTCGTGGCGTGACCACGCCGCCCGGAGACGTATGGTCGCGCACGACGGCATTCGCGCATCTCGCCGCGAAGGAAGCGCTCGAGCACGCGAACCTCGACCCGAAGAGTGCACGTGTCGCGCTCATCGCCGGCGGCACGACGGCCGGCATGTTCGAAAACGAAACATACGTCGTCGACATCATGTCGGGGAAGCTGCCGCGCGCGCCGATTGCCGCGCTCCGTTCACACCCGCTCAGCTCCACGACGGACGCTCTCGACGCCACGCTCGGCCCGTTCGTCCGTGCACGAAACGTCGCGAGCGCATGCTCGAGCGGAGTCACGGCGCTTTCCCTCGCGATGGCGTGGTTGCTCGATGACGAAATCGACGCCGTCGTCGCGGGCGGCACGGATGGAATTTGCCGGCTCACGCTCAGCGGTTTCAACGCGCTCTCGGCGACCGATCCCGAGCCGTGTAGGCCGTTCGACATTCGCCGGCGTGGGCTCAATCTCGGGGAGGGCGCAGGTTTCTTGGTGCTCGAGCGCGCGACCGATGCCAAACGGCGCGGCAGGTCCCCGCTGGCCGAGCTCGCCGGCGCATCGCTCGCCGCCGAAGCGCACCACATCACGAACCCAGACAGCGAAGGTCGCACCGCAGCGCGCGTGATGCGCGAAGCACTCGCGCGCGCGGGCGTCGCGCCATCCGAGGTCGACTACATCAACGCGCACGGGACCGGCACACCCCTCAACGATGCCATGGAGTCGAAGGCGATCCGATCCGTGTTGGGCGAAGAAGCGGCACGCGTGTGGGTCTCGAGCTCGAAGGCGCAGATCGGTCACACGCTCGCGGCCTCCGGTGCGATCGAAGCAGTCATCGCGACGATGTGCATTACCGATGGCGTCTTGCCGCCAACTGCAGGCCTCGCCGAGCCCGACCCCGCGTGTGCGCTGCGACACGTCACGACGTCGCAACGCATGGAGCGCGTGCGTGCGGTCGTGTCGAACTCGTTCGGGTTTGGTGGAATGGATGGCGCGGTCGTCATCACCGAGCCCGAGCTCGCGCGAGAGCGAACGGTTTCGAAGCGTCGCGTCGTGGTGTCGGCGTCGGCGGTGCTCGAGCAGCCTTCGGGCATCACACCCGACGCCAAGCTCGTGCTCGATCCGGCACGCGCGCGTCGGTTCGATCGGTCCGCGCGCCTTTGTGCGGTCGTCGCGCACGCCGTCTTGCCCCAAGAAATCAATCGCGAGCGGTGCGGCGTCGTGTTCGGAAGCGCGTTTTCTAGCGTCGATGAGGCAGCGGCATTCGTCCTTCGTATTCACGAAAAGGGTCCGCGGCTCGCGAGCCCCGCGGAATTTCCAAACCTCGTGCCGAGCTCGCCGATCGGGCACGCGTCGATCTACGAGAGCCTCCGTGGGCCCGCGCTTGCCACGGCCGATTTGCGCGCAAGCGCGGAGAGCGCAGTGCTGACGGCGTTCGAGCTCATCGCCGCAGGCGACGCCGACGCATTCGTCGCCGGTGGCGTGGCGGTGCGGAGCCAGCTCATCGACGACGTGTTTTTTCCGCTCTTCGACGACGGAGCCACACACACTGCGCGCTCGGAATGCTGTGGCGCGATCCTCGTCGAAGCCGAAGCGACTTCGGCAAATCGGGCCGTCGCGAATCTCGAGGCAATCGTCCATCGCGATGACGCGCCGCTCGCGCTGCCCGCGCCGCGAGAAGGCGCACGCATCTTTGGTTACGTCGCGGTCGAGGCCATCACACACTGGGTTGCGGGCACATCCTGGAGTGGCGTTGCGATCGAGACCGTGGAGCGAGCCGTGGGCTCGAACGAAGCCGCGGGCGCTGCGGCGTTCGATGCAGCTCTTCGCGCGATTGCAAAAGGCGAGACTTCACACGCGCTCGTCATTGGCGCCCGCGCCGGTGTTCGTTACGGGTTCGTGCTGTCGGGGCGTGGGTGAAAGGCTTCCGGGCGCTAAGGCCGCGCGCGTGGCTCGTCGCGGCGCTGTGTGTCGCGTGCGCGAGCGCGCCCACTGCGCGTCCGACCACCCAAGCCGACTGGGACGACGGCCTCGCGCGCCTCACGCGTTTGCGAGCGACGTTTCCGACGCATCCGTACACGCAACCCGTGACGGTCGATTTTTTCGAGCCGCGAACGCGTCGCAGATTCACCGGGCGTGGCGCAGTCGGCGTTGATCCGGGGCGCGCGATGCGCATGATCTTGGTGGGGCCTGCAGGCGAGCCGGCGCTCGACGTCTGGGTAACGCGCGATGCGTGGCGCTTCGTCGTTCCTGCGATTCATCTCGTTCGCCGCGGCGGAGCCGAATCACCGCCTGGGCTGCCCGTTGGGTTTTTCCGTTCGTGGTTCGTCGATCCACTCGGTGGAACGCTGCTCGCGCTCGGCGCCGGAGACGAGCTCGTCGTGCGCGACATCGCGGGCGGTACGCTTCACATCACGAACGCGAGCGCGATGCACGGCGAAGTGCGCCGGCGTGATCGCACCTCGACTGAAACCTTCGCGTACACGCTCGCGCCGGCATCTGGGCACGCTTCGTACGCGCACGAGGGCACGGGCCTGGCCGTCAACGTGACGCTCGGCGCCGCGCAAGCGGAGGCTCCCGACCCGCTCGCGTTCGTCGATCCCGATCACGGAGGCTCGCCGTGAGCGCCGCCATTGTCGCGTTTGGCGCCATTTCCGGCCTCGGTCGCGGTGACGAGGCGTTTTCCGTCGGCGATGTCGGCTCGGCTGCGCGTGTCACCACGAAAGTGGACGAAGAGCTCGCCGCGTCGAAGCTCGCACGCCCATTTTGTTCGCGCGCCGAGCTCGCGGGCGACTCCGATCGCGCGACCGCCATCTTGCGCGTCGCGATGGACGACGTCTCGCGCATGCTCGACACGGTCGACGACGGTTGGCGCGACAAACGCGTAGGCCTCGCTCTCGCGACATCGAGCGGCGGCATGCGAAGCGCCGAGGAGCTCTTTCGCGCCCTTCACGTCGGCGCTACGCCATCGCGCGACATCGCGACGCGCGCGAATTATTTCGCGCCGATGGTCGAGATCATGAAGCAGCCGCTCTCGCCCGCGACGCTCGTGCTCACCGCATGCGCCGCGTCGACGATCGCAATCGGCATCGCGCTTGGCTGGCTCGAGGGCGATCGATGCGATCTCGTGATTGCAGGCGGGTTCGACGCCGTGAGCGTGTTCGTTGCGAGTGGATTCGAAACGCTGCGCGCGACCACGTCGCGGCTGCCGTCGCGTCCGTTTGGTCTCGAGCGCGATGGGATGGCGCTCGGCGAAGGCGCCGCGCTCGTCGCGCTCGCGCGCTCCGCCGCAAAACCGTTCGGATGGGTCACCGGGTTCGGCGCATCCGGCGACGCCGTCCACGTGACCGCGCCGGATCGCACGGGCGCGGGGCTCGCGCGCGCTGCCAAGCTCGCACTCGGCGATGTTCGCGAGGTCGATCTCGTGAGCGCCCACGGAACCGCGACGCCGTTCAACGACGCGGCTGAATGGAAGGCGATCAACGCCGCGCTGGGTGAGAGCGCCATGCGAACGGTCGTGCACCCGTTCAAAGCGCAAATCGGTCACACGCTCGGCGCCGCGGGCGCGCTCGAATCGCTTGCCGCGCTCGACGCGATTCGTCGCAATGTCGATCCCGCCTCTGTGATCGCTTCCGAGCGCGATCCGGAGACGCCCGCAAAGCTCGCGCCACTGACGACGCCATCGAGCTCGCACGTCGGAGCGGCACTCAAGCTCTCTGCTGCGTTCGGCGGGGCGAATGCATCGCTCGTCGTTCGAACATCGGCGTCGCCATCGTCGCGGCCTCGTGCGCAGCGCGATGCGTTCGTGTCGAAGCCTTCGCACGTTGGCGCGGTTCCCACGCTCGACGAAGTGTGCGCGATGAGCGGTGTCTCGCGCGAGCGCCTCGCGCGCGCCGACGAGCTCGTATTTCTGGCGCTCGCGGCAATCGCTGGGCTCGCGCGCAGAGGACACTCGCTTGCGGGCGCAGGTGTCGTCATCGGGCACGCATACGCGACTGTCGACGTGAACGACAAATACGATCAGCGCATTCTCGAACGCAACGACGCACGCGCTGCCGAGCCGCGACGTTTTCCGTACACGTCACCGAACGCGGTAGCAGGCGAGTGCTCGGTGGCGTTTGGGCTCACGGGCCCGAATCTCGCCGTCGGCTCGGGGCTTCACGGCGGCGTGGAGGCTCTCGCGATCGCGGCCGACCTCGTTCGCGCGGGTGACGCCGATCAGATCGTCGCCGTTGCGGTGGATGCGCCGCGTCGCGCCGCACGCGCTATTGCGGCCGCGTGCGATTGGCCGATCCCGCGCGATGGAGCGGTCGCCATCTTGGTTTCGCGCGCCGCAATTGGCCCGCGCGTCGTCACGACCGAGTCGTCGACGACGGGTGGCACCAACGTCCTCCGCGCACCCGGACACGAGGCACTCTTGCCGCTCGCGACCGGCGACCACGTGGCATCGTGCACATCGCCATGGGGCGCGTTTGCGAGGGTCGTTGTCGAAGGCGATTGGCGCTAACGCACGCGTGGAGCTTTGAAGTAAGCCATCCCGCATGGCCCTTGAACGCGCTGTTCGCATCGAAAAAGACACGTTCGGTCCGATCGAAGTTCCTTCCGAGCATTTGTGGGGTGCGCAAACGCAGAGGTCGCTCGAGCACTTTCGCATCTCGAGCGAGAAGATGCCTGCCGCGCTCGTGATCGCGCTCGTGCTCGTGAAGAAAGCGTGCGCGCGCGTGAACGCCGAGCTCGGAAATCTCGCGCAAGACAAAGCCGCCGCGATCGAGTCTGCAGCCGACGAGGTCCTCGCCGGAAAACACGACGGCGAGTTTCCACTTTCGGTCTGGCAAACGGGGAGCGGCACGCAAACGAACATGAACGTCAACGAGGTGCTTGCGAATCGCGCGAGCGAAATCCTCGGTGGACCGCGCGGCGAAGGGCGTCTCGTGCACCCGAACGACGACGTCAATCGCAGCCAGAGCTCGAACGACGTCTTTCCAACCGCCATGAGCGTCGCCGCATCACGCGCCGTCGCGCATGACGTGCTCCCTGCGGTCACCGCGCTTCACGATGTGCTCGCCGAGCACGCACGCGCTTTCGCCGACATCGTCAAAATCGGCCGGACGCACCTGCAAGACGCAACGCCGCTCACGCTCGGCCAAGAGATTTCCGGATGGGTCGCGCAGCTCGCACACGCACGCGCACACGTCGAATCGACGCTGCCGCATCTGCACGAGCTCGCACTCGGCGGAACTGCGGTCGGCACCGGTCTCAACGCGCCGCCGGGTTTCGGCGAGCGCGTGGCGCGTGAAATCGCGACGCTCTCGAGTCTCCCGCTCGTGACGGCGCCGAACAAATTCGAAGCGCTCGCGGCGCACGATGCGATGGTCGCCGCGCACGGTGCGCTGCGCGGTCTCGCGGCGGCGCTCTTCAAAATCGGAAACGACGTTCGCTGGCTCGCATCGGGACCACGCGCCGGCATCGGGGAAATCACGATCCCCGAGAACGAGCCCGGCAGCTCCATCATGCCGGGCAAAGTGAACCCGACGCAGTGTGAAGCCCTCACGATGGCGTGCGCGCAAGTCATGGGCAACGACGTCGCCATCGGCATCGGCGGCGCGTCGGGCAACTTCGAGCTCAACGTCTATAAGCCGCTCATCGCGCACGCGTTTTTGCAATCGTGTCGCTTGCTCGCCGATGCAACACGAAGCTTCACCGATCACGCCGCGCGCGGCCTCGCTCCGAATCGCGACCGCATCACGGAGCTCGTCTCGCGCTCACTCATGCTCGTCACCGCGCTCGCTCCACACATCGGCTACGAAAAAGCCGCAGCCATCGCCAAAAAAGCTCACCACGAAAAAACCACCCTCGAAGAAGCCGCTTTGGCTCTCGGTCATGTCACCCGCGAAGAGTTTCGCCTCTGGGTCGACGCGTCGAAAATGGTCTAAGCGCTACGAATACGATCGAGCGCGACGGCGTACTCGTCGATGAGCGCGTGAGGCGGGAGCGTGCGGGCCTTCGTGAGGAGCGCGTCGAAGCGTTCGATCTGCGCGACCTTGCCGCGTTTGAACATCGCCCACGGATCGCCCCAGTCTTCCTTGCAGACGAGGATCGATTCGAAGTTGTCGATCTTGTCGGCGAGCGAGATGGCCTGTGCGTCCCAAGGCTTGTGCCCGAAGTGCTCGAGGTACGCGGCCTTCCGCGCTTCCCATGGAAGCGATTTGTCTGCCTCGCTGACGTGCCGAACGAGCGTCGCGACGCGCTCGCCGAAGCGCTTCTCGAGCTCCTCGAACGTGACACCGCAGTCTTCGAGCACGTCGTGAAGCGCGCCCGCGGCGACGACCTCATCGTCGAATCCGTGTCGTGACAAGATGGCAGCGACCCCCGCAACGTGGCTCGCGTAAGGCACCGCTCCGTTCGGGTACTTTCGTTTCTGGTCGCGATGCCAAAATGTCGCCCAGTCGAGCGCGCGCTTTGTAGTGATCACGTTTGATTTGTAGCGAAGGCTTGTTCATAGTGGCGTGGAATAGAGCACCGCACGTTGCGGTTTTGCCGAGGTAGAGATGTTCGAGCGTGGAGTCATCGTAGCCGCCCTGGGCTTTTTGCTTTCGGCCCTGTCCGGGTGCGGGACGACGTTCATCCCCAACACGAGCGTCGAAGACACCAGCGACAACCGCCGCGTCATCCAGTTCTGCGAGGTGTACCGCCACGCGATGGAAGAGAAAGACGTCGGCAAGCTTCTCGCGATTGCCAGCCCGCGCTACCACGACGACGCCGGCACGCCCGCCGGCGACGACGACACCGACTACGATCGCCTGAAGGCGTTCCTCTCCGATCGCTTCGTGAAGACGTCGTCGATTCGCTACGAGATCAAATACCACCAGGTCGTCTACGCGGAGAACAGCCATGTCTACGTGAACTACAAGTTCACCGCGAGCTACCGCGTCCCCACGACGCACGGCGAGCAGTGGCACCACACGGTGGCTGACAACCAGCTCGACCTCGTCAGCGACGGCGACACCTACAAAATCATGGCAGGGATGTAGCGCGTAGAAGAGGTGCCGTTCGTTCTCGCGCACGTTTCTGATTTTCACGTCTCGACCTTCGGCGACACGCTTCACGATCGAACGCGCATCGTTCGCAGAAGCGCGCACATCGCCGACACGAGCCCGCACGAGTGGACGGAGATGTGGGGCGAAGCTCAATGGCGCGTGCTCAAACGCAAGAGCAAGCTCCTCGTCATCGACCCGGATGGGTACTCGCACCCGGCTCCGCCTCGCAAAGACTTCACGTCGCTGACCGATCCAATCGAGCGCGCCGCTGCGAAGGCATGCCGCCTCGAAGCGCGTCGCAGCAAGACGCTCGCCGGCGCGATCCCTTCGGAAGGCGCGCTCGCAATCCTTGCCGACGCGACACCGAGCAACGCGAACATTCGGCTGCTTCGCGCGGTGCGTTACGTCGAACAATCGGATGTCGATGGCGTCGCGATCACGGGAGACATCACCGATGATGGTGACGGCTACGAGCTCGTTCTCGCGGCGTTCGCCAAATGGCGCGCGCGAAAGACGCTCTTCGCGATCCCCGGAAATCACGATCGATACTTGTTTCCGATCTCCGGCTCGACGCGCCCAAAACCGACGCACGAATCGAAAACAGCGATGTGGCATGCGTTCGCGCAATCGCTCGATTTACCGCTCGAGCCGAACGGCGCGTGGGTGAAGACGATTCCCGGCACCGAGATCATCATTCTCGGAATCGACACGTGCGCACGCCCGCAGCGCCGATTCTTTCGACACAACGGCGCTGTGGGTCTCGAGCAGATCTCGTTTGCGCGCGCCGTAGGCGAGCGCGACGAATGGAAACGCGCGCGTCATCGCGTGGTCATGCTCCACCATCACGTCGTGCCGTTGCCGCATGGTGTCGGAAAACGCGCGCCGAGCGAAATCGGGATGCGCCTCGACGACGCACAGCTCGCCGCCGAGACGTTCGACGCAATCGGCGCGACGCTCGTGATGCACGGTCACAGGCACATCAGCGAAGAGCGCCAACCCGCAGGCGTTTCATTCCGCTTGCTCGCAGCGCCTTCTCTCACGCTCGGCTGCCGCAGCGGCGATGGCCCGTCATTCTGGCGCATCGAGCTAGGCGATCACGTGCACGCGACGCGCGTCCCGATTCCCATTCAGGCGATCGACGCGGATCTCGAGGGCGATCAGTAATCGGCGTCGGCGTCGAGGCCTGCGTCCGCAGAGAGGAACGCACAGGCATCGGCGGTCTCCGGATTTTGCACGATTGTGCAGTCCGTCGCCTGTTGAATGGCCGAGACGCACGTGGTGACTTGCGCTGTCGTCGGGGTGACGTTGCTCACGAGGCCGTGGAGGCAGGCGTCGTCGTAGAAACGGAAGCAATCGTCGACGGGGCTCGTCGTAGTGCTGCGGGGCGTCGGCAGGCCGTAGTTGGCTGCGTCGGCGTAGCACTGCTCGATCCAATAGCAGCGCGCATGTTCGACCTGCGTGCATGCATCGATGCCGACCGGACCTTGGCCGCACGCAACGACGCCTGCGACGATCGCCGCGCCAGTGAACGAGAGAGCGATGATCAAACGGCCGCCCATCTCCGAATCCGGTACTACGCGCTCACCGAAGCGGGCAAGAAAGTGGCATAAGGTTTCTCGTGATCCCGGCGATGATCCTCGCGGCGGGCCTCGGAACACGCCTCCGCCCGCTCACCGACGTTCGGCCCAAGCCGCTCGTTCCCGTGGGCGATCGGCCCATGCTCGGGCACGTGATCGAGCGCGTTCGAGCCGCGGGTCACGAGGCCATCGTGGTCAACGCGCATCACCATGCCGAGGCGGTCGCCAAGTTCGTCCGCGAGGCAGGCGCGGTTGCATCGATCGAGACTGATTTGCTCGGCACGGCCGGCGGGCTGCGGCACGCGGCTGCGCTGCTTGGGGATGGCGACGTCCTCGTTCACAACGGCGACGTCCTCGTCGAAACGGATCTCACGGAGCTCATCGCGACGCACGTCGCACGCGGCTCGGTCGCGACGTTCGCCGTCGTGGCGCGCGGAGCGGGGGAGGGCAACGTCGGGTTCGATGGCGACGGACGCGTCGTTCGTCTGCGCAAGGAGACGTTCACACCAGGCGAAACGAGCGGCGGCGAGTTCACGGGCGTTCACGTTGCGTCGGCGCGCGCGCGCGCGCTCATGCCCGAAAAGGGCTGCGTCATCGGCGACGTATACATCCCTCGATTGCGCGGGAAAACCCCCGAAATGTACGTGCATCATGCACGCGAATTCGTCGACATCGGCTCGCTCGTGGGCTACATGAAAGCCAACCTCGACTGGCTCGATCGCCAGGGGCTCGCATCCTTCGTGGGCGAAGGCGCAGCCGTCAGTCCATCGGTGACGCTCGACCGAACCATTGTCGGTGCGGGCGCACGCGTCGCGGGAACGGGCTTGCTCGCGCGCTCGGTCGTGTGGCCACGCGGTGAAGCGGTCGCCCCACTCGACGACGCCGTTGTCGTTGCACCGTGAGCCGCGAGCTCGACGATGTGGCCTCGCGGAGGCTCACTCGACGCAGGTGAGGTGGTCGCCTTCTTTGGCGATGCGATAGTCCGGCGCGGGGCACGACGCGCGACATACGTTGCCGGTGCATGCCGGGTCGACGCCGCGCGGAAGCTGATAGACGCAACCGCCGGGGCCGCAGTTCCACGCGATCCCCGTCTTCGGATCCGTGCCTTTGGTGCTCGGCGCGGCGATGACGCACGTGCCGGTGAGGTTTACGTATCCATCGGCGCAAGGATTTTTCGCGGCCGCACAGACGCCGTCGTGACGCGGACTACCATCGGCGCAACGCGGGGCGCAGCTTCCACGAATCGAGTCGGGCACGAGATCGCCGTCGCATGTGGTTTCGCCGCGAGCACGCACGGAGCGCTGCTGCAGGTCGCGAGCTTCGGGCATGGCGTCGATGAGCAAATATTCGCGCGTCCATTTGGCGATGGTCGCCTCGTGGATCCATGCGTATCCGCCGTCGCCCCAGTTGGGACCCCAGCTGTTGTGAAGGAGGAAGTACGTTCCGTGCGGCATCGTCGCGTAGCCGGCGACGAGCATCGCGTGGCCGACGTCTTCGTTTTGAACCGCGTCGTAGTGTGGAATGTACCGGCCGCTGCCCGCGCCCTTCGGGACGAAGCTGTCGGGGATCGTCATCGTCACGATGATGTCTTGGCCGGCCGCGATGATCGTACGAAGCGCGTTCGCGTCGGGCTCTTTCAAGAACACGACGCGCGTCACATGCGCGACGACGTGCGAGTCTGCTTTTTTCGAGTGGGCGCTGTCGACGGCTTGCCCGCACCCGTATTTTTTCGGGTTCTGCACTTGTTCGCACGGCAGCCAGCTCGAGGCTTCGCCGATGGCGAATGGCCAATCCTCTTCGGCGCCAAGCGGTTGCGATACGTTCGAGCTCAGCGCATTTTCTTCGATGGCCGTGTGATAGCGCGACCAAATTTCCATGACCGACACGTGCGGCGGCTTCGATGCCCAGCGCGCGATCGCGTGATCGATCGCGGCCGCTTCCGCGAACGCGGTGCACGCGGGCACGGTCGTTTGATTTCGCACGGGGCCTTCGGTTCCATCGAGCCGGTGATCGACGATCGCCGGAAGAATCGGTTGGACCTTGGGGCCGCCGCGAAGCGTCGTGTGCGAGATGAGTGGAGTCGCGCCTTCTTTGTTGGCGCCATAGAGGGACTTCGCACACGAGCGCGCGCTCACGTCGGTTCCGTTCCACACGCCTTTGCACGTGCCAGCGACTGCGCCGAGGCGCGCTTGAATCGGAACGGCCTGCGCCGCCTCGTGATTTTGGAGCGACGGCAAATCGGGGAGCGATGGAATCACGGCCTTCATGAGCTTCATGGGCGGCGGCGGTTTCGCCGCGCTCGAATCGTTCGGGGCAACCTGCGCCGAGCCCGCGTCCACAGGAGCGGAGCTGAAGAAACCGCCCTCGCCGGACTTGCATGATGCAAGCATCATCAGGACGAGCGCACGCTTCATCGCGAGCCAAGAATACCGTAGGCTTCGAGAATGCGTCGCTTCCTTCTCCTGTCTCTGCCGTTCGCGCTCTTTGCGTCGCGTGCTCATGCTTTTGCCGGGCCTGACTCGGTCGCCGTGTTGGCAAGCGGAGACGTCACCGAGTCGACTGCGCTCGCCGATTCGTACGCAAAGGCGCGGCAGATCCCGACGCGCCAGGTTTGCAAGATCGCCGGCATCCCTCAGACAGATGACATCTCGCTCTCGGACTATCAAACGAAAGTTCTCGCACCGCTCGAGGCGTGCCTCACGACAGGTGGGGTACATGATCGCATCGAAGCGATCGTGATCATGCGCGGCGTGCCGCTGCGTGTGGTCGTTCCGGTCTCGACGGGCACGAACAACGTGTCACTCGCCGCGGCGCTCGCCACGTGGGAGTCGACGCTCACCGGCGGCGATGCAGGCAATGTCGCGCTGCTCGGCCAAGAGCCAGGAGAAATCGTGAACTGCGGCTCGCCGTGCTACGGCGCACGCTGGGTCAACCCGCTGCAAACGCTCAACGCGCCATTTCACGCGGGCTACACCGCAACGACCGGCGGCGTCGCGTGGAAGCCGATGATCGTCACGATGCTCCATGGCCGCTCGCAAGCCGACGCGCAAATGCTGATCGACAGCTCGACTGCCGCCGAGAAAAACGGCGGCGCCAAGGGCACGTTCATGTTCATGGACGGCGCGGACTCGGCGCGCAACGTCCTCGACGTCGACTTTCCGAGCATCATCAACCAGCTGAAGACGCTCGGCTTCACAGACGCTCAAGAAGTTCCGTTCAACACGGCGCTCACCGGGCAGACGCTCTCGTCGTTCTTCGTCGGCACCGCGTCGCTCGGCACGACGATCGAAGGCAACACGTTCTTGCCTGGCACGCTCGTCGACAACCTCACGAGCTACGGCGCAGTGCCGCAGAACTTCATGCCCACGGGCGAGAGCCAGGTTTCGATCGCACGCTGGGTCGAGAAGGGGGTTGCGGGCGCGCACGGCACGGTCGACGAGCCACTCAACAACGTCTTTCCGAAACGATTTTTGATCGTCGACTACGCGAAAGGCGCTCCTCTCGGCGAGGCCTATTTTCGGTGGCTTCCGTATCAGTATTGGAAAAACCTCGTGCTTGGCGATCCGATGCTCGCGCCTTATGCGAAGCGGCCTACCGTCATGATCACGGGCATGGCCGATGCGTCGACGCAAACGGACGCCACGATGGTGACCGCCACCGCGACCGACGCGACAGGCGCGGGAATCCAAAACGTGACGCTCTACGTCGACGGCGTTCAAGTGGCGCAAACCGCAGGCGACACCGTGACGGCATGCGTGAAGCTGCCCGCGCAATCGAACGTGCAAGTGCTCGCGGTCGCGCAAGTGAACAAAGGCACGGGCGCGCTCGTGAAGTTTCCGCCGAAGGGCTGGTCGGAAATTCACGCGACCGGTTCGAGCGGCGGTCTCGCGACGTGTCCCGCGCCGCCCAACGACGCAGGCACCGATGGTCCGACCGACGAGGCAGGCGACACCGAAACCGACGGCGCCGGCAGCAGCGGAGGTTGCTCGTGCAATGCCGCGGGCACCGATCGCGGCACGTCGGGGCTTGGAGCGCTCGCGGCGATGCTCGGGTTCGGGTTCTTCAGAGCCAGAAGCTCTCGGGCGTCGCGTTCCCGCCGCCCATGATGATGACCTCGCCCGTTTCCGTTTGAACGGCGCGCGCACCGCTGCGCGCGATGTTGAGCTTTAGCTCCGTCGTCTTCGAGGCGTCGAGCAGAAAGACGTGCGTCGTGCCCGCGACGTCGTCGCCAACGAGCAGGAACGTCATGGTGCCGACGGAAAAAAGCGAAGAGGTCAGGAGCGCGAAGGGAAGCGCCTCACCCCACGGCGTCGGCGTGCACGCGCTGCTGCACGTGAGATCGATCGTGCGTGGCGAAGCCATGTCGCCGGCGACGAGCATGGTCTTGTTCGCGTCGAAGGCGATGGCCGCAAGAGACGGCGTGGGCTCGTCCGGATAGGTGAACGACGAGAGCGCGCCGGTCGCGCTGATGATCACGGCGCCCTTGCCGCCGCCGTACACGAAGATTCCGCGACCCGGTGCCCACGCGACCGCGGGACCCTGGCGCGATTCGAACGGACCGAACACGTCAAAAGCCTCGCTCGTGTCGAGCTTGAGGACGGTACTCGGGCCGACGACGTAGGCCGAGCCATCGTCGCCGTTCACGGTCGCGCCGCCGGCGATATCGGGCCACGTCGTTCCGGTGGGCAGCAAGAAATTCGTGAAGTTCGAGCACGTGACGCCGCCGACGCGCGTCATGCCCGTGCTGTCGATTGCGTATGCAACGGCGAGATCGCCATCTTCGTTGGTTTGAGCGAGCTGCACGAACGCAAACGACGTGGCGTCCGACGGCGTCGCGCACGACGCACCGAAGTCGGAGAGGTAAAGCAAATCATACCCGACGAGTGTCGTCTGCCCGCCGCCGGCCATGTAGATTCCGCGATGAAGGGTGGTCACGAGCGGTGTCGAGCGCGAATCGGAGAGCGCGCCCGGCATACGTGCGAGCGTGCCTTTGCGCTGGATGAAAAGCGGGATGTCGCCGCCCGAAATGGCGCCGAGCTCGATATAGGGCGTCGCGCCGAATACGACGGCGTTGCCGCTCGAATCTTTTCCGGTGAGTTGGATGGATGCGACGAGCGTTTGGGAAAGATCGCCGAGGTCGAGCGTCGTGATGGGAAGCGTTGCGGTCAGGATCGCGTGGTGCGTGCCATTTCGTTCGACCGCTTCGACGTCGAGCGACGCAACGGCCGGGCCGCGTGTGAGCGTGTCTGTTTCGCCGCCCAGGGTGACGTCGATCGTTCCGGCTGGCGAGCTGCAAGCGCACCAAGCAAGCCCAACGATGCAGATTCCGACGGTGCGCACGCCCGGTCTCTAGCACACCGCACACCGTGATCATGCTAGATCGCGCCGCTGTGCTGCGCCGCGTCCGGCTCCCGCCCGATCCGTTCGCGCTCGCGCGTGCGCTCGAGGATCAACCGGGCCTCGCAGTGCTCGCGAGCTCGCCGGAGTCTGCGCTGCACCCAGCGGATGCGCGCTTCAGCTTCGTCATGTGCGCCCCCATCGAGACGAGCGAAGATCTCGTGCCGCACGCTGAGACCATCGAGCCCGGCTATGGCGGCGCGCCCGCGGCGCCGCGTTGGATCGGAATCATTCCCTACGAAGCGATGCGCGAGATCGAACGCCGCCGCGCCGATACCCGCGCGGCTCCGTGGATCTGTAGGCCGCGCTGGAATCGTCACGATGCCGTGATTCGCATCGACCACGTCACCGGGGATGTTGCCATCGAATCCGACGACGCCGCGAGCGCCGAACGTTTGCTCCGACTCGCGCGTCGTGCTCCAAACGGCTCGCGAGCGGTCACGCTCTCGCTCGTCGATGCGGATCCCGCGCGTGATCACGAGCGTCGCGTCGAAGCCGCACTCGAGTACATCGCACGCGGCGATGTCTACGAGATCAACCTCGCGCGGCGTCTTCGATTCGCGTGCGATGGCGAGCCGCTCGATCTCTTCATGAAGATGTTCGGTAAGGTTCCGTCGCCCTACGGCGTCCTTTGGAACATGAGCGAAGATTTCGCCGTCGCTTCTACGAGCCCGGAGCTGGCTCTCGAGGTCGGTGCCTCTTGCCTCCGCACGGCACCCATCAAGGGTACGCGCCCGCGCGGCACGTGCGCACGAACGGACGACGCACTCCGGCGCGAGCTCGAGTCGAGCGACAAGGAGCGCGCCGAGCTCGTCATGGCGGTGGACCTCCATCGCAACGATCTCGGTCGCGTCGCCGAAGTGGGCTCCGTTCGCACGCTCATGGGCCCGCGCACGCTCGCTTCGCGCACGGTCTTCGGGCGCGCACACGAAGTCGTGGCTCGACGCGCCGATTCGTGCGACCTCTCACGCATCGTGTCCGTCATGCTTCCATGCGGAAGCGTCACAGGAGCTCCGAAGGTCCGAGCCATGGAAATCATTGCAGAACTCGAAGCTCATCGCCGCGGTCTCTATACGGGCGCGATCGGCACCCTCGGGCGTGATGGGCGGCTGGTTCTTGCGATGGCGATTCGCACTGCCGTGGTCTCGCGACGCGAGGGCATGCTCGAGTATTTCACGGGCGGGGGAATCGTCGCCGGCAGCGTGCCAAGCGCCGAGGTCGACGAGACGGAGTGGAAGGCAAGACAGATTACGGAGATGAAATGACGGTCGTCGACAAGTTGCGCGAGGCCATCGTCGTCGCGCTGGGTTCGCTCTCGCTGCCGGCCGACGTTGCATTCACGATCGAGCGCCCGAAGCGTCCCGAGCACGGCGACTACGCGACCAACGTCGCCATGGTGATCACCAAAATCGCAAAGCAGCCACCGCGCGCGATCGCCGAAGCGCTCGTGAAAGCGCTCGCATCGAGCGACGTCGTTGCATCTGCGGAGATCGCTGGGCCCGGCTTCGTGAACTTGCGCATCAAGCCGGCCGTGCTGCATGCGGAGCTTGCCGAAATTTTGCGACTCGGCAACGGCTACGGTCGCGCTCCCGCGGCAACGGGCGAGCGCATCGACATCGAGTTCGTCAGCGCAAACCCCACGGGTCCACTTTTGGTATCGCACGGTCGCGGCGCGGTCTTCGGCGATGCCGTTGCGCGCCTCCTCGAAGCCACGGGTCACCGCGTCGTGCGCGAGTACTACGTGAACGACTTCGGTAACCAGGTTCGTTTGTTTGCCCAGAGCGTTCGCGCAGTCGCCGCGGGGCAGCCCGTTCCCGAAGGCGGTTATCAGGGCGCATACGTCAAAGACGTCGGCGACGCGGCACGCGCCCTTGGCGCCCTCGACAAGAGTGACGAAGAGCTCGCGCACATTTGCGTGATGCTCATGATGGCAAGCAACAAGAAGACGCTCGCCGATCTCGGCATCGCCTTCGACGTGTGGTTCAGCGAGTCATCGCTGCACGAGTGGGGCTACGTCGGCGCGGCGCTCGAGCAGCTTCGCGCAGGCGGGTTTCTCGTCGAAAAAGACGGTGCCACGTTCTTCGTCGGCAAAGGCGATCAAGACGACAAAGACCGCGTCGTGAAGAAATCAGATGGCCTCTTCACGTATTTCGCGAGCGACATCGCCTACCACGCCGACAAAATCTCACGCGGCTACGACCGACTCATCAACGTGCTCGGCGCCGACCATCACGGCTACGTCGCGCGCATCAAGAACTCACTCGAAGCCCTCGGTCTTCCTGCGGGCAGGTTCGAGGCGCTCCTCTTTCAGCTCGTGTTCATCTATCGAAACGGCGAGCTCGTGAAATCGAGCAAGCGCGCTGGAAACATCGTCACCATCGACGAGCTCCTCGAGGAGATCGACGCAGGCTCGGGTCGCAAAGGCGCCGGCGCCGACGCGCTCAGGTTTTATTATTTGTCGCGCAGCTCGAACACCAACGTCGAGTTCGACGTGGAGGTCGCGAAAAAGAGCTCGATGGACAACCCCGTCTTCTACGTCCAGTACGGGCACGCAAGGCTCTGTTCGATCATGCGCAAGGCCACGGAGATCGGCATCACGACGCCATCGATTTTGTCGCCGCAGGCGTGGAGCCACCTCGTTCACCCCGACGAGCTGGGGCTCGCGCGAAAGATTGCGGATTACACGCAAGTTGTTGCGCAGGCTGCAGAAACTCGCGAGCCACATCGCGTGCTTTTCTTCGTCGAAGAGATCGCACGCGACTTCCAGAGCTACTTCACACGCCTCAAGACGGACCCGGTTTTGCCGCCCGCGTCGGTCCGAACCGGCGACTGGCAAGGCGCGTGGGACATGGACAAGACACGCGCCCGCCTCGCGTGGGTGTCGGCGATTCGAACCGTCTACGCATCGGCGCTCGGCCTCTGCGGTATCGCGGCGCCCGAGAAGATGACTCGCCCAGAAGTTGCCGGTCTCGAGCCCGATGAGGCAGAAGATACGTGATGGAGCAAGGTTCGTCGGTCCGCAACCTCGAGCGCATTCAAGAGAAGGACGACGTCTCGCGCATGCCGCGCACCGTGTCGATCACGTTGCTCGTTCTCGGCGGCGCATGCGTCGTGCTCTCCGTGATGGCGCTCGGTGGAAAAAAATCAGGCGACGCCGTTGCGCATGTCGACCCGCTCGGCGATCTCGTGACGCAACACGGCAAGCCCGCGAAGACGGCGAAGGCCGCGCCGGACCTCGCAACGCAAGACGTCACGTTCCCCGGCATGCTCAGCGACAACGCAAAGCCGACGACTGCGCTCGCCGCGGTGAACGTCAGCGCAACCGTAGCTCCAACGCTTCCACCTCCGCCGACCGATGTGATTCCCGTCGTGCCGCTTCCCGCGCAAAATGTCCTTGGCGCATCTCCCGTCGTGACGCACCCGCGCGATGGTTTGACGCGCGCCGCCAGCGAAGCACAAGCGAGCGCGACCGAAGGTGCGGTGTCCACGGCAGGTCACGACGGCAACTACCAACTGCAGGTGAGCTCGTTCAAGACGCGTGAAGAAGCTGATGCATTCGCACAGCAACTTCGCGTGCGCGGTCACAAGGCGTATGTGGCTGAGGCGAAAGTTCAAGGTCGCGGCACGTGGTATCGTGTCCGTGTTGGACCGTTTCCGACGCAAGCTGCTGCGTCATCGTATCGGTCGAGCTTCGAAGCCAAGGAACACGTCGTGCCTTTCGTCGTACCGCCGAGCAGCATTCATTGAGCTGAATGACGATTCCGCTTTGGGTGATTGGTTTGGTGATTGCAGGAGTAGCGCCGTTCATCGTTCGTCTCATCGGAGACGCGTTCGAAGCGCGAGCGAAGCGCCGCACCGAACGTGCGATGAAGTCGCACCTTTCGCGGTGACAAATTGGGCGACCGCCAACTTGGTGCGTATGTTTGTAAGAGGTAGCACCCATGGCGAGATTGTTCGGTCTCTTAGGCAATCGCTCCGACCTCACAGGTCGCGTGCTCGCGTTCGAGCGTGACGCGCTGCGGGTGCGTGGCGCGGGCACAGTCGGCTGGGGGCTCGGGTTCTATCAAGGAGGCGAGGTCCTCATTCGCCGCCGCCCGATCGACGAGCGCGAAGAGATCGACGTCGCCGCGCTCGGTTCGGACGTGCGTGGGGACGTCGTCATCGGTCACGTTCGTCAGGCGACCGTCGGCGCGCTTCGCACGGAGAACACGCATCCGTTTCGATATCGTCAGTGGCTCTACGCACAAACCGGCACGGTCGCCGGCTTCGAGCAAGTGCGCGATCGCTTGATGGGCAGCGTGCCGGAGTTCTTGCGCGCCGGCATCCGCGGCGACAGCGACGCAGAAATCCTCTTTCACGTTTATCTCTCGTTCTTGCACGACGCCGGCAAGCTCGATGACCTCGTCGTCGACCCGAGCGTCGTACGCGAAGCGATTCGCGGAAGCCTCGCGCTCGTCGATTCGATCTGCGCAGAGGTTGGCGGCACGCCCGTCGAAGCGAACATCGTGGTCTCGAACGGCGACCTCATCGTTGCGGCACACCGCCGGCAAACGATGGCCGTTCGCACGCTCTCCGGTCGCGACGACGCCGACGCCGTCATTGGCGATGACGCTCAACTTCGCCGCCGCACGCCCGAGCTCGGGCGCGTTCACTTCGATATCGTCGCAAGCGACTTCGATTCGGCCTCGGTCCCGCCGCGCTGGAACGCCGTCAAAGATCATGCGATGGTGACCCTCACCCGTGACGACGCGCCGAAATTCGAGCCTCTTTAGCGTACTCGCACTCGGCGGCTTGCTCGCGGCTTGCGGGGGCGTCGCGCTCGATACCGCGCTCGACGTGAAAGACGTCCCGCGAAAACCCGACGGCGTTTTGCTCGAACCCGCGGCCGCCATTCCGACGCCCGAAGAGCGCGGCAAAGTGCAAGCAGGCGTCGTCGCACTTCGCCAGCCCATCGGGAACGAACAGATCGGCGAGCTCGTCAAAGGCTACGTCCACTCGTACATCGATCGTCGCGGGCAGTTGAGCGAGCTCCTCACCGATGACGCCGTCCTCTTCGTCGACAACAACCGATCGTCACCGCGCACGGCGCTCAACACGTTCATGACGCAGAAGTGGCAAGCGCACCAACAGGACTACATCCACCTTCAGCGCGACGTCGCTCGACTCGACCGACTCGAGCGCTGGACGTCCGACGATCTCTCCCCGCACACGGATCCTCCGCGCCCGCCCGAGATGCACGCCGGCGACATCTACGCGCGCGTGCCGCTCGACCAGGTCTTGTCATCGCAGGGCGACCCGCTCTTCCACAACACCCTCATCGTCCTCATCCGCCGCGACGCCGACCGCAAAATAAAAATCGCGGGCCTCGCCGAGACGGACACTCCGTAGGTTACTCGGACCGGTAGGAGTCGAGGGAGATGTTGTATTTCTTGAGCCAGCGGTGGATTTGCATGCGCTCTTTGCCGAGCTCGCGGCCGACTGCGGCGACGTTGCCGGCGTGGCGGGTGAGGAGCGTGCGGAGCTCGGCTTCGGTGGGCGTGCGTTTCAGGGCGGCGGGCTCGCGTTGCGATGGCAGCGCCGGTCGTTTTTTGTCGCCGTATTCTTTCATCGCTTCGGCGATGTCTTCGGGGAGGTGCTTGGCGTCGAGTGGGGCGCCGCCGGTGAGGGCGAGGCCGCGCTTGATGCAGCTCTCGAGCTCGCGGACGTTGTAGGGCCAGTCGTAGTGGACGAGCGCGAGCAAGAACGAGAACGTGAGGCCGACGTCGGGGCGGCCGTAGCGTGCGGCGAAAGTTTTTGCGAGTAGGTAGACGTCTTCTTTGCGCTGGCGAAGCGGCGGCAGTGACACCGCGTGCTCGTTGAGGCGAGCGAAGAGATCGCCGCGGAACTTCCCGTCCCGCACTTGCTCGCGGAGATTGCGGTGCGTGGCGCACGCGACGCGAACGTTGACGTGCTCGGCCGTGGTCGCGCCGAGCGGGAAGACTTCTTTCGATTGGAGAACGCGGAGCAGCTTGGCTTGCGCGTCGAGAGGCATGTCGCCGATTTCGTCAAGGAACAGCGTGCCGCCATCGGCGAGCTTGATGAGGCCGGGTTTGTCGCGATCGGCGCCCGAGAATGCGCCGCGGCGATAACCGAAGAGCTCGCTCTCGAGGAGGTTCTGCGGAATCGCGGCGCAGTTGATCGCTTGCAGCGAGCCTTTGCGATCGGAGGCGTCGTGAATCGCGTGGGCGACGACTTCTTTTCCGGTGCCGGTCTCGCCGAGGATCATGCACGAGAGCTCGGTCTTGGCGATGCGCTCGATGTCGCGCGCGATGCCGTCCATCTGGAGGCCGCCCACGAGCGCGGACATCGGAGGCGATCGTCGCGACTCCGCCGCTTTCGAGCGTGAGCCGTCGAGACGAAACGGCACGTACGCCGTGGCGCCTTCGGCGACGAACTTGAAGATGGCGTCACCGATGCGAACTTCGTCGAGTGGCTCGAGCTCGTGCTCGCCCACGTAGTGGCCGTTGACGATGGTGCCGTTGCGGCTCGAGCGATCGTGCAAAATCCAAGCGTCGTTCTCGAGTGCGATGCGAACGTGCTGGCGGCTCGCCGCCTGATCGGGAATGCAAATCGAGCAGCCTGCGTCGCGCCCGACGATCACTTCGCTCGTGAAAAACGGATACGCGGCGGCGAGCTCGTCGAAGCAGGCCGCATAGAGCAACACCAGCCCCGGGCGAGACTCCTCCGCGGCGGTGACCGCCGACTTCGGGGCCTCACCTTCGTACGTCGACGAAACGCCGGTTCGAAAGCGGCTCACGAATCCATCTTAACGTGCGTACCGTTTGGAATCGACCCCGACGCCGCGGCACACCTCGTCGAGGGCGAGGTCGGTGCGTTCGCGCAGCGTTTCGAGCGTTCCGTCGTTTTCGATGACGATATTGGCCGCGGCGCGTTTCTCATCGAGCGGCAGCTGAGCCGAGATGCGCGCGCGAACGGCCGTTTCGTCCGCGAAATCGCGGGCAACGGCACGTGCAATCTGCACGCTTTCCGGCGCCGCAACCACGACGAGCGGACGAAACGCATCGGCAAGACCATTCTCGACGAGGAGCGCGGCCTCGTAGCAGGCGAGCGGCTCGCCACGCGCTTCGAGCTCGGCCGTCAGCTCGGCTGAGCGAATGCCAATGCGTGGGTGCGTGATGGCGTTGAGCGCCTTCGTCAGGTTGGCGTCGGCGAAGACCCTGGCCGCGAGCTTTTTTCGATCGAGCGCCCCGCGGTCGTCGAGCACGTCACTTCCGAATGTCGCGACGATGTCGGCGAGCGCAGGCGTTCCCGGCTCGACGATTTCACGCGCGACCGCATCTGCGTCAATCACGGGCAAGCCACGCTCGCGCAGCCGCGCCGCGACCGCACTTTTGCCCGAGGCAATGCCACCGGTGAGCCCGAAGACGCGCACGCCCGAGGATTAACATGTTAAGTCTCTTGGCGTGAAGCTGACGCGACGTCGCGCGCTCGGAGCGGTGAGCGGCGCGCTTCTCGCGGCATCGACCACGGTCGCGATCGTTCGAACGCGCGGCTATGACGTTGCGCCCGAGATTGCAGCGCGCCTTCGGGCGTTCTCGCCGTGGCAGTACGTCGTCTTCTCGGCGATCGCGCGGCGCATCGCAGCGCCCGACGTCGATGACGGCAGCGTGCCGACGCCCGACGAAGTGGGCGTGGCGGCTTTTGTCGATGCGTTCATTGCCGCGGGTCCGGAGGCGATCCGCCGCGATTTCTTGCGGCTCCTCGCGTTCGTCGAGCACCTCGCGCCGCTCGCGTGTAAATTCGGCACGCGCTTCTCACGCCTTGCCCCGAGCGATCAAGACCGCGTGCTCGCGTGGCTCGAATCCAATCGCGAAGGTCTACTGCGCGGCGGCTTCGATGGCCTGAAATCGTGCGTCTTCATGGGCTACTACCGAGACGCGCGCACCTGGAAAATCCCCGCATACGCCGGCCCGTTCGTGCGCAAGGCGTCATGACGATCATCAAGGGACGCGATCTCGAATCGGACGTCGCCATCGACGTCGACGCCGTCGTCATCGGCACGGGCGCGGGCGGCGGAATGGCGATGCGCGAGCTTGCGCGTGCGGGCCTCAAAGTGGTTGCGCTCGAAGAGGGCGGCTTCCACACGCCCGCCGATTTCACGCAGCGCGAAGACGAAATGTTTCCGCTCCTCTATCAAGACGCAGGCGGCCGCATGACGCGCGATCTCGCGATTCGCGTGCTCCAAGGGCGCGGCGTTGGCGGCAGCACGATCCACAACACGAATCTCTGCAAACGCACGCCCGACGAGATCCTCGATCTCTGGCGCGATCGCTATGCGGTCTCCGGCGCGGGTCCGAACGACATGCGGAGCTCGTTCGAGCGCGTCGAGCATGATCTATCGGTCTCCGAGATTCCCGCCGCGCTTCGCAACGCAAACAACGAGGTGCTCCACGTCGGCACGCGCGCCCTCGGTTGGCGGGGCGGGCCGCTGAAGCACAATCGCGTCGGCTGCCAGATGAGCGGCTTTTGCGAGCTTGGTTGCGCCTACGACGCGAAGCAAAACGTCTCGAAAGTGCTCGTGCCGCAAGCCGAAGCCGCAGGCGCCACGATTTACTCCGATGTCCAAGCGCTGCGTGTCACGCACGAGCGCGGACGTGTCACCGGGGTCGTCGCCGCCTCGGCAAAAGCCTGGGTTCACGTGCGTGCGCGCATCGTCGTGCTTGCCGCGAGCGCGATTGGCTCGCCCGCGCTCGGGATCAAAAGCGATCTTCCCGATCCGTTTTCGCAAATCGGCCGCGGCCTCCGTATGCATCCAGGCTCGGTCGTTGCGGGTCGCTTCGAACGCACGATGAGCTCGCAGTACGGCATCCCACAATCGTACGAATGCACCGAGCACCTCTCGTTCGAGGAGGGGAGCGATTCACGCGTGTGGATCGTGCCCGCGTTCGCGCATCCCATCGGCACCGCCGCCGTTTTGCCAGGTTTCGGCAAAGAGCACATGCGCGCGATGCGGTCGTACGGAAACCTCGCCGTCTTGACCGCGATGGTCCACGACGAAACCGCGGGCCGCGTGACTGTCGACGACGAGCGGCCCGTCATCGACTACGTCATGAACGAGAGCGATCGCCGCCAGCTCGGCAAAGGGCTCATCGCGTGCGCCAAGCTGCTCTTCGCCGGTGGTGCGGCGGAAGTCACCATCCCGGCAATCCCATCGATCCGATTGAAGAGCGCGAGCGAGATCGACGCACTCACCACGGACTTCGCCCGCCCGCACAGCGTCCCCATCACGGCCGTGCACCCGATGGGCACGATGCGCATGGGAGACGACCCACGCCGCGCGGTCGTCGACTCACGCGGCGAGCATCACTTCGTCAAAGGACTCTTTGTGATGGATGGGTCGCTGTTTCCGACGAGCCTCGGTGGCCCGCCGCAAATCAGCATCTATTCGTTCGCGCTCCACCTCGCGAAATACGCGGTGGAGCGTGCTCGAAGCAGCTAAAGCAGACGGATCCGCTCAGCCGCCGCTGCTGCTGTCGGTCACGCCGGTCTCGGTCGTGCCGGTGTCTTTGGTGCCGGTGTCCGTGCCGCCGTCCGACGGAGGCGTCGTGCACGGGTCGGGCGGCGCTGCTGCGTCGTCGACCGAGACCTTCGTCGGGTTCATGACCTTCTTGCCGACGAAGCCGAGGCCGATCGAGATGCCGTCGCAGTTGACGGCAGCTTTGTTCGTGCCGTCGCTGATGATGTCCGACGCCTGACGAATCTGGTCGGCGATGCCGTTGAAGGCCGAGCCGCACAGCGATGTCGAGATGCGACCGGCAACCGACTGGAGGCCCGTGATGAGCTCCTCGGTGTTGATGACGCCGGCGATCGTGCCGTTGGCTGCGTCGTTCGGGCCTGTGTGGTCGAACGTGATGACCGCGTGGTTGACCGAAAGCGCGAGCGCGACGCCCTGGAAGACGAGGCTGATCGTGACGGTGATGCCACCGGTCGACAAGTCGCCGCTGACGAACGTGCCGTTCACGGCGTAGGCGCTGTTGAATTTGATCTTCGAGCCGCCGGCGATCGTGCCGTCCGAGAGAAGCGCGGGGTTGACCGGCCAATCCGTGGAGCTGTCGAACGTCGGAGCTGCGGCGCCGTCGTACTTGCCGGACGCGAAAAGTTGGCCGCTGAGGCCAGTCGCCGTTTGCGTGGGTGTGTCGTCGAGGCCGGTGACTTGGAGCTGGATCGTGAAGCTGCCGCTGTCGATCGCTTGCGAGATCGTCGTCGACGGGGTCGGCAGGCTTGCCGCGGTGACGATGATCGGGAGGATGACGGAGCCGAACGCGTTGTCGATGCCGTTGTTGCCGTCGACTTGGTTCTGTTTCGGCGCGCCGCTCTTCAGCGTGCAGACGTCGGTCGCGAGCTTGTCGGTGACTTTGCCGTCGAGGTTATACCCGTAGGCCTTCCACGCGTTGGTGCTTGCGACGCCGCTGCGGTCGGCTTCGCCGAGCTGCAACGTGGAGATCGCGAACGTTTCAGGGGTGGTCGCGGTCGTTTTCGGACCCGAGGGCGGACTCGGAGGCTGACCAATGCCGCTGGAGGAGTCTCCTCCGCAAGCAACGAGCAACCCAAAACCGCAGAGAGAACCGACTGTCCAAAGCTTCATCACATGCCTCCTAAAGATCGCGGGCAGGACCAATACCCTTAAGCGCGCCCCGCGTAAAGCGCGTGGTTTCACAGCCTAGTTGACTCGAACGTTCCGCGCCAACGCAGCGAGGGCCATGCGGCAGCGAGACGAAACCGGCGAGGCCGGCGCGCGGATGCTTACGAATAGCGCAAGCCGCCAAACTTCGCCGCCAGCGCATCTGGAGCGAGAATTTCGCGGCCCGGCCGCATTTGTCACGCTGCCGCTTTTCGTGCACCACGAAGCGACAAGACTCGATCCGTTCAAGTGAACGCTGCCCTAGTGTATATCGAACGCGATGGCGGGGCCCGAGTTCGTTCACCTCCACGTGCACTCCCAGTACTCGATGCTGGACGGCGCGGTGAAGGTGAAGGACCTCGTCAAACGCGTCGCCAAACAGGGCGGGAGCGCGGTCGCGGTGACGGACCACGGCAACATGTTCGGCGCCATCTCCTTCTACAAGGCCGCGAAGGAAGCCGGCGTCCAGGCCATCATTGGTTGCGAGCTCGAGGTCGCCGAACGCGGGCGCACGAGGCACTTGCCGCTCCTCGCGACGTCGCTCGAGGGTTACAAGAATCTCGTTCGGCTCGTGTCGCTCGGCCACGTGAAGCCGGAGCCGGAAGGACCGGCAGGCGTTCCGTGCGTGAGCCTCGATTCGGTCGCCGCGCACGCGAAGGGTCTCCTTTGCATGACGGGCTGCATGGGTGGTGTTGTCGCGCAGTCGATTTTGGAAGAAGGCGACGTCGTCGGAAAAAAGACGCTCTCTCGCCTGAAAGAAATCTTCGACCCGGGGATGCTCTACGTAGAGCTCCAAGACCACGGCTTGCCCGAGCAGCCCATTCTGAACGACATATTGATGCAGAGTGCACGGAGTTTCGACCTTCCAGTGGTCGCGACGAACGACGTGCACTTCCCGGAGCGCGAGGACGCTCAAGCCCACCTCTATTTGTCGTGCATCAAGACGGGCCGCACGTACGCCGAGGCGCTCGAGCGGCATCACGGGTCGGGCGAGATGTATTTGAAGTCGCCCATCGAGATGGCCGAGCTCTTCTCGAGTCACCCGCAAGCCATCCGCGCGACGCTCGAGATCGCCGAAAAATGCAAAGGGATGAAGCTCAAGCTCGGCGAGCCGATGCTCCCGAGCTTCGCCGTCCCGGACGGCTACGACACCGAAAGCTATTTCCGCCACGTCTCACGCGAAGGGCTCGCACGCCGATTCGAAGAGCTCCCATCCGTGAATCGCGACGCCTATCGCGCGCGGCTCGAGATGGAGCTCGACGTCATCAGCAAGATGAGGTTTCCGGGCTACTTCCTCATCGTCTGGGATTTCATTCGCTACGCCAAGGAAACGGGCGTGCCCGTCGGGCCGGGTCGTGGGTCGGGCGCCGGGTCGCTCGTCGCGTATGCGCTTCGCATTACCGATCTCGATCCGATTCCGCTCGATCTTCTCTTCGAGCGTTTCTTGAATCCCGAGCGCGTGAGCATGCCGGATTTCGACGTCGACTTCTGCATGGAGAAGCGCGACCGCGTCATCGCGTACGTGCAGCAAAAATACGGCGAAGAGAGCGTCGGGCAGATCGCGACGTTCGCGGAGCTCAAGGCCAAGAGCGTCATCAAGGACGTCGCACGCGGCATCGGGATTTTGCCGGTCGAGGCGCAAGCGATCGCGAATTTGATTCCGCGGAAATCGCCCGCCGAGACGTACACGATTCAAGAGAGCCTCACGATCGAGCCGAAGCTCAAGGCGCGTTACGAAACCGAACCGCAAATCCGCGAGCTCCTGACGCAGGCGAGCAAGCTCGAAGGCCTCACGCGTCACGCGGGCAAGCACGCCGCGGGCATCGTCATCAGCGAAGGGCCGCTTTGGGATCACGTGCCCGTGTTCAAGGATCCAAAGGCCGAGACCGACACGGCTTCGTACATCACGCAGTATTACAAAGACGACGTCGAGGCTGCGGGTCTCGTGAAGTTCGACTTCCTCGGGCTGAAGACGCTCACGGTGCTCGACATCGCCACGGTGCTCATTCGCTCACGCGAAGCGTCGACTGCGTTCAATCTCGGCAAGATCGCGCTCGATGATACGGCGACGTACGCGCTGCTCGCGTCCGGTGAAACGAAAGGCGTGTTCCAGCTCGAGTCGAGCGGGATGCAGCAGCTCTTCAAAGATTTGCGCGCCGATTGTTTCGAGGACATCGTCGCCGCGGTTGCGCTCTACCGACCTGGCCCGCTCGGCAGCGGGATGGTCGCCGACTTCGTCAACCGCAAGAACAAGCGCGCGAAGGTCGAGAGCCTTCATCCGATGGTCGATGCGCTGCTCCTGCCGACGTACGGCGTCATCGTCTACCAAGAACAAGTCATGCAGATCGCGCAGAAGCTCGCGGGCTACACGCTCGGCAGCGCAGATCTCCTCCGCCGCGCGATGGGCAAGAAGAAGCCCGAGGAGATGGCGAAGCAGAAGAGCGTCTTCCTCGACGGCTCCAAAGCCAACGACGTCAGCGAAGCCGACGCCGAACGCATCTTCGGCCTCCTCGAATTTTTCGCGGGCTACGGCTTCAATAAATCGCACTCGGCGGCGTACGCGCTCATCACGTATCAAACGGCGTATCTCAAGGCGCATTTTCCGGCCGAGCTTCTCTGCGCGATCCTCACGAGCGATCGCGATCGCATCGAAAAGGTCGTCCGCACGATCGCCGATGCGCGCGCGATGGGCATCACGGTGCTGCCGCCGGACATCAACGAGTCCGACACCGACTTCAAAGTCGTGCATCTGCTCGCGGCCGCGCCATCGACGAACAAGAAGCAAAAGAAAACGCTCCCACAAATTCGCTTCGGTCTTGGCGCCGTGCGCGGCGTGGGGCTCGCGGCGCTCGAGGCCGTGTTCGAAGCGCGGCAATCTGGGAAGTTCATCGATCTGTTCGATTTCGCATCGCGTGTCGACGCAGCGAAGATCAACAAAGGCGTGCTCCAAGCGCTCGTGCAATGCGGCGCCTTCGACTCCACGTTCGCCGCGCTCGGCATCACGCGCGCGCAAGCGTTCGCGTCCATCGACGTCGCACTCGAGCGATCACGCGCGGCAAGCCGCGACCGCGAGCGCGGGCAAACGAACCTCTTTGGTTTGTTCGACGCCGCTCCGCCGACATCCGCCCAGCCATCGTCGAAATGGAACACGCCGAGCGGCGGCGACTACGTCGAGAGCGCGCCTTGGGACAGAAAAGAAATGCTCACACGCGAGCGTCAATCGCTCGGCTTCTACGTGTCGGGCCATCCGCTCGAACGCTACCTGCGCGGGCCCGCGGCGCTCTCGCGTCTCGAGGCGCTGCCCGCCAGCTCTTGCAACGAACAATCCGATTGGGCGCCCGTGAAGCTCGCCGGCATGGTCGAGGGTTACCGTGAGCGCATCTTCCGCGACGGGCCCGTGTCGAGTGGGCCAGGAAAGGGCGGCGGCAAGATCGCATTCTTCGAGCTCGAAGATTTGAGCGGGCGCGTGAACGTGAAAGTGCGCGGCAATCAGATCGACACGTATGCGCACATCCTCACGTCCGGTGAACCGGTGCTGGTCACGGGAAAGGTGAGCTTTCCACGTCGCGACGAAGACATGGAGCCCGACGAGATGGAGGGGCCTCGCGAGGCGACCGTGCTTCTCAATGACGCCGTGCTTCTCGCGGATGTCGTTGCAGCCGGCGCGAAACACTTGCTCCTTCGATTGAGCGAGTCGCAGCTTCGCGAAGGAATGCTCGAGCGCGTCGGCCAAGTCATGCGCGACTCGCGCGGCGATTGTTCCGTGAGCGTGCAGCTCACGCTCGACACCGGCGCCGAAGCGATGCTCGCATTCGGGCCGAACCATCGCGTCGAAATCGGCGACCCGCTCCTTGCGGGGCTCGAGCGAATTTTCGGAACGCAGGTCGCCGAGCTGCGCTGAGCACGATGGCGACGATGCGTTTCGGAATGCGCTCGCAGTTGATGGCGCTCTTCACGATCGCATTCACGCTCGTCTTTGGTGTGATCTTCTATTGGGTCTACACGTTCACCACGGCGCGCTCGATGGAGCGGCTGCGAACCGATTTGAACGACACGCTCGCGGGCGCGGCGACGGGAATCGACGGTGACGACACCATTGGCCTCTATCGAGAAGGCGTCGCGCTTCCGAACGGATTCTCGAACGACCCGCGCTACCTCCGGCAGATGGAATATTTGAAGCTCGTTCATGCGCTCGAGCCGCGTGCGATGCCGTACACGATGGTGCGCGGCGGCAAGCCCGACACACGTCGCATCGGAGCGGCCGCGGATCCGTTCGAATACATTTACGTCGTCGACGTCGACATCCCGAACACGAAGCACGCAGGGTTTCTCGAGCCCGACTCGCACTCGAAGGAGGCGGACGAAGCGTGGGACCGCGGCGTCCTCGTCGAGCGTCCAAACATCTACGATGACAAATTCGGGTCGTGGATGACCTCGTACACGCCCGTGCGTGACCATACCGGCGCGGTCGTCGCGCTGCTCGGGTGCGACTTCGAAGCAAGCTACGTCAATACGGTGCAGAACGCCGCGCGACGCAGTGTCGTGAAGGTCCTGCTGGGCGCATATGCGGCACTCCTCGTGCTCGTGTGGTTCGCCGCCGGGTTTTTCACGCGCCCCGTCCGCGCGCTCACGGCAGCGACCGAGAATCTCGGCGAGGGCAATCTCGGCACGGACATGCCGCTCGTGAAACGCAACGACGAGCTCGGCGCGCTCGCGCGTGCATTCAACGACATGTCCGGTCGCCTTGCGCGCGCCTTCAGCGAGCTCGCAAAGGCAAACGACGAGCTCGAGGATCGCGTTGCGCTTCGCACCGCGGAGCTCTCGAAGGAACAGGAAAAATCCGAGCGCCTCCTTCGCAACGTGCTCCCGAAAGAAATCGCCGAGCGCCTGAAGCACGATCCGCAGACGATCGCGGAAGGCTTCGACGCCGTGACGGTCGCATTCGCCGACATCGTTGGCTTCACGGAGATGTCGGCGCGCTCGTCGCCGATCCAAGTCGTGCGGCTTCTGAACGAGATTTTTTCTGCGTTCGATCAGCTCGCGGAGAAGCATGACCTCGAGAAAATCAAAACGATCGGCGACGCCTACATGGTCGTCGGCGGGCTTCCCGTGCCTCGAGACGATCACGCGCAGGCCGTCGCCGACATGGCGATCGAAATGCAGGAGTTCATGACGACCCTGCAAGCCACGCAGCCGGGCCTCGCGATTCGCATCGGCATTCACACGGGGCCCGTCGTAGCGGGCGTCATCGGCACGAAGAAATTCAGCTACGACCTCTGGGGCGACACCGTCAACGTGGCGAGCCGCATGGAATCGCACGGCGAACGAGACAGAATCCATCTCAGCGACGAAGCCGCGATCGCTCTCCGAGCCGACTTCGAAATCGAGGTCCGTGGCACGATCAAGGTCAAAGGTCGCGGCGATCTCGCGACTCACTGGCTCGTCCGCCGCCGGACTAAGTAAGAAGAGGCGCGGCGCGGTCGCGGTCTTCTTCGTGTTTGAGGAAGGCGCCTAGCGTTGCTTGCGCGAGCGTCTTGTCGAGCGAGGTGGCGCCGAGCGTCACGAGGGCGCGGGCCCAATCGATCGATTCGGAGATGCTCGGCGGCTTGCGGAGATCCATGCCGCGGAGTTTTTCGGCGAAGTGAGTCAGTTGAGTTGCCAGATCGCGCGCGATGCCAGGGACCTTGGCTTCCAAGATCGCGAGCTCGCGCGAAGGCGTCGGGTAGTCCAAGAAAACGTGCAGACAGCGGCGCCTGAGGGCGTCGGTCATGTCGCGTGTTGCATTCGTCGTCAGCACGACGAGCGGCGGGTGCTTCGCGCGGATGGTTCCGAGCTCCGGGATTGTTACCTGGTTGTCGGCGAGGATTTCGAGGAGCAACGCCTCGAATTCGGGATCGGCGCGGTCGACCTCGTCGATCAGGAGCACGACAGGTGCCTCGCTGCGAAGCGCTTTCAGAAGCGGCCGCGCGATGAGGAACTTCTCGCTGAAGAACACATCAGGTGCTTCCTCGACGCTGATCTTGTCGCGGAGGAGCTGCACGAGCAGCATCTGTTTGGCGTAGTCCCACTCGTAGATCGCCTTCGTTTCGTCGAGCCCCTCGTAACACTGCAATCGCACGAGCTCTCGCGAGAGGGCGGTCGAGGCGGCACGCGCGAGCTCCGTTTTGCCGACGCCCGCGGGGCCTTCGACGAGGAGCGGCCGGTCGAGCTTGGTCGCCAGATAGAGGGCGAGCGTGGCCTCGTCACCGGCGAAGTAGCCGGCCTGCTCGAGCGCGCTCGCAAGCGTTCGCGCTTCGCTGGGAAGATTCATGCGGTGTGTGTATCCTACGCCAAACATGTCGGATCGTGACGACCTGCTGCGCGTCGACGTAACCGGCACGGTTCATCCCATAGGACGCGCAGCGAGCCAGGAGCTCCGAGCACGCGCCGGCGAGTGGCGTCTCGTTCCGAGCACGCCGGGCGTCGTGTTGATGCGGCGCCCCGAGCAACACGGCGTTCCCGCTGCATCGCTTCGCATGGCAGGCGAAATCAAGACCCCCGGCGCTCTCTGCGACATCATCTCGCTGCTCTCGCAGTCGAACTGGAAGGGCGAGCTCGTCATCATCGAGGAGCGCAAAGTTCGCTCGCTCTTCTTCGACGGCGGCAACGTCATCGGCGCGCACACCAACGTCCCCGAAGAGCGCCTCGGCGAAACACTCTTCCGATTCGGCGTCGTCACGCGCGAACAACTCGAGAAGGCCGTCGCGAGCGCTGGCGTCAGCGGCAAGCGATTTGGTGAAGCAGCCATCGAGCTCGACTTCGTCAGCCCCGAAGAGCTCTACCCGATGATGGCGCGCCAAGTCGAAGAGGTGTTCTACGCCGCACTCCACGTCGGCGATGGCATGTTTTACTTTTTCGATCGCTACGACGAAGCCGCCATCGGCCGCCGCCACAACTTGAACGCCGCCATGATGCTCATGGAAGGCGCGCGTCGCATGGACGAGATGAAGTACTTCCGCGAGCGCATCCCGAACGAGCACTACATCCCAGTGCCGCGCGAGACGACCAAGAAAGTTCCGGACGATCTCGTCACCATTTACAACGAGTGCGACGGCAAACGATCGATTGCACAAATCGGCCGACGCATTGGTCAGCTCGAATTCGAAGTCACGAAAGCCGTCTTTCAACTCGTGAGCGGCGGCATCTTGCTCGTGCAAGCGCCGCGGCCTCAAGGCCCGCAAGCCATCATCGAAGGCTTCAATCCCGCTCTCGCAGAAATCCATACGCGGTGCGACACGGCCAATAAAGGCGCTGAGCTTCGCGACGGACTCGCGCGATTCGCGACCGGCGGCGGCGTCTACGATCCACTCTTCCAAGGAGCCGGACCGCTTCCAGATGGTACGTTTCGTCCCGACCGCGTGGAACGGAATCTCGTTGCCCTCGCCGGGGAAGACCCGGATGCGTGGCTCATTCAGCTGATGCACGACTACATCGGATTCGCTTTATTCCAAGCAGGCTCACTACTTGCGCGTGGCGAAGAAGCGAAGCTCACCCAATCCATCGCCGACTTGATCAAACCACTCCGACCGGTCGACTCCGCTCCATTGTCAAGGCGTTCGTGATTCTTCTCAGCCGTGGTGTATACACGGCAAATGGCCCGGGGAGAGGAGCGCCAGAAGGCGCAGGGGAGTCGCAAAGACGCGATTCTGGATGAGGCTACGCGCCTCTTCGCAGAACGCGGATACGAAGGCACGAGCATGGCGGATCTCGCCGAGCGTGTCGGGTTGCGCAAAGCGTCGCTGTTTCACCATTTCGCGAGCAAGGAGCAACTGCGTCGCGCAGTGCTCGAGCGACTCGTGCAACGGGTGACGGCAAAACTCGCGACCGCATCGGCGGAGATGGAGGCAGGCGGGACAGGCACCGATGCGTTTGCAAAACGCGTCGACGCACTCACCGATGTCGTCGTCAACATGCTTGGTGACCAACCGTACGCGGCGCGTCTCGTCTTGCGCGAAGCGATGGAGTGGGACGTCGGCAGCAAAGACAGCCTCGCCGAAGCATTCGCCGACTCACTGCGTGTCGGAGAAGGTTTTCTCGCCGGCGCGCAACAAGCAGGGGTGTGTCCTGCGGGTGATACGAAGCAACTCATCGCCACGCTGATGGGTCTCCATCTTTTGCCGTTCGCACTCGGCGGCATGATGGAACGCTTCACGGGCCACGCGCCATGGAGCGAACCCTTCGTCACCGCGCGTCGCGTGGCGGTTCGCGATCAAATTCGCGCGCTGCTCGTGAAGCGCTGAGCGTCAGCCCCTTTGGCGGCGCGTTTCGTACAGCGCAATCGCGGCAGCCGCAGATACGTTCACTGAACCAAGCGGGCCCTTCATGGGCAAACGCGCGCGCGAGTCGCACGCTTTCTTCACGCTGCGGTGGAGACCCGCGCCCTCCGCGCCGAGGACGAGCGCGATCGGCTTCGTCAAGTCTTCGTCGGCGATGGAGTGATCGGCGGTGGCGTCGAGCGCGACCATGCGAAGCCCGCGTTCTTTGAGCGTTGCGATCGCGTTTGGCAAGCTCGGGACCGAACAAAGCTGTGCGTGCTCGATGGCGCCTGCGCTCGCGCGAAAGGTCGTGGGCGTGAGTGGAGCGGCGCCGTGCTCGGGCCACACGATCGCGGTCGCGCCAAACGCAACGGCGCTGCGGATGATGGCGCCGAAATTTTGTGGGTCTTCGATCGAGTCGAGCAGGACGACGAGCGCAGGGTCCCCGAGCTCGAGATCTTCGAGGCGCCGCACGACGAGCGCAGGCGCGTACGCAATCGCGCCTTGATGACGAATGCCGCGCGCGAGCCGGTCGAGCTCGACACGCCGAACGCGCGCGACGTTGGCGCCGCGATCTTTCGCGAACCGCGCGACTGCATCGAGCTGAGGCGAATCATTTTGCTCCGCGACGAGCACGCGCACGTTCGCGCCGTGCGCTGCGATGGCTTCGCGAACGGGCTGGAGCCCGCAAATCAATCGCTCGCTCATGCGTTGATCGCGCTCGCGATGCGCGCGGCCGCGGCTGCGGGATCGGCGGCGTCACGAATCGGGCGGCCTACGACGATGACGTTCGCGCCGGCTGCGATGGCGCCCTCTGGCGTGCCCGAGCGCTTCTGATCGTCCTCTGCGCCTTCGGGTCGAATGCCGGGCGTGATGAGCAACGCCGATGACCCGAGCCCGACGCGAAGCGCGTGAACTTCACGTGGCGAGCACACGAACGCGCTCACGCCGGCACGCTGAGCCATCGTTGCGAGCGCAACGGTGTGCGCGTCGAGTGGGCGCGAAATGCCGACGGCCTCGAGGTCGGTTTCGTCGAGCGAGGTGAGCACCGTTACGGCGACGATCGTGAGGCCTGTCGCTTCTTTCGCCGCGCGCTCGACGGCGCGCTCGAGCATGGTTGGCCCGCCGCCTGCGTGAACGGTGAGAAGCGAACACCCAAGCGCACACACGCGGGCCACGGCGCGTTCGACCGTTTCTGGAATGTCGTGGAGCTTCAGATCGAGAAAAATCGGCTTCCCTGCGCTGGCGATCTCGCGCACAGCCGCAGGGCCTTCGGCGACGAAAAGCTCGAGCCCGATTTTGAAACCATCCGCGGAAGTCTTGACGATGTCCGCAAGCGTTCGCGCCGCGCCGAGCGATGGCGTGTCGAGCGCGACGTAGAGCCGCGCCGGCATCACATGTTGCAGGTTTGGCCCGGCAGCTCGTTGCAAAGCGGATCGCCCTGGCCCGAGCACTTGCACTTCGGAAGCACGCGCGGTTGCGCCGTAGCCGTAACGCCTACGTGCGTGCCGCCGCCGCCGCCGGTTTTGACCGACGCTTGCTGCGCGCTGAGGTCGGCTGCTTTCTTCTTCGCATCGTCGATCTGGCGTTGGAGCTCGGCCTTCTCTTCGGGCGTCGTTGCGCTCGCGAGCTGACCATTGAGCTCCGCCATCTTGCGGTTGTTCTCTTCTTGTTTCGATGTGAGATCGGAAAGCTGCGCTTCGAGAGCTTTCTGCGCTTTCACTTGGTTCGAGTAGACGACAGCACCACCCACGGCACCTGCGACGAGCAGCACGCCGATGCCGCTCGCGATGATGACGAGGCGCTTCTTCGATTTGTCCTGGCTGATGAAGGCGATTTGCTTCTCGTGCTCCTGCTGCTGCCGGAGCTGGACCATGCGCGCCTGGTTCTCCGCTTCGAGGCGGGCCTTCTCGACCTCACCGTGGCGGATGGCTTCGAGGCGCGTTGCCTCCTCGCGGGTGCGCTGCTCTTCGGAGCGGCGTTTGTCCTCGGCGGCGCGGAGGCGGCCTTCCTCTTCTTCGCGGGCGCGGCGCTCGGTGTCGGCGCGTACGCGAGCGGCGTCTTCTTCGACGCGACGCTTTGAGTCTTCCTCTTGCTTGATCCGATCCTCCTCGAGATTCATCAACTCTTTGAGGGAGAAAAGGACTGAGCTTTCTTTCTGTTCGGCCATGGAGGATCTTCCTGAGCACAAAAGCTACCGGCCTTTGTGGAGCAGCGCAAATGAAACACTCCGCTCCCACTTCACCTTGGGGTACCTTGCGGGCGCATGACGAACGTGTGCGCACACATCACCGGGACGGTGTGGAAGATCGAAGTGAAGGTCGGCGATGACATCCTCGAGGGTCAGACGTGCGTCATCCTCGAGTCGATGAAGATGGAAATGCCGGTCGAGGCGCCCGCGGGCGGAAAAGTCGACAAGATCGCCTGCACAGAAGGCCAAGCCGTCAACGAAGGCGACGTGCTCGTGGTTCTTGCCTGAGGCGCTCTGGGGTCGTACCGTATTTAATGTGAAGCGGATCGTGCCTTTCTTGGTTGTGGCTGCTGGCTGGGCTGCAGCGTGCGGTTCGGGCGCGCTCACCGCAAAGGGCGGGGCGTGTTTCCAGGCGATCGATTGCCAGCTCGGCCTCGTCTGTATCGCAGCACCTGGCGCCGACGCCGGAACGTGCACGGACGACCTCACGAGTGTCGCAACGCTGCCTGAGGCAAGCACTGACGCGGTGGCTCAACCAGACGGAACTCTTACGGACGCAGCGATTCCCGACACAGGAACGCCCGACACCGGCAAACCCGATACGGGCACACCGGATACCGGCACACCCGATACGGGCGTACCGGATACGGGCGCGTCCGATGCTCCGCTTGGCTAGCCAATTCGGGTCCTAGTTTTTCCAGAAAAACTTCCACGGGTTGTGTTTGAGATCGCGCGTCATCTCTTGCAGGTTGTCGTAGAGCTCCTCGTCCATGACGAGCGCACCGACCGTGCCTTCGCCCTTCTTGATATGATCGACAATCGACTGCGCGTCCGTGGCGATGGCGTTGGCGCGGTTCGCTAGCGCCGAGACATCCGAGAGCGTCTTCCGCAGCTTGGCTTCACCCTCGGCGTCGCCGAACACTCGTGACGCGCGATTCAGGTTTGCGATCGCTTCTTTGGCGTCCTTGATGAGCGGGCCCGAGTCGTTCTTGAGATCGGTGGTGATTTTTTCGATGTTGTCGACCGTGGTGATGAGCTTCGGGTTGTCGATGTAGTTGATGCGCGCATCTTTGGTGAGGGTGTTCGCCTCGGCCGTGAGTGAATCGAGGTTCGTCATGATGCGGTTGATGCGCTCGCGGTTGTCGGTAAGCGCGCCGTTGAGCCCGCCGAGCAAATCGCGCGTGTTGACGGCGATGTCTTTGACGAGGTCTTTGTTGTTGTTGAGCCCGCTCACCGTCATGTCGAGCAGCTCGTACGCCTTCGCGAAAAACAGATCGAGCCGCGGCGGACCGACACCTTTCGGAATGGTCGTCTCCGGGTCGAGCACCGGGTGATTGGGTGAGCCCGGCTCGATCGCGAGGAACTGCTCGCCGAGCACGCCCTGCGTCGTGACGTAAAACTCGGCGTCGTCGTGGATCGTCTTTTGGACTTTCGTCTGCACGAGGAGCTTGCAGCGCACCATCGGCCGGCGCCCCGTCTTCGGATCGAGCTCGCCGCCGCGAAACTGCATTTCATCGACCTTGCCGACGGTGACGCCCGCGATGCGCACAGGCGCGCCGGTTTGCAGGCCGCCCGGGTTGTCGAAGT
This sequence comes from Polyangiales bacterium, assembly GCA_038239005.1. Classification (GTDB taxonomy): domain Bacteria; phylum Myxococcota_A; class Polyangia; order Polyangiales; family Polyangiaceae; genus DASXHD01. Next base: position 91,412 of record JBBSFE010000008.1, read on the forward strand.
CGACGTAAATCGGATACGAGCGCTCGAACGAGAGCCCACCCATCACGAGCACGAACCCGCCAAGGATGCCAAGCGCGACGAGGATCAAGATCCCGACTTTGACCTCGATGGAACGCTCTTGGGTCACGGCGGGTATTCTACATCTCCATCGGGCCTTGTGCTTCTCCGCGGATGAATTGGCGCACGACGCCATCGGAGGACGACTTGAACGTCTCCGGATCACCGAGGAGCCGCACGTGGCCGCGATAAAGCATGACGATGCGGTCGGCGGTGGAGAAGATGCTGACGAGATCGTGGCTGACGACAATCGACGTGACGCCGAGCTTGTCGGAGAGCTCGCGAATCAGGCGATCGACACGCCGCGCGCTGACGGGATCGAGCGACGTCGTGGGCTCGTCGAAGAGGACGTAGCGCGGCTCGAGTGTGAGGGCGCGCGCGATGGCGACGCGTTTGCGCATGCCGTCGCCGAGCTCGGCGGGGTAGCGATCGCCGAACTCGAGCATGTGCACGGTGTCGAGGCGGCGGCGCGCTTCATCGAGCGCGTCTTTCACGGAGAGCCGTTTGTGTTTTCGTAAAGGGAGGGCGACGTTCTCCGCGCACGTCATCGAGTCGAAGAGCGTCGAGTGCTGGAACACCATCGCGCACTTCTTCCGAATGGGCATCATCGCCCGCTCGTCTTTCTTGGAGATCTCTTCACCATCGAGCCAGATTTCGCCGGAATCCGGATAGAGGAGGCCGACGAGATGTTTGATGAGCACGCTCTTGCCGACACCCGATGCGCCGATGATGAAAAAAACTTCGCCGTCGTCGACGTCGAAGCTGACGCCATCGAGCACCGTCTTGCCGCTGAACGATTTACGAATTTCGCGAAACGAGATCATTTCGGAAACAGCACGTAGGCGGCGCCCGAGATGAAAAAATTGAGAACGATGATCGCGAGCGACGAGCTCACGACCGCGCGCGTCGTCGCCGAGCCGACGCCTTCGGAGCCGCCGAACGTCGAGAGGCCGCAGTAGCCGCTCACGATCGGAATGGCCGCGCCGTACGCAATGCATTTCGTGAGGCCGGTAATGACGTCGCCGTGGTCGACGAGGCGCATGCTCGCGAAGGTGTGTGGCGAGATATCGAACGCGAAATAACCGACGGCGCCGCCCACGGAGAACGCGACGAAGCCGCCCCAGATGACGAGGACCGTCGTCATGACGATGCTCGCGAGAAACCGCGGCTTGATGAGGTAGTCGATTGGGTCGGCCGCGCTCATGCGGAGCGCATCGACTTGCTCGGTGACGACCATCGACCCGATTTCGGCTGCGATGCCCGCGCCGACGCGCGTTGCGAGCATGAGCGCGCCGAGGCTCGCGGCGAGATCGCGCGTGAGGAGCTCGAGGTACGTCGCGCCGAGAAGCGAAAACTCCGGGAGGATGCGCTTCGTTTGGAGGCCGGATTGGTAAACCATGATCATCCCGATGAAGCCCATCGTGATGGTCAGGAACACGAAGCTCTTGTTGCCGATCTCGTACATCTGCCGAACGACCGCGCCGCGCTCCTTGCGGCCGCGCACGACGTAATAAAGCGTGCGGACGAACACCGAGTAGAGATCGCGCGCGGACCGCGCAAAATCGAATGCCTCGGCTCCCACATCGTGAACGAAGCTGCTCATCCGAGGACGAAGCTCACGAAGTAATCGAGGACGAAGATCCCCGCGGCGCTCGCGACCACCGTTGCGTTGACCGCGCGACCTACGCCGGGCGCGCCGCCTTTGGTCGCGAGACCGAAGTGACAGCTCGCGAGCGCCATCACGATGCCAAAGACGATGCTCTTGAAGAGCCCGTTGGCGACGTCGCCGAGGCCGAGCAGCCCGCTTGTGAGCCCATGATAAAACGATGACGGCTCGACGTGGAGGAGCGCCTTCGCCGTGTATGTCGCGCCGAGAATGGCGAGCGCGTCGGCGTAGAGCGTCATCATGAAGAGTGTGACGACGATCCCGATGAAGCGCGGGAGGATCAAAAACGCGATGGGATCGATCGCGAGCACGCGGAGCGCGTCGAGCTGCTCGGTGACGACCATCGTCCCGAGCTCGGCAGTGTTGTTGGCGCCGACGCGGCCCGAGATCATCAGCGCCGTGAGCAGTGGCGCGATCTCGCGGAGCGCCGTGAAGCCCGCGGCCCAACCGACGAGCCCTTCGGCTCCGAGGCGCTTCACGATCGGCGCGGCTTGAATCACCATGATCGCGCCCGTGAAGAGCGCCGTGATGATCACGATCGGGAGCGATTTGACGCTCATCTTGTACATGTTGCGCCGGAGCTCGGGATAATCGATGCGCGGCGGAAACATGCGCGCCACGATTCGCCCAAAAAGCACGCCCATCCCGCCGGTGACCGACGCGACGTTCAAGAACCCAGCGCCGACGTACCGAGCAAAATCCGCCGCGCGATTCTTCACCTGACTGTCTTCGCCTCGGAGCAAGCGTACCTAATCCGGGAAGAACTGCTCGAGGATCTCCGCGAGGAGGAGCATCGGCACGAACGTCAGTGCCGACCAAAGGAGGCCTTGCACGAGGCCCCACAAAGAGCGGCGCGTGCGGATGAAGTGCACGACGACTGCGATCTGCGGAAAGCCAAGCAAGAGCCCGCACAGAATCGCGGCGGCGAACGATGTCGTCGAGTATGCGCGCAGCAGGCGCTCGGGCGTGAGCTTGCGCATGTCACGATCGATGAACCAAACGCTCAGCGACGAGTAGACGCCCATCGCCGTGAAGATGAACCACGCCTGAACGAGCGATTCGATCAGCGAAAGCTCTTTCGGATGCATCTCTACTTCGGATGCTTGTGCGCGGGCGGGACGGTGATCCGGCGGATGTCTTGGAGCCAGCGTTGCATCTCGGAGCTCGAGGGCGCGTCTTTGCGGAGCGTCGCTTCCATCGGCCACCACGCGACGGGGTGCTCGTTGACCGCGAAGACGATGTCGTACGCGCCGGCGACCGCTGCGAGCGGTGGCGGCATCATGCCTCCGCTGCCGATGCAGGCCCACGTGTTCTCGGGGCGGAGCTCGGGCCAGAAGCAACCTTCGGATTGGCCGACGACGCGCCCGTCTTTGTCGAGCACGTACGCGGAGACGATGACGTCGCGCCCCGCCCAGCCGCGGGTGCCGCGCGCGAACCATGTAAACTGCACGCGTCGCGGATAGCTGCGTTCCGTCCACGTGGAGCGGATGCCTGCGAGCACGAGCGGCGATTGGTTTGCGACGCGCGCGACGACGACGTCGACGTCGGGTTGGCCGTTCTCGCCGACGTCGGGATCGTGCGAGTGCAAGACCTCGTCTTCGTCTTGTTGCTCGGCGACCACCATGGCGCGCCCGAGCTCGACGGCGTCTTTGAGCGCGACGATGGAATAGCGCTCCTCGGCTTTGGTCGGGACTTGGAACGTGAGGTTCGCGGACGCGAACGCGACGCGTTGTTTCTCTTCGAGCGATGCCGTGCTGCGCGCATTGGCGACGACCTTGCCGGTCGAATCACGCGCCTCGAAGTGGATTTGGCTATCGCCCGGGGGTAGCCCGAACAGCATCGCGACGCATGGGATTTCTACGGAGCCGTCGTCCTCGATGGCGACCGAGCGAGCATCGCCTGCGAGGTGCGCGTTCGGTCGGCCGTTTTCGTCTTTCGAAATTTGGAAGCGATTCGTGATGAACAAATCGGCGTACGTGCGGCGTCGTTCCTTGTTGGCGTACTCGAACAATTTCTTTTCGAGCGGCGCGCGGCGATTCGCGAGCACCTCGTGGAGCTCAGACACGGCGACCGCGCTGAAGATCGACGCGGCCGATTTCTCTTCGCCGCCCGTAAAGAGGATGGCGTGGTTGACGCCCGCGACCTCGGCGCGGCCGTGATCGTGAAACGTAACGACGGGGCCGCCCGAGAACCCGGGGTAAACGGCGGCGTCGAACAGGAGGAGCTTGTTGCCGAGCATGTCGACGATGCCCGACGTGATGCCCTCCGACATGCCCCACGAGAGCGACCAAAATCCGCGACCCGTGTGACCGAGCGCCCACACGGGCTCGCCCACGGCAAGGTTGTGCTCTTCGAGCTTGAGCGGTGGCACGTCTTTGAGTGGCGTCTTTGGCTTGAGCACGGCGACGTCGCGGACTTCATCGATGCGTACGAGCTCGGCGTCGACCGTTTGCGCAAGGCGCGTGCGAATCTTCAAACGATCGGGCCGCAAGACGACGTGCGCGGCGGTGACGATGAGCACGCCACTCTCGCCCATCTCGCGCGCGTCGATCGCGAACCCGGTGCCGTGCGGCGAAATCTCCGTTCGCATGGATACGTCGATGACGTGTTTGGGCGCGCGCGGGTCCTTGCCCATGAACCGCTCGAGCTCTTTGATCTCTTCTTCGCGGTCCTGAGTGTCGTCGTTGATGATCGCGACCACGCTTGGCGCCACGGCTCGAAAGACGACCTCCGCGGACGGATGCGGAGACTTCGCCTCGCCGCAGCCGAAGCCGCAGACCAGCACCAGCACGCCCACTGCAATTCGCTTCATTGCGTCGCGGACTCTACATCAGAGCGGGCCCTCGGTCAGGCCGTGGACGAATTGGTGGATGCGGGGCTCCGTCGAGGTTTTGGCTTCGGCGGTGGTGCCGTCGAAGATGAGCTCGCCTCGGTACAGCATGCCGACGCGGTCGGTCACGGTGAGGAGGCGATCGAGATCGCTCGAGACCATCACGACCGTGGCCGCGCTTGCTCGCTGTTCGTCGCGCAAGAGGTCGAATATTTTCTGGCTCGTCACCGGATCGAGACCGGCCGCGGGCTCGTCGTAGAGAACGACGCTTGCGCGCGATGCCGTGGCGCGCGCGACGCCGACACGTTTTTTTTGACCGCCGGACAAACCCGCGGGCAATCGCGATTCGAATCCCACGAGTGACACGCATGCGAGTCGCTCGGTCACGCTCGCCGCGACTTCTTCATCGGTGAGCGAGAAGAGGCGTTTCAGCGGGAACGCGATGTTCTCGGCGACGGTCATGTGATCGAAGAGCGCGTTGTTCTGGAAGAGCATGCCGATTTTTCCGCGCACCTCCTGGAGCGCGATCTCGGAGAGCTTCGTGATGTCTTGCTCGCCGACGATGACTTGCCCGCGATCGGGCTTGATGAGACCCGCGAGGAGCTTCAGGGCGACGCTTTTTCCGGCCGCGCCCGGGCCGATCAATCCGTAGAGACAGCCGCGCGGAACTTCGAGCGTGATGTCGCGCAGGACCACGTTGGGACCGGCGAGCGTGCGGAACGATTTGCTGACCCCGCGAAGGGCGATCATTTCTTGTCGGCGGCTTCGGCTCTCGCGCGCCCGAGGCGCACCCAAAGCATCAACGCCAAGAGCGCGAGGCCCGCGACGAGAACCACGAGCCCGCCGAGCGCGCCTTGCAGCGTTCGAACGGAGCCACGCGCGACGGCGATCGGTCCGACGTGCGCGAGCTGAGCTTCGCCGCGTGCGGCCGGAGCGGGACGCGAGACCATCACGACCGAGACATCGTTCGGTGCGAGACCCGACACGCCGCCCGAGACGAGCTTCTGCACCGCGTCGATCGTGATCGGCGGCGTCGACCCGCGGTGCGCGAGAAGCACGCTTGCGGTCGTGCGCAGCGGGAGCCCATCACGAAACGGGTCGGCCGCTGCCAAGTTCAGGTGAACGCGCGCGCCGAGGATGCCGTCGACGCTTTCGAGCGTCTTCTCGAGATCGCCCGAAACGCCGGCGACGTACTGCGCATGTTCGGCGGCTTGGCTCGGGACGAGCGCGCCCTTGTCCATCGAGTCGAGGACGCCAAGTGGGCGAGGGCGGGGGAGCTCTTCGTCACGCATCGCGGCAAGCGCCCGCGCAACGTCGTCACGCGCCACGACGACGCGGACTTTCCCCTCTGTAGTGGGGTCCACCTCTTTGGACGAATCGATGTTCGCCCGATCGAGGGCGAGCACGATTCGGTTGGCGTCGTCCTCGTCGAGCGTCGCCGCGACGGGCACATTGCACCCGGCGAGCATCGCCAAGAGCGCCAACACCAGCATTGCTCGGCCGCGCCCCATGCCTTTCGGGGTGTATCGCCCTGCGAAAGGCATTGCAAGGGCGAGAGCGCAATGCTACCGATTCTGGTAAGTGCGCTAGCGCGCTCGTGGTTTTCATCGATCCGAGCCAGCACACGTCGTTGGAGACACACGACTCCACATCCGGCGCTACGCGCTGATGCGTTCTCGCACAAGCGAGCTGACTCCTTGCCTACACCTTTCACGGAAGCGATCTCGACGCTCAACGATCGGGCGTTACGCCGTCTACTCGGCGCGCGCGCATTTTTGCGCGGCTACGACTACGTCCGCCGTCACGCCGTCGAGAACGTTCAGATCGACGAAGCGTCTGCAAAGGGCCAAGTGCGTGGGAGCGATCCCGATCCGTACGACGTCACCATCCAGCTTGCGCCCTCTGGCATCAGCTCCAACTGCACGTGCCCCGCGTTCTCGAAAATCAACGGGCACTGCAAACACGTCGCCGCCCTCCTCATTGCCGTGCGCGATCAATTCCGACCCCCGAAGCCCCAACCCTCTCAACCCGCTCTCCGCGAGCCGCAAGGTCACGCGGGGCTCCCCGGAGTCACGGCCGGTCCCAACGGCGTTAGCGCGTACGCCGCGCCTCTTGGTGAAGGCGGAGGCGGCGGCGGCCGGCGCGGCAGGCGAGCGCGAGCGCGCGCGATGAAACAAGCTCAGATGCAGTCGCACGGAGGCGGTGGCGGTGGCGGAGGTGGCGGCGGCGGCGGAAGCGTCCAAAGGTCCGGCCCCACCGAAAACAAACACGGCATCGATGCATGGCTGGCCGAGCCGATGCCCCCGCAGCCGAAAATCGAATATCGCATCGAGGCACGCCCGAGCGCGCTGGCCGTTCGCGTCCTCGACCCGGATGCGCGGACGCCGCTTCTTCCGAGCGCGCTCCTCGTTCCGCAAGCGCAGGCGCCAACGGCCGACCGCAAAACGCTCCGCCTGCTCGCGCGCCTCGAGAGCGAGCAACCGCGTCGCGTTGGCATCGAAGTCCGCGGCGAGGATGCATGCGATCTCCTCGAGTCGCTTCGCGCGCGCTCGGCTCGCGTGATCCTCGAGCCGCAAATGATGGAGCTCCGGTACACCGACGAGCCCCTCCGCGCGGGCTTCGAGCTCGAGCTCTCCCAAGATGGGCAAGCCGTGCTCGTGAAATCGTTCTTCACCCGCGCGGGCGATCCGCGGAAGTTCTTGTCGTCGCAGGGCGCGTGGTTCGAAGGCAGCCCGGGCTGGCATGTCGATCACGAAGGCTTCGCGCGGCCCATCGACAAGCGCGTGTCGCCTGCGGGTTTGCGTCGCATCATCCGGCAGCCCGTCATCCACGAGCCGATCGAAAATCTTCCGCAGCTGATCGCGCACGGCCTCCCGCGTGTCGCGCTCGAAGTCGGCGCGGAGCTCCCCGAGCTCTCGCAAGTCGCCGACGTCGTCGATCTCGTTCCGACGTTTCGTTTGCGCGCGGGCGGCACGCTCGTCGAAGCGCACGTGTCGCTTCGCGCCGCGTACGAAGATACGGAAATCGACGTCCGCGCTGACGGCATGACGTCACCCGTGATCGTGAAACCACCGGCGGTTGGCTCGAAACGCGCGCGCTGCATCCGCTGCGACATCGCCGCTCAACAAGACGCCGCAAGCCGCCTCCGCGCGCTCGGTCTCAACCCCGACGAAGACGGCCAAGGCTTCGTCGTCCGCGGTGACGGCGCCCTCAAATTCTGGACGGACGGCATCACGACGCTGCCCGAAGAGTGGGACCTCTACGCTCCGGACGATCTCGTCGACGTACAAGTGCGCGACGAAAACCTCGGCGCCAACGTTCGCATCTCGAGCGGCGTTGATTGGCTCCAGATGCGCATGAGCTTCGAGAGCGAAGGCATCGCCGTCACGCAAGAAGAGCTCGCGCGTTGCCTCGCCGAAGGTCGTCGCTACGTGCGTCTTCAAGACGGCTCATTCGCAAAGCTCGACCCCGAGAAAGTCCGTGAGGTTTTGCAGCGCCAAGCCGAGATCCTCGCGACCTCCGGCACGAACGGCGGCAAGCTACCGCTCTCGCAAGCGGGCCGAATCGAAGAGCTCCTCCAGCAAGTCGGTCGCTCGAACATCAGCGATGGCGCGAAGGAGCTCTTCAAGAAGCTCCGCGACATCGACGAGATCAAAGGCGCAAAAAAACCACGCAACCTGAAGGCGAACCTTCGCCCGTATCAGGAGTCCGGTTTTCAGTGGCTTTGGTTTCTCCACGAAATCGGCTCGGGCGGCGTCCTCGCCGACGACATGGGCCTCGGAAAAACCGTGCAGACGATCGCCGTCATGCTCGCGGTGAAGACCCACCTCGAAAAATCGGACGAGAAAAAGAAATTCCGCGCGCTCATCGTCGCGCCCACGAGCGTCGTCACGAACTGGCTCCGCGAGATGGACAAATTCGCGCCTTCGCTCAAGTACGCGCTCTGGCATGGCGCCGAGCGCAAAGAGCGGGAAGACGAGCTCGCCGGCGCCGACGTCGTCGTCACGAGCTATGCGCTCCTCCGACGCGACGAAGAGCTCCTCGCCAAGACGACGTGGACGTACGCCATCCTCGATGAGGCGCAGAACATCAAGAACCCGCTCTCGGCCACCGCGCGCGCCGCGAAGCGGCTCAAGTCCGAGCGCCGGCTTGCTCTCACGGGCACACCCATCGAGAACCGACTCTCGGAAATTTGGAGCATCTTCGATTTCGTGAGCCCCGGTTTGCTCGGCGGGCTCGACAAGTTCGAAGAGAAATACTCGCGCCCGATCGACGCCGGCGATCCGAAAGCCGCGCAGCGCCTCCGCGCCACGATTCACCCGTTCATCCTGCGCCGCACGAAGTCCGAGGTCGCCAAAGATCTCCCCGAGAAGATCGAGGCCGATCAAATCTGCGAGCTCTCCGGCGAGCAAGCCGCTCTCTATCAAGCCGTCCTCAAAGAAGTGCGCGCGCAAGTGCTCGGCGAGGTCGAACGCCAAGGCATGGCGAAGGCGCAAATCCAAATCCTCGCGGGCCTCACGCGTCTCCGGCAGGCCGCGTGCGATCCGCGCTTGCTCAATTTGCCGCGTGCATTCACGGACGACGACTCCGGCAAGCTCATCGCGCTACGCGAGCTCATTCAAACGTCGATCGACGGCGGGCACCGCGTGCTCGTCTTCAGTCAGTTCGTGTCGATGCTTACGATCATCAAGCGCGCGCTCGACGACGACAAGGTCAGCTACGAGTACCTCGACGGCTCGACGAAAGATCGCCAGTCGATCGTCGAACGCTTCCAGCAAGATCACGGCGCGCCCGTGTTCTTGATCTCGCTCAAAGCGGGCGGCAGCGGCCTCAACCTCACCGCGGCCGACACGGTCATCCACTTCGACCCGTGGTGGAACCCCGCCGTCGAAGATCAGGCAACCGACCGCGCCCACCGCATTGGTCAATCGAAGATCGTCACCGCGTATCGACTCGTCGCGAAGGGCACGATCGAAGAAAAAATTCTCGAGCTCGGCGGCAAGAAGCGCGAGCTCGTTGGCGCGGTGCTCAGCGAAGACGCCGGCGGCACGAAGAAGCTCACGAAGCAGGATCTCGAAGATCTCTTCAAGTTCGACTGAGCCACGCGCAACGCGCGCGCACATGTCGTCTGAACAGCAGCTCCTCGCGGCGAAATGGCTAAGCGTTCACTGTCGCAGCAATTCCGAAGACTTGGGGTGCGCCTTCTACACGGGCGATTTCCCGCCAAAAGATAGGTAAACTCGAGCCATGAAGCACGTGTGCCTCCCGTTTGCCGTTCTCGTGGTGGTGCTCAGCTGTGCGTCACACGAAGATATTGGTTCGCAGGTAGCTGGGATAACGGTGCACCCCAACGTCCAACTCGCGCCGTTCAATGGCGCGACGAGTAGCGCAAGCGCGCTCTGCTACGGTGCGACCACGTCCGGCCCCACCAGCCTGGTGCATGCATTCGACACAACGCAGCCGCCCCCTGGCTGGGGTATTTTTGGTTGGGACGTGTCGACCGATGTGCCATATCACACAAGTTGGTTGTCTCATTACGAGTACGCCAACGCCAATGACACCTTTTTCGTTGGCTCACCGCCCACAATGTCGGATGGGGCTCCCTACGGCCGAAGTAGAAGCAACCCGTGGCTTGTGGCGACCGGATGGCCAAACCAAATTGCGATGGTCACGCTCGCAAATAGCGCGACACAAGCGCCGGGCGCACAACCGGTTGACGTCATTCTTACGATCTCGAACGATGGTGGCAATTCCTTCAAAAACTTGTTCGTCGTTTCGCTCGGTGCGACGGGAGTCGTTGACCAGCCAAAGATTACCATCGAGCAACACACTCACGTTGGCTACGTCGTTTGGGCCAGTAGAACGGGGAGTGATCCTTGGCATCCGTACACACGCCGCTTTCACTTCAAAAACGGTGGCACTTGGGACCCGCCACCGCCCGTCACGGACATGCAATTGCCAACCGACGCGCGCAACGCCTATAACTTCATGAACGTGGCCGCTGTTTGCGACGCAGCGCATGCATCCAATGACAACTGCGCGCTTGGAACGGAGAACCTGTGGGTCTGACTCCATCCCTGA
>JBBSFE010000009.1:0-90358 GCA_038239005.1 Polyangiales bacterium
CATCGTGGTCGATCCGATCAACCGCGCGGCGCTCGAAGCGCATCTCTACGAGCGCGGGCTCGGGATGACGAACCCGGTGAAGTCCGTCAACGAGTCGAAAGAGAAACGCGAAGAGAACACCATCCCCGCCGTCGTGCTGAGCACGTGGCACGAGCACCTCGGCATGCTGCAAGACCGTTTGCACCGCATGCGCCCTGGGCAAGACCGGAGCTGGCTCGAATACAAAGTGAACGTTTATCAAATCGCGATCGACAAGCACGGAGCATGCTGCGTCTCGCTCGATTTGCTGCAAGGGCCCGGCGGCGGCTCTGGCGGCGGAAGCGCCGGAACGGGCACCGGCGATTCGCGGCCGATCGATCGACCGAAGAAAAAATAATTACGCTCAGAAATCCAGGAGCACGCCGACGGCGAGCTGGATGCCGAGCGTGCCGGCAACGTTCGATGCGAAGCCGGGCGGCGCGTAAAGCTGCCCGAGCGTTGCGACCTCGGGCATCAGCGACAAGTGTTTCACGATGCGCCACGCGAAGCCGGCCGAGAGACCGACGAATGCATACTGCAGCGGATGGTCGACGCCAACGGCAGCGCGCAGTTGATAGACGAGGCGCGGCGCGATCACGATTTCGTTGTCGTGCGGAAGACGAATGCCGGTCGCGAGTGGAAGCTCGAAGCTCGCTTTGTCGGGCGCGGTGAAGACGAAGCCGGGCGCGACGAGCATCTCGATTTGATCGCCGCGAAGAATTTGAACGTGCGCGGCGAGTAGACCACCGAGCGTCGTGACGCGGGCTTCGATGTCGACGTCTTTCGTCACGCCGTATCGCGCGCCGATTTCACCGATGGGACGGAGCGCGAGCTGTTTGGATGTCGCGACGAGAATGCCTTCCGGCGCTGCGAACACTTCGAGGTGATGCTGGCCCACCGTGTGCGCGCGACCGAGCGTGCTGAACGAGTAGCAACCCGAGAGCGCGAGCGACATGGAGATGGCCGCGGCGCGTTTCATAGGCATGAGCCGAGATCGAGCAGCCAGGCGTCATTGAGTGTGCCGAGCCCATCGCCGAGCGTGCCGCCGCCGAAGAGCACGAGTCGACGACGGCGTGCGTCGAGGATCATCGAAGGGTGGTCGCGCGGAGGCGGGAGGTTCGATGTCGAGAGCACGGAAAACTTGGGCGATCCATCGACGACGAGGCCGTTCGTGAAGGCTGTGTCGTAGTTGTCGAGGTTGTCGCCGCCAGAGAGCACGAGCGTGCCGCACGCGGGGTCCATCGCGTAGCCGAAGTGCGCGCCGCCGATGGGGGCACCTTGGACGTCGAGCTTCGTCCAACGTTCGGTCGCGAGATCGTAACGCCACGAGTCGCGCTGCACGGCGGTCGCGTCGTGGCCGCCGCTCAAGTAGAGCGCGTTGCTGTAGTAGACGAGCGCGCCGGACGTGCGCGCGTGCGGGCGCGTGCCGTCGTCGGGCATCGCGCGCCACGTGTCGTTCGTGAGATCGAGCTCCCACAAATCATCGAGCGATTGAAGGAACGCGCCCGCGCCGCCGAAGACCCACATGCGTGTGCCGTTCGTTGCGCCGGGGATGTCGTGACGCGCGGGTGGCCCGCTCGAAAGCTGCGACCACGTCGAGGTCGCGAACGAGTAGCCCCACACTTCGTCGATCGAGGCCGCGAACCCGACGCGACCGCCGACGATGACGAGTCGATCATTGGTGATGTCGAGCACGCCCGCGAGATCGGTTCGCGGCCCCGGCGGATTCGTTGCGGCAAGCTCGTGCCATTCGAGCGTGCCGAGATCGAGCGCCCAGAGATCGTTGCGCTGCGCGGTGGAGCCGTGAAACTCTGCTTCGCTTTCGCTATCGAGCCCGTCTCCGCCGAAGACGACCATGCGATCGCGTCGCGCGTCGTACACTCCGACTTGACCCCAGCGCGCAGGCACGACCGACTGCGGAACCATCTGCCACGTGGGTCCCGCCGAATCGATGGGCGCATCACACGCGACGAGCCATACGCACAGGACAAACGAGGTGATCCCCGCTGCGCGCGCGACGCTCATGTGCCCGCGAGGGCCACGAATGCGTCTTCCAGCGCCTTCATGCGGGTGCGCGCGCGGGCATCGGCTGCGTCGAGGGGTTCGCCTTCGGCGATGCGATCGCAGACGTCGAAATAGAATTTGGCTTTCGGCTCGGTGCCGCTTGGGCGTGCGATGACGCGGCTGCCGCCCTCGAGATCGAACGCGACCATGTTCGTCTTCGGGAGGCCGCGCGCGCCGGGTGCGAAGTCGGTTTTCGTGGTGACCTTGAACGGGCCGAGCGTGGTCGCGGTTGCGGCGCGGATGCGGTCCATCATCGCGGCGATTTCTTTCGGGCCTTCGGTGCCTTTGCGAACGACGTTCACCTGGCCGCTGACGAACAAACCGAATTTGCGCGCGATGGCCTCTAGCTCGTCGTGGACGGTGCGGCCTTCGCCGAGGAGATGCGCGACGAGCTCGGCCATGATGAGCGCGCCGCTCACGCCGTCTTTGTCGCGGACGACGTCGCCCACGGTGTAGCCAAGCGCTTCTTCGTAACCAAAGATGAACGATGCGGCGTCCGTCCGCTCGATGTCCATCGCACGGTTCGCGATCCACTTGAAGCCGGTAAGCGTCTCCTCCCAACGAACGCCGAGCGCGCGCGCGATGTTGCCGAGCTCGGGTGACGACACGATGGAGGCGAGCGCGAGTGGCTTGTCCTTCTTCGGGCCACGCGTGATGAGGTGGTAACCGAGAAGGACGCCGACTTGATTACCTGTAAGCTGCAAGTATTTCGTGGCTGATTTCTCGTGCGGAATTGCAACGGCGAGGCGGTCGGCGTCTGGGTCGTTGGCGATGATGAGCTCGGCGTTTCGCGCCCGCGCATGCGAGAGCGAGAGGTCCATCGCGCCCTTCTCTTCGGGGTTCGGGAACGCCACGGTGGGAAAGTCGCCATTGGGCTCGGCTTGCTCGGGCACCGAGAAGACATCCGTGAAGCCCGCGCGTGCGAGCGCGCGCATCGCGAAGAGATTTCCGACGCCATGCATGGCCGTGTAGACGATGCGCAGATCGCGGCGCTTGCCTTCGCCGAAACGGAGCGCGTCGATGGCGTCGTCGTAGGCTGCGAGCACGGCGTCTTCGACGTCGACCACGAGGCCGCGTCTGCGCGCTTCGGCGAGGTCGAGACGCGGGACGTCTTTCGCAGCGGGTGCGGCTTCGATCTTGCGGGCGATGTCGCCGTCGATCGGCGGGATGATTTGCGCGGAGTTCGACCAGTAGACTTTGTACCCGTTGTATTCGGGCGGGTTGTGGCTCGCGGTGACCATCACGCCCGCGGCGGCCCGAAGAAATTTCACGGCGAACGACGTGACGGGCGTCGGTGACACCGCGCGGAACAAGTGCGCGCGAATGCCGAGCGCCGCGAGCACGCACGCCGTGTCTTCGGCGAAGATACGACTCAAGTGGCGACCATCGAATCCGATCACGCAGCCGCCTTCGATGCTCGGGAGAGCTTTGCCGAGCCCGTACGTGGTTCGAAGCACGACGGCGCGGTTCATGCGTGACTCGCCCGCGCCGAGCACACCGCGAAGGCCGGCGGTGCCGAACTCGAGCGGCCCGGCGAAGCGACTGCGAAGCTCGGCTTCATCACCGCGCGCGACAATCGCTGCGAGCTCGTCGCGCGTCTCGGAGCTGGGGTCTTCGGCCATCCACTTTTGTGCGCGTGCGCGGAGCTCTTCGTCGATCACGCGATTGGCTTACCAGGTTTCAATATAGAATCGCGCGCGCTCGATGCTGAGATACGTGATCCGCCGTATTTTGTGGGCTATCCCGACGATCCTCGGGATCAGCATCGTCGCGTTCCTCGTCACCACGCTCATCCCCGAGCCGGCGCGCCTTTCGCTCACCGATCTCTCGCAAGCGCTCGCGACCGATCCGCCCGCATACGACGCCTACGTCGAGAGCCGCCGCGCGCGCGCACTCGATTTACCCACGTTCGTCAACGACGCGCCGCGTGACGTTCGCGCCATCGTGTCGGAGAGCGTCGAGCACCTCGTGAAGAACGACGCACACGCTGGCATCGCCGCGCACGATCTCGCACGCATCGGAGGCGCGGGGTTTCCATTCTTGCTTCCCACGCTCGACCGACTCGACCCGAGCGCTCGCAAGCGCGTGGCGATCGCACTCGTTCCGGTGGCCGAGCGCATGGGCCAATCGGACGACGCACGCGTGCACAACGCCGACGCTGCCGGCGCGTTTTGGATGCAGCTCTGGGAAGATCGCTCGCTCGAGTTCACGGGGCCCGCGGTGCGACGCGCCGTGCAGCGTCTTCTCCGCGGAGCCACGGCGGGTCGCGAGCGCGACCTCATCGAAGTCGACACGTTCGCGCTTCCCGAGCTCATGGCAACGATGGCCGACAAGAGCGTCGACCAAGACGGCGTCGCGCGCCTCTCGCAAGTGGCGTCGCACATCTCGGGACACACCGTGATGGTTCCACTCGCCATGACGGGCGGCGCTGCGTCGCGCATTCGCGCCGAGTGGGGCTCGTGGTGGGCAACGCATCAACAGGACTATCTCGCGCTCGGCGCAGGTGAGCGCATCTTCGCAACGCTCTCCGAGACGCGTTACGGCCGCTGGCTCCGGGGCGCAGCAACCGGCGAGCTCGGCGCCGCCGCACATGATGGCGAGTCGACATCGAGCAAGCTCGCGCAGTGCGCGCCCATCACGCTCGCGCTCACGCTCTCGTCGATGTTTCTCTCGTTCGCCATCGCCGTTCCGATCGGCGTCATCGGCGCGAGGCGGCGCGGGCAGCGCGTCGATCACGTGCTCGCGAGCGTGATGTTCGTTCTCTATTCGTTGCCGAATTATTTTTTCGCCGAGCTCATCATCCACGCCATCGGAACCGGCGCGAGCGCGGTTTTACGCGCATTTTTGGCCGTATTCGTGATGACGGTCGCGGCCCTCGCAACGCTCTCGCGCTTTCAACGCGCCTCGATGCTCGATGTCCTCGGCCAGGATTACGTGCGCACGGCGCGCGCCAAAGGACTCCGCGAGTCGCGCGTGCTCATTGTTCACGCGTTGCGAAACGCCATCGTGCCCACGGTCACGCTCGCGGGATTGCAGTTGCCGTTCTTGTTCGGCGCGGCGATCGTGGTCGAAGAAGTCTTCGCGCTTCCCGGCATGGGTTACGAGACGATGCGCGCTGTCGAAGCGCACGATGCCGCGTGGCTCGTCGTTACCGTGCTGGTCGTCGCGCTCGCCACCACCTTCACGCTTCTCGCGAGCGATATCGCATACGGCTTTCTCGACCCACGCATTCGTGAACGCCTGCTCAAAGCCCGCGGGTACGCTCGATGATCCCGCGCGAACGACCCGGGTCGATCCGACACGCATTTCGCATGGTCAGACGTCGGCGTTGGACGGCGCTTTGCGCGACGCTACTGGCGATGCTCGCCATCGTCTCGGTGTTCGCCGAAGAGCTCGCTGCGAGTCGACCGATCATCGGGAGATGGCACGGGAGCGTCTACATCCTTCCGAACATCACGCATCCACGCACGCTCAGCGGGATGACCCACGAGCGTTGGATGAAGGAGCGCGCCGCGGACGACTGGGCGCTCTGGCCGCTCGTTGCTTGCGGCACGCGTGAAGCATGCGGCGCGCCCATTGTCGCACCGCTCGTAGCGATCGATCACCCGCTCGGCACCGATGGCGGCGGGCGCGACGTCTTCGCGCGCCTCGTCTACGGCACGCGGTCCGCTCTCCTCGTTTCCGCATTCGCGGTTGCGGCGTTCGTTGCGCTCGGCGCGGCGCTCGGTGCGATTGCGGGTTTCTTCGGCGGCGCTGTGGATTTTTTCGTCGCGCGTGCCGTGGAAACGCTCTCCTCGTTTCCCGTGCCTCTGCTCGCGCTCGTCGTGCAGGCGCTCGTGCCACGCGCTGGCGTGTGGTCACTGGTCGCGGTCATCGCCGCGCTCCGCTGGACGGAGGTCGCACGCCTCGTTCGCGCCGAGGTGCTCGCGGTGTCATCGCTCGACTACATCGTGGCCGCGCGCGCGATGGGGGCTTCCCCACTGCGTGTACTCTACAAGCATGTATTGCCGATGACGATTAGCCCCATCGTCGTCTCCGCGGTGCTCGGGCTCGGGCAAATCGTGCTGCTCGAGTCGGCGCTCGATTTCTTGCGTGTTGGAATACCCTCGGCGCCCACGTGGGGTGAGATGCTCAGCGAATCGCGCGACCACTTCGGCGCTTGGTGGCTCTTGCTCTTGCCGGGCGCGCTCGTGTTCGCGTCGGTCACCGCCACGAACTCCGTCGGCGAAGCGCTACGCGACGCACTCGACCCGCGAACGGCGCGAACCTAAAACGTGACGCGCACGCCGCGGCCCGATGCGCTGAACGCAAACGGCCCGACCTGGCGCACGTTCGTGTGCTCGCTCAGCACGAGCGCGCCGATGCCCATGCCCGTCAACACGAGGCCGACGCCGATGAGGAGCGCGCCGCCGATGTTGGGCGCGTTGCTCTGAATCGGCAGATCGGTGGAGTTGCATGCGTTCGGAGGACAAGAGAAATTCCCCGGCGGAGTGAACGTTGCAATCGCAACGATGCCGCTCAGGGTCATGATCGGCCCAATGATTGTCAGCATGAGGCCGCCGATCCAGCCGGTCGTGTACGCGGAGCGCACCTCGAGGTGAACGCTGTTGTCGACCGCGGGGAGAAGCGCGATCGGAAGCGACTCGCGAACGCCGTGGCCACTCACGCGATATTTCCCGTCGCGCGGAACGTTGGTGTCGCATGCGCCGGTGCACACGGATTCCCACAAATCGGTGCCGACGATGGCGCGCTCGAGCACGACTTGTTGCGTGTCGCCCGTCACTTTGACGTTGACGTCGTCATCCGCGGCGTGCGCGACCGAAGGCGTGGCGAGCGCGGAGAGCGTGAGGCTCGCGGAGAGCGTGACGCCGATCACCGCCGAGAATGCTCGTCGCCCTCGCATCGATAAAGCGTATCACGCCACGACGGTGGCGGTGCTCGGCGTCACGGCGTCGACGATGATCTTGCCGTCTTCCACGTCGATCGTGACGACATCGCCGCGCGCGATTTCTCCGCGCAAAAGCATCTCGGCGATCGGAGCTTCGATGTGCCTCGCGATCGCGCGCCGCATCGGTCGTGCGCCGAGCTCGGGGTCGTAACCGCCCGCTGCAAGGAGCGCATCGATTGCGGCATCGCTGATGTCGAGCTTGTTGCCACGCGCGCGTACGAGATCGCCTGCGAGCTGCGCGAGCATGCGGCGTGCGACTTCCTTGACGTCGTCACGGGAGAGCTCGGTATATGCGAGCACTTCGTCGATGCGGTTGTAGAGCTCGGGTGGAAGCGCCGCGCGGGCGGCCGCGATGATTGCGGCGCGATGCTCGGTCTCGCGCGTCGCGGCAGCTGCGCGTGGCGGTTGAAACCCAACGCGCCCGCGCGGGCGATCCGTGGAGACGTCCGCGCCGAGGTTGGATGTCATGATGACGACGACGTTCGTGAAGTCGACCGTGCGCCCGCGACCATCGGTGAGCCGACCTTCGTCGAGCACTTGAAGGAACGACTCGAGCACGTCGCGGTTGGCCTTCTCGATTTCGTCGAGCAAGAGCACTTGATACGGCCGGCGACGAACCGCTTCGGTGAGCTGGCCGCCCGCTTCGTGGCCGATGTATCCAGGCGGAGCGCCAAAGAGCCGCGCGATGGCATGCGCCTCGGCATACTCGGACATGTCGAGGCGCGTCATCGCATCGGGCGAGTAGAAGAGGCATTCGGCGATCGCTTTCGCGGTCTCCGTTTTTCCCACGCCGGTCGGGCCGAGCAGGAGGAACGAGCCGATCGGGCGACGCGAACGGAAACCGGAAGCATTGCGCCGCAACACCGACGCGACGCGCGAAAGCGAATCGGCGTGACCGACGACGCGCTCGCCAAGAAGCGCTTCGAGACGAAGCATGCGATCGCCATCGCTCTCGAGGAGTCGCTCGAGCGGAACGTGCGCGAGCTCCGAGACGACCTCGGCAACGTGCTCGACGCTCACTTCTTCTTCACCGCGCCTGCGCGTGCGCGCTCCGGCCAAATCCAAAATGCCCACGGCTTTGTCTGGAAGAGCGCGCGATGGAACATAGCGAACGCTCCATTGAATCGTCGCGGCAAGCGTGTCTTTCGCGTAGCGCGCGCCGTGATGTTTCTCGAGCGCGGGGAGCAAGCTCTCGAGCGCGAGGTACGCCTCTTCGGGCGAAGGCTCTTCGACATCGACGACCGAGAAGCGACGCGACAGCGCGGCATCGGCGTCGATCACGCGGCGATAGTCTTCGACTGTGGTTGCGCCGATGCACGGCAGGTCCCCGCGCGAAAGTGCGATCTTGAGCTCGGTCGTGGCCTCTTCACCAGCTTCGGGTCCGAAGAGCGCGTGGATCTCGTCGAAGAAAATCACGACGCGGCCGTGAGCGCTTGCAACCTCGGCGCGAAGCTCCGCGAATCGCTCGGCGAGCGAGCCACGCACTCCGGTTCCGGCGAGAAGCGCAGCCGGCGTGATTTCGATGACGACGCGATCGTCGAGACCCGCAACACCTTCACCATCGGCGATGCGTTGCGCGAGCCCCCGAACGACGCTCGTTTTGCCGACCCCGGCTGCACCCACGAGGCACGGGCAATTGCCCTGACGCTTCGCGAGCACGTCGAGTGTGCGTTCGATCTCTTCGTTGCGCCCCACGACCGGATCGAGCTCGCCGCTCGCCGCTGCGAGCGTCAAGTTGCGCCCGAGCTGATTGAGCACTTTGAATCGCTTCCCATCGAGCGCAAAGCGCTTGGCTGGCTGCGGCTTCGCCTTTTTCTTCGGCGGCTGCATCACGTTGATGTGCATCGCGCGCGGAGAAGGTGGAGGGAGAATGGTCGCTGGCGGGTACACTGGAGCCGGCGGCGCGACGATGATGCGTGTGCTGCTCTCCGGTTTCTTACGCGCTTCGTGATCCCTGACTGGGGGCCCCTGCTGCTGCTCGAGCTGTTGCTGCTGGTGGTGCCGAACGCGCGGAGCCGGCGCGATGCCCGACGCGAGCTGAATCGCCGACATTCGCAGACGCACGACGTCCGTACCGCACTGTTCGAGCGCACGCGCGGCCGCGCACGTCTTGTCGTGGCACAGCGCATAGAGGAGGTGAAGCGCCGTCGGTTCGCGCGCACCGGAACGCGAAGCAAACTCGCGCGCACGTTGCACGGCGCGTGTCATGGCGTCGGGTGCGTCGTCGGTGAGGATGCGCGCTGCCTTGAGCAGCACGTCGACATCGAGCCTTCGCTCGCGCAGCAAGTCCGATGCGTGGCTGGGCGCCTGCGCGATTGCCGCAAGAAGATGCCCGGTGCCCGCCTTTTCTTTGCGTCGCGCCGCGAGCTCTTCCGCGAGACGACGAAGCGCAACGAGCTCGCGCTCGCTCCTCACCCGCTCCGTGACCATCGCCGTTTGGTCTCACGAACCGTACGGCGCGGCCAACTTTAGGGCTTGTTGCAGAACGGAACGCCGATGGCCTTGTTCGTCTTGTCGTAGGGAGCGCAAACGCCGTCGTTGCTGTGCATGACCGTCTGCTTGCCCTTTTGGAACGTGTTGTTCGTGATGGTGACGCTCTTGAGGTCTTTCGCGCTCGTTCCCCAAAGCGTGAGCCCGCCGTTTGCGCTCCCGGCGCTCGAACCGAAATATTCGATGGTGCAGCCATCGAGCGTGGTGCCGCTGCTCTTGGAGTAGATGAAGATCGAGCCCCAATCGCCGGGCGCTGGCGTCGGCGATGCGCTCGTGAAGGTGACGTTCTTCGCGATCAGCACGCCCGATCCGTTGTCGCCGACGGCGATGTACGTGTCTTGACCCATCTTCACGATCGTCTTGTCGGCGATGGTGAACGTGGGGATGGAGCTGTCACTCTTGATTTCGAGGTTGCCGTCGACTTGGACGGGGACATCGAACGGCGGCCACGTCGTCGTTTGATCGATCGTGCTCTGCTTGACGTGAATCGTCTGCGTGAACGTGTTGCCTTTGCCGACCGAGCCAAGCACTTCGGCTTCGACGTTGAGCGAGCCGCTCTTGTTGTCGCGGAAGGAATTGTTCTCGAATTTGGAGAAGGTGGCGTTTTCGTCGGCGACGAGGCCGAACTGCGCGCCCGTGCGAACGATGCTGTTGGTGATCGCGACGCGGCCACCTTGCCGCATGCGCTCGACGTGAATGCCGCCAACGCCGCCCGCAGCTTTGCTGCCCGAGTATTCGACGATGAGGTGGTCGATGCTGGAGCCTGCCATCGTCTTCTCTTGGAAACCGATGCCGACCCAATCGCCTGCGGCGGGTGACTTGTTCGCCGACGTGAACGTGACGGGAGAGGCTTCCGTGCCTTTGACCACGAGCTTGCCGTAGTCGACCCAGAGGTATTGGTCGGTCTCGAATGAGATTTTGACGCCCTCTTCGATGGTCATCGTCGCGCCTTCGCGGAGCGTGACCTCGTGGTTCGCGTTGACGGCGCAACCTTTGGTGATGGTCACGTCGTGGTCGCCGTTTGCGGGCCATGCGCAGCCACTCGTTGCGCCTTTGCTCGGATCGGCGGTCGGCTCGGCCGTAGCGCCCGTGGTTGCGGCCGTTGCAGTCGCGGCGGTCGCCGACGTCGCGGTGACTCCGCTGTCGTCAGTCGTTCCTTGCGCCTTTTTGAGCAGATCGCAGTGGACGAGCGAAACCGAGAGAGCCGCAACGGAAAGGACTATGACGCGCATCCGCCGGCTTTATCACGACTTGTCAACGCACGACAGAAGTGCGAAAGACAGCGCTCGTGGGCGTCGTTCGCACACTCGCTTTTTTGGCCTTGCTCTCGCTTTCCTGTGGCGGTGGCGGCGAAAAAGTCGTGGCCAATCCGGCGGCATCGTCGTCGGCATCGCTGGCTCCACTGCGGCCCACGGATACCGCGTATCGGCTCGTCATCTCGTCTGCCGCGTGTTGGCTCGGCGGTCTCTGGGGCGACGCCGAAGGCGAAGCGGGTGTCGCCGAGCGCCGCGCGGGAACGGCACGACGTTGCGGCGAAGTCGTTCACACGGTGACGGGCCAAGACGATCCGATGAAGGTCGAAGCGCTAAGGCTCATCGATGCATCGATCACCGATCCGCTCGTTGCCAAAGTGATCGAGCTCGCCGCCGCCGACAAGCTCGACGACGCACACACCGCGGCCATCACGGCGCTCTCGACGGCGGTCATCACCGCGTCGCGTGAAGCACACGCCGCGAGGCGCGCGGCGACGAAAGTTCGCGCGGACATCGAAAAGATCAAAAACGACAAAGACAAAGCCACCGCGCGTGAGCGCGACGCCGACAAGCTCACCGCCGACGAAGCCGCCGTGGTTCCCGCCCTTCGTGCGAGCGCGGGCCTCGATAGCCTCGTGAGGTTCACGGCCGAAGCCTATGCGGTGGATGCGCATGCGATCGGCGTGCTGCTCGCACTCGCACGTGTTACGGCCGGCCAAGATTTGCCGAAGCACATGAAGCTCTACACGGTGGCGCCCGCGTACACGGCCGTATTCGGCGTCCCGGCTCCGCAGCTTCCGGATCGCGCGAAGGACAAGCTGAAGCCCGGCGTGTGGCTCACGTACGTGATGTCAGTCGCGAAGTCGTGTGGCCATCCCGTCGCCGAGACCGCGAAGAAACCGAAAGAGAAAGAAGTGCTCGCATGGAGCGGTGTGCTCGCCGGGTTCGCCGACCGACTGCGCTCTGACCAAGAGCAGATCAAGAGCGCGGAGCTCGGCGACGCCGTGAAGGGCGCCGTAACGCGACTCGAAGTGCGTGCGAAGGAAGCGGCCGAGCGCGCGGAGAAGCCTTAGACGATCCGAGCGGTCTGCGTTCAACCGATCGATAGCCCTTGTTTTGGCTGCTACCGATCGGTTGACGAACAAGCCGCGTCGAACAGCGCGAGCGCAGCGGGCGGAGCGGGTAGGCCCGCGAGCTACGCGCCGCGCGCGACGAAGCGAAACGACGCGTCGATCGAGCGTTCCATCCAGCGCGCGAGCGAATCGAGATGGTCGGGCGGCGCGAAACCGAAGCCCGAGGCGTTCATCAGCGCGGCGAGTGGACCATTCGGTGCGATCGCGTGCGCGCGAAGTGCCGCGCCGAGCAATCGGCCTGTGCGTGCAGCAATCGAACGCGACACCACGATGACGTCGCCGGGGATCTGCCCCGCAACGCCGAGAATGCGGGCTCCCGTGAGCGTGCGCGACAAATCGAACGTGCCTTCGCGCGCCGACGCATACGTCCCGATGACGTCGACCAAACCATCGAGGAGCGCGCGCACGGTTTGGCCGTGCGTGTGAAAGAACGTTTCGTCGATGTGCTCGACGTCGTGCCCCAGAGACTGCAAGTAGTCGCGCGGCACAACGTAGCCAGCCGCGCTCAGGCGCGACACCCAACCGACGCGCGATGCGGTCACCTGCGAAAGTCGACGCACGTGCGAAGACCCCAGCGAAACGAGCGCCGAGTAGTAGTGATCGGTGCCGCCGCGGAGCACGGTCGCGATCGGATCGGCAGCCGCAACGCGCACGAGATCGCGCGCAACGAGCGGCGGGCACCACGCAGCATCAGCCGCGTGGAGATGAACGGTTTCGAAAAGCGCGACGTAGTTCGGAACAAACACCGGTTCGAGCTTGGGCCCGCCAGCGCGCGCCACCATGCCGGCGAGCTCGATGAATGCAGGCAGACCTAGCTCTTCTGTCGTCGCCACGGCGAATCGGAGAGACATCGAGGAGCACGTTACGAACGCTCTTTGTCCGCGCCGCGGCAGCCGTGTGAATTCTCAGATCCCGTTCTCGGCCGCGACATTCAGCGCGATCACGGCCGATGCATCAGCAGCGAGCGACGTGGTCGATGATGCGCTTGCCCAATCGGGTGAGAAGACGTCCGTCGTGGCGTTGCGTGCGTCGTACCAAATGGCGCGGACGCTCGCTTTGAGGACGTCGAAGTATTGCGTTTGGCTTTTGTCGATGGCGAAGAGCTTCGTGAGAAATCGAAACGCGATGCCTTTGAACGCGTGGCAGTCGCCGGTGCAGTTGTTGTCGTGCAGGATGTTTCCGTACGCGGACGCCGCCACTTGCTCGTGAATCAAGTAGTCGCCGAATTGGTAGGCGTGGCTCAGGTACCCGTGGTTGCCCGTGATGTTCCAAAGCTCGATCGACGCACCGATGGCGAGGCCAGTGTCGTAAGTGAACTTGCTCCATACAATGGTGCCGTTCGCGCTCCGGTGATCGGCGACTTGCGACGTCGTGCGATTCACCATCGTCGAGTACCAGTAGTCGTAGATTTCGACGGCGGCCTTCTCGTACGACGCGTTGCCGGTGCGTTCGTTCAAGCGCGCTGCGGTGATCGCCGGGCCGAAGTTCGAGGCAGTCGCTTTCTGCGTGTGCTTGCGGTCCCACCAAATGCCGCTATTCGTGCGGCCGTTCTGCTCGATGTCGGCGAAGAGTGATTCGGCGCGCGACAGATATTTCGCATCGTGCGTGACGTCGTAAGCGCGGATGAGTGCGAGGGCCATCCAGTTTTCGTCATCGAAAAAATCGCGTTGCCAGCCGCGCCTGTCTTGGCCTTCGTAGAGTGTGTCGATCCACGCGTGGAAATCTTTGCCACCCGTGCGTTGCGCCGCATCGAGCACGGCGTCGAATGCTTGCGCGTAAATCCAGTAGCCCGCGAGCTTGCCGTCGGCTGGATCGGCGTCGCGAAGGTAGTGTTGGCCGTTGTCCCAAAAGTGCACAACGAGGGCGTTCGTTGCTGCATCGGCGCGTGTCGATGCGGCGAGTGCGTCGGCATCTGCGCCGGTGGGCTCGCCCGAACAAGCGGCGACGAATGCGAGAGCGAGCAACGTGGTGAATTCGAGTTTCATGTCGACGGGCGCAAGTGCAAGTCACGCGCCGGTCGAAGTGCTCGCGAAACGCGCCGTGCATCACGACGCGCGCGGCGCGACGGCGAGCTGCGTGTTAACCGATCGACTCGCGAGCGATCCGGCGTCGACGACCGACTGCGAGCAGAGCGAGAGCGAGCATGAAGGCACCGCCGCGTGATCGCTCGGGCACTCCGATTGTGCACCCTTCGGACAACGGCGGTGGAGGCGTCGACGCATCGCTGCCCGTATCGGGCGCACTGGCGTCTTGCGCGGCGTCTTGTGGTTGAGCGTCGCTGCCTGCATCACTCGCCGGCTCGCCGAGCGCGTGGAGCTCCGCGAGCGTGCCGTTGAACGAATCGAGATCGAGCGCGCCCGTGATGGGCGGGAGTGAGCCCGTCGATGAGCTTTGCCAAAACATGTACGTCGTCCACGCAGCGGGCACGTCGGGACACGACACGCCGTAGTTGGCGACCCAAAGCGGATAACCGCCGAGCCCGCTGAACGTCGTCAGGAACGCAGGGCTCGTATAGAGGAGCGGAACGACGCCGCTCGCTTTCTTCACGGTGTCGAGAAACGTCTTTGCGTTGGCTGCGATCGTCGCTTGCGTTTGCCCGTTGGTGGTTTCGAGATCGAGCACGAGCAAATCGCCAGGCGAAAGCGCGCCGACGGTTGCGAGGAAATAGTTGGCCTGCGCCGCCGGGTCGACGTCGGCATGGAAGAAGTGGTACGCGCCGCGCACGAGCCCGGCGGATTTCATTCCGCTCCAATTTGCAGCGAACGCGGAGTCTTTGAAGTTGGTGCTCTCGGTCGCTTTGGCAAAGGCGAAGTCGATCCCCGCGGTCTTCACGGCGTTCCAGTCGATTGCGTTTCCGCCGTTGTCGCCGTGATAGACGTCGATGCCTTTTACGGTCGTCTGGCCGCACACTTTGACGGCCGACTCGCTCGAGCCAAGACGCTCGACCGAGCAATCGCACACGCACGCGCATGCAAACGCGAGGGCAAGCTGTCGACGCCGAGTCACGTCGGAATCATAGCTGACCGGCGATCGCTTTGTGCGTGTTCGGACATTGCCGGTGGTGAGCACAACTGCGCGCGCAACATTCGCCGTCGCTTTCGTGATCGGCATCGCGGCGCTCGCGTTCGGCATGCGACGTTGGAGAATTCACGCATCGGTGCCTACGGCCCCACACGTCGATCACTGTGCGGGTCGACGCGAGATCATGCTGCGCGTGCCGCGCACGCCGAGCGCGATCACGATCGACGGCGAGACCGACGAAGCCGCATGGGTGAGCGGACCCGCGCGCACGGGGGCGTTCTTGGCGCCATCGGGCGCTCCAGCGCAGCCCTATTCGGAGGCACGCTTGCTTTGGGGAAACGGCGAGCTCTACCTGACGCTCTACGCCGCCGACGACGACATCGAATCGCGCGCGACGCGCAACGATGGACCCCTTTGGATGGACGATTCGTTTCGCGTGACGCTCTCTCGCGATGGCGTGGACTACGTGATCGAGGTCGCGCCGAGCGGAATCGTGGCGGACGCCATTCGACGTGATGGCGGCGCGCTCGACTACAAATGGCAAAGCGGCGCACGCATCGCTCGCGACATGGACGGCACGCTCAACGACCCGAAAGACAACGACGAAGAGTGGGTGATCGAGATGGCGATCCCCCTCGCCGCTTTGGGAATGAAGGGCGAAAGTGGCGAGACTGTCACATTCTCCCTGAGTCGTTGCGACACGCCCAAATTGTCGCGGCGCGTGTGCTCGTCGTGGGGCGACGGGACCACATGTGGCCGGCTCGTGCTCGAATGATGCCCATTTCGTGATCGAGATGACGGTGGCGGCACATTGAAGCCTCGTGCGTCACTCACTCCTCGCCCTCACGGTCCTTTTTGGCGCGCTCGGATGCGCACGCGACGGCCTGACGGATGATGGTGGAACCGACGCGAGCCTGCTCGACGGCGGCTCGTGCGCGACGTGCGTGACCGGAAGCGATTGCTCGGACGGTACGCAGTGCGTTCAGCTCGGCGTGAATTCCTACTGTATGGCTGTATGCGCCAGCGACGGATCGTGCGCGTCTTCGGAGGCGAGCTGCATCGCGGCGACGACGTTCGACGGTCAGTCGACCCAAGTGTGTGTGCCGAGCACGTCGTGCGAGCCGCCCGACGACGACGCTGGAGGCCCCGTGGATTCGGGCGTTCCTTACGACGCGGGCGGCCAAGTGACGGGAACCGTCGGAGCCGATGGCGGAACGCTCTCGCGCCTCTACTTCGGAGTCGTCGGCGACACGCGACCCGCGAACTACGAGGACCTCGCCGGTTACCCGACGGCGATCGTCACGAAAATTTTCCAAGACATAGAAGCGTTCTCACCGAAGCCGGCGTTCGTTCTCGCGACAGGCGACTACCAATTCGCGGCGTCTGGGTCGACGAGCACGGCAAGCAAGCAGCTCGCGCTCTACGTGACGGCGCGGCAGCAATACTCGGGCATTCAATTCCCGGCGATGGGCAACCACGAGTGCACCGGCTCGACGACGTCCAACTGCGGAACGGGAAACACCAACGGCATTACCGCCAACTACACGGCGTTCATGAATCAACTGCTGACGCCGATCGGCAAGACGCTGCCGTACTACGTCATCAACGTGAACGCGGTCGATAGCTCGTGGACGTCGAAGTTCGTGTTCATCGCCGCGAACGCATGGGACTCCACGCAGTCGTCGTGGCTGAGCACCGCGATGGCGCAGAAGACGACATACACGTTCGTCGTTCGTCACGAGCCGCCCGACGCAAGCCCCGCGGGCCCTGGGCAAGCGCCTTCGGAAGCGATCATCGCAGGCTTCCCGTACACGCTCGAGATCGTCGGGCACTCGCACACGTACGGCCACTACACGACGCCGTATCCGCGCGAAGTGATCATCGGCAACGGTGGCGCCCCGCTCACGAGCTCGAGCAAAAATTATGGCTTCGCGCTGTTCAGCCAGCGCACCGACGGCGCCATCGTCGCTGACATGATCGATTACATGACGCTGAAAGCGGATTCGTATTTTCACTTCGTTGTCGCGCCCACCGGCACGCTGACGAAGTAGGACCGGGAGTCGACATGCGCACGAAGTTTTTTTTCTGCATCGCCATCGCGACGGTCGCCTGCTCGGGCCACGGCGACGGCTTCGGCAACGACGATTCGGGTCCGGGCGATGATTCGGGGTCGAAGAACGACGCGCCGTTCCAAGGCAGCGACGGCGGCACGAAATTCAACGACGGCGGCGACTCCGGCGGCGTTTCGGTCACGACCGTCTACGCGAACACCGACGACACGCTCTACTCGCTCGACCCGCAAACGAACGCCGTCACGCTCATCGGAAAGTTCGCGGGCACGAGCGGCGCGAGCGGCGACAGCAGCGTGACGGACATCGCCGTCGACTCGGCCGGTGGCGTCTACGCGAACACCGAGAGCGTGATTTACAAAGCTACGGTGCCGACCTCACCGGGCACGGTGAACCTGACGAAGATTGCGTCCATCTCGCTGAAGAGCGCGCAGAAGTTCTACGCGCTCGCGTTCACACCCGTGGGCTCGCTCTCGAGCGGTGAAGTGCTCATCGGCGGCGACGGCAACGGCGAGCTCTATTCGATCGACACGACCTCAGGCACGACGATCGACCTCGGGAACTTCGGGCCCGATCCGAGCAAGTCCGGAAATAACTTCGCGCTCTCGGGCGATCTCGTTTTCTACCTCGACTCGAGCTCGAAGCCGATGGGTCTCGCTACGGTGCGCTCGTGCAAATCGAACACGTCAACGTGCACCACGACGAACGACTACCTCGTCGCCGTCGACGTCACCGCGCTCGCCACAGCGTACAAATCGAGCACGCCCGCAGCGACGCTCTTACGCGGCATCTACGGCGGCACGAAGAGCTCGTCTGGCACGGGCACCACCTACGGCGAGCTCTACGGCCTCGGCGCGTGGGAAGGCAGCGTGTTCGCATTCGCGCGCGGCAGCGGCAACAACAAGACGCCGCTCCTCCTGACCATCAGCACCACCACGGGCCTGGCGTCGGTCGTGTCATCGGCATTCAGCTTCACCAACGGCTGGTCGGGCGCGGGCGTCACCACGTCCGTGACCGTGACCGTTCCGCTGCCGAACTGACGAGCGCGCCGTTCGCGAGCGTCAGCGCCTCTATTGAAGCGCGCCGGACACGGTAAGCGTGCCGTCGATTCGGAACGTGCCGCCCGCGGACGATGCGCTGTAACCATAGACGCGGATTTCGACCGCGCCCGTTGCGCCGCTCACGGCGAGCTTCGGAGAGTCCACGCCGCCGATCGTGAAGGCCGTTGTCTTGGCGAAGCTGTCTTCGCTGGTAGCGATGGCGCCGGCGCTTGGTCCCGTCGAGCTTGCCTTGGTCGATATCGAAATCGAGCTGACGTCGAGAGCGCAAGATGACGAGGGCGTGATCGTGAACGTGTAGTAGCGCTTCGTGTCGATGCTCGACGACGTGGCCCAACCGCTCGCGTTGATGGAGCTCGACCCGCTCGTCGCCGTGAGCACGGACGCGCGCGTGAGGGCGCCTGCCGTCGTGTCGGTGGCGGTCGATGTCGCAGCGGTTGATGCTTGGTTACCTGGCTCGCCCGTGAAATCGAACGTCGCGAGCGTGCCCGTGAACGAGCACGCGGACGACGTGCTTGCGTCGGGCGTCGTGGTGCCGGCGTCGTCGTTGCTCGGGGCCGCGGCGTCGTGCGTCTTGAACGAGCCGCCAGCGTCAGCCGTGGCTGTTTTGCCGGCGTCGTCCGTGGAAACGACCTCAGGGTCGGCAATGCCTGTTGCGCAACCCGCGAGGCTCGCAACCAAGGCGAGGGGGAAATAATACTTCATCGCGGCCGCTTTACCGCAGACGTACGCGGAAGTGGCGGCGAATCGCGACCGCTTCCGGCCGATTATGCAAACACCGGATCTCTCGGCTGACACTTTAGAGCCCACGATCGCGTAGATGTCCGCGACCGCGATGGGCGATCATGGATTCGCGCGATAGCGTCAGGTCGAAAGCACGCGCACGGTGCGCGCGGGTACCGTGATTTCGAAGCCGCCTGCGGAGCGCGTGAAGGGCGTGGGATCGCCCAGGATCGACGTAAGCGTCTCGGGACCAGGCACGCCGATCTTCGCGACGATCGGAGCGGCGGTCGGGTTCATCACGAACACGAGGCGTGGCGAGCCTGCGTCGTCTTCGTGAACGGTGATGTACGCGTCGGGCGGATCGATCGGAAACGTCGGTAGCGCGAGCTCTTCGATGCGGCGTGCCACGAGCGCGTCCGCGCGTGCCATGTCGTCGAGCGGTTCGATCTCGAGCCCGCGCACGTCGGCGGGATGCGTGAGTGTGCGCCACGAGCCATCACGCGTCGGCACGACGGGACCCAGCGTGACGCGGCATCCTGATTTTGCGCGCGCGCGCAAATCGGTGAGCACGTCTGGCTTGAGGCCGTCTGCGGTGCCGCACACGATCCACTTGGCACCCTCGGTCGATGCGTCGAGTGTCTCGCCGCCCGCGTACGCGAACGCCACGCCACGTGCGATGAGCGCACGCTCGAAGGCGCGCACGAACGATTCGGCCGACGCGATGGCGCCGTCTTCTTCGAATGCGCCTTCGCGAACGCCTGCGCCGAGAATGTGAAACAGCGCCGGCGTGATCGGACCAAACGCGTGCGACACGCGCCCGAGCCTGCGTAGCGATCGCGGAATCACGAGCCTCACAGGCGCGCGACGATGAAGCGAATAGAACTTCGCCCGCTCGAGCGCTTCGCACAATTCGTTGTATGCGTCGGCGAGCGGCCGCGGGTGCCCGTGTCGATCGATCGGCGCGCCAATCCAACGATCGCGCTCGACCGCCATGTACAAGTTGAACCCGCGAAGGCCATACGCGAGCGCCGCGATGAGCGTGTAGAGCGAATCCTTTTCGTCGTGTGGCGCGAAGAACGGCGGAAAGCCAACGCCCATCTCCGCGCCGAACGCAGGCACCGATCGCCCGACGGCGCGCGCGGCGAGCTCCGTCGTTCGACGCATGAGCACGGTGTGCTCGGCGGGCGTTGCGTGGTGGTAGTAGTCGAGGCCGACGAGATCGATCGACTTGAAGAGCCGCTGCGGGTTCAGCGGCGTCGCTGCTTCACCGAGCGGGAAGTTGTGCATCGTCGGAATGCCGTCGAGCCCGAGCTCGGCGAGCTTGCTTCCCATTCTCTCGAACGCAGTCGCAAGCAAGTGCTCTTGGTACTCGGCCCAATCGAGATGCCGCGCGAGATCGTCCGGCGTCTTCGGATCGAATCGCACGGGCGGCGTCGCGGTCGAGAAGGTCGTCTCGGGTTCGTGCCACGCCGCGCGAAGGCCGCTCGGACGCTTGTACTTTACACGCAAAAAATCACGGAAAAGCTGTACCGAATCGGGGTGGTAGTCCTGGTCGTAGGCGCCGTCGCGAAAGTAGAGGGCGCCTTCGTTGTCGACCTGCACCATCACGATGGGTCCCTCCGGATGTCGCAGCGGCGCGAGCACGGGCACGCACGCTTCGAACCATCCTTCGACTTCTTCGTGAAACGCTTCGCTCGCGTAGCTCGGCACGGGAAACGCAACGGGCACAATCGGCAGCATCACCGGATTGCCGCGCGGCGTCTTCGCCTGGCACGCGCTGTCCCACACGATGCGCTCGGGCAAACCGAAGTACGTCATCTCCGCGTTGATGTGCGGGCCTGGCCGAACGATCGCGAGCATGTCGCGCTCGTGCACCATCTTCAAAAATCGCGCGACGTCGAGCCGCGGTCGCGTTTGTCCGAAGTCGAACGTGCGCGCGCTGATCTCGTGTGCGCCCCACGGCACGTACGTATCGACGACGCGCATCCCCATCGCGCGCATCGCATCGAGCCCGCGCCCCCACGCGGAAGGCTCGAGCCGCCAGTAGTGCATCGTCCCGCAGACGAGCGGCACGATGGTGCCGTCACCGAGGCGGATCCCCTCTGGGTGCAATTGGGCGCGCACGGGGCGGCGAGCCTACCATGCGCCTTAAAAGAAAAACCCCGGCGGCTCGGGGAGAGCAGCCGGGGAATTTCATGTTGTGCTGTTCGTGTTCGCTACTTTAGAAGCAGGTGCCGTCCGAGAGGCATTGGCCGCTGCAGCAGTCGTCGTCGAAGTTGCAGGCATTGGTGCTCGAGACGCAGACCGAGCACGAGCCGTTGTCGCAGTAGTCGCCGCCGCAGCAGTCGACGTCGACGGTGCACGCGCCGCCCGAGTGACCGCAGCCCGACGGGTCACCGCACTTGCCGTCTGATGCGCAGAGGCCGGTGCAGCAGTCGCTGTCGACGAAGCAGGTGGTGTTGTCCGGGGCGCAGCCGCAGAAGCCGCCGCCACAGATGTTGCTGCAGCATTGACCGTCCGAGGTGCACGCGATGTTGTCGCCGTCGCACGAGCCGCCGCCCGGAACGCAGTCTCCAGCGGTGTCGCAGACGTCCGAGCCGAAGCAGTCCGCGTTGGTGACGCAGCCGCCGGGAACGCAGTTGCCGGCATGATCGCAGTAATCACCCGCAGCGCAGTCCGTGTCGAACGAGCAACCGGCCGTGATGGTCGCGGTACATGCCGTCGTGGAGGCCAGACCGACCACAGCGCCCATGAGAGCGAGGCCGACGAGAAGTTTCTTGATTTGCATGGAAGGATATCTCCGAGAAAAGTGTTGATCGGCCAACTGAGGCACTGCGCCTTGGTATGGACGGTCCAGCCAAAGCCATATTCATACCGTCAACGGAGCTCTTCTGGAAGAGCCCGTTGCAGTACGTTTTTGAGGGCTAACATGCCTGGATCGCGCGACGCAAGCCGCTCCAGTGATTCGCCCACTTTCGCCACGGTGGGCACGACGAAGCGCATGAACGCCTCGTTGCCCTTGGTCCTGTGGATAAAAACGAACCGCCCAGCGTCCTTCAACTTGCGCTGCACGGTCACGTAGTCGAACTGCTCGACGAGCACGTTCTCGTCGATTTTCATCACCTCCGCATATTCGTGGAGGCGGGCTTCGACGAAGGGGCGGCTGAACGTTTGGTAGCTGTCGTTGAGGAGTGCGACCAAGTCGTAGACGCGCGGACCGAGGAGCGCGTCTTGGAAGTCGATCCACGTGAGCGAGCCGTTTTTGCGGACCATCAAGTTTCGCGATTGGTAATCGCGGTGCACGAATCCTTTCGGCCAGCTCGCAATGCGCTCGGCGAGGCGCGTCGCGACGGCCTCGAACGTGGCGCGGTCTTCTGCGGAGAGGATGTGGCCGCGGGCTTCGAGGCCCCATTCGCGGAAGTGTTCGATTTCCCACCGCAGTAGATCCGCGTCGAAGGCGCGCGTCGCGACGATCGAATCTGCCGGGAGTGTCATCAGCGCGCGCTGCGCTTTGGCGAGATCGACAACGGCAGAGCGATAGAGCCGCACGCGCGCTTCGTCATCGGAACGAAGGAGAACATTCGCGAGTGTGTCGTCGCCGAGGTCTTCGATGAGGAGCCAGCCGTTTCGTTGGTCGTCGGCGTAGAGTGCGGGGACATCGACGCCGGCCGACGCGAGCAGATCGCGCACCTCGAGGAACGGCCACGTTCGCTCGGTTACCACGGCTTTGCCGAGCTCTTCGGGTTTTGCGCCCTCAGGAACGAACATCGCGACGGCCGTGTGCGGAGCAGCGTCGAGCTCGACGCGGAAGTAGCGACGCGTCGATGCACCACCAGGCATCTCGGTCATCCGGAGCGGACCGGTCGTGCCGATTCTCGCCGCGAGCGCTTCGAGCCGGGCGACATCGGGCTCGCGCATTCCGACGTCCCTTAGCACACGCGATGGTATGAAGTCCGCATGCGGTGGCCGATCGGCGAAGTCGTGGCCGGGCTTGCCACAGAGTCGCCCGATGCGCTGGTCGTGGCTGCACTCGGAACGTGGCTCGACGCGCTCGCCACGTGGAACGCGAAGATGGATCTCACCGCCGCGAAAGAGCCGCGCGCCATCGCGTGGCTCATGCTCGCAGACGCCATGATGCTCGCGCGTGTGGTCCCGCGCGGCGCGTCGGTGGTGGACGTCGGCACGGGGGCGGGCGCGCCGGGTTTCGCACTCGCTATTTTGCGCCCCGATTTGCGCGTGACGCTCTGCGAGCCGCTCGGCAAGCGCGCCGCGTTTTTGCGAACGTCGATCGGGCTTTTGTCGCGCACAGATGTCGCGCTCGATCCACGAGCGGCGGACAAGCTCGACCCGGGCAAGTGGGATGTCGCCGTGTCGCGCGCGACGTTTCCGCCGAGCGAGTGGCTCGCGATCGGCTCCACGCTCGCGCGCGCGGGCGGAAGCGTGTGGCTCACGCTCGCACAAGAAGAGCCGCCCGCGCCCGAACGCGCCGTCGAGACGCTCGCGTACGACGACGCATCGACGGGCGCGAAGAAAAAGCTCGTGCGTTACTCGGTCGGTCCGTGACGCGCTTCGTGATCCCCAATTGGAAGTGGCGCATCGCGTGCGGCGTCGGCGTGCTCGCGCGACTCGCGTGCGCGCTCTTGGGTCCAGGAACGAGCGTCGCCGACGAAGCCGACTACGTGACGCTCGGCCGCGCGCTCGCCGAAGGCCGCGGTTACGCCATGCACGGTCACGCGACGGCGAACTGGATGCCCGGATGGCCTGCGTGGCTCTCGCTCTTCTTCCGCGCGGGTCTCGGTCTGCGCGCGGTCGTGTTTGGAAACGTCGCGCTCGGCGTGGCGGCGATCGTCTTCACCGGTCTCATCGCGCGCGAGCTCTTCGATACGCGCGTCGCTTGGATCGCGGCTGCATGTGCGTCGCTGCTTCCTTCGCTCGTGCTCCTTCCGAGGCTGATGCTCTCGGAGAACCTCGCGATACCTCTCTTTGCATTCGCGACGTGGCTTCTCGTTCGCGCCGCGCGTGCGCCTTCGCTCGGGAGGTGGGCGCTCTTCGCCGTCGCGACTGCGGCGTGTGTTTATGTGCGCGACTTCGCTTTTGGTCTGATGGCCGCCGGCGCGTTCGTTGCGCTCCTTCGTGGACCACTCACGACGCGCGTGCTTTCACCCGTGGCCCTCGTCCTCATCACGATGTTTCTGCTCTTGCCATGGTCGGTTCGCAACAACCTCGAGATCGGGCGCGGCAGACTGACGACGAGCACGGGCGCAAACACCTGCATCGGCTTCGGTGAAGGCGCGACCGGCGGGTACCGCGTCATGAATCTCGACACGACGTCGGAAGTCGATCGCAACGACGATGGGTTTCGTTGCGCGCGAGCCGGTCTCCGTCGTGACCCGCTCTCGCCGCTGACGCTCGCGCCCGCGAAGCTGTCTCGATTTTTCGCGTACGACGACTGGGACGTCGACGACTTCTTCGCAGGCCCGATTCCACCAATGGGCGCGCTCGCGTTGCGTGTATTATGCAATGTGGCGTATTGGCTGCTTTGTGCGCTCGCCGTGCTCGGCATAGGTGAGCATCGCGTGCGCATCGCGCCGCTTTTCGTGCTGATCGTCTTCACTGCAATGATGGCGCTCGCGTCGTTCGGAGTCGGGCGCTTCCACGCACCGCTCTTGCCGCTCCTCGCCGCGCTCGCGGCGTCCACGTGGTATCGTCCCGCATCGTGACGTCGCGGCTCGGGCCCTATGAAGTGGGAGCGAAGATCGGCGGCGGGGGCATGGCGACCGTCTATGTCGGCCGCAAGGGCGTCGAGGTCGTCGCCATCAAAGTCATCCGCGACGATCTCGCCAAAGACCGCGAGTACGTCCACATGTTCCTCGACGAGGCGAAGATCCTCTCGCGTCTCTCGCACCCGGACATCATCGTCACGCACGACTTCGGTGTCTCCGAAGATGCCGCGCGCTTCATCGCGATGGAGCTCTTGCTCGGACGTTCGCTCATCGACACGTTCGAAAAGGCGCGCGAGACCGAGCAGCGCATGCCAGTCGACCTCGCGGCTTACGTCGCCATGCACGTCGCCGAAGCGCTTGCGTACGCGCATGCATTGAAGAGCGAAGAGGGCGCGCCTCTCAATGTCGTCCACAGAGACGTCAACCCGACGAACATTTTTCTCACCTACGACGGCCACGTGAAGCTCATCGACTTCGGGCTCGCGAAATCCGCGGGGCGCCTTTCGAAGAGCGGTGAAGGAATCGTCAAAGGCAAAGTGCCGTATTTGTCGCCGGAGCAGGTCGACGAAAAGCCGTTCGACCATCGCGCGGATCTCTACGCGCTCGGCGCGACGCTCTGGGAGCTAACGACGGGGCGACGCCTCTTCAAACGCGCCACGGACATCGAGACGATTCGCGCGATCAAGGCGCAGGACATTCCAGACGCACGCACGATCGCGCCGGGCCTCTACCCCGACGCGCTGTGGACGATCGTCGAACGCGCTCTCGCACGCGATCCGAACGCACGCTACGCAACGGGCACGGCGATGGCCGCAGACCTCGCCGCGTTCATCGACAAGCATGGCCGCAAAGGCGACATGCAAGAGCGACTCGCCGCGTGGATCGAAGAGCTTTTCCCCGGCGAACGCGCGAAACAAGAGGTGTGGCTCGCCGAGGTCTCCGCCGTCCGCGCCCCGCCGCCCCACACGATGGCGCCCCCCGCTCCGATTGCCGAAGTCCCGGCCCCCCAAAGCAAACCCGAACCGCCAACGCAAACACAAACGCAAACGCTCACACCCACGCTCACACCCACGCTCACGCCCACGCTGACGCCTACGCTCACGCCTACGCTCACGCCCACGCTCACGCCTACGCCCACGCCGACGCCGACGCCCACAGCTCGCCATCCGGTCGCGGCGATCATCGCTCTCGTCATGACGCTCGGATTCCTGGCCATTGTCTCTTGGGTTTTCCAGCGATGCTGACGCGCTTGTGCGCGCCGATCGCGCTCGTCGCCGCGGCGATCGGATGTCGCGGAAGAGATCCCGGCTTCGACATCACGCGCGTTCCGGAGTCGGCCTATGCGTCCCGCGATGGGGGCCGCAGTGATGCGGAGTCGGACGCCGCAGCCGACGCACGCGCATCGATCGTGATGTGCATTCCCGAGGTCGATTCGAGCGACGATTCGAAAGAAAGCCAAGAGATGGCCGAGGGCTTCGAGAAGTGCCCGCAGAAATACGAAGGCCGCACGTTTGACCCGCATGCGACCGAGCGTCATCGTAAGAAGGACGGCGAGAGCGAGGTGTGTTGCTACCGAAGAGGTCGCGTCGCACCGCCCACTCCCGGTCACCACGACGAAGACGGCGACTGACCGCAAAAAAATACCACGTGAAAAAAATAGCCCTCGTTCTGGGTATGACGATTTTGTGCGCGGGCGGGGCGCACGCGGATTTGAGCGTATCGATGGCTGCGGCGCATGCGCGCGATCCGGCCATGTTCGATGCGGTGCGTGCAATCGTTTCGCGCGCCGACGAGCTCGATCATCACAAGCGCGGTCGCTTCTATCCGATGACGCCGCTTCTTCGAGGCACGACGCACGGGCATGCGGGCGCGGCGATGGCGCTGCTCGAGCCCATCGCATCGCCCGATCGTTTCCCGATGCCCCGCTCGGAGACAGCGCGCATCGCGCTGCGTGCGGGTTTGATCGAAGCCGCAGGAGACGCCAAAGATCCGAACGCCGCGCCCGTGCTTCGCAACGTCATCACGACGGCGACGGAGTTCTTCGAAGTGCGCGCAGCCGTCGAGGCGCTCGGCAAGCTCGCCGAGAGCGCCGATGTCGTGATGCTCGCGCACCTGGCAACGGCCGCGGGGCCGAGGCAAGAAGCGGCTGTCGCTGGGCTCGGGAGCTGTCGGCGCGTCGTGGCGGCGCAAGCGCTCGAGAAAGTTTCGGCGACGCATCCAACGGGCATGTTCGCGAAGCATCTCTTGCGATCGCTCGGCACCATGGGCTCATCGTGGGCGCTCGCAACGCCGAACGCCGCTCCTGCGCTGGAGGCCCCCGTGATTCGTGACACCGCTGCGCGCGCGGCGTTCGCGTTGCTCGCGTCGTCGACGGAAGCGGACGTCCGCGCGGATGCCGAGAGCGCGCTTGTCGTGATCGCTGCGCCAGACACGCCGCGATGGATTTCGGACGCGAAGAAATCCGCGTCTCCCGATCTCGCAGCGGCACTCGACGATCTCACGGCGCGCATCGCGCGGAGATCGCCGTGAAGACCGTCGCGATCATGACGCTCGTTGCCATCGCGCTCGCTTGCAGCAGCGGTGGCGACCCAACCGACTCGGGAACGCCCGTCGTCGATCTTCGCGTCGACAACAATCGCAACGGCGTCATCGATTGGGACGACGACACCGAAGATCA
The DNA here is from genome assembly GCA_038239005.1 of Polyangiales bacterium. Classification (GTDB taxonomy): domain Bacteria; phylum Myxococcota_A; class Polyangia; order Polyangiales; family Polyangiaceae; genus DASXHD01. Next base: position 27,178 of record JBBSFE010000009.1, read on the forward strand.
AAATGAAGACACGTGGGACAAAACCCACGGCGCGATCTTCCTCGCCAACATCGACGACGATGAGAAGGCGTGCCCATCGACCGCATCCACGGGCGCGATCCTCGACGACGTCGACCTCGCCAGCTGCAACGACGCACAAGACACGGTGCTCAACGGCGACTCGGACGCGCTCGATCTCGCGCCGAGCGGCGTTCGTTGGTGGTCAGGCGCGCCTCACGGGACGGTCGCGGTCGTCACGGTCGACGCGCAAGCCGCGCAGTTCGTTCATTTGTTCATCATGCGCCAAGGCGCTTACACGTTCTTCGATTGGCAACACGACGACGTCATCACCGCCGACGAGCTTCGCGCCGGCAACGTGACGCTCGGCATCGAGGCGACCGATGTCGTGCGCGACAAGGCCGTGTGGAACGGCTATGCGACGATCACGCTCGCCATCGGCAGCGCGCGCGACAGCGCGATGATGCGCGTCGCGCCCATCGTCACGCGCCATCACCTTGCGCCTGAATCGCAAATCTATCTCTCCATGTTCGACGGCGACCCGGGGTCGATCGCAATGCGCGCGACGCTCTACTCGGATTTGGCGGGCACGGGTGAAGGCGACGGCACGACAGTCGGCGCGACACCAGTGAACGTCACCGAGATCAACGCCGATCAAGCTTTCGGCAATGCGTATCCGTACGACGATCAATGGACGCAGGATTTTTTCGAGGTCGGCTACATGTCGATGCCGATCGCGGGCGGCAAGCAACACGTCATCGACGTCTTCCTGCGATCAGCGAACATTTACTACGCGGACCTGAAGAACCCGCTGCGCGATGCCGGCAAAGTGGTCTTCGCGAAATTCCGCGGGCCCGATGTGGCAGGTGTCGTTCAGTACGACATGAGCTCGAGCCCCGACATGGATTCGCTCAACTCGTTCGGCAACCTCGAGACGATTCCGCCGTATTCGTTCGGTGGAGTCGATTACCCGCTCGGGCGGCTCTTTCGCGGCTCGATCCCGTCGTTTCATCCGGATGCGTCGTTCGAAAAAATGATGGAGGCGCAAGCGGTTCAGCCGCCCGTCACCATCGACACGTCGTGGCTCGACATCGGCCACGTCGACGAGACCATCAGCTTCGTGAAGAGCAGCACGTCGCGCGGCTGGACGATCCTCGCCAACGATCCCGCGCTCGCCAAAAAGATGCTGCAAGACCAAGTCACCGCCGGCAACGGTGACACTCTCATGTTCGCGGGCAAGAAATGGCTCGACAGCAGCAATGCCGAAACGCCCGCGGAAATCGCGATCAAAGACGTCCTCGCCGACGCCAACATCATGGCCGCGAGCGATGAAGCTGCTGCCAACGTGGACGCGCAGCTCTCGATCATCAAAGCGGCAACGGGCATCACCGACGCCGAGATCATTCGCATTCCGTTCTTGCACGAGCCCGTTCAGGGTTTCTCGCTCGCGTACCAAGTCGGCACGGTCAACGGCCTCTACTATGCGGACGGCGCGTTCGCCGCGCCCGATCCGCACGGCCCCATCATCGGCGGCAAAGACATCTTCAAAGACCAGATGGAGACCGCACTCTCCGCGATCGGCATCACCGTCGTGTGGGTCGAAGACTGGGATCTCTACCACCGCCTCTCGGGCGAAATTCATTGCGGCACCAACTCGAAACGCGGCCTCGCCGCTGGCGAGACGTGGTGGACGAGCGGCTACTGAATTTTCAGAACGTGTAGCGAAGATCGATGGTGGCGTCCCACGCGAGCGGGAGATCGCTGCCGACGGTGTACGCGAGGTTCGTCATGTAACGCGCGCCGCCCGAGAGGCCGAGCGCGATGTGGCGATCGACTTGGAACCACTCGAAGCCGACGCGGCCGCCTACTTGGAAGCCGAGGCTCTCCGCTTTCGCGTAACCGAAGTTCACGAGCGCACCCGATTGCACGTAGGCGACGTCGCCGCCGGCGGCGCCCTGGAGATACATGCCGACCCGATTGGTGAAGGGAATCGTCAGACGCAAACCACCGCCGAACGAGAGGAGCGGGAACGCGCGGTTCTGCGACGGACCAACGCTCGAGCCGGTGTCGGTGAACGCGATGTCGCCGGAGACGAACACCATGAGCACGCGGAAAATTTCGTAGCCGAATTGGGTTTGGAGCCATACCGCCGGGTGATTCGTGAGCGAGCCGAACTTTCCGGCGAAGCCCATCGCGCCGAGGCCTTGCTCGAGCACGAACCCTTTGTGGCGCGGTGGCGCGGGTGGCGCTTCGAGCGGCGCTTCGGGGAGCGTCGATTGATCCTTTTGCGCGTCGGCGGCTTTCATGGCCGCTTGCACTTGCTCGGTCGTGAGCGGCTGAGGCTCGTCTTGAGCCTGGGCCGCGCCGGCAACCAAAAGCGTGCAGACTACAATGAGCGAACGAACGCGCACGCGGGCCAGCATACCTCTCATTTCAAAAGCCAACCGAACAGCATTCGCTTCGTGGCTTGGCGCTGCACGACAGCGATCGAATCGACGAGCGGAATTTCTTTCGGACACACATCGACGCAGTTGAGGGCTTTGCCGCAACCGGTGAGGGCGTCGTCTTCGAGGAGTGCGTCGATGCGCTCGCTCGCGTGCATTTTTCCGCTCGGGTGGAGGTTCATCAAACGCACTTGGTTGATCGCGGCGGCGCCGATGAAGCCGGATGAATCGTTGATTTGCGGGCACGCCTCGAGGCAGCAGCCGCACGTCATGCAGCGCGAGAGCGGGTAGGCCTCTTCTTGATTCTCGGGGCTCTGGCGAGGGCCGGGGCCGAGCTCGTGGGTGCCGTCGAGCTTGATCCACGCTTTGACCTTTTTGAGATCAGCGAACATGCGCGAGCGATCGACGACGAGATCACGCACGAGCGGAAACTTGGTCATCGGCTCGAGCACGATGGGCTCGTCGTTCTTGCGAATCGAATCGACGAGCGCGGAGCACGCTTGCCGCACGCGCCCGTTCACGATCATCGTGCAGGCCCCGCACACTTCTTCGTGGCAGCTCGAATCCCACGAAGGCGGCGCGACCTTCGTTCCGCCGACCGTCACCGGCTTCTTGCGGACTTCCATGAGTGCGCTCAGCACGTTCATGCGCGGCGCCCACGCGACGTCGAACTCGTCCCAGTGCGCCTTCTCGCCGGGCGCGTCCTGTCGCTTCACTTTGATGCGAACGGTTTTGGTGGCCATCAGGTCTTGGTGCTCGTGGTGGCGGCGCCGGCCGTGTCGTATTTGCGGGCGCGGGGTTTGACGAGGGAGGTGTCGACCGCGTCGGTGATCGCGACCGGCTGGCCCGCGCACTCGTAGGTGAAGTCGCGGACGAACTTGGGGCCTTCGGGACTGTGCATGGCGAGGGTCGTGCGGAGCCAGTCGGGGTCGTTGCGGTCTTTGAAGGCTGGTTTGAAGTGGGCGCCGCGCGATTCGTCGCGCGCTAGCGCGCCTTCCACGATCACGCGGGAGAGGACGAGCATGTTTTGGAAGTGCCTGACGAACTGCGCGCTTTGGTTCGCGCGGCGGCCCGAGTCGAGCGAGCTGGCTTTCGCGAGCTTGCCCGTGGTGTCGGCGATGAGGTCGAGCACCTTCCTGAGCTTGTCATTTTCGCGTTCGATGGTGACGTCGCGGAGCATCGTCTCGGCGAGATCGGCGTGGAGCGCGAATGGGTTTTCTTCGCCGGCCATCGCGATGATGGCGTCGAACTTCGCTTCCTCGCGCGTGCGCGCTTTTTCGAACAAGCTCTTGGGCACGTCAGCGGCGCTCTTCGCGAGGCTCTTGCGATACGACGCCATCGCGGGCCCGCACACGAGCCCGCCGTAGATGCACGAGAGCAGCGAGTTGGCGCCGAGTCGATTCGCGCCGTGATACTGGTAATCCGCTTCGCCGACCGCATAGAGGCCAGCAATGTTGGTCGCCTGATTGCGTGGCGAATCCTTCACGAGCGAGCCGTTTGCCGAACGCTCGAAGTCGACCCATAAGCCGCCCATCGAGTAGTGCACGGCCGGAAAGACACGCATCGGCATCTCGTACGGATCTTCCGAAGCGAACTTTTCGTAAATCTCGAGAACGCCCGCGAGCTTCTTCTCTAGCTGCGCGCGCGGCAGATGCGTGACGTCGAGATAAACCTCGAGCTCGTTCTTCTGCGTCTTCGGGTTGTAGACGCCGCGACCTTCGTGGAACGCCTTCTTGAAAAGCGCCCGGCTCGCGATGTCGCGCGGGACCAGGTTGCCGTACCCCGGGTATTGCGATTCGAGGAAGTAGTCGCGCTCGGATTCCGGAACGTCGCGACCGGGGCGTTTTTCTTTGGCGTCTTTCGGAACCCACACGCGCCCGCCTTCACCGCGAACGCTCTCCGAGATCAAACGCAGCTTGTCCGCGCCGGGGATCGCCGTTGGATGAACTTGGATGAACTCGCCGTTCGCCCAGCACGCGCCTTGTTGGTAGGCAGCGGTGGTCGCGCTCGCCGTGCAGATCATCGAATTGGTGGAGCGACCGAACACGAGACCCGCGCCGCCCGTCGCGAGGCACACGGCATCGCCGGTGAACGACTCGATGCGCATCGACTTGAGATCTTGCGCGACGATGCCGCGGCACCGACCCGAGTCGTCGAGCACGAGCGAGAGAAAATCCCAAAGCTCGAACTTGCGAACCATTCGCTCGCCGGGGATGGTGCTGCCCGTTTCGTCTTCGCAGTCGATCGTTTCGTAGCGACGCACTTGCTCGTCGAGTGCGTAGAGGAGCTGTTGGCCCGTCGTTGCGCCCGCGAACGCCGTGCGGTGAAAGAGCGTGCCGCCGAAGCGACGAAAATCCAACAGGCCTTCGGCGGTGCGATTGAAGGGAACGCCCATGCGATCGAGCATGAAGACGATGCTCGGCGCGGCGTCGGCCATGCCTTTCACCGGCGGTTGGTTCGCGAGAAAATCGCCGCCGTACACGGTCTCTTCGAGGTGAATCTGTGGTGAGTCACCCTCGCCCTTCGTGTTGACGCTCGCGTTGATGCCGCCTTGCGCGCACACCGAATGCGAGCGCTTCACGGGCACGAGCGAAAAGAGGTCGACCGGCACGCCGGCTTCGCAGAGCTTCATCGTCGTCGTGAGACCTGCGAGCCCACCGCCGACCACGATCACGCGACGCACGGTGCGAGAGCCTCGCGGAGAGCTTGACGCCGATGCCTTCTTCGATGCCATCTGGCGACGTTCTTAGCCTACTTCGGCTGCGGCGTGCACGGAGAGCTGGTGGGCGCCGTCGTCGTGAATTCGATGCCCGTCGCGAGCGACACTACCGTCGCGGCGGACGCGCCAAAGAGAAGCGTGCCGAGCGCGACACAACCCCATGCTGCGCGCGTTTTTTGGCGCGCCGTCGCGAGCAAACCGGAGGTCACTGCGTACGACCACGTGCCGCACGCGAAGTGGAACACCGTGGAGAACGCACCCACCAAATAGAGGACGGCCCGAATCGGAAAGCCATGCCACGTGGACGAAAGGCGCCAGGCAAGCGTCGCGTAAAACGCATTCGGCTCGATGGCGTGACGCCACGCTTGAACGCGAAACTCCCAGAAGTGCCACGCGATGAACACGAGGGCCGAGCCCGCAGCGATGCGATTCGCGACGGCGAGCGCGCGATTCGAAAATGGTTTCGGCTCCGCGGCGACGCGCTCGCGCATCATCCACGCGCCGTAAGCCGCGTGATACGCGAGCGGCAAGAACACGAACACGATCTCGACGACGACGAGCAGCGGTATGCGCTCGAGCGACTCGACCGTTGCGACGTACGCTTCTTGGCCGCGCAGCGCCGACGTATTCGCCCACGTGTGCTCGAGCAAAAAGAACCCGAGCGGCACCACGCCCGTCAGCGCGAAGAGTCGACGAAGAGCCTGCGCGCGATCCACCGAACCGGTTTTACTCGATCCCGGATAACATCGCTCTCAATGAGATGGCTCGCGGCCCTTTGCCTCGCTGCATGCGCGCCAGAGCATGCGACGGTTGTCGTGGAGATCACGCCGCTTCCGACGGTTTCTGCGACCGGAGCCGTCATTGCTGCGCCGACATCGACCGCCACCCCGGCACCCAGCGCGCTGCTCGATGCGCGCGATCCGCGCCGAATCTCGACGCGATCACCCGTATTGGTGCAAACGGAAGTGCGCGCGCTCGAGCAGCTCGTGAACACGACCGCCCTCAACGCACCTGATCGGCCCGCGCTGCTCCGCAGGCTCGCGGAAGAGTACGTGGAGCTACGAAAGTCCGGCGTGGCCGCATCCTCGACGAAAGCCATCCAAGATTACGACGAGCTCGTAAAGCAATACCCTGCGTATCCGCAGCTCGATGAAGTGCGTTACTTCCTCGGCCTCGAGTACGAGCTCGCCGGCGACCCAGCCAACGCGCGCAAGGCGTTGTACTCGCTCATTCGCGACACGCCGAATTCGAAGTTCGTGCCGTATGCGTACTTCGCGTTCGGTGAAATGTTTTTTCACGAAGCCAAGAGCGACCCGAGCAAATTCCAGTTCGCGCAGCAGGCCTACGCCGAGACGTCGAAGTTCGCGAGCTCGCCGATGTTGCCCGAGGCGATGGCGCGTCTCTCCGAAGTGTATGCGGCGCAAGGCAACACACAGATGGCCGAATCTTTCAAACAACGACTCTTGCGCGACCATCCAACGAGCGCCGCAGCGCAGCGGTTGGGAGCGCCGTGAAGCGCTTCTTTGCGTTGCTCTTCGCCGTCGTCGCGTGTGGCGCGGCCGCGGGCGAGCGACCCGTCGCGACGCTCTCGGCATCTCCCGAGGCGGGCAACCAGCTCGCGACGTTGCGCGATGCGTTCGAGCACGACGTGCACGACGCGAAGCTCGCCGCGCGATTCGACGAGCACATCAAGAAATTCCCACGCGACCGCGCAACGGCGCTCGCACGGCTCCACCTCGGCCACATCTTGCTCGACATGAAAGACGCGGCCGGTGCACGCCGCGAGCTCGGCGCCGTGAACGAGCCCAAGCCTGGCAACGAGCATGATTTCTGGCTCGCCCTCCGCGCGCGATTGCTCCGCGCCGATGGGAAGGCCGACGACGCAGTCGCGCTCTTGCAATCACTCGTCGGCATCGTGGTCGACACGCCGCTGCGAACGATCTTGCTCGAAGAGGTCGCCGTCGCATCGATCGACGCACGCCGGCCGCTCGAAGCGGTCGCGTATCTCGATGGGTGGCTTCGCTCGGTGCCGCCGCACGCTCACAAGGAGACGCACGATCGCGTCGAGCAGCAGCTCTCGCGCATCGACCCGACGACGCTCGCGCAAACGCTCGAAGCCATGCAAGGCGAAGGAGCTGGCGGCTATTCGAACGAGCTGCAAAAGCTCGTCGCCGAAGCGCTCGCCAAACACGCGCTCGACGCACAAGACACGCACTTGGCGCAGCGACTCATCGATTCGTCGCTCGGAAAATATTTGACGGGTTCGACGGTCGGACAAGATCTGCGCGATCTCGCGACGAGCCTTCGCGGTGCGCACGCGGTCGTTGCACGAACGATCGGGCTCGTTTTGCCGATCGACACACCCGAGCTCCGCGACGCCGCCGCCGATGCCGCGCGTGGCGCCGCGTTCGCTCTCGGGTTGCCTCGGGCGGTGACGACCGACGACGGCACGCGCCTCGTCACGCGCGCAGACACCACATCCACACTCGATGCCTCGCTCGAAGAGCTCGCGGGCGCTGGCGCCGCCGTCGTGCTCGCAGGATTCGAGGAAGCGTCCGCCGAACGCGCGTGCCGCTGGTCCGAAGAAAACGGTCTCGCGGTGATCACGTTCGCAGCACCCAAGACGCCGCCATCGCGTTTCTGTTTCGTCGCAGGTGAGTCGCGCGCGACGAGCGTGGCACTCCTCGTCGCGGAGCTCGAGAAGCGCGCGGGCAAGCGTCACGCAAAAGTCGTCGCGGTCTCCAGTGCATCCGCGGAAGCATCGTTTGCGCAAACGAAGTCGACCGCGCTCGAGCTCTTGCCGACGTTTCGTTGCGAGCCGCCGTACTCGCGCTCGCGCATGCCGCTCGACGAATGGGCGAAGGCAGGTGCTCACGATTTTCTCGTCTCCGCTCCGACGGGCTGCGTGCGAACGCTCTTGCCCGCGCTTCCGCGTGGCTCGGAGGTTGGCCTCGCGCTCGAAGCAACGTCAGGTGACGACGACTCACACATCGCGCGCGGCGGCGTTCACGCGTTTGCGATCGCACCCGCCGTCACTCCGCAGTTCGACGAGTACACCAAACAGTTCGGCGGCAAACCCAGCTACTGGACCGCGCTCGGTCGGGATGGCGCGCTCCTCGCTCACGCCGCTGAAGTCGATCTCCCAAACGATCGCGTGACGACGTCGACGGAGATCACGCATCGTCGCGAGCTCGCGCGCGCAGGGTTGGTTGCGGCGAAGGCCACACTATGGACGACAGACGTCAGCAGTTTCGGCCAGGACCACAAGCTTCCAAGGACACTACGTGTCGTGGATCTGCCGTGAGTCACTGAAAACTGGCATTGTCGTGCGCTCGCCGTAATGTGTACGGCGTGCGACCCGCGCTACTTTGCATTGTGCTCGCCCTTTCGTGCACACCCGAGAAGATGCCGCCGAACCTCGGCGACTTCGACGGAACCGCGCCGCCGCCCGTAGGCGGTGGTGGTGGTGGAGGCGGCGATGGTGGCCTCAACGGTGATGCAGGCGTGAGCGCAATCGCAGCGGCGTCGAACCCGCGCGGGATTTTTCTCGCGAACGGCTACGTCTACTTCACGAACAACGCGAGTGGCGCAGCCGACGGAACCGTGTCGGCCGTATCGACTGCCGGCGGCGCCGTCTTCAATCTCGCGACCGGCCTCGGCGGACCCGCCGCGCTCAGCGTCGCATCGGGCGTCGTGTTCTTCACGCTGTCGCCAGCCTCGGGCACTGGCGGCGTGTCTGCCGTTGCGGTCACTGGCGGCGCGGTCACTCCGATTCGTCAGAGCGTCACGGGCGCGCGCGCGATCGTGGCCGACGCAACCAACGTTTACTGGGCGATCGATTCTGGCAGCGGCGGGCCGGCGATCCTCGAATGGGTTCCCATTGCGGGCGGCACCGTGAAGCAGCTCTCCGCAGTCACAGGCGACGCATCGCCAACCGCTCTCGCTCTCCTCGGGAACGCGCTGTTTCTCGCAACGACGGGCACGCAAGCCGCCATCTTCCAAGGCATCACGACAGGCGCGGGCGGTCTCAATCAGCTCGACGTGCCTGCCCCGCTTACGTTTGCCGATGTCGTTGCGTCGTCTTCGAACGTCTACGCCGTCATCGACGATGGCGCTCCGAGCGGTGCGATCGTGAATTACCCGCGCGGTACGGGCTCACCGTCGACCATCGCGTCGAGCTTGAACCACCCGCAGCGCCTCGCGCTCGACGGCTCCAACCTTTATTTCACCGACCCGCTCGGCGGCAACGTCTGGGTGCTCAACGTCTCGACGCCCACGATCCCGCCCGCGCTTTACGTGAGCGGCCTCAATGCGCCACTCCCGATCGCCGTGGCCGATGCGCTCTACGTCGGCGACGCGGACGCCATCATCCGCATTCCGAAGCTCTGAGTGGACATCTTCCCGGCGAGGTGATTTCGTCGCGACGTGACCACCCGTTTCAAGAAGGTTTTGATCGCCAACCGCGGTGAAATCGCGGTGCGCATCACGCGCACGCTCCACGAGATGGGCATCGCTGCCGTCGCCGTTTATTCGGACGTCGACCGCGCCGCGCTCCACGTTCGCCGCGCCGACGAGGCCTACCCGATCGGCCCCGCGCCCGCGGCCGAGAGCTATTTGCGCGTCGACAAGATCGTCGATGTCGCAAAAAAAAGCGGATGCGACGCCATCGCACCGGGCTACGGATTTTTGAGCGAGAACCCCGCGCTTCCGGAAGCGTGCGAGCGCGCCGGGATCGTCTTCATCGGACCACCCGCGAGCGCGATGCGCGCGATGGGCACAAAACCGGCCGCGCGCAAACGCATGGCCGAAGCAGGCGTGCCCATCACGCCGGGCGCCACCTGCGACAACGCCGACGAAGCCGCGGCAGCGGCGAAGAAGATTGGTTTCCCCGTGATGCTCAAGGCCGCAAGCGGCGGCGGTGGCAAAGGCATGCGCCTCGTGAACAGCGAGTCCGAAATGAAGAGCGCATGGGAGCGCGCGCGCAGCGAAGCCAAAAAATTCTTCGGCGACGACACCGTGTATCTCGAAAAAGCGATCGACCGACCGCGTCACGTCGAGATCCAAGTCCTCGGCGATCGCGAAGGCAATTGCGTTCACGTCTTCGAGCGCGACTGCTCCATTCAACGCCGCAACCAGAAGGTCGTCGAGGAGACGCCATCACCCGCGGCTCCACACGATCTCGTGGCGCGAATGGGCGCCATTGCCGTCACGGGCGCGAAGGCCGTCGGCTATTTTTCGGCGGGCACATTCGAATTTTTGCTCTCGCCCGATGGCAGTTTTTATTTTTTGGAGATGAACACGCGCTTGCAAGTCGAGCATCCCGTGACAGAGCTCGTCACGGGGCTCGATCTCGTTCGCGAGATGGTGCTCATCGCGCAAGGTGACAAACTAGGGTTCGTTCAAGAGGAGCTCACGCGGCACGGCGCCGCCATCGAGTGCCGCATCTACGCCGAAGATCCCGCGAGCGGGTTCTTGCCTTCACCCGGCGTGATTCACGATCTCGAAGTGCCCGCAGGCCCCGGCATTCGCGACGACGGAGGCGCCTACGCCGGCGCGACCATCTCGAGCTACTACGACCCGCTCGTCTCGAAGCTTTGCGCGTGGGCACCGACGCGTGATCGCGCGCTCGCACGAATGCGGCGCGCTCTCGAGGAGTACGTCGTCACCGGGATTCGCACGAACATCGCGTTTCACCAAAAACTTTTGCAACACCCGGACTTCGTCGCCGGCAAATACGACACCGGCTTCCTCGAACGAAACAAAGACGACCTTCTTGGATACGCCGCCGTACCCGAAGATCAGCGCGCGTCGCTCGCCGTTGCCGTCGCGATTGCAGCGTCGCGGCTCGAACGCGTGACGGGCGCCAAAACCGCCGAGGTCAGCGAGTCGCGCACGCAGCTCTCACCGTGGGTCGCCGCCCAACGCGGGCAACGACGTTAGCAAAACTGAATCAGCCGCCGTCGCCGGCTGCGTCTTTCGGTGCTGCGTCCGCGGGGAGGCCGCCGTCTCCGCCGATGCATGCCGCTTGGCACTTCGAGTAGGCGCATCCGAAGAGGGCGGTGAGGTTCGTGTTGCCGCTCAAGATCGCTTGCTCGCCGCACGTGGTGAAGTCGCCGGTCTGTGCGACGCACGTGACCGTGTCGATGACGCCTTGTCGGCAGAGGCAGTCGCCGTTGCACGATGTGATCTGGCCGCCGCACTGAGTCTTGAAGCAATCGACGCACGGACCGATGGCGAAGCCACCCGCATCCACGTCGAGGCCTGCGTCACCTGACGGAAGGTACTGAAGAAGATCGGGCGCATCGCATCCGGCTTCGGGTGCTACGTCGGGCGCGACGTCGGCGGTGACGTCCTTCTGCGTGGTGACGTCGGTTGCGGCGTCCTTGAGGGTGTCGTCCGTTTGAGAGCCACATGCCGAGACGACGCACATGGCCGTGAGCGGGGCGAGAAGGCCGACGAAAGCGATTGCAGGAATACGAAAGCGCATCGGCGCAGCATACCAACGACCACACTTTGGGCTACTCCTTTTGAGCGCGCCAAAGGCACACTCAAAAAATCTCTTGCTGGGAAGTGCGGCGCGCCGCACGTTCCCAATTGGTCATGCACCTTCGTCATTGGCTTCTAGTCGGGGCGTCATTTTTCGCGTGCAGCAGCACGCCTTCGGGGCCCACGGTTCGATTCATCACGACCGACGCAACGCCCAATTTCATGGACGTTCCGTTTCCGTCGGACGCGTACTTGCAGAACGGGCACATCGGCACGATTCCGGGGCTCGACGCCATCTTCACCGTCAATTCGGAGATGCTCCAGCACGCGCTTCTCGTCCACGACGGCTTCGGGCGCACCACATACGCCGCGTTTTACGTCGATGATCCATCGCTGCCGCCGAACGACGATGACTCGGTCGCCGCCGCGCTCATCGACACGACGACGCTTCCGCAAAGCGAGACGGAATGTGGGTCGGCCGCGAGCTCGGTGTTCTTGTTCGACCTCGACGCGAGCGCGAAGGTGCCTTGCCGCGCAGCGTTTCACAAGGCGCCGCAAGGTCACACGCGACCGGTCCTTGGTGTCGGGCCGGCGCGCGGCGTCGTGCTAGCGGGCGGGCACAAAATCGCGGCGGTGCTCACGAGCCGCATCAAAGACAAGAGCGGCAAGGCACTCTCGGCGAGCGCTGACTTCCAGAAAATCGCGACCGGTGATCGCACCGCTGGTGTCGGCGCTCTCTATGGCGGCGCATTCGACACGGTCAAAGCAGCGATCGGTGGCGACCTCGGCAAAGACGAGATCGTCGGGCTCGCCGTCTACACGACGAACAAAATGGAAGAGGAGCTCTACGGGCTTCGCGACGAGCTCGAAGATTCGGCGACACCGACACTCTCGTGGGACGCGCCCACGATGGCGCCGATGGGCGCCGCGAAATTCACGAACGTGTCGCCGCTGCCCGCGGGTTTCACGGCGAGCCTCGATGATTGGCTCGGCGTCGCGACCGAGAAGCTTCCCGACGGCACCGACGATCCGGACCGGCTTCTTCCAGTGCCTGCGCACGACGCCATCGACGCCGCAGGTTCGGCCGTGTTCGACGCCATCAATTATCTGAGCGTGCGCGCGGGTGGATACGGCGACGACGACCACGCCAACTTCGCACGCGACGGGAGCGGCAAAATCATCCCCGCGCCGGAAAAACCCACCGACAAAATCTGGGTCACGTTGTTCGTTCCAAAGAAGGCCATGCCCGCAAGCGGATATCCCGTCGTGATCGTGCAACATGGTCTGTCGAGCTCGCGCGAATACGCGTTCAGCCTGGCCAACACGTTTTGCAAGAACGGTTGGATGGTCGCCGCGATCGACAGCGTCACGTTTGGCGCGCGCGCACCCGAGGCGATCTACCAAGTCGACCAGCACAGTTCGTGGGCGACCGCGCCGGGCGCGAAGTTCGACGGACCCGATGGGCTCGCCGATCCCGTCGCCGGCAGCTTCAACAGCTCCGCTGATCTTTTCGGCACGCTACTCAACATCGGCGCGTTTCGGGATCAATTGAGGCAATCAGAGATCGACACCGCGCAGGTCGCGAAGGTGCTGCGGTCGAATCCAGATTTGTCTCCGCTGCAAACGGGCGCGGTCGCACCAAAGATCGATCCAGCACACGTCGCGTATGTGGGTGACTCGCTTGGTGGCATCGAAGGCGCCGTCGCGGCCGCCATCGAACCGAAGCTCGACGCATGGGCGCTCAACGTCGCGGGCGGCGGCATCGTCCTCGAGGTTGCAGCGCGATCGCCGGTCATCAGTCCGCAGCTCAACGGTGGCGGGCTCAACTTCGGCTTCACAGGCGATCAATTCAGCGATGTGCACGTTGCGGTCACGCTCATCGAGACGATCGCCGAGCCGGGCGATCCGTTGCTCTACGCATCACACCTCGTGACGTCACCACACACGCTCAAGGGGAGCCCAACCAAACCGCGCAATTTACTTCAAATCGAGGTGCTGTTCGACGAGCTCGTCACGAACGAAGGTGACGAAGCGCTCGCACGCGCTGCGGGAATGTCGCTCGCTGGCCCGAACGTCGGATCGAACGCGGAGCTTTTGGACCTCGTGCATCCCGAGCAGAACCTGCGCGCGGTTCCGCTCGCGACGGTCAATCCGGACGCCACCGGTATTCACGACACACCCATGACGGGCGTGACAGCGGTGGTCGTGCAGGTGGGTCCCGGAACGCATGGATCGGACTTCGTCGATTCCAAGGGCCACCGCACATTTGCGGCTCCGTGGGCGCTCTTCGACCAACTCCAGCCATTTCCGAGCGCGCCTACCGCCTACGACGTGAGCTGCCCGTATCGCGAGCTCCAAACGGCCGTGACGGGATTTTTCACGGGCGCATTCGGTGGGCAAACACCGTCGGTTTCGGGCTTCAAACCCCCCGTTCGCGATCTCGACGGCGATGGCACGCCGGACGCCACGGACCCTGACCCAAACGATCCGACTAAGAAGTAGACGCACGTAGTTTTCGCGCCGGCGCGTACCGGCCAAAGATGGAACCCGGTGCTAACGTCCATATGAAATCGGATGTCGGCATCGGTGCGTTTTCCGCTCGGCCCCCCCGCGACCAACATCTTCGGGTGGCTCGCGGTCACGGCTGTGTTCGTTCCGGTGCCCTTCGTGTGGGCGCGCCCGATTTGGTTTCAAGCCGCGATGGTGATTGCGGTCGCGGCGTCGATCGCGCTCGCGATCGTGCACCGCATTCGCACGCGTCCTCGGGGCTGGGTCGTCGCGCACGGTTGGGGGCTTTCGCGATCGTCGAAGAAGCGGCCGGAGCAAACCGTTGCGCGCTACGCCGAGTCGTTCGGCGTCACGCTCCTCGCGAGCCAAGCGAAGAGGCGCGCCATCCTCGCGCTGACGACGCCGACGCAAACACGCTTCATCGGCGTGCGCCTCGAAGGTCCGTCGGCTGGGGCGCTGCTCACACACGCATCGATCGTCGCCGACGGTGACGCGCTCACAGCGCACGCAAGTGACGATGGCTCGATGTCGGCAGATGCGGCCCTCGCGCTTCTCCGTTTGATTCGCGAGCGCGCTCCGAACGCGCAGCGCCGTTTGTATCTCTCGGGCACGCGCGGTGAACGCATCGTGCTCGATGGGTCCGAGCTCCGCGTGGAGACGCGCACGAAGAAGATGGCGATCGACTTGCTGTTGCCGGTCGAGTGGCGCGGCTTTTTGTTTCACGAGACGCTCGGCGCCGCGGCGAGCATCTATCAAGCCACGTGGATTCGTCAGGGCGCGTCCGAGATCGTTCTCGTCGCGCCGATGCCCACCGAGCTCCTCGTTTCCGCGTCGCGCAATAGCCCCGCGACGCCAATGACGGGCGCCCGCCGCGTGCGCGAAGCCCAGCTCATTCAATCCAACCCGGACGAGCCCCCGCCGGGCGATCTCCGCACCGGTATCGAGCGCGTCTTCATGCTCCCCGTTCGCGAGGCCCTCGCACGCGCGCCGCTCCCAGCCCGCAGCGCCCCGCCGAAACGCGTCTCCTCTCCGGACCTCGGCGCCTAGGCGCGTGTTGTCCAGCGGATGCCGCGTGCGGCGTCTGTGATAATGACGAACCGCATGGCGCGCCCTTTTTACGTCACTACGCCGATTTACTACGTGAACGACGTGCCCCACCTCGGCACGGCCTACACGACGATCGTCGCTGACGCCCTCCGCCGCTATCACCTTTTGCGTGGTCGCGATGCGCGCCTCCTCACCGGCACCGACGAGCATGGTCTGAAGCTCGAGCGCGAGGCCGTCGCGCGAAACGTTACGCCGCAGCAATTCGTCGACGAGATGAGCGCGCGTTTTCGCGAAGCGTGGCCGAAGCTCCTCGTCGAAGCCGACGACTTCATCCGCACGACCGAGCCGCGCCACGAAAAGCTCGTGAAAGAAATCTGGGAGACGATCGCTAAAAATGGCGACCTCTACCTCGGCGCTTACGAAGATTGGTACTGCGTCGGCTGCGAGTCTTTCAAAACCGAGAAAGAGCTCCTGCCCGGCAACGTGTGCCCGCTCCACAACAAGGCCGTCGAGCGCGTGAAGGAGGAGACGTACTTCTTCAAGCTCAAGGACTACGAGCAAAAGCTCCTCGACCTCTACGACGCTCGCCCCGATTTCATCCAACCCGAGTCACGTCGAAACGAAGTGATCAGCTTCGTGAGGGGCGGCCTCAAAGATTTGTCGGTGTCGCGCACGAGCTTCAAATGGGGAATTCCCGTTCCCGGTAACGCGGCGCACATCATGTTCGTGTGGTTCGACGCGCTCGCGAACTACTGGACGGCCCTCGGCGACAAGCAATCAAAGTACTGGGAGCCGAACGGCGAAGTCTTGCATCTCGTCGGCAAAGACATTTTGCGCTTTCACACGGTGTACTGGCCCGCGTTCTTGCTGAGCGCAGGTTTGCCGCTCCCAACGAAGGTGTTCGCGCACGGGTTTTTGACCATCGACGGTCAGAAGATGGGAAAATCTCTCCGCAACGCCGTCGACCCGATACGGCTTGCGAACACGGAAGAAGTCGGCGGGCCCGATGGGCTGCGCTATCAGCTCCTTCGTTACGTCGCCTTCGGGCAAGACGGCGACTTCGATCACAAGGCGATGATCGAGCGCTACAACGCCGACCTCGGCAAGAACCTCGGAAATCTTTTGTCTCGCACGCTCGGTCTTTGCGCCAAGCTCACGAGCGGCAAAATTCCTCGCTACACGCCGGGCGATCTCGAGCGCGAGTTCGAGACGCAAGCGCAGAAGCACATCGAAGCAGCGTCGGCCGCGTGGGAAGCGCTCGAGCCGCATCGCGCGCTCGAGGAGACGATCGGGCTCTCTTCGCTCGCGAACCAATACGTCGATCGCGCGGCGCCGTGGGCCGAGGCGAAGAAGGGCAACCAAGAGCGCGTCGATACTTCCCTCGCGCTCTTGCTCGATACGCTTCGCTCGCTCAGCGTGCTCGTGTGGCCTGCGATCCCGCGCAAAGCCGACGCGCTCCGCGAGCAGCTCGCACTCCCGCCGATCAAGAACGTGATCGGAACGGATCAATGGCCGCTCGGCCACGCGCCAGATCGCGTCGGCACGTTGCTCGGCGCGGCGACGCCGCTCTTTCCAACGGTCGACAAAGACGTGGAGAAGGCGCTCCTCGATCGCCTCCAGCCCAAAACCGAAACCAACACAGCGGCGCCCGTGGCTGCCGCGCCCGTTGCGGACGCCTCGAAGTGGATCGAGTACGACGCCTTCGCTTCGATCGATCTACGTGTGGGCCTCGTGAAGTCGGCGAAGAAAATCCCGAAGAAGGACAAGCTCCTCGAGCTCGAGGTCGACCTCGGCGAAGAAAAACCCCGCACGATCATCGCGGGCCTCGCGCTCTCCTTCACGCCCGAAGCCCTCGCGGGCCAGCGCGTCATCGTCGTGGCCAACCTGGCCCCCCGCGACTTCGGCAAAGGCCTCGTCTCGCACGGAATGATTCTCGCGGCAGGCCCCAGCGAAAAGCTCGTTCTCGCAACCGCCCCTGCGGACGCGGCCCCGGGCGCGAAGCTCAAATAGCTGTCTCGCTCGTGTTCACCGCCCCTCCGACGGAGTGACAAAGTACCGCGAAACGGTCGCAGCCATTTTGGCTGGTTTCGTTTTCCAGGCGTTTGGCTGGTTTCGTTTTCAAGAGAGAACACTTCGGTCGATGCGGCACCCTGAATGGGTGCGATAGAGCGCTCAGCGCGGATGGATTGTGATTCGCTTGCCGGTCGCAGCGACAAGGCGACGAATGTCTGCGGCGTCCGTCGTGAGGATGTCTGCGCTCGTCGTCGCGGCGAGCTCGACGACCGACGCATCGACGACATCGGTCGATCTTGCTTTGCCGAGCAGAGCGCCCGTTCGATGCGCGGCGCGCTCGTCGAAGCTCACGACGTCGCAGCCGCGCAGAAAGCGTCGGAGCTGAACCTGCCGATCGGAACGGCTCGCTTGAGCGACGACAGCGGCCGGAACGAGCGGAATGAGCCCGGCCATGAGCCGAACGCGATGCTCCGCCCACGTCGCGCGATCACCTCGATCGGCGGCGATGAGGAAGCCCGTGTCGTAGACAGTGCCGCTCACCGACGTGCTTTGCGGCGCGCGCCAAACACGCGCTTGTGAGCGGCCTCGAGCTCCGCGGCGCTCAGTGCGCCGTGGTCGGCCTCCCACTCGGCGACGGCGGCAAGGCCGTCTCGTACGAGAAGCGCGCGCCGTGCGGCGTCGGTCATCCACGCGGAGATGCTCTTGTGCTCGCGCGTGGCAGCACGCACGACCTTCGCATGAACGTCCGAATCAACCGTGATAGCGACCTTGATGGCCGGAGAGCCGCGCGGCATCGCTGAACTATACCACCGCGGTATGATAGTTTCAAGCCACGGGGTGTCGATGCGGCGCCCGGCGCATTTGAGCTTAGCGCCGGACGCCCTCATCGTTACCTGATGTTCACCTGACCGCCGTGACGACGCCGGCGCCTACCGTTTTGCCGCCTTCGCGGAGAGCGAAGCGCATGCCGGGCTCGATGCCGACGGCGCGCACGAGCTCGAAGCGGACGCTTGCGCGGTCGCCGGGCTCGATGCGTGCGTCGTTGGTCGTCGTGACGACGCCCGTCACGTGCGTCGCGCCGAAGAAGAACTGCGGCGCGTAGCCCGTGCCGAACGACGTGTGGCGGCCGCCCTCTTTCTTGCCGAGGACGTACACCTCTGCATCGCCCGCACCGTGCGCGGCGATCGTGCCTGGAGCGGTGATGACCTCGCCCGACTCGATGGCGTCGCGAGCGACGCCGCGGAGCAAGAGGCCGACGTTTTGGCCGGCACGAGCTTCGGCGAGCTTCTTGTGAAATGACTCGATGCCCGTGACGACGATCGCGCCGTCCTTGCCGACGATCTCGACCTCGCTGCCCACGGCGAGAACACCGCGGGCGACGCGACCCGTGACGACCGTGCCGCGACCTTCGATGGTGAACACACCTTCGATCGGCATGAGGAACGGCGCCGCGAAATCGCGCGCGGGATCCGGGATGGCGTCGAGCGCTCGGGCGAGACGCACGATGCAATCCGTTTCACCATGCTCGAGCGCACGGAGCGCCGAGCCGCGAATCACGGGGACATCGCTGAACCCGCGCGTCGCGAGGAGATCGCGCGTCTCCATCTCGACCAATTCGACGAGCTCGGGATCGGCGACGTCGCACTTGTTGACGAAGACGACGACGTGACCGACGCCCACCTGCTTGGCGAGAAGGACGTGCTCGCGCGTCTGGAGCTCGGGGCCCTTCGACGCGTCGACGAGAAGCACGGCCGCGTCCATCTGCGCGGCGCCCGCGATCATGTTCTTCACGAAATCCGCGTGACCGGGGCAGTCGACGTGCGCGTAGTGACGCGTCGCCGATTCGTACTCGACGTGAGCAAGGTTGATGGTGATGCCGCGCGCACGCTCTTCGGGCGCGCTATCGATCTCGGCGAGCGATTTCGCAACACCGCCGTGCAGCGCCGCCATCGTCTTGGTGATGGCCGCGGTGAGCGTGGTCTTGCCGTGGTCGACGTGACCGATCGTACCGACGTTGACGTGAACCTTTTGGAACATCTCTCGTTTCCCTTTCTTCGAATGACAAAAACGAAAAAGCCCTCTCTGGCATGATGCCGGAGAGGGCTTGATTCGCGGGTGGATGGATCAGCTGCCTCGCCGGGGACGTTTCGACGAAGACGACGAGGAGCACATCCAAGGATCGACGTGATGAGTGGTTCGTTTCTGACGATGAGGCGTTTGCTCCCGCTGCTGCTGGCCTGCACGCCAACACCAAAGCCAACGCCAACGCTCACGCCAACGCTCACGCTCGCGCAAACGCTCACCCTCACGCAAACGCTCACGCAAACGCCCACGCCCACGCCAATCCCCGCGCCCCTCGCCTGCCTCTCGCGCTACTACATGGCGCCCGACGTTCCGGTGACGCCGGAAGAAGCCGCCGAAGTCTATTCGCCCGCATACAAAACAGGCCCGATCACGCCAATCACGGATCCCGATCACGATCCGGGCCGCTTCCGCATCGACTCGCTCTTCTTCGCCACATACGGCCGGACCGCGCACGAAGTGCAAGCCGCGCTCGTCCCGGTTCGCATCGGCGGCGCGACCGTCATGGTCCACAAGAAAATCTCAGAGCCCCTCGCGCGCGTCGCAACGCGCATCTCGGACGCGATGAAACGCGATGCGTCGCTCGCGCGCTTTTTCACGTCGCTCGGGGGCACGTTCAACTGGCGCACGATCGCGGGCACGAGCGAGCTCAGCATGCATGCGTGGGGCATTGCGATCGATCTGAGCACGCCGCTCTCGCACTACTGGCGCAACGAGCCGCGCGATCGCCCACTCGTGTGGAAGAACACCTATCCTCGAGCGATCGTCGATGCGTTCGAGGCCGAAGGATTCATCTGGGGCGGCCGCTGGTATCACTTCGACACGATGCACTTCGAGTATCGCCCCGAGCTACTCGACCCAAGCTGCTACCCGAAGTGATCAGATACGTGCAATGAGAAGCGGCCGCGCGGGAGGCGGCGTGTCTGCGATCGCGAACGCGTGGCGCAAACGTTCCTCGAGCGAAGGATCGCGTTTGCGGAGATGAAGCGCGGCAAGCGGCTGGCCCTTTTCGACTTTGTCGCCGGGCTTTGCGAGCACCGAGATGCCGACCGCGGGATCGACGACGTCTTCGGCGCGCGCTCGACCGGCGCCCATCGCGACGGCCGTGCGACCGATCTCGAGCGCATCGGCGCGCGTGACGAAGCCGGCGCGCTCGGCGACGATGTCGACGCGCTCGGGCGCGATCACGAGCCGTGACACATCGGCGACAACGCTCGGATCGCCGTGCTGCGCTTCGATCATTTTCTCGAGCACTCTGGCGGCTGCTCCCGATTTGATTGCATTCTGCAATGATTCGAGGGCAGCTTTCTCGTCATTCGAGCGCTTCGCGAGCACGAGCATCTCTGCGCACAGGGCGAGCGTCACTTGCCGCAAATCCGCAGGCCCGCGACCATGAAGGAGCTCGATCGCCTCGGCCGTTTCGTTCGCGTTGCCAACCGCGACACCGAGCGGCACGTCCATCGCCGTGAGCCGCGCGACGACGCGTTTGCCGGCGGCCGTCCCGACGCGCACCAGCGCAGTTGCAAGCTCGCGTGCGTGTGCTTCGTCTTTCATGAATGCGCCGCTGCCGACTTTCACGTCGAGCACGAGACCGTCGATCCCCTCGGCGAGCTTCTTCGAGAGAATCGACGCGACGATGAGCGGGATGCATTCGACCGTCGCCGTGACGTCGCGGAGCGCGTAAATTTTCTTGTCCGCTGGAGCGACGTCTTTTGTTTGCCCGATCATGCACGTGCCCACGGCACCGACGATGCGGATGAAGTCTTCGGTGGAGAGGTCCGTACGAAAGCCGGGGATCGCTTCGAGCTTGTCGAGCGTGCCGCCGGTGTGTCCGAGCCCGCGGCCGCTCACCATCGGGACGGGCGCACCGCACGCGGCGACGAGAGGCGCGAGCGCGATCGAAACTTTGTCGCCGACGCCGCCGGTCGAGTGCTTGTCGACTTTGAAACCGGGCACGCTCGCGAGATCCAAAACCTTGCCGGAGTGAAGCATCGCCTGCGTGAGAGCGACGGTCTCGGTGTCGCTCATGCCCCGAAAGAACGTGGCCATCAAAAACGCGGTCATCTGATAATCGGCGACTGCACCGCTCGCGAGCCCCGAGACCATGCGCTGAATCTCGGCTGCCGCGAGCTCGCCTCCGTCACGTTTGGCAGCGATGATCTCCACGGTCGATCGTTCGATCATGCGCTCCTCACCCAGTCGGTAAAATCCGTTTTGATCGTGCGCCACGCTTCGGGCGTGAGCTCTTTGGGCATCGGCTCTGCGTCTGCATCTGCGAAGTACGCAAGCGCGCGCACGACCTGGCCGCGGTCGACGTTTGGGTACTTGCGCTCGAACAGCGTAAGCGCTTCGCCGAGCGTGCGCTTCGTCGACACGAGTAGCTCGTGCAAATCCCAGAAGTCGCGCCGAGCGCCGCGCCCGCCGATCGCCGAAAGCTTCATGCCGATGAGATCATCTCGCGACGCGAGCGGCACGGGTACGCGTGGATCGCTCTCGGTCTCCGCGAGCAGAGCGTATCGATAGCGCAACAAGCTGACCGGAACGCCGCCCACCGTGAGATGGAGTGTTCCGGAAGCGCGACCCGTGACAACGATATCGTTTACACGAGCCAGTTGCTCTTCGAGCTCTGTCGGATCTTGTTCGTGCGCGAACAGATAGAGATCGTGGGATGCGCGATGATGGATCCGCATCGCGACGGCCACGCCGCCACCGAGATAGAAGCCGCTGGCCAACGTAGGTCCGATGGCAACGAGCGCCGCGTGCTGCGCTTCCGTCAGATCCCGGCCCACGATGGGCGACCTCCGCCGCGAGCTTGCGGCGCAATCACGCCTGCAACCAGCTCCCAATACGCTCGTTCGCGTGGCGGAATTCGCTCCGCTTTGCGCGTCAAAAACTCGGCGAGCGTGCGTGACTCGTATGTGGAGCGAAGCCACTGCATGGCAGCCCACGTTCCGCGCGTCATGATGCGCTCGATGACGTAGTCGTCGTGCTCGGGAAGGCGAATCGCCGAGGGGTCAACGTCCCAAAAGAGAATGTGCAGGCTCTCCGGAATCGTCGTCATCGCGCGAGAATTGTAGCAGAGTATCGATCGATGAAACGGCTCCTCTGCGCCGCCTTGCTGCTCGCAGCATGCGATCACGACGCAGACGTCTCCGATGCCGCGCCCTCTTTGAGCGCCATCATCCCCCCGCTCCCGTCTCTGTCTCCGTCTCTGACTCCGACTCAGTCTCTGTCTCCGACTCCGCCCCCGAGCGCGTCGGCGGGCCAGACGTGCGGCGCGAAGGGCTTGCCCGATTGTCCGCTTCAAGCGTGGATGAAAGCGAACATGAATCCGCCGCTCGAGAAGCGCGACTGGCAAGGCATCGCGAGCGCGCTCGAGCGCGCCGCACCACTCGCGCCGGCGGGCTACACGAATTGGGTGTCGATCGCGAAAGACGGCGCCAACGCCGCACGCGCCGCCGAGCTCGAAGCGATCAAAGCTGCGTGCCGCGGCTGCCACGAGCAATACAAAATCAAGTACCGCACCGAAATGCGCACCCGCCCTTTGCAATGAAACGGCGCGCGCTACTTCCGAAAAAAGCGCGGACGCCCGGGCGACCCCAAGGGCGCTTCACGCAGCATCGGCGCATAGAAGGCATGCGCGAGCTCATCGAGGCGCACGGCCAAGGCGCGACGATCGAAGAGCTCGCAACGGTGATGCGCGTCTCGACACGCAGCGTGCGGCGCTACTTGCACGATCTCCAAGAGCAGCTCGGCATCGAGCCCGTGCCGACGACGCCAGGCGGGCCGAATCGTTGGCGTGTCAAAGCGAGTGAGCGAGGTCGCGCCATCACACTACGTCGCACGCAAGCGTATCTCTTGCTCGCGGCGCGCAAGACGTTCGAGCCACTTCGCGGGAGCGCGCTCTTCGACGAGCTCGACGTCGCGCATCGCCAGCTCTTGCAGATGGCGGAGCGCCCTCTTCGCACCGCGCACACCGTCGACATTCAGTCGAACGCGCGCCTCGAAGATCGCGTCGTCGTCGTTCCGTATCCCGCACGAAGCTACGTCGGTAGTGGCGGCGAGCTCGACGAGCTCTTTCGCGCCGCAGCCGAGCTCCGCGTCGTTCGTTTTCGGTTCGAGCAATCCACCGTGCGCATGTGTCCGTACGTGATCGCGCTCCACGGCGGCTGCGTTCACTGCGTCGGGCTCGACCTCGCGCGCGATGCCGTGCGCGTCTTCGCGCTCGATGCGATTCGCGACGCCGAGATCGAAGCTCAGCGTTTCGATCTTCCACCCGACTTCGATCCCGAGCGCCTCGTGCTCGGCGCGTTTGGTCCAGTCCCGATCGAAGATCGCCGGCGCGCGCTCATCGAGTTCGACCCCATCGCCGCCGACGAAGTGCGCTTGCGCAAGCACCACCCCGATCAACGCGTCGCAACATCGCGCGACGGCCGCGTCAGGCTCGCGCTTCCCGTCGGCGATCGCACCGCGCTGGTGCGCTGGGTCCTCGGCTTCGGCTCGTCCGCGCGCGTCATCGAGCCCGCCGACGTCCGCGAGCTCGTCCTCCACGAGCTCCGCGAAGCCTTGCGAAAAGCCACTTCCACGTAACGCAGTTGGCGCAGACTGAGGAGATGGGCTCTGCTCGGTTACCGCGGGAGGACGCGCGCATCACGGAAGCAGAGACGCGAGCTTCGCTTCGAGGTTTTGGCTCCTGGCGAAACCGCGGTCCGTGATGAGACGCAAACGCGCTCGCACGACGTCGAGACGTATGTCTTTGCGAAACTGCAGGAGCTTCTGCGCGTCGATGCGATCTTGCAGTCGTCGATCGGTCATCGAGAGGACCTTCATAGCGAGCATATCCTCGGCGCTTGCCACGGGAATGAGACCGAGATCGAGGATTTGTTTATCCGATGCGTCGACCACGATCTCCGGCTCGATACCGCAGCTCGCAAAGAGCAAGTCGACTTTCACTCCGTCGACGAGGAGCCGAACGGTGGAGAGTCGGTGCATGAGCTCGTGCTCGACAGTCGCCGCGACCGTGAATTTATCGGATCGAAGATCGCGCACGAGAGCTTCCGCATCCGCGTCATCAGATACGGCGACGGCCAGGTCGACGTCGCGTGTAAAGCGTACTTCGGCGAGCAGCGACACTGCCATTCCGCCAACCAGAGCAAACCGGCGCTTGCGCTTGCGCAGACTCATCGCTGCAGCGCGCAACGCACTCTCGATGGTCGACTCACCCATCCGCGAATAGCCACGCGAAGTAGAGTTTCTCGATCTCTTCGTCGGTCGCGCGAGGGTTGTCGCGCCGCAGGTTTTGGCGTTTCAGACGGAGACCGAGCTCCATCACTTCGATCAGCTGCGCAAACTTTTGCTTGGGTGTTAGCTGACGCTCAAGATCGAGATCTGACCTTTCGAGCGCATCCACGTACGCAGTCTATCACGCAGTTGGCGCAGGCTAAGACGACCTACTTCCGCGGCGCTGGTTTCTTTGGAGGCTTACGCGGCGGATGGATCGTCTCGTGCCGCGCGCACATGGCCACGAAGCGGGCGATGCGCTCCTTCCGCGTCTCCGCCTTCTTCGCCGTCTGCACGCGGTAGAGGATCGCGTAGCGGTTCGCGCGGTCGAGCGTTTCGAAGAATGCGCGTGCGCGCGAGCTCCGGGCGAGCGCGGCGGCCAAGTCCTCGGGCACGTCCGCGGTGCGGGCGCCGTCGTACGCGCGCTCCCAGCGCCCGTCGTGCTTGGCCCGTTCGACCTCGGCCAGGCCCGCGGCCTCCATCGTGCCGGCCGCGATCAGTGCTTCGGCCTTGGCCCGGTTGATCTTCGACCAGGGGCTCTTCGCCGTGCGCGGTGTGAAGCGCTGAAGCCAGGCGGCGTCGTCGAGCGGCCGCTTCTGGCTGTCGATCCAGCCAAACGCGAGCGCAACATCGAGCGCCTCCGCGTAGGTGATCGACGCTTCCGCGCCGCGCTTGGCGATGCGAAGCAGCACGCCGCGCGAGCTGCGGTGGTGCGCAGCCAGCCAGGCCCGCCACTCCGCGGCGCTGCCCACGCGTAGGATCGGTTCGTCGCTCTTCCTGGCGCGCAACGCACTCTCGTTGGTCGACTCAGTCATCCGCGAATAGCCGGTTGTCGCGCCGCAGGCTTTGGCGGTTCAGACAGAGACCGAGCTCCATCACTTCGCTGACCTTTCGAGCGCATCCACATGCGCACTCTATCACTCGTATGCGTCAGCGGCCGGTGCCGCAAAGATGCGCATGAATCGTGCGAACGGTGGCGGTGTCACCTCGTAATGACGCCGGGATCCCACGGATACTACAATGCGAAGTAGTGACCGGCTGCGATGTCGGCGAGGAGATCTGGGTGCGTCGGCTTCCAACCCACGAGCTCGCGAGTGCGCGCGCTCGAGGTCGGGTTGTCGAGTTGGGTGATCATTCCCAGAAAGCCGCCGAGAAAATCTGCGACCTCCGCGGCCGTGATGCTTTTCGACGGCACGTTGAGACCACGACCCACCGCCTCCGCGATTGAACGGAAAGCCACGCCCGCTTCGGCAGCCGCATGGAGGCGCGAGCCCGAGGGCGCCGCTTCGAGCGCGAGGCGATAGAGGCGTGCAGCGTCGAGTGTGTGCACGGCCGGCCAACGCGCGGCGCCGTCACCGACGTACGCGGCGAAACCGTTCTTGCGCGCTGCTGCCACGAGCATCGGAATGAAACCTTGATGATCGAGTGAGCTGTGCACCGTCGGCGCTAGGCGCATGACGGACGCACGTACGTCGCGTTTGGCGAACGCGAGCGAGAGGATCTCGGACGCCACGCGCGGGTTTCCGCCTTCTTGGCCTGCGTCGTCTTCCGTACCCGCGCGACCACGCACGCTATGCGCGAGGAGCATCGTGCCTGTCGTGTTCACGAACGGTTTCCCGGAGCTGGCAAGTGCCTCGCCGATCGCTTCGACCGCGCGCAGATCGGCCGCGATCGCGCCGGCGTAGTCGCCACCGGCCAAGGCGAGATCGTGCTTGAACGCGAGGTGGATCACGCCGTCAGCGTTCTTGGCGGCGTCGCGCAGCAAGTCGAGATCGTCGAGCGTGCCGCGCCGAACCTCGGCTCCAGCCGACGAGATCTTTTCGGCCGACGCGTCCGAGCGCGCAAGACCGACGACTCTGTGCTCCGCGGCGACGAGATCGCGAACGACGGGCAGACCAATGTGACCAGACGCACCGGTGACGAAAACACGCATGGGGCCTCCTGATGTCAGATACTGACATGGAGGTAACACGTGATGTCAGTGACTGCAATCATGTACGATGCAAAATCGATGGCGCGCTGGGAACCCGACGCACGTGGGCGGCTCGAGAAGGCCGCGATGGAGCTATTTCAGCAGCGCGGGTACGTGGCGACGACCGTCGAGGACATCGCCGCCCGTGCGGGCCTCACGGAGCGAACGTTCTTCCGCTACTTCGCCGACAAGCGCGAGGTGCTGTTCTCCGGATCGAAGGAGCTCGAGAAGAACATCGTCGACGGAATCGAAAGCGCCCCGAAAGGGGCGAGCCCGCTCGATGCCGTCGCCGCTGCGTTCGAGGCCGCGGGCGCCGAGCTCGAAGACCGCCGCGAGCTCCACTTCGTGCGCGCGCGATATGCGCTCGTCATGAAGCACGCAGAGATACAGGAGCGCGAGCTCATCAAGCTCGCTTCTCTGTCGGCCGCTGCGACGAAGGCGCTCCGTAAACGCGGCGTCTCCGAGCCCGCCGCAAGACTCGCCGCCGAGGCTGGCGTCGCTGTCTTCAAGATCGGCTTCGAGCGCTGGGTCACCGAGCGGAAATCAAAAACCTTCGCACAACACATCCGTGCCGCGTTGCACGCCCTCAAGACGATGGCTTCCGCATAAGCAGCCTCAAACCCGTTATGGCGAACGCTGCCAAAACGTTGCGAGAGGGAAAGCACACGTCCGGACCCGGTGTCCACGTGTCGACAGAAGACGCGAACGGTCCTCTTGGGCGAGAGATCGGAGCCGCGGAGCGGTTGCGTGGATTTGGGCGTTGTGGGAAAACGCAGCATGGCCTCGTTGCCCGTCATTCAGCCGGTTCCAGCGCCGGTCGTCGCGAAGAAAGTCGCGGTCGATCCGGCGAGCCTCGTCCATAAAGAGCTGCTCGATGGGCCGTTCTGGCAGCGCATTCCGCTTACCGCGACGTCGACGAGAAGACATTTCTCGATCATCACTGGCAAGCGAAGAACACGATCACCAACGTCGCAAAGCTGTTGAAGGCCGTCGAGGCGCTCGTGCCCGCCGGGTTTTTCGCCGACGCAGAAGAGGGATTCAAGAAGGCGCCGATGAGCGTGCGCGTGAGCCCGTATTTGCTCTCGCTCGTCGATTGGGAAAATCCCTACGAGGATCCGCTCCGCATCCAGTTCATTCCGGTCACGTCGCGGCTCTTGCCCGATCACCCGAAGCTCCACCTCGATTCGCTCAACGAACAAGGCGACGCGCCCGTGCCCGGCCTCACGCATCGCTATCCAGACAAGGCACTCTTTCTCCCACTCGACACCTGCCCCGTTTATTGCCGCTTCTGCACGCGCAGCTACGCCGTGGGCATCGACACCGAAGAAGTCGAAAAAGTTAATCTCAAAGTCTCGGACGAACGCTGGCGCTCGGCGTATGCGTACATTGCGTCGCGCCCCGAGCTCGAAGACATCGTCATCTCCGGCGGTGACGCCTACCAACTTCGCGCGCAGCAAATCGAAGAGATCGGCGAAGCGCTCCTCGCGATCCCGAACGTGCGCCGCATGCGATTCGCGACCAAGGGTCCGGCCGTGATGCCGATGAAGATCCTCACCGACGAGCCATGGATCGACGCCCTCACACGCGTCGTCGACAAGGGCCGCAAGCTCCACAAAGAAGTCGTGCTCCACACGCACTTCAATCACCCGAAAGAAATCACCGCCATCACCGAGCGCGCGATGCACAAGCTCCACGAGCGCGCCATTTTCGTGCGCAATCAGAGCGTGCTCCAGCGCCGCGTCAACGACACACCCGAGCTCATGTCGCTCCTCGTGAAGCGCCTCGGCCACGTGAACGTGCATCCTTATTACGTGTACGTGCACGACCTCGTCAGCGGCGTCGAAGATCTCCGCACCACGCTCGACACCGCCCTCTATCTCGAGAAGCACGTTCGCGGCGCCACCGCCGGCTTCAACACGCCCGTGTTCGTGGTCGACGCCCCTGGCGGCGGCGGCAAACGCGACGCGCACTCGTACGAATATTACGATCGCGAAACTGGCATCAGCGTCTTCACCGCGCCCGCCGTGAAGGCCGGGCAGTTCTTCCTCTATTACGACCCGCTCGACCAACTGAGCGAAGCCGCGCGCCGCCGCTGGGCCGAGCCTCGCGAGCACGAGATCATGATCAACGTCGCCATCCAACGCGCGAAAGAACGCGTCCGCTGACTCACGATCGATAAGACGAAGGCCACCGGCGCGAGAGAGCTTCGGAGACTTCGATGATGGCGCGGCCCATCGCGCGCCACTCGCCGATGGATTGCGGCGCGACGATCGTGAGCGTGAGGTGCTGCGTGGCGATGACGAGCTCGAACGAGTCGAGCTTGCCGAGCGCGCTTGCGGCGACTTTCGGAAGGAGCGCTTCGGCGGATTCCACGTCGAGCGTGAGTGAATCGACGCGAACGTCGCCGGAGATTGCGAGCGGCTTCGGCATGCGCATGCGAGCGTTTCGCACGATCCACGGGGCCTTCGCGAAAATGGCCGTCGCGTGTTGCGGGAGAACGCCGATGACGGCGTCGACGTACGCGCGGCGCGAGGCGACGTCGAGCTCGACCTCTAGAGGGATCACGTCGCCCGTGCTCGTGGCGAGATTGCCGGAGCGGCGCACGAGGCCCTTCGCTCCGTCGAGTCGGAAGCCGCCGAGCTCGTACGACCATTCACGAATGGCACTGCGCATCGCACGGCGTGTGCGACGTGCAACCGCAGCCGTTGGCCCGAGCACGATCGCGGCGAGGCCATAACCGATACGTTCGCCGAGGCTCTCCCAGATCGACAATCAGCCTATTTCATGTAGGTGCCGAGGGCTTTTGCGCACCGCGCCGCGCAGCCGGGCTCGTCGTGGTAGCAGCGCTCGGTGCGCTCGAGATCGGTGCCCGCGCGCTTGATGCACGAGCCCACGACGTTCTCTTTTGGGCATGGTTCGCCCGCGTGGAACGTGTGTGTGCCGTGCATGCCTTCGCAGATTTTGGCGCCGTCTTTTTTGGCCGTCGCGCCGACGTCTTCGAAGCACTGCGTGATGCCGGCGTCGTGCTCGATGACGCAGCTCGATGGTTTGTCGGCGAGCTTGTCACCGCCGCCGCGATGACACGCGCACACGAAGAGCGCGAGCGCGATGCTCGCAAACGCTAGTCGGGGGTATCGGCGTCCGCGCCCGCTTCGCGCAGCTCGGCTTCGCGCTGCGCTGCGATCTTCGCACGCCGACCCGTCTCGTGGACACGCCACCACGAGTTTGCCGTAATCGCGACGAGGAGTGTTGCGATGAGAAATGCGATTTCCTTGCGTTCGATCTTCACGCGTCAAAATGAATACGACACCACGGCGCGACCCACGGGCGCGACTTGGCCGATCTCCGTTCGGAATGCGAGTGCAGGACCAAAATTCAAAAACAGTTTGTGATGGAGGAGCTCGACGGTGCCCGTAATGCCAACGAACTGATGAACGCCGCCTTCCGCGCGCCCCGGTGGGGCGACCTCGTCGGGGTCGCCTTTCGATGCGAATGCCTCTTCGATGTCTTGCACGATGTATTCGATGCCGAGTCGGAACGCCGGCACGACGCGCGCGCTCACGCCTGCGGTTGCGAAGACGTCGACTGCGTCACCCGTGCGAAACACGTGCTCGACATGCACCATCGTTGCGAGGCGAACGCGCCCGACGTCGTACGTCGCCGCGACGCGCCCGTAGATGCCGCTCGAGGTGTCGAGGTCGAGCAGGTAACCCGCGGCAACCGCGAGACGAAACCCGTGGGACGCGAGATCGAACGGCGCGAATCGAAGGCCCGTCATCAAACCGCTGCTGATGCCTGCGCCGTAGCCGCCGAGCACGCCGGTGAAGTCGAACGCGAGCATGCGCGTCAGCCCGAGCTCTGCCGAAGCCGAGACTTTCGCGCCGGGTCCGTCGTCCGTCGATGCGAATGCACGGCTCACGCTGCGATCTTTTCCCGAGTACGTGTCGGCGAGCGACGCGACGACATGGAGCGGCGACGGGATCGTTGGGTCGTCATTGTAGAGCCACGGGCGAACGACGTCTTTCGAGACTTCGGTGCGCGGTTTCTCGATCTTGTCGTCTTCTGGTGCGTCGGCGAAGGCAGTGCCGGCGAGACTCGCGAAGAGCATGACCGAGAGGGAAGAAACGAGAACGCGTCGAAGCATGGCCGGAAGCATACTACGATGACCGCGATGGTGAAGGCCGCCCACACCGGCGAGACGGCGCTCGTCGGCGCGGTCCTCGCGCGTCGCTTCCGCCTGCTCGATCTGCTGGGCCAGGGCGGCATGGGGTTGGTCTACGAAGCCGAGGTGATCACGCCGCCTGGGGGCCGCGTTGCGATCAAGCTGCTGCGCGCCGAGCACCTCGGCGACCCGCAAGTGCGCCTGCGTTTTCTCGACGAAGGCCGAGCGTGCATGCGTTTGCAACATCCCAATGTCCTTCGCGTGTTCGAAGTGGGCGAAGCGGAAGACGGGAGCCCATTTTTGGTGATGGAGCGCCTCGAGGGTCACACGCTCAACGAGGTCGCGCCCGTGGGTCATCCGATTGCCGCGATGCGCGCCATCCACATCACGCAAGGTGTTCTTGCAGGGCTCGCCGCAGCGCACGCACAAGGCGTCGTGCATCGCGATCTCAAGCCCGAAAATATTTTCGTCATGGCCGGCGACGCCGTGAAGATTCTCGATTTCGGAATCGCCAAAGTCATGGACGTCGCCGGCGGCATCGGAAGCCGCACGCGCACCGGCATGCTCCTCGGAACGCCCGCCTTCATGAGCCCCGAGCAAGCGCGCAGCGCACGCGACGCCGACCATCGGAGCGATCTGTGGAGCGTCGCGGTGATGCTCTACGAAATCGTCACGGGTCGCCAAGCGTTCGTCGGCGTGACGGAGTTCGCGCGCCTCACGATGATCATGAGCGCCGAGCCCGATCCGCCAAGCTCCGTTCTCGGTGCGCTCGCGCCGTTCGATGCCTTCTTCAAACGTGCTCTCCAAAAAGATCGCGCACATCGATTTCAGTCAGCCGCGGAGATGTCGCAAGCGCTGGCGTCCATCTCGCTTCCGATTTCGATCGTACCGCCGAGCGGCAGAGCAAGCGTGTCGCCGGTGGGCCCGACGATGTCTTCGCCGAACGATGGCGGCGTGCCCGTTTCGTATCATCCGCCGCCGCCCATCGTTGTGATGCCCGGAACCGCAACGGATCCAAGCTCGTTCGCGGGCGGCGCACGGCCACGAGGTGTGTCGCAGATCATCGTCGTGCTGCTCGTGTCGTTCGCGCTCATGGCGGGCTTCGTTCTCGGATTCGCCGTCGCGCGAAACATGTGAATGCCGCGCGCGCTGCTCGTGTTCGTCGATGGGATCGGATTCGGATCCGAAGGCCCGCAAAATCCGTTCACGGATACGCCACTCGACGTGCTTGGCCCGCTCGGCGGCACGGGAAAATCAACGCCCGCCGAAATGGTTCGCATCGACGCATCGCTCGGTCATCCAGGGCTCCCACAAAGCGCAACGGGGCAAGCGACGATCTTCACGGGCATCGATGCGATCGCGCTCGCAGGCGGACACGCGAGCGGATATCCGAGCGCCAAGCTTCGCGAGCTCATCACACGCGAGAGCTTTCTCGGTCGCGCGCGTCGCAGTGGCAAGCGCGCCGCGTTTCTCAACGCGTTCGACGAAGGGCGCGCCGAGCATGTTGCGCGTGTCGTTGCCGGTCTCGAGCGTCCGAATCGCCGGCGACCACCTTCGGCAAGCAGCGTGTGCGCAATCGCCGATGGCGGCACGCTCTCCACGTTCGCCGATGTCGCGCGCGGTCACGCAGCCACGTTCGATCTGACCGGCGAGCTTCTCGCAGCAGCCGGTGTTCCGGCACCACGCGTGTCGATTCGGCAAGCTGCGAAGAACGTCGCCGCCGGCGCTGCGGAAAACGACCTCGCTCTCTTCGAGCTCTTCCTTACGGATACCGCCGGTCACTCCCAAGACAACGAGTGGGCACGCGACGAAGTCGTGCGAACCGATCGGTTTTTATCCGCGCTCTTCGAGGCCATCGACACACGCGAGCAGCTCGTCGTCGTCACGAGCGATCACGGAAATCTGGAGGACCTTTCGGTCAGGACGCACACACGCGCTCCCGTGCCGTTGCTCGCATTTGGCGCCGGCGCACGCGATTTCGTCCTTGGCGCGCAGTCTCTGCTGGACGTCGCGCCGCGGCTTCTCGCGGCCGTTTCGCGATGATACTGTTCGGGTCCCATGACCGACGCGTCCTCCGATCCGAAATACCTCGAGATGTTTCCCGCTTGGCTGCGCACGCTCGGTGAAGACGCAGCCGCGCTCGGCACCGTCGTCGGCGGCGCCACGCCCGACCCCGTGAAGCGGCACATCATCGCGGGGCTCAACTACATCTTCAAATCGCTCGACCTCATCCCCGACGGCATCGACGACCTCGGCTTCATGGACGACGCATTCGTCCTTCGCGTCGCCGCCGCGCTCGCCGTCGAAGCCGACGCAGCCGGCAAGACGGGCGCCGTCGAGCGCCTCGCACAAGACGCCGCAGAAGTCCGCGCCTTCATGGGTGCAGACTACACGCGTCTCGAGACGTATGTGAAAGGCCTCCACAAAGGCGCGGCACGTGGCCGCACCGTCGACGACGTCATCGACGACGAAGGCGTTCGCAAAGAATTTCTCCTCGAGGTCGCAGCCTGGGCGAAGGATTACCAGTCGCCGTCGTTCACGCGCGATCCGAAAACCCTTTTGAAGCTGAAATCATTTTTGAACGCGAAGCTGCCCTAAGTTGAAGCTCGAGCCCGGTGCCCAAGTCACTCCGAACGTTCGGCTGATTCGCCTTTTGGGCGAAGGCGGAATGGGGCACGTGTGGGTGGCCGAGCACCGAACGCTCGGTACCGAAGTTGCCGTTAAATTCTTGGGCGACGACTTCATGAAGAACGAGTCGATCCGCGGGCGCTTCTCGCGCGAGGCCGCTGCCGCCGCGCAAGTGAAGAGCTCGCACGCCGTGAAGGTCTACGACCACGGCGTCACCGAGAGCGAGGTTCCGTTCATCGTGATGGAGCTGCTCGAGGGCGTCGACCTCGGCACGCGCATTCGGACGGACCACAAGCTTCCGCCGCCATTCGTCGCGAAGATCGTCACGCAATTGTGCAAGGCGCTTCAGAGCGCCCACGATGCGAGCGTGATTCACCGAGACGTGAAGCCCGACAACATTTTTCTGTCGAACGAAGACGGCGATGTCTTCGTCAAGCTGCTCGACTTCGGCGTCGCCAAGTCCGACAAAGTCAGCGAAATCACGCTCAAGCGATCGACCATGGCGGGCGAGAGCCTCGGCACGCCGTATTACATGAGCCCCGAGCAATACAAGAGCTCGAAGGAAACCGATTGCCGCTCGGACTTATGGAGCGTCGGCGTCGTGGTCTACGAAGCGCTGACGGGTGTAGTTCCGTTCGACGCCGAGAACCTCACGTCGCTCGCGATTATCGTGAACGAAGGGCACGCGAAACCACCGACGGAGCTCGATCCGAGCTTGCCGCCTGGAATCGATGCGTGGTTCGCGAAGGCGTGCGCGCGCAAACCAGCGGATCGCTTTCAATCGGCGCGGGAGCTCTCGGATGCACTTCACGAAGCGCTCTCGCTCGAGGTCACGCCGCGGACGTCCATCGCGGACACGAGCGCGCGCATCATCCTCGCGCAGCAAACCGGCGACTCGGATCAGGACCTATCACTTCGCGAGACCGCGTTCGCGAGCACCGGCACCCATCAGCGAAAACGCTCGGTTTCGTTGATCCTCGCAGTCGTCCTCGGGATCGGTACCATCGGTGTTGCCGCGTTCTTCGTCATGCGTACCCCGACGCCAAAACAATCGGTCGCGCAAACCGCCACCGCGAGCGACATGAAAGTCGATCCGACCGCGGTGGTGAGCGCGCCGCCGCTGCCTGTGTCGTCCGCGATCGAACAGCCGCCGATCGCGTCGGCCATCAAGCCCGCGATCGCCATCAAAACCGAAATCAAGAAGCCTGCCGCAACCGCATCGGCGACTGCATCGACGAGCGTACCGTCACCCTCCGCCTCCGCAAAGCCGACCCATGAGCAGATTTGGTAAGCGTCTCGCAATCGCGGCGTTCGCGACAATCGCGCTCGCGCATCCAGCGTTTGCGGCATCTCCCGAAGAGATCGCGACAGCACGTGAGCTCTACAAAGCGGGCGCCGATGCGCTCGACGCCGGAAACGCGCAAGTTGCGGTCGACAAGCTCGGCGCCGCGTGGGGTCTTCTCAAGACACCCGTGATCGGGCTCGCGCTCGCGCGTGCGCAAGACAAGCTCGGGCACCTCGTCGAGAGTCGTGAGGCTGCGCTTGCGACGCTCCAGCTTCCGAAAGCGCCCGACGAAACTTCTCTCTCGGTCGATGCGCGCGCAGAAGCCACCAAGCTCGTCGACGCGCTTCGCACGCGCGTGCCTCACGTCATGATCGTCGTGACGGGTCCGGACGCGGAGGTTGCGACCGTGAAGCTAGATGGCATCGCGATTCCGCCGATCGCGCTGAGATCCGCGCGGCAAACGAATCCGGGATTGCACACGGTTGCTGCGCAAACCGAAGATGGTCGCCACGTCGAGGTCTCCGTCTCGCTTGCGGAATCCGAAACGAAAGACGCGACGCTCGTGCTTCCGCCTGCGCTGGACAAACCCGAACGGCAACCGACCGACACGGAGCCTCACCTCGAACGAACGCAGCGTTCGACCTCACCGCTCGTTTGGGTCGGCCTCACGATCGGCGGCATCGGGCTCGTCACGGGCGCGATCAGCGGATCGATGGCGTTTGCGAGCGCTGGATCGCTCGGCAACGATTGCAATACGAACAAGCTCTGCCCATCGTCATCGTCGAATGCCCTTTCGTTCGCGCAGACCACGGCGACGATCTCGACGATTGGATTCGTCACGTTCGGCGTTGGCGCGATCATGCTCGTCACCGGGTTGCTCATCGGCGGTCCCAAACACGTGCAGGGTCACGCGCGCATCGTGCCCACGCTCGACGGACTCGCGGGGACGTTCTAATGCGGCGCGGGCTTGTCGCGGGCCTTGCACCTCTCGTCGCGCTCGGTGCGTGCAATTTCCTCACGGGCGTCGACGATTATCGATTGTGCGACGCCAACGAGTGCGGTGATGCGTCCAGCGCAGACGTCGCGACCGAAGCCACGACCGATGCGGCCGATGCCGATGCCTACACGGGCCCGCTGAGCTGCGAGGGCCTCGCGAAAAACTGCGGGCCGAAAGCCACGGACGATTGCTGCGCGTCGGCGATCGTTCAAGGCGGATCGTTCTCGCTCGGCCTCGTCGACTACGCCACGCGCGAGGCGGGCCCGCCCACCGCCGCAACGATCAGCACGTTCCGCCTCGACAACTACCTCGTGACGATCGGGCGCTTTCGCAACTTCATCACCGCGACGGAAAACGGATGGCACCCGAAGCTCGGTGACGGCAAGCACGTTCATCTCGATGGCGGCGGCCTCGTCGGCGAGCCGGGCTGGCACTCCTCGTTCGGCGCGATGCCAAACACACAAGCCGCGTGGGACAGTAACGGCCTGAAAAGCGGCTGCGAATTTGTCGGCGAACCGTACATAGACTACACGCCCGTGGACATCGGCATCGACAACAGCGCGATCAACTGCGTGCGCTGGCAGCTCGCGTATGCCTTCTGCATTTGGGACGGTGGCTTCTTGCCGACCTACGCGGAGCTCGACTACGCCGCGGCGGGTGGAAGCGAACAGCGCGTCTACCCGTGGTCCAGCCCGCCCACGAGCACGGCGATCGATTGGAAGACCGCCGACTACTCGGAGCCGCAATACTCGTGCACTGGAGATCCGTTCGACGACGGCGGACCTCATAAGTGCAGCACCGGCGATCTCGTTCGTGTCGGCCTCAAGACCGGTGCGGGGCGCTGGGGCCAGCTGGACCTCGCCGGGTATTTCGACGAACAGACGCTCGATTGCGAAGACCCGCCCGACGGCGCGCCTTGCAACGACTGCGTTCACAACGTCGTCTGTGGGTTTCCGCTGAGGCGGCCCACCCACGGCGGGAATTTCGGTGACGATCAAGACAGCATTCACACGGACCTTCAACGCGTCGAGCTCGTCGACGACCAAGGCCACCCGTGGATGGGCTTCCGCTGCGCGCGCTCGCCCTAGGCTGTTCCGCGTGTTCCGGCGCTAAGGCCGCGCGCGCGGCTACATTCCTGGGCCGCGGCTCTCGCCTGCGCCGCCACCACCACCGGGCGGACGCGGCATGGCTTGGCCGTGCATGTTCTCGAGCAAGTCTTGCAAGAGATCGCGCGCTTCGGGTTTTGCTTTCAGGTGCGTGAGGAGCGCTGCCGAAACTTCGCTGAACGATTTTTCGAACGCGATGCCTTCACGCGTGCGCGCGGCCACTTTTTCGCGACCTTGTGCGAGGTCTTCTTCGAGCGCTTCGGCGTAGCGAGAAAGCTGAGCGCGGAGCTCTTCGATTTGGCGGCGGAGGTCGCGTGCGTGAGCATCCTTCACGGAGGCTTTTTGCTCGCGCTCGGCGAGCTGCTCGCGCCGTGCCTCGACGAGTGCCAGCGCTGCGCCTGCACGCTCGAATGTCGCGCGAAGCTGCGCGGGCTGCCCGCCATTGGCGACTGCATCGGCCTGCTGCTTGGCGACGCCGGCGTTGCGCTCTGCGATTTGAACTTGCTCGCGAAGGCGCGCCGCTTCTTGTTGCTCGGCGGCCGCGTCGCGAAGCGCGCGTGATTCTTCGTGGGCGAGCTCTTCGACTTTGCGGCCGATCTCCGCGCGAAGTGCACGACCACGACGCTCGAGTGACTCGAGCTTGCGTGTGTGGCTCGCGACTTCGCCTTCGAGCTTGGTTGCACGCGATGCCAAATCCCAAGACGACGCGAGCGCTTTCTGAATTTCGGGCGGCGCGTTCCCCGATGGATACGCGCGCGACACCATGCGCGAGAAGAGCGCTGCGCGACTCGCCCACTCGATGACCCCCGGCGATTGCGGAGGCGGAGGCGGAGGCGGAGGCGCGAGCTCACCGCCCGAGCCCACTTCCCAGGCGGTGCTCGGGAGCGAGCGCTGGAGCGCTTTCAGCTCTTCGTGGAGATGGTGGGCGTCTTGAAAACGACGACGACGATCTTTTTCGAGAAGCTTGAGAACGATCGCTTCGGCCGCGGGGAGCACGTCGGCTTTGATCGAACGCGGGCGCGGAGGCGGCGCGCTGCGTTGCATCTCGAGGAGCGTCTCGCGATCGCTCGAGCGGAACGGCAACTGGCCTGTGAGCATCTCGAAGAACAACACACCGAGCGCGTAGAGATCGCTCTGCGGGCCGGCTTCTTCGCCGCGCGCTTGCTCGGGCGACATGTATTCGGGCGTGCCGAACACCGCGCCCTTGGGCGCGAGGCGTGGGTCCATCGCGATGTGCGCGAGGCCGAAGTCGAGGATCTTCACGAAGTCTTTTCGACCGCCTTTGGTCGAGAGCAAAATGTTGTCGCTCTTCAAGTCGCGGTGCACGACGCCGAGGTCGTGGGCGCGGCCGAGCGCGGCGCACATCTGCTCGAGGATGTCGACGCCACGCGAGAGCGACATGGGCCCGCGCGCGAGCTCCGCCGACAGCGCAGTCCCGACGAGATATTCCATGACGAGATAGAGCTCGCCCTCTTCCGTCTCGCCGATGTCGTGGATGTCGATGATGTGTGCGTGGTCGACGCGGTTCGACGCACGCGCTTCGCGGAGCATCCACGCGCGAAGGTGTGTTTCACCGCGGAGGTCCGGGCGAATGAGCTTCAGCGCGACGACGCGATCGATCAGCACGTGGCGCGCGCGGTACACGATGCCCATGCCGCCTTCGCCGAGACGCGACTCGAGCCGATACCGCCCCGCAACGACGCGCCCGATCATAGGATCGACGGGCTTCGCCGCGGTGCCGCTCCGCGCTTGCGGTTGGTTCACCATGTCAAACTGAATGGTAGCGAAAGCCTCGCAGAGCGTGAAGCGGTGTTTAGAACGCGAGCTTGAACACCGGAACACGCAGCTCGGTCGCCTGACGGACGCCGAGATCGCGCACTTCGCGCGTGGTGTAGAGGTTTCGCACCTCGGGAACGGGAATTCCCATGCGGAAAGTGCCTTCGTGGACGTCGACGAACGAAAGCGGAACATACGGCGGCTGATTGCCGCCCGCGCCGCCGCCCGTGCCCGTGTTTGCGGGGGGAGGGGTGGTTGTGGTCGCACCGCCGCCACTCGGAATGACGGCGCCGCCGCCTGCTTTGCCGGGGTTTGCCTCGGGGCCTGTGTTGGTCGGAGCGCGATCTTCGGTGGCCGCGGCGCTCGGGTGGTAGCGCGTCGCGTTGAGCATCAAAACGATGGTGGGGATGATGAGGGCCATGCCGCCTGCGAGCATGAACGCCGAGCCGTACGCGCTCGTCTTTGCGTCGTCGTAAGCCTTGTCCATGAAGAAGCCGCCAATGCCGCCCGCAACGGCGCCAAGCGGCGGAAAAACCGCATATGCCCAGCCTGCGCGGACGCCCGCGATGCCCATCGGAATCGCGACGACCTCGGCTCCGAGGAACGCGCCGCCCACGATAGCCTTCGGCGTTCCCGCGATCTCGTCGGCGCGCGCTTCGGGCGCGTGCGCGCAGAATGCGGTCAGTCCGAAAGTTGCGGCCGTCAGCCCCGCTCCAAGGCGCTTCACGATATGCATGTCCTTCAGTTCCTCGGTGCGGGAAGGTAGCACGGGGTTCACGGGACAGCGCAAGCGTACCTTCGAACACCTTCTCACGCTCGCCGCAAGGCCCTGTACTGATGTTCAATTGGCGCCATCCCCTCTCCGCACCCGCCTCACGCGCGGTGATTGCGTGCTCTCTAGCGCTTTCTGGCGCTGCGCTCGTTGCCGGCGCCGTGCGGATTCTGCCCTGGCTCCTCGACCCAAACGTACCGGCGCGCGTGGCACTTCCGTTCGCGCGTGGTGTCGCCGAGCTCGCGATCGAGGCGGCCGTGCTCGTCGGGTGGCCGCTTGGCTGGGCGCTCGCGGCGCATCGTTTTGCCGAGCGAGGCGAGGCGCGCGCGATGATGCTGCTCGGTGAATCGCCCGCCAAAGCTGCGCTCGCGCAGTGGCGAAGCGCGATTCCCGCCGCGATCGTGCTGGCAATTGCGTCTGCGCTGGGCGCGATCGACGCAAGCGCGCCTGGCCGCATGGCGCAAGATCTGATCACACAAGGTCGTGATGCATGCGCGCACGCTTCAACGCCGTCGACGTATTCGGTGCCGTTCGTCGACGCCACATGGCTTTGCACGCCTGGGTCTCCGCCGCGTCTCTATGGCTCTGGCCCAGGCTCGCTTCACGCGGTCGTGTTCACCGCGAAAGACGCACGCATCGCAGGCGACATGCGTCGCATCGAGCTCGACGACGCGCGCTTCTCCTGGCCGTCGAAAGCGTTCCCGATCGACGTACACGCGAAAGAGGTCGTGCTTCGAGGCATGTCGCCGTGGGCGCATGCGTCGAACGTTCCGGCACCCCTTCGCGCGTTCATCGTCGTTGCTGCTGCGGCCGCGGCTGCGCTGCTCGCGGCGCACGCGTGCCTCACGCGCATGGCTCGTGGAACGTTTGCGGCCGTGCTCGTTGGCGTGAGTGGTCCCGTCGCGGCGCTTGGGCTCATGCGGGCGATGGAACGCGCCAGCGCGCCCGCAGCGGCCTATTTGGTGACGCCGATCGTCGCAGCGCTCGCTGCCGTGATGGCGGCTCTGCTCGCAGTTGCCTTGCGCAGGCCTCGCGCGTGAGGTAGCAAATCCTCATGGGTAACATCGGTCCGGGCGAGCTCCTCATCATTGGGCTCATCGCGCTTCTCCTTTTCGGAGCGGGCCGCATCGCCGACATCGGCAAGGGCCTCGGTCAAGGCATCTCGAACTTCAAAAAAGGCCTCAAAGACGCCGACGAAGACGACGACAAAGACAAGCCGAAGAAGGCCGAAAAATCGTCCATCAAAGAGGACGACGAGCCCAAAAAAGAAGAGCCCAAGGAAAAGCTCAAAGAGGCCTGAGAGGCCGGCTGGCTCCGAGGTGAGGCTCGCGCGAAGAACCCACTCATCCGCGATCTGATCCAAGCCAAATTCCCTGCGATCTGATCCAAGCCAAATTCCCTGCGATCTGATCCAAGCCAAATTCCCTGCGATCCGATCCAAGCCAAATTCCCTGCGATCGTTTCACGGCGGCGACGCTCCGAGTGATGACGCCGTCGCGGAATGCGCGCTCTGCTCTCGCGGAGCATGGCCCAACAAGTGCACCGCACCTGTGTCGAGGTGATGCATGGGTAGCATTGGTGTTGGCGAGATCCTGATCATCGGGCTCGTGGTCGTTCTCCTGTTCGGCGCCGGTCGCATCGCATCTGTCGGAAAAGGCATGGGCGAGGCCATCAAGAATTTCAAGAAGGGCTTGAAGGAAGCCGACTAAGCCCGAGACCAAGGATCCACGCGCTGGATCCGCGGGTAGTCACCCGCATTCTTCTGCGTTACATGGGGAAGCTGTGCCGAGCGCGCTCGCCAAGCGTCTATCCGCCGTCGTTCCGAGCGTGACGCTTGCGGTCAACGCCAAGGCGGCGGCTCTCCGCGCCACGGGCGTGGACGTCTTTGGGTTCGGCGTGGGTGAACCGGATTT
The DNA here is from genome assembly GCA_038239005.1 of Polyangiales bacterium. GTDB lineage: Bacteria > Myxococcota_A > Polyangia > Polyangiales > Polyangiaceae > DASXHD01. Next base: position 68,365 of record JBBSFE010000009.1, read on the forward strand.
CGATCCGCCGCCGTCGGTTCTCGAAGCTGCGAAGCGCGCCATCGATGGGGGCGCGCACAAATACACGGCCGTGTCGGGCATCGCGCCGCTCAAACAAGCGATCTGCGACGACCACATGCGACGCCGAAAACAAAAGGCGTCCGCAAAAAATGTTTGTGTGTCGGTCGGCGCGAAGCAAGCACTCTTCAACGTTGCGCTTTCGCTCTACGAGCCGGGCGATGAAGTCGTGATCCCAACGCCGTGTTGGGTGAGCTACCCCGAGCAAGTGCGCATCGCGGGCGGCGCGCCGGTGCTCGTCGAGACGCGCGAGGAAGACGGCTGGCTTCTCTCGGCCGATGCGCTCGCGGGCGCGCTCGGGCCGCGCACGAAGGCCGTGATTTTGTGCACGCCCTCGAACCCAACGGGCGCCGCGTATCCGGAAGAACGCATCCGCGAGCTCGCGGCGGTCCTCCGCAAACACGATTGCTGGATCTTGGTCGACGAGATTTACGCCGAGCTCGTCTACGACGGGTTTCGCCACGTCTCCATCGCCGAGGTCGCGCCCGATCTCGCAGCGCGCACGATCGTGATCGACGGCGTCTCGAAGACGTACGCCATGACGGGCTGGCGCATCGGTTGGACGATCGCGCCCGAGATCGTCACCGAAGCACTCGACATGGTGCAGGGTCAGAGCACCACGAATGCAACCGCGGTCGCGCAGCACGCGGCGGTCGCAGCGCTCACTGGTCCACAAGACACCGTGGAGGCGATGCGGCAAAAGTTCGAACGTCGTCGTGATGTCATGGTCGCCGGGCTCAACAAAGTTCCAGGCATTCGTTGTCGCAACCCCGAAGGCGCGTTCTACGCATTCGCCGATTGCCGCGGCATGTACGGCATCGAGCACGCCGGCAAAGCCATCGCGAGCGACGACGAGGTCGCGTTCTTCTTGCTCGAGCACGCGCACGTTGCGGCCGTGCCCGGCGGAGCGTTCGGCGCGCCCGGCTACGTTCGCTTCAGCTACGCCACGAGCGAAGAGCGCATCCTCGCGGGGCTCGACTCGATGCGCACTGCCATCGCCGCTGCACGTCGCATCGCGTGACGAGGCGGCGCTTCGATCTTGCCGCGACAGCCGTGGCGGCCGCGCTGCTTTCATTTGCAGGATACATGCTTTGGCGCACCGGCGGCGAAGGCTCCACCGCGCGACCGCGCGAGATGACGGTGACGTGGCGATGTTCCGGCCTCGGCACGCGCTGCGTCGTGATCTCGGAAGTGGAGCGATGCACGACGTGCCACATGGGCGACAAACCGCATTCGCACGCGTCGACGCTCGTCACTGGGCACGCCGAGCTCGGATGCGTTGCGTGCCATGGTGGCGATGGCGGCGCGGTTGCGAAGGCAGCGGCACATGTGGGGCTCGCGCCGCTCGGGCCTGCCGTCGAAGCGCGATGCGCGACGTGCCACGAGGAGACTGCGCCGGTCGCGCCCGCACCCGCGAAGCTCGCGTGGGCGAAGTGGATCGCCGGGCGCGACAGCACGACTGCGACTCCGATCGCAACGCCTTTGCCTGTCGATGTCGATCTTGCGCCGTCTCTCACCGCGGGCCGCGCGCTCTTTCGCTCGCTCCGATGCGGAGCGTGTCACGAAGCTCGCGATGTCTCGCCGCTCTCGACGCCACTCGAGGTCCTCGCGCTGCGCGGGTCGAGCGCGCAGCTCGCTCGCGCGATCGTCGACCACGCGCGAACGGGCGTCGACCTCGGGCTCGACGAATCACGCGCCACGGCGGTGGCCACCCATTTGCGTTCGATCGAGACGCCCGACGCTGCAACCCAGGTGGTGCATCGCGCGAGCGTTCCGGGAAGCAGCGCCGAAGAAGGCCGAACGCTCTACGAAAAGCTCGCGTGCGCGACGTGCCACGAGACGCGCATCAAGCTCGCGCCGCTCCTCGCTTCGCGCACGCCCGATTGGGTGGCGTACTTTCTCGCCGACCCCGCGCACGCGAATCCGGCGTCGACGATGCCGAGCTTTCGTCTCTCGCGGCGCGAAGCGGCGAGTCTCGCGCAGCTTCTCGCAAAGCCTTACGCTCTCCACGAGCCGCCGCCCGACGCGAGCAACAGCGCGCACAAGAAAGAGGGCGAGGCGATCATCGCGACGTCGAAATGCGGCTCGTGTCATGGCCAAGCGACCGCGCGGAGCGGGCCCACACTTGCGCGCTATGGCGAGACGCACAACCTCGCGGCGATCGAAATCGAGCTGACGACGCACGCTGGCTACCGGCTCGACGAGCCCGCGCGTCGCGCTCTCACGGCGTATGTCCTCTCCCAACGTGTGGTCGATGTTCGTCCTGACGTTCGCGTGCACGCCGATGCCGGCGCAGCGCTCTTCGCATCGCTCGGGTGCAATGCATGTCATGGGCTCGACGATCTCGCAGTGCACGCGGGCCCGTCATTGTTTGGCGAAGGTCTACGGGTGAGGCCGCAGTGGCTGTTCGATTTCCTTCGAGCGCCCGACCGCCACCCCGTGCGTCCGGCGCTTCATCCCGAATGGGCGTATCGCGAGCTCGTCCCCGCAGACCGCGTGACCGCGCGCATGCCGACGTACGCACTCACCGCCGAGATGACGACGAGCCTCGTCCGCTTCTTCACGAGCCGCGACGACGCCTCGTTTCCGTACGACGCCCCACCGACGGTCACACTCACGGGCGACGCACTCACATCGGCGATCGGCGACCTCACCCACAAAGATCGCGGCGCCTGCATGACGTGCCACACGCTCGCCCAGCCCGACGTCGCACGAGCCCGCGAGGAAGGCGACAAGCTGGCCCCTCCCCTCGCCCTCGCGCACGACCGCCTCCGCGCGGCATGGATCGAAGCGTGTATTCTGCAACCACAAGTTTGGGTCACGGGAATGCCGCCCTTCGCTCGCCCGCTAGCGGATGGAACACGCGCGCGCGATCTCGTTTTGCTTCTCCGTGATCGAACCGTGCTCCCCGCGCCTGGCGCCGAAGGCACGGTGCCCGCTCTAGGACTCGGCGACGTGTTTTAGGGAGCAGAAAACGGCGCGGTCCACGTCCATCTCGGCGGAGGTGATTGCGTGAGCTGCTTGGCCCAAGATGCATCGGTGGAACGAAGCGTGGTGGCGAGCTCGTAGAACGGCACTCGCACACCAACGAACAAAGATGCGACGCCTGCGACGTCGACAGCGAGCCACACGTCATCGATGTGGCCCGTTGCGTCTTCGAGGACGTGGTTCTCTTGCACGTTCGACGCGACGACGACGAGCAGCGGCGCGCCCGCGGGGCCGAGGCGGCGCTCGATGGCGCTGATGCGCGCGGGCATCGATGCGAGCGTGTGCGCGAGCGGCACGGGAAGCGGGGCGACGGTTTGTGCGAGCGCGATCTGGAGCGCGTCGTCGAGCAACGTCTCCACACGCTCGAGTAGCGTCATGGCGGCGCTGCCTTGATGCATCGCGAGACCGCGCTCGGCTTGATGCACGATCGACACGAGTCGCGCGAGCGCTTCGGCGTGCGGCTCGATCGCAGCGGCAACGTCGTCGAATGCGGCTTCGGGTTCGTCGAGCAGCGCGCGTGATGGCGTGTGCGCGAATGGAACGGCCGCGTGCCTCAGTGTGGCCCAGGCCGAGAGAGCCACCTCGAGCTTTCGGCGACGATGCGCGGCGGTGTCACGCCACGGCCGCTGCGCATCCAGTGTGGACGGCGCAAGATATGTAGCAATCGCATCGAGCCCGCTCGCGTGGAGCGATGCGTGGCGTGCCTCACCTTCGGGAAGCATTCGCGCGACGTCGTCGAGAGCGCGTGGCTCTTGCCCGTCGACTTCGAGCAGTGAACGCGCCTCGTCCGAGCCCAGCGCGAGACCTACGGCGAGAGCGTTCGGAAGATCTTTCGAGACCATCGACTCGACACGCGCGAGCGCACGTGCGTCGGCGGGCGCGCTCGGCGAGAGAAGACGAAACGTCGGCGCGATGCTCCCGGTGTCTTCGACCGTGGCGCCCGCATCACGCGCGAGCGACGCACGCAACTTGTCGACGCGCACGACATTGGCGATGGTTGACTCGTCACGCAAATCGAGCCCCAATTTGGCTGCCGTTGCGAGAAGCTCGCGTGCGCTCGGGTCGTCGCCGACGCCCGCCGCAAACGAAGACGACGCCGTGAGCCTCGCCCAGGAATCGTTCGTCGCACGCGAGAGAAGCATCGCCGCGCGCACGTGCGTTCGAGCGAGCGCGACGTCGACGATCTTCGGCTCCGGACCGAGCGCGAGCGCCGCGCGCTCCAGCCAAGTCACCGCGCGAAACTGCGCGATGCGTGCGTCACCGAATGCGAGGCCCGCTTGCGTGTCGAACGCGCCGTAGTCGATCCATCGCCCGAGCAGCGGACTCTTCGCAGGACCTGCGTGAGCCTGCACGCGCGAGAGCTCGGCGGTCGCTGCTTCCGACATGCCTCGCGCATCGAACGCCGGATCGATCAGTTTCCGCGCGACCTCGACGATTCCGCGCGCGATCGCATAGGCATTCACGGTGTCCGAACGCGCTGCGTGCGCTTCTGCGCCGAGGCGGACGTCGGTCGCGGTGAGCGCGGTGGCGAGGGCGCTCGTCGTTACGTCGCGGTCGACGTCGTCGAGAGCGCGATCGATCGCGCGAAACGTAATCGCAAAGAGCGCATCCATGGTGATGACGAATGGAATCTTCTTCCGCGCGAGCGCGACATAAGCCTCGCCGATCGAGCTCTGATGATCCGTGCGCGGCACAGCGAGCACGCCGCGCTCGATGAGCCGCGTTCGCGCCGCTTCGGGAAGCTCGTCGAATCGTTCGGAGAGGGCCGCACGGACGAGCTTGTCGCGCTCGAGCGTCACGGGCCCGAGCGTCACGGGGTCGAACACGGTGTCCTGCCAGAAGCTTCCGGTCTCTTTTGGTGGCGGCTCGTGATGAATCTGCGGCGGCCGCTTCACGGGTGGTGGCGGCGCCGCACCACATGCCGCGGCAAGCAGCAAAGTCAGAACCGGTTGACGCACCGCCCCACCTCTACCAACTTCTCCTAGCAATGAAACCCATCGCTCTGGCTCGCATCATCCTTCTCGGCGTGCTTGCCGCGATCGGTGCGGCGTGGGGCATGTATTTGTATTATACACACGCGTTTCGTCCGGCCCCGCGGCCCGCGCCGTCGGCCACCGCGAGCGAAGTCGAAATCGAGCTCACTCCGAGCCCGAGCCGCGTGCGCGGCCTTAGCACCGAGAAGAGCAGCACCACACCATGAAAGAAGACAACCTCGTCATCCACGAGATTTACGCGAGCATCCAAGGCGAATCGACGTTCGCTGGCCTCCCGTGCACCTTCGTGCGAACCACCGGATGCAACTTGCGTTGCGTCTGGTGCGACACACCCCAAGCGTTCTACGGCGGCACGCGCATGACCCGCGACGAAGTCGTCGCGAAAGCTCTCTCGCACGCGACCGAGCTCGTCGAGGTGACGGGCGGCGAGCCGCTCATCCAACCGGCGGTGTTTCCGCTCCTCGCTGCGCTCTGCGATGCGGGGAAAACCGTGCTCGTCGAAACGAGCGGCGAGGCTGACGTCTCGCACGTCGACCCGCGCGTTCACAAAATCATGGACCTCAAAGCGCCGGGCTCCGGCGAATCGCATCGCAACCGCTGGAGCAACCTCGCGCACATCACCGCGCGCGACGAGATCAAGTTCGTCCTCGCCGATCGCACCGACTACGAATGGATGCGCAGCGCCATCCGCGAGCACGCGCTTCCATCACGCACACCGAATCTCCTCGCGAGCACCGTTTTTGGAAAGCTCGCGGCACGCGATGTCGTCACGTGGGTCCTCGAAGACAAGCTCCCCGTCCGCGTGCAGCTCCAGCTCCACAAATACGTGTGGAGCGCGGACGCGACCGGCGTTTGACCTTGCCGCCGGTTGACCAAGTTGGTCATGTGCGATATCGTTTGCGCGTGAAAGTCGTCAACGTTGCTGAGGCGAAGGCTCACTTGTCCGAGCTCGTCGAGCGTGCAGCGAACGGCGAAGAGATCGTCGTTGCCCGAGGCGGGAAACCTCGCGCGAAGCTGGTTCCCCTCGCGGATCCGAATCGGCGATTGCGCGTGCCCGGCAAACGCGTCGGAAAATTTCGCGTCGCAAAGGACTTCGATGCTGCGCTTCCTGACCACGTCCTCGACGCCTTCGAAGGCAGCTCGAAGAAGTGAGGGCACTTCTCGACACCCATACGCTCCTTTGGTGGGACGGTGGCGCGTTGTCCGCGGCAACCGTCGAGATTATTCAGAACGCCGACGAGGTCTTCGTCAGCGCGGCAAGCGCTTGGGAAGTGGCCATCAAGGAGGCGCTCGGCAAGCTCAAGGCATCCGCAACGCTATCGGTGGTCGCGCGTGCTTACGGCTTTCGAGAGCTACCGATTCTGTTTGCGCACGCTGAACGCGTCCGCGCGCTTCCACCGATCCACCGCGATCCGTTCGATCGCATGCTCTGCGCTCAGGCATTCGTCGAGAACCTGACCATCGTCACGCGCGACCGCATTTTCGCTAGATATCGTGCGCCCGTTGCGTGGCGCTGAATCTTAGTGCGGAAGCGGGCGCCGGCCCATTGCGCCGCCGCCGATGCCCTTCAGCATCTCTTCCATGCTTTGCGTTTTGTAGCCGGCGGGGACTTCGAACTTCGAGTCGTCGATCGACTTCTTCTCGATCTTCGTCACTTCCATGCGCGACTTCTCTTTGCCGGTGGCGTCGCTCATCACCATGCGAAGCGGGAAGAAGTCGGCGTTGTCGTTCATCCACGAGGTGTTGTGGCGGCCGCCCATCGGCATCTTTGGAAACGAGATGCCCTTCGCGACGCAGAGCACGCTCTTGTCGCCGCTGTCTTCGGTGATGTTCCAGATCTCGCACGAGTAACCAGCGACGGTGTCCGTCTTGCCGGTTTTGTCGATGTTGGGTTTCTTCGCCATCGCGGGGTCGGCGCCGGGGCCGGTGGGCTCTTGGTTCATGTCGATGACGAACGCCATCTTCTTGGCGTCGCTGACGCTGGTGATCTTTTTCGTCGATGCGTCGTAGATCGCGTAGCCGCCGCCCGCCGCGAGGGCCTCACTCGGCATGTCGAAGCGCATTTTCTGACCTTTGATGTCGAACAAGATCGCGTGGGGAGCCTTCGTGCCGTCGGTGACGTTCATCGCGATTTCGCCTTCGAACGGTTTGTCGGTCACGAACGAGAGCGCCTTGTCGACGAGGTTGCCAACGACCGAGCCCGCGGTGGCGGTGCCGCTCGCGGCTGGTGCACCGCCGTCGGCGTTGGCTCCGTGGGCCTTGTCGAAGTACGAGCAACCGGCGAGCGACACACAGACGAGAGCAGAGGCGATGAGCTTCGACATGGGCGCGACTTCTATCACAGCGTTCAGCGCCTGCCGGTCGCGAAGTCGCGGAACGTTTCGACGTCGAGTGTCGACCCGAGAATGAGCGGCGTGCGATCGTGGAGCGCGCTCGGAACGATGTCGAGAATGCGGTGCTCGCCGTCGATGCCCATACCGCCAGCTTGCTCGAAGATGAACGCCATCGGGTTTGCCTCGTAGAGCAAACGCAGTTTTCCTTTGGGGCTTTTCTTGTCGGCTGGGTACGCGAAAATCCCACCCTTCAAAAGCGTGCGATGCGCATCGGCCACGAGCGAGCCAACGTACCGATGCCCATACGGGCGCGCGTCTTCCGGCGCTTCGGTCTTGAGCCATGCGTTCCATTTTTGGACGCCCGGGCTCCAGCGCGCGAAGTTGCCTTCGTTCACCGAATAGAGCGCTCCTTTTTGCGGGCAGCGCACGTTCGATTGCGAAAGGAAAAATTCTCCGATGTTCGGGTCCATCGTGAAGACGTGAACGCCCTGCCCCGTCGACAGCACCATCACGGTCGATGGACCGTAGAGCGCGTAACCCGCGGCGATGACGTCGCGACCGGGACGAAGCGCTTCGTTCACCGTGGGTGGCGATGTTGCGTCTTGCCGGCGAAGCACGGCGAAGATCGTTCCGATGGAGACGTTGAGATCGATGTTGCTCGACCCATCGAGCGGGTCGAAGAGGACGACGTATTTTCCAGGATGCCCTGCGGTCTTGGCGCCCTCGAGCTCCTCGCTGCCGATGATGCCGCAGTGGCCGCTTCGCTCGAGCACGTTGACGAGCACTTCGTTCGCGAACGAGTCGAGCTTCTGAACGGCCTCGCCTTGCACGTTCGTCTCCCCGGTGTAGCCGAGCAAACCCGCGAGCCCCGCCTGTCGAACGCGCGACGCAATGATGCGAATCGCAAGCGACACGTGACTGAGAAGCGACGTGAACTCGCCCGTCGCGCCGGGGGCAGCGCGCATCCCCGCGAGCACGTGATCGCGAAGCGTCGTCCCGTGAACCGTCGAAACCGGCGGCGGAATGTGCGAGATGCTGTCGCTCACGGGAGCGCCCCGATTGCGAAGACGGATATTTTGTTGTTGTCGAGCGCGAAGAGATTTCCCTTCGTGCTGATCGCGAACGAACGCGACGCGCGAACGCCTTCGAGCGTCTTGATGTATGCGCCGCCTTGGTCGAACACGTTCAAGCCTTCGGATGTCTCGGCGAAGATGTGGCCTTTGCCGTCGATGGCGAGCGAGCTGACGCTCGACGTGTGCTTGTCCTTCTTCGAGCCGAAGCGAGACTTCACGTTGCCCGACGTGTCGACGACTTCGATGACGCTGTCCTCGCTGCGATAGACGTTGCCGGAGCCGTCCATTGCGAGCCCATGCGCTTCTTTGTTCTTCAGGCGCTTCTTGAGCTTGCCGTTCGGGTCGAGCAAGAGAAGATCGGCGTCGCCGCGTGCGTCGTGCGTCGTTGCGATGTTGCCGAGCGGGTCGAGTGCGACCCACTTGAAATACATGTCCTCGTAGTTGCCTTTGACTTGGCCGACCGCTTTGCCGTCGCCGGTGGCGTACTTCAAGAGACCGCCGGTACGCGCGACCCAAAGAACGTTCTTGGTGTCGACCGCCATTTGCCAAATCGTTTTGTTGCTACCGACTTCGTCTTTGGGGACGGAGATGATCCAGACGAACTTGCCGGTGGGGTCGAACTTCTGAACGCGCAGCGTGTCGAAGTCGGCGACGTAGACGTTCTCGTCCATGTCGACGGCGATCGCTCGCGCGTCGCTGAGCTGGCCCGCGCCGTCGCCCTCTTCACCAAACACGCGCGTCGCGACGAGCTTTGTGCCAGACGTTGTCGTTCCCGAGATCGCCGGAATCGTCGGCATCGGAGGCGCGATGGAGATCGAAATGGCAGAAGACGCCGTGGACGCCCCGGCGCGAAGCATCACCACCGCGCCTACGCCGACGCCGACGAGGACGAACAAGCCCACCACGGCGGCAATGATGCAACCTACGCCCATGCCACCTCCACTCGGCGAACGCATCGCCGCGACTTGTCGCGGAGACGCACCGTGGACCATCGGCGTCACGACGATCTTGCAATAGGGGCAATTCACGGTTTTGGCTTGTCCATCCCAGGGAATGGGCGCACCGCAACGCGGACAAAGGGTCGTGCCGGTCATGGCGCGCCATCCTACCATCGGCAGATGATCGCGCACACGCCAGAGCCACCGTACTTGGCGGTGATTTTCTCCTCGCAACGCACGGGCGAGGAGCATGCAGAATACAATGAAATGACCGAGAGCCTCGAGCGCCTCGCGCCCGATCAGCCGGGCTTCCTCGGCATCGAGTCGGCGCGCGACGCCGCGGGGTTCGGAATCACCGTGAGCTACTGGAAAGACGAGGCCTCGATCGCCGCGTGGAAGGCCAACGCAGTGCATCGCGAGGCGCAATCCGCGGGCAAAGCGCGTTGGTACGCCCAATACAAAATCCGCGTTGCGCGCGTTGAACGCTGACCATACTTTTCAGCCATGGTGCGAGAGCCCTTTTCAGGATCGATGACCGTCCGGCAGGCGCGCGATGCGTACCTCGCCGAAAACGGGTTCACCGTACAGGCGTACGACGCGAAGACCACCGATGCGTCGTTCCTCGGCATCAAGTTCGCGGTGCCGAATACGCCGCGCCATCGCGTGGGGATCATGCTCCACGATTTGCACCACGTGGTGACGGGCTTCGGCACCGACATCCGCGGCGAGGGCGAGATTTCGGTATGGGAGGCGCGTCGCGGGCTCAAGCCGCTCGGGCTTTACGTAGCGACGATCGTGACGTCGGGGGCGCTCGCGGGTTTTCTTTTTGCGCCTCGTCGTGCGCTTCATGCCTGGCAAAAATCCGTCGGCGGTGCGTCGCTTTTTCCGATGTGCCAGCTCGACGCCCGAGCATTCGAGGCTCGGTACGCAGAGCTCCTCGAGATGACGGTCGACGAGCTCCGCCGCGAGCTTTCCGTGCCGAGCGAGGGGATTGCTGAAACGCCGCGGAAGCTCCACGCATACGCGCCGGCGTGAGCGCGCGGGCGAGGCTTGTCCGCGGCGAGGTCCTTCGGTACACCTCGGCGGATGCCCCTCACCGATCGCGTCAAACAGATCCTCTCGTGGTACGGCTCGGATAACCCCGGTGTGCGCGCCAATCTCGCGCGCATGATGCTGCATGGCACGCTCGCCGGCACGGGCAAGATGGTCATTTTGCCCGTCGACCAGGGCTTCGAGCACGGTCCGGCGCGATCGTTTCAGCCGAATCCTGATGGCTACGATCCGGATTACCACGCTCAGCTTGCAGTCGACGCGGGTTGCAACGCGTACGCCGCACCGCTCGGGTTTCTCGAGCAAGTCGCCGATCGCTACGCGGGGCACTTGCCGCTCATCTTGAAGCTGAACAACTCCGACTCGCTCGCGAAGATGGATCAGCCGTGCTCCGCCGTGACGGGCTCCGTCGACGATGCGCTCCGCCTCGGCTGCGCCGCGATCGGCTACACGATTTACCCGGGCTCGGGCGCGCGCAACATCATGTACGAAGAGCTCCGCGAGCTCATTCTCGAAGCGAAGACGGTGGGCCTGCCGACGATCCTCTGGGCATACCCGCGCGGCGCTGGTCTTTCGAAAGACGGCGAGACGGCCATCGACGTCTGCGCGTACGCGGCGCAAATCTCCGCGCAGCTCGGCGCGCACGTGATCAAGATCAAGCCGCCGAAGGATTTCATCGAGCAGGCCGAAGCGAAAAAGGTCTACGAGAAATACGCGATCCCGACCAAGACCATGTCGGAGCGCGTTCGTCATTGCGTGCAGAGTGCATTCAACGGGAAACGCATCCTGATTTTCTCGGGCGGCGAATCAAAGGGCACCGACGATTTACTCGCCGAGATCAAAGAGATCGCCAAAGGCGGCGCGTTCGGCTCGATCATGGGCCGAAACGCGTTCCAGCGTCCGCGTCCGGAGGCGCTCAAGCTCCTCGCCGACGTCATGGCGATCTACAAAGCCGCCGGCTGATTCGACGCTATAGTTCGGGTCCGATGAAGCGCGCGCTACTGCTCGTGGTCGCGCTCGCGTGTGGCGGCTCGAGCAACGCAGCGGACAAAGCTCGCGTTGCGCGGAATGCGTCGGCGACGCCGGGCGATGACGGCGCTCCTCGTCGCGTCGATTTGGAATTTGCAATCGGCGATAAACCCTTTCCGCTTCCGCTCGTGCACGGCACGGTAGCGGGCGTGCCGACGCTCATTTTGATCGACACGGGCGCGAACGCTCACATCATCGCGGGTTGGCTCGCGCGCAAAGCGCAGCTCACGACGCGCGCATTCGGCGACACCGGCGTCGATCACTCGGGCCACTCGATCGAAACGCGTCGCGCGGCGCATCCGCAAATGCACGTCGACAACTGGGGCGACCTCCCCGACGAGCCCATGCTCGTCACCGACGTCCCCGATGCGGTCAGGCATCTCGGCATTGGCGCGTTCCTCTCGCCGCAGCAGCTCGCCACCGACGACGCATCGATCGTCCTCGATTTCCAAAAATCCGAAATGCGCCAACTCCGCAAAGGCGAGACGCCCGACGCCACCTCGGGCAACGCGCTCGCCCTCGACCCGCCACGTGTCTGCGTCGACAAGGACAGCCCGCTCCAAGGCTTGGCGTTCGTGGTGCGCGCGCAAATCGAAGGCCACGACGCAGACCTCCTGCTCGACACAGGCGCACACCACTCGGACCTCTTGATGGCGTCAAAGCCCGCGAAGGCCCTCTACTCGCGCAGCGACCCAAGCCACGAAAGCGTCTACGCGGCCTCGGGCAAAGTCACCCCACGAACCGTGCATGATGCACACATCCACGTGGGCGCCCTGGAAGTCACGCGCGAGCTAGACCTCATCCCGGGCCAAGAAGACGACTTCTGCCCCCGCGACGGCGTCCTCGGGATGGACGTCCTCAAAAAATGCGTCCTCGTCCTAGACCGCCACACGATCAGCGGCCTCTGCAACTCCGACCCCAACAAAGCCGCACCTAAATAACTTTTGGGAGGGAGTTGGGTTTAGGCGACGACCGTGAGCCGGACGCGCTTGCGGTCGTCGCGGTTGGCGGCGTCGCGTTTTTCTAGGGCGATGGCCGATTCGGGCATGACGATCGTGCCGAGCGGCTCCGGGAGCGGGAGCTCCTGGTTTTTCGCGTAGACCGGGTGGCGGCCGTTGTTTTTGTACCACTCGGCGACCGTGGCGTTCGCTTTCATCTTTTCGATGACGTTTCGCCAGCCGACGCCGGTGTTGTACGCGCAGAAGCTGATTTCGCCGAGCTGCGTGCCGTAGGGGATGATGCACATCTCCGTGCGACGGAAATCGTAGTTGAACAAATCCTGGAACCACATGCCGGCGACGAAGAGCACGCGCCATTCGAATTCGTCGGCGTCGGTTTCGAACTCGCCGATCTTTCCGCCGCGCGTTCCGGTTTGACTGCGGAATTGTTTCATCAGGTCGATGAAGCCGTAGCCCCGTGGGGCTTTGTCGGCGTCGAAGTTCTTGAGCAGCGCGAGGCCCACTTGCGCGAGCGTGATCGCTTTGTGCTGAGCGCCGTCGGTGACGTCGCCGATGTCGCTGAGGAGCTGGTCCATGTCGAGGAACTCGCTGAGGGGAACCATCTGCTTCGTCTTCTTGTTGACGAAGAGGACCGTGCCCATGCCGCAGTTCGGGTGGCAGCCGCAGTTGAGCGCGCCGAGATTCGACGTTGGGTCTTGCATCAAGTCGGCGAGATCCGAAAACGGACCCATGGCCGAGAGCGGGAACCAATCGCGCTTGGGCTCGGTGATGCCCGTTTGTTTCTTCACGTCGTGCGCGAGGTGCGAGAGCGTGTAGCGCTGGCGCTGGCGATCGGCGTCGCTGATGTCTTCGTCGCGGCCGGTGAAGCTCACGGGCTGGAACGAGACCACGGTGATCTTATCGGCGTTGGCGATGGCGAAGTCGAGGATGGGACCGACCTGATCGTCGTTGACGTCGTTGACGACCGTGACGACGAGGACGACGTCGATGCCGGCTTCGTGGAGGTTTTCGATCGCACGCTGCTTGACGTCGAAGAGGTTGCCGACCTTGCGATGCGAGTTCGCTTCGTTGGTGACGCCGTCGAACTGCAAGTATGCGAGGCGGAGACCCGCTTCTTTCGATGCGCGGCAGAACTCGCGGTCTTGTGCGAAGCGAATGCCGTTAGTTGCAGTCTGCACGCAAAAGTAGCCGACATCGCGGGCGTATTTTACGGCGCGGAGAAAGTGCGGCGAGAGCGTGGGCTCACCGCCCGAGAACTGAACGCTCATCTGCCGGCGCGGCTGGATGGTCATCGAGTCATCGAGGATTTGCCGGACTTCGTCCCATGAAAGCTCGTGGACGTAACCGACTTGGTTGGCATCCATGAAGCAGGGGTCGCACATCATGTTGCAGCGGTTCGTGAGGTCGACCGTGAGCACACTGCCGCGCCCGTACTTGACGCTCGACGTGCCGTGGTTGCGAAGATGCGAGAGCGGCGCGAGGAAATCGCGGCCCGGGTAGAGGTCTTCGATGCGTTTGGTGAACGCCGGGTCGATGCTCATCACGTCTTCGAAGCGGCCGTGCTTTTTGCACTCCTTGACCATCCACAGCTTGCCGTCGCGCTCGCAGATGGTCGCGCGAATTTCGCCGGGCTTGCCGTCGATGAGGGTGGAGATGTCTCGCACGCCATCGAGGATGTCGGCGCGAACCTCTCGGACGCACTTCGGGCAGAGCGAATCGGTTTCGCGCGGCCAACCGAGCTCGGGCTTCGTCTTGTCGCGCCGCTTGAGAAGCGGCGCTGGAGCCCACGCAGGCTTTGGCGCAGTTCGCTCGAACTTGCGGTTGTAACGTTGCACGAACGGCCACGCGGCCTTCGCCGCTGCAGCCGCCACACGTGTTGCTTTTCGAACCGCGACCTCACCTAAGCCATTTCGCATGAGTCGTCCCTATTTAGCCGGCCTAGGCTGCAATGCAAAGGTGGTATGCCACATCTTTGTGAAGGCGCACACCTTTGCCACGAACGCGGCAAAAAACCTCACGGTCCTCGTGATGCCGGTGGCTCTTGCGTGCGGCCCCAGCCCGACGGCGAAACCGCCCGAGCACGGAAAGCCGACGGTCGACGCGTTCGCAATTTGCGAAGCACAAGTCCTTGGCGTGATGGCGGTCGACCCACGTATCGCCGCGCGCGGTGCAACGCCCGACGCAAACGCGATTCATCACGTCGCGATGGGCGCGATTTTGGCGGAGGACCCAACGATCGCGATGGAGGGCGACAGGCCCGACGTGTTGTCGTTCGGTTTGCGCGCACGCGCTTTGGCGGCGGCCACGACGACATTTTCGCCTTGCAAAACCATGGGTGGGCTCGAGGTGGAGCTCGTTGCACGATTTCTCGCGGCGGAAACCTTTCGTCTGACTTCGGAGCGAGATTTACCGGGGTCGGCGAGCACGCTTCTTTCGGCGCTCGCCGCGACGTGGCGCGCTCCGGACGGAAACGACGCGGGTCGGCACGACGAATGGCTCGCGCGACGCATCCAGGAAATCGCGCAGACGGTCGACAAGGGCACGCTCACGGTCGCCGAGCTGCAAGACCTCGACGACTCACTCGACCCACTCGAGCGCGAGCTCGAGTCGCAACCGAAGAGTCGCGCGGCTCTGCTCGCGATGCGACTCGGGATTCAGCGCGTCACTGCTGCTGCGCCGTCGGATCGTTGGAGCTCCGTCGCGCAGAGCCTCGCAGAACTCGCGGGGACGCATCTCTCCGCGGAGACGTTGCTCGCTCTTCTCGGCACGGAAGCGAAATTGCTCGCGGCGGAGATCGCCCAGCTCGTTGGCGTGAAGCTCACCGACGACGTTGCTGCGCGCGCGGGCGAAATTCTGACCGCGCCGCCGCTCGCGTGTCACACGGTCGCCGCGGGCTCGACGCTGCGAGCTTTCGAGCCGCCCGAGGAACGCGCCTTCGATTGCGTGCTGCGTGCACGGACGGTCGCGGCGCACACGGCCGACGAGAACTTGGAAGTGCTCGTTGCGATGCACGACGCCATCGTGACGGCCGCGTGGGCAGTCGTGATCGCACGCGGCGGCGATGCACGCGCGATCGCTCTCGCCGCGCCGAAGCGCATCGCGCCGATGCCGCCGACGCTGGAAGGCAAGCTGATGCGCTTCGCAACGGTGCATCCCGCATCGGCGATCACGCGCGCTCTTTCGATCGAGTGGATCATGCGCAACGGGCTCGCGGAAGCAGCGCTTCGCGCGGACGCATGGCGCACCTTCGGCGACGCGCCACTCGACATCGTCGAGCGCGAGCTTCATCCGCGCCCGCGCGAGCAAAATCGCTTACGTCAGTCGGGCGGCTGAAGGCACGCGACCGAGCTTTTCCTCGACGATCATGTCGGCGACTTTGTGCGTCGCTGCGCCGAGCTTTTTGCTGCGATCGAAGATCTCCATCATCGTGTCGTAGATCGCGAGGGTTCCTTCGCGCGCGAGCTTGGCATCGTAACCCTTCACTTCTTGCGCGACGTTGACGAGCCCGCCCGCGTTGATGGCGTAGTCGGGCGCATACAAAATCCCGCGCGCGTGCAAATCATCGCCGTGCCGCACTTCGGCGAGCTGGTTGTTCGCTGCGCCCGCGACGATCGTGGCCTTCAAATTCGGAATCGTCTGATCGTTGAGCCCCGCGCCGAGCGCGCACGGTGCAAACACGTCGCAAGCGACGTTCGCGATCTCGTCGATGGGCACGGTGCTCGCGCCGAACTCGCGCTTGGCGCGCTCGGCCTTGAGTGAATCGACATCGGCGACGGTGAGCTTTGCTCCCGCTGCATGGAGCTCTTTGCACAAGTGATAGCCGACGTGCCCGACGCCTTGAACGGCGACGGTCATTCCGGCGAGCGCATCTTTCCCGAGCTTGAACTTCACGGCGGCCTCGATGCCGCGACGCACGCCGAGCGCGGTGAACGGCGATGGATCGCCCGACCCGCCATGCGACGGATCAACGCCGGTCACGTGCTTGGTGGCGCTGCGAATGATTTCCATGTCCTCGAGACCGGTGCCGCTGTCTTCCGCGGTGATGTAGTGCCCGCGCAAATCGTCGATGAATTTTCCGAACGCACGAAAGAGCGCAACGCGATCGAATCGCCCTGCGGGCCGCATGATCACGCTCTTGCCGCCGCCGTGTGCGAGGCCGGCAAGTGCGGCTTTGTACGTCATGCCGCGAGCGAGTCGAAGTGCGTCGACGAGCGCGGCTTCATCCGAATCATACGGAATGAAGCGACACCCGCCGAGCGCGGGCCCCATGCGCGTATCGTGAATCGCGACGATCGCGCGAAGGCCTGTGGCCTTGTCGAGCTTGAAGTGAACTTCGCCGTAGTCGTACGCGCCGAGCTTCTTGAAGAGCTCCATGTTCGCTCCGCTATTTTTTGCCGGCGTCTTTGGTCGCGGTTGGGGCGCCGGGCTTGCCGCTGTCGGGACCTCCTGCGTCGGAGGGCTGCTGGAATTTCGCGACGTCGCCGGTGGCCCACTCGTAGGGCGCGGCACCGATCGTGAAGATCGTCGGCTCGGCGTCTTTTTGCGCGAAGTGGTTTTTGTCGGTGGGCTTGCCGATGCGGAGCATGTGCATGGCGCCGTCTTTGAGCTTGATCGTCACCGTCTCTTCGGGGACATCGAGCCCGGTGTCCGACTTCGCGTCGCCGAAATCTTCGGCCATGAGGCTCTTGAGCGAGCCGATCGCGCTCACCGCTTTTTGCGGGTCGAAGCTCGGGATCGCTTTCTTGTCGTGGATCGCGGTCCAATCGGATGCGCCGCCGTCTTTGTCGCTCTTCGTGAAGGTGAACTTGCCGTTCTTGCCCTCGAATTCGAAGCTCGTGACGTTGGTGTCTTCGAACTTGAAGATTTCGCGGTCGCGCCAGTCTTTGAGCTCGCGGCCGTACATCCAGCTCGAGTAGCCCTTCACCAACAAAATGTCGGTGTTGCCGTCGAGCATCACTGCGTCGCCGAGGCCGCCGGATTTCCCGAATATGGCGTCGAGCTTTTTGTCGCCGCCCTTCATCGCGATGACGTGAATGCCCTTGTCGGGTGTGAGCTCGTACGTCTTCTTCGCTTCGTCGTCCGCTTTGCTGACGGCGCGGTCGACGAGCTTGAGCTCCTTCATGCTGTCGATGAGGCTCTTTACGTTCGTCTGGTTGGCGGACGCATTGACGGGCTTGGTGACCTCCCACTTGTCGCCCTTCTTCTCGAGGACGACCTCACCCTTGCTCCCGTTCGTGATGTCGATTTTGTCGACGTCATCGCTGACTTTGAGCTCGGGCAAATCGCTTTTGCTGACCGGCGCACCGAGCGCCGCGTCGCGTTTGTACTGGTAGTACGTAGCGATGCCGAGCCCAGCGAGGACGACTCCGGCAATGCCGATCTTCGCGTTTCGTTCCATGATCTTTTCCTAAGCGAGCTGCACGTTCATGCGTTTGTTGAGGCGCATGCGCCAACGCAAGATGCCGTAGGCAATGAAGAGGAGCGGTCCGAAGAAGGTCAGCATGATGCCGATGTTGCGCTGCGTGTCCTTGCGGGCGTCGCGCATCTCCTTCTCTTTGCGTTTGATGTCTTCTTCGCTTTCGTTCTCGTCGTACTTCGGCGCGCTGACGTCGCCGTAGACCAAGCCTGGCTCGCTGAGGAGCTTGGCCGAGACAGCGATCAAGTCGGTGTCGCCCGTGAGCCAGTCGAGCGTGTTTTTCGTCGCCATGATCGAATAGAGCAGCGGCACAGCGCCGCGTTGCAAGTCGGCGTAGGGGCCGGCGATCTGGAGGAGCTTCTCGTCGCCCGGCATGCTCTGCATACCGAACTGACGCATCTGCGGGTTGGCATCTTCGCCGTTGCCTGCGCGAGCGAACGGGTTCGCCGTGAACTGTGCAGAAGCGAGAACGAAGACGCGCGCGGTTTTGCCTTCCGGCGTTTCGGCGGCGGCCGCGATGCCCATGTTGTCGCCTGACGGGAACGCGCTCTTCAGCTTTCCTTCGACGCGCGCCGCCACGTTGTACTGCTGCCACTCGCCCTTGGGGCGCCACGATTGCAGACCGAGGTCCACCGTGTCGTCCGTTTTGCGAATCGAGTGGGGTGTCGAGCGCGCGACGATCGAGAAGTCCGACGCAAGCGGTTGCTTGTCCTTGTGGAGCAAGAGCGACGAGCACATCGGAAGCACGACTTCCGTCATTCGGAAGAACGCCGGGAAGCTCGTGTCGACGAGCGATTTGTCGGGGTCGCCGGAGAACCGCGCGTCGTCGACGACTTCGAGGAGCTGCGGGAATCGCACGCTGCCGACGCCGCCTTGCGTGAACATCGAGACGCGGAAGCTACGCCCGAAATCGAGCACCACATCTTTGCGAAGCTCGATGCCGTAGCCGTCGAGGAGCTTGTCGAGCCCGCGCGTGGAGAGCGTCGCGTTCATCGTGGCGTCGTGCTCTTTCAAGTTCACGGCGCTCGCGAAGACTGCGAGTGATTTACCCTTCATCACGAACTCGTCGATGCGGCGGAGATCTTTCTCGCCGATGTCTTTGCCGGGTTGCAAAATCATGAGCCCGTCAAGGGTGTCGTCGATGGGCGCGTCGCCGTTTTTCGTGTCGACGTCGACGAAGCTGTAAAACGGAAAGTTGCGGCCGATGACTTCTTGCATCGACGGCTTACCCGCCTGCGAAGGAACGAGGTTCGCTTCGCTGAGCTTCATCTCGTCGTGCCCGATGAGGACGCCCACTTTGTGCTTCACGCCGTCGCCCTTGTCGCGGAGCTCGCGAACCTTGTTCGTGATCCAGAACTCGAGGCCTTGGTTGTTGTCGGGCGAGAGAACCGGAATGACGTCCTTCTCGACGCCGTACTTGAACACGAGGCCCATGTAGCCCTGCGTGATGCCGAGCTTTTCGTCGCTCTCGCTCTCGTTGAGAAGCATGGGTTTCAGGCCGGCTTTTTCGGCTTCTTCCTTCTTCTTCTCGTCGTCTTTGACCTCGATGAGGTTGTATTCGAACTTGGAGCCGCCCGCGTTTTTGTACTCCTGGAGGAGATCGCGCAAATCGCGAACGAAGGCGTCGAGCTTGGGAAGGCCGCGCGTGATGTAAGCGTCGATGGTGAGCGTTTGCTTCATCGACTTCAGCAAGCGCCCGCTGCCTTGCGACAGCGTGTAACGCTCGACGTGCGTCATGTCCTTGCGGGTGTACAGGCCGAACGCGCCGAGGGCGTTCACCGCAACGCAGATGAGAGCGATCACGACCAAGAGCACGAGGCTCTCGGTCGCTGCTTTGGTTTTACGTTCCATGGCCATGGTTCAAATCACTTCCACTTCCGGCTTTCGAGCTGCCGGAAAGAAACGAGCAAGCAAACGACTGCAATCGACACGAAATAGAGGAGAGCGCGTGTGTCGATGATGCCGCGTGCGAACGGCAAGAAACGCGACTGAAAGCTGATGAAGCTGAAGATGTCGCCGGTGGCGCCGGGAATCGTCTCGACCAAGAAGCCGAGGCCCCAGAGCGTGAGCATCACGACGGCCGTCACGAAGAACGAGATGATCTGACTCTCGGTGAAGCTCGAGAACATCATCCCGATCGCGACGCCTGCGCCGCAAAACACGAACAGGCCGAGATACCCCGTCCACACGGGACCCCAATCGAGCGGGCCAAGGTGCCAGGGCCAAACGAACATCGCGAATGGATACGTGAGCGTCGCGAGAAGGAGGATCGTGCACATCCCGAGTGAGGCGATGTACTTGCCGAGGATGACCTCGCTATCGCGGACGGGCATCGTGATGAGGAGCTCGATCGTTCCCGAGCGCTTCTCTTCGGCGAGCACACCCATCGTGACGAGCGGGACGACGAGGCAAAGCGCGCCGGGCGCGAAGTCGAAGAGGCGCATCATCGTCGCGCGATCGACCTGCCAAAAGCCGCCTTGGTAAAAGAAGAAGTATCCGCCGAGGCCGAGCATCGAGAGACCGATGACGACGTAAGCGACGAGCGAGTCGAAGTAGGCGCGGAGCTCGCGCTTGGCGATCGTCCACGTGTTCTTGAGCGATCCGAGCACGCCGCTGCCGGACGTGTCGCGCGGAGCAGGTTTCGGCTGAGTGGGCCTCTTGGCGACGACTTTTTCTTCTTCGTCGTCCTCCTCCTCTTCGTCTTCCTCTTCGTCGTGCTCTTTGTCTTCGAGCTCGGAGGCTGAGGTGTCTTTGGTGCTCATTTTTTCTCGTCCTCCTTTTCTTCTTCGTCTTCTTCCTCGTCTTCTTCTTCCTCGTCTTCCTCGTCCTCTTCCTCTTCTTCGTCCTCTTCGTCTTCTTCCTCTTCCTCTTCGGAGCCGAGCTTCCGGTTACGGAGCTCGTCGCCGAGGGTCAGGCTGCGGAAGACGTTTTCGAGCGTTTGCGCGTCGCGATGGAGCTCGAGCAAAACCCAGCCTTTGTCTGCGATGAGGGCGAAGATCTCAGGCCTGAGATCTTCGGTCGATTCGGTCGACAGCGAATACGCGTGGGCGCGCTCGTCCGTCGGGAGCTCGGCGACGGCGTTCACGTTCGGGAGCGCACGAAGCGCGGACTCGACTTGCTCCTTCTTGGGGAGCTCGCCCTTGCCGCGATACGGCGATGCGCCCGTCGACTCTTGAATCCACACGACGTAGCGAACCTTGCCGGAGCGGGCGCGGATCTCGTCGAGCGGACCGTCGGCGACGACACGGCCCTTGCGCACGATGATCGCGCGGGCGCACGCCGCCTCGACCTCGGCCAAGTTGTGCGTCGAGAGGAGAACGGTGCGGTCGGTGCCGATGCGCTGGAGGTATTCGAGGAACTCGGCCTTCTCGTTGGGGTCGAGATCGCTCGTGGGCTCGTCGAGAATGAGAATCGGCGGGTCGTGGATGAGTGCTTGCGCGAGACCGACGCGTTGCCGATAGCCGTGCGAGAGGTGCCGGATTTCCTTTCCGAGCACCTGCGCGATGCCGCAAACCTCGACGACGTCTTTGGCGCGCTTCACGAACTTCGCCGGGTCGAGCTGGCGGAGGTCCGACGCGAAGCGCAGGTACTCGAGCACGCTCATCTCGGTGTAGAGCGGCGCGCGCTGCGGGAGGTACCCTATGCTCCGACGAACCGCGAGGGGCTGGTCGAACACGTCCGCGCCGTTCACGCGCGCTGTGCCCTGTGTGGGCGAGATGAAGCACGTGAGGATACGCATGGTCGTCGATTTTCCGGCGCCGTTCGGCCCGAGAAATCCAACAACCTCGCCTCGGTTCACTTCGAAGCTAATTTTGTCGAGCGCGCGAAATGCACCGTAGTTCTTGGTCAGATCGCTCGCTTGAATCATCACATCGGTAGGCATCCAAGCTCCTCTGCGCGGCTAAATGCGGGCTCGCGGAGCGCGCATCCTAGTCTTGAGGTCCGCCCTGTCAACGTCCCGGCGCGCCGCCAGAAACCCGCGGAAGGCCGCCGTATTCCCGATCGAGGGGATATAACCGACCCATGCCGGACTCGCGGCGCCCCCAAGGCGACCTATGGCCCTCCTACCCAGGCCAGCCCCCCAAGGCTGCAGATCGTTCGGTTCCGCACGATCTCCGCCCGGCAGATCGGTCGGGTCCGCAACATCAAACCCCGCG
>JBBSFE010000010.1:0-85642 GCA_038239005.1 Polyangiales bacterium
CTCGAGCTCCCAGACTTGTTCGAGGCGGTCCCCGCCTCGAGCTCCCAGACTTGTTCGAGGCGGTCCCCGCCTCGAGCTCCCAGACTTGTTCGAGGCGGTCAGCGACGGGGCGGGCACATGCCACCCGCGCAACCGCAGCATTCGCGACCGTGGAAGCCGAAGATCCACGTGAGCGATGCACCGGCGGCTGCAGGCTCGTTTTGGCCGACACCCGACATTGGCGGATTGAAGAACACGGACGCAAGAACGCGTGAGCCGCCGTGCACGGGCATCGCGAGCCCAACGGCAATCTGCGTCGTGGCGCGTGCGGAGTCGGCGACGGTAGCGCCATCAATGGTGGAGTCGAACGAGCCCATGTACGTGAGCGCGCCGCCGAGCGAGACGCCCGCGCGAAACGTGTAACTTGCACCCAATGTGGCGGCGAGGTCTGGGCCGAGCTGCGAGTGAACGCCGGTCACCGTGCGCGCGCCGTGAAACGTGGCCGCCCCGGTGATTGCGAAGAACGTGCGGCCGAAGATTTTCTCGAGCGCCAGCCCCGTCGTGACTTGTGCGCTGCCGAGGCCGCTCGCGTCGGCGGCGAGAGGATTGTTCGATTGCTCGAGCGGCACGCCCGTTGGAAGCGTGAAGGAAACGAGCGCGGCGATTCCCGGGACGACGGGGTCTTTGTGCTCGCGAATGAAATCCAATCGCGTGGCGAAGGTGATGTCGCCGACGTTGGAGCCAAAGTCGGTTTGGCCGGGCGCGCTGCGGAACGTCTCGACGTAGGGGACGGCAACGTTGATTTGGAGCGGCGCCCACGGGCGAACGGTAACGAGGAGCGTGTCTGCGAAATCGGCTTCGCCTGCGCCCTTCGGCTGACCCGAGAGCACGCGCTGCGAATCGTACGTGCCGAAAACGCCTGCGCCGCGAGCAGCAATGCCGATGAGCGCAGTTTCGTCGTCTGCGAGGCGCGCTGGGAAAATCACGCTCGTGCTGGCGCAGCACGCCTGGGCCTGGGCCGTGCGCTCGCCAAGGCTCGCGGAGAGCGGAAAGATGGCCGCCACCACGAGGCGAAGAGCCAGGCGCGCACGCGGATGCATCGCAACAGTTCTAGTAGTACGTTTCGCCACGCGCCATGAGGAACCTCGGATGACACCGCACAAGAAATTCGCCGAAGAGCTCGATCGCATCGCCGCCCGCTACGAGGCCCAGTTCGCGGGCATGCCGCGAAGCAACCGAAACGCCGACGAGCTCGAAGTGCTCCTGAAGGAAACGAGAGACATCGTCGCCCGCATCGAATCGATTCCGGAGGCCGTGCGCCCGCCGGAGCTGAGCGGCCTCGTCGAGACCGCGCGCCAGAACGTGACGCTCTATGAACGCGAGCGGACGCTCATCGAGAACGCGGCAAAGGTTGGTCCCGAGTACGAGCGCTTTGCCGTGCTCGCGTCGAGTGCGAACTTCGTTTTCTCGCGCTACCGCCGGCACTTTGCGGGGCAGTCACGCGCGTCACGCGATCTTGGATTGATCGAAGAGATGGTGGGCGATCTCGAATCGATCGAAGAGGGCATGGCCACGATCGTTCGCGAGGTGAAAAACAAAACGGAGCTCACGCGCGATCTCGAGCTCGTTCGCACCACCCTCGCGAGCTACCGCACCGAGCAAAAAGCCATCGCCGAGACGCGCACGATGGGCACCCCCGAAGATCGCGCGGGCCTCTTCGCGCAGCTCGCGAACGATCAATTTCGGATTTACCAAAATCACTTCGCGGGAAAATCTCGCTCGACACGGCGCCCGGCGCTTCTCGTTCGCGTGACCGAGCAGCTCGCGGCCATCGAAAAGGGAATGCGCGCGCTCAAGAAGGGCGGGCTCACGACCGAGAACAACGACAACAACATCGACATCGTCACGAAACAGCTCGCGACTTACCGCGCCGAGCTCGACGAAGTCCGCGCCGCGCGCAAGGGCATCGCGTTCGGCGATTTGCTCGGCATGCTCGGCGGCGCAGCCAACGACGTCTTCGATTCATTCCGCGCCGAGTTCGCGGGCAAAGAACGAAAGTCTCGCGACATCGCGCGCCTCTCCGCGCTCTGCGACGAGCTCTACGACATCCGCAAACAAATGCTCGACCTCGGCCGCGCCGAACCCAGCACCTCCAACGACGCCAACGTCGACATCGTCACGAACCAACTCGGCTCCTTCGAATCCGAGCACGAACAAATCGCCCTCGCCCAAAAATAGCGCCGGTAGCGCAACCTAAGACAGCCGCCAAGGCGCCAGAAGAAAAGAGGAGAGAGGGTTCAAACCGCGCGTGACGCGTGTTCTGAACCCATTGTTTTCTCGTCTGTTGGCGCGTTGGCGCCTTGGCGGCTTTCTTAGGTCGGGGTTAGCCGCGGACGAAGGGGAGGTACTTGGGTTGCCACATTTTGGTGCGGACGTACGTGAGGGGGTCTTTGAGCTTGTCGGGGCTCGCGGCGGCGACGCCGTCGGCGAAGGCTTGCGTGATGACGCGGGCGGCGACGTGCGCGGCGACTTCGCGGAGCTCGACCACCGGTGGGTAGATGAGGCCCTTCGATAGGTGGTGCTCGGCGGTGTAGTCCGTGAGCGCGATCGCCGCGGCCATCACCATCGCGTCGGTGACCTCGCGGGCTTGCGCGAGAACCGCGCCGAAGCCGAGGCCAGGGAAGATGAACGCGTTGTTGCCTTGGCCGATTTCGTAGAGCGTGCCGCCGAAGCTGACGGGCGCGAATGGACTGCCCGTCGCGACGATTGCGCGGCCCGTGGTCCACGCGAGAATGTCAGCGGGTTGCGCTTCGCATGACGTCGTTGGATTGGAGAGCGCGAAGATCACGGGGCGCTCGGTATTTTTTCCGATCGCGCGAATGATCGCTTCCGTGAACATTCCGGGCTGACCCGAGAGCCCGAGGAGAATCGTCGCCTTCGATTTCTCGACGACCTCGAGCAAATATTTTCCGACGCGCTCCAGCACCTCTTTCGATTTCGCGAACGGGCGTTTGTAATCCTCCATTGGCCGGTCATCGGAGAGGAGACCTTTGGAGTCGAGGATGAACATCCGCTCCATCGCCTCTTTTTCGGAGAGGCCCTCGCGCATCATGCCGTGCACGAGCGCCCAACCGACGCCCGCGCCGCCGGCACCGGCGCCGAAAATAACGATGCGCTGATCGCGCAATGTGTCGCCGCGGATCTTGCAGGCCGAAAGAACTCCAGCCAACGCGACGGCGCCCGTTCCTTGAATGTCGTCGTTGAAAGACGCGAGCTTCTTTCGATACCGCTCGTGAACGGCAAACGCGGAATCCTTCGAGAGGTCTTCCCATTGCAAAATCGCGTTTGGGTATCGCTCGCGCACCGCATCGACGAAGCGATCGAAGAACGCGAAATACTCCTCGCCCCGAAGGCGCTTTTGCCGCACGCCGAGATAATGTGGGTCTTCGATCAAGTCGGCGCGCTCGGTCCCGACATCGAGCCCGACGGGCAGCGAACGCCACGGGCTCATGCCGCCCGCCGTATAGAGCGCGAGCTTGCCGATGCTGATCGCCACGCCGCCATACCCTTGATCGCCGATGCCCAAGATCGCCGATGAGTCCGTCGCGACGATCATGCGGACGTCGTCGTAGTGGCAGTTGTCGAGGACCTCGCGCGCACGCGACACGTTCTCGGGCGACAGCGATACGCCCCGCGCGCTCTGATAAATGTTGTGATAGTTGCGCACCGCGTCGCCGACGGTGGGCGTGTAGATGATCGGCAGCATCTCCGGCAGGTGCTGCTCGAGAAGCGCATAAAAGAGCGTCTCGTTTCGCTCCTGCACTTGGCGGAGGTACGTGTACTTCATCAAGTCGGTGGGAGAGCGAAGGAACCCGGCATACGTGCGCGCGAGTTGCTCGTCGAGCGAGCTCACGTGTGGCGGCAAGAGCCCGTCGAGATGAAGCGCACGCCGCTCCTCGATGGTGAAGGCGCTCCCTTTGTTCGTCGGTGCGAGCCTCAGCAGCGCGTAGCCGTCGAGCGAGACGTGCATCCGAAACACACCATCCGCATCACGCGCCGTCTCGAAATATTTGGACAGCTTCGGCATAGATCGACTTTCGCACTTCTCGGCGCACGTGGACAGATGCTCATTCGGTTGACTCGATGAGCTCGGCGAAGGCGTCGTCGGGCAATGGCGTTGTCGTGAATGCGCCAGGTGGGGCGACGGTCTCCCCGCATAAGTATCCATACACATAGGCTGGTGTGTTTGGTGCAAGGTCGCTTCCGCGCGCAAAGTAGTGATGCTCTGCGGCGACGAGCGGAGGCGTAGCGCAGGACTCGACGCCTATCGGGATCGAGCACGCGGCATCCGCGAAATAGCCCGGCCACTGGGATGCAGGCGGAACGCAGCGAAGCACGCCATCACGCGTCCGCACGGCGCTGCAACTCTCGCCGAGCTTCGTATCGTAGAAGCTAGCAACGTGTAGCGGCGTGCCACTCGCGGCGGACGTGACCCACTGAAGTCGAATGCGTGACTCGCCGATGACGACTTCGCCAAGTAGCGGAGCGTCGAATGAGCTGCCCGCTGCGAGAGCGACGTGACCTGCTGGAACGGCGCACGTCGATGGAACGGCGGTCGCCGCAGTCACGTTGCAGTCGGTTCCTGTCATCGCGATTGTACTTGGTGCACCGCTCGCGCAGGTGACGATCGCGCCCGCGCACGTGTAGCTCGCGAACGTCGTGCTGGCTCGAGGTGCACAGATCGTTGGCGTCGCGCCGTACAGCAGATCGCAATCGTCGTCGTGCATCATGTCGTGACCGAAGAGCTTGGCGCGTGCGCCGTCTTCCGCGGCGAGTGTTTGGATTCCGAGCGCGCCATCGACAGCAGTTGTCGTGATCGTCGCGGCGACGAACGTGTGTGCGTCGACGTGTGCGATGGTCGTGTACTCCCAGTCGCCTGGCGACAACATGCATTCCCCACTCGTGTTGCGAACCCAGTCCTGCTGGAGCGCCGTCGGCTCGCCGGTTCCGAGGTAGATCACGGCGGGCGCACATGGATCGGTGGTCGTTCCGTACACGGGGGCCGTCGAGCGATACGGTCCATTGATGTTGTATGGCATGCTGCAGTTGGAGTCGGAGTAGGTGAGCGTTCCTCCGATGGGCAAGCAACGCACGACTCCGTCTTCGGCAAGGCGGAAAGTGCACTCGACGTCGAGCGACGTGTCGAACCAACCACGAAGAATTTTTGCGTCGTCGCCGACGTAAACTTCAGCACGCAATCGACTTCCCGATGTGAAGTCGGGCTCCGGCGCGACGTTCGTCGACGGACCGATCGTCGGATCGCCTTTGTCGCGCGGGACGGCTCGCGAGGAGCACGCCGTGAGCGCGCATGCGACGAGAGCGATGGTCGCGAGCTTCACTACGTGAGCATAGCGCGGGATTGCTCGAAAGTTGGCCGAAAGCTGCCCGGTCAATAGGGTCCGGGCTATGGCCGCGCAGTCTTCATTCGTGTCGGGGGATGCGGCATTCGACGTGCCGCGTGCGTTTGGACGGCTCACGCTTTTGAAGCTCATTGCTCGGGGTGGGATGGGCGACGTTTATCTCGCCGCCACCACGGGGATCGAGGGCGCCGAGCGGCCGTGCGTCGTGAAGACCATTCGGCGCGATCACATTCACGATGGTTCGTTTCTCGCGCGGTTTCTCGACGAGGCGCGCGTGCAGGCTCAGCTTCATCACCCCGGCGTCGCGCAAGTGCTCGAGGCCGCCACCGACGAGAGCGGCGAGCCGTTCAGCGTCGTCGAATACGTCGAGGGGCGCAGCCTCGCCGACATGCGTACGCGCGCCATTCAGGCGGGGTCGCGCATCGGGTGGCCCGAGGCGGTCGCGATCGTCCTCGAGATGACAAACGCGCTCGCACACGTGCACGAACGCTCTGGCGCGGATGGGACGCCGCTCGGCATCGTTCACCGCGATTTATCGCCGCAAAACGTGATGCTCGGCTACGCGGGTGAGGTCAAGCTCATCGACTTCGGCACCGCGCGCGGACACAACCGCCGCTGCCACACGGTCGCCGGCGTCGTGTTCGCGAAACCCGGTTACGTCGCGCCCGAGGTTGCTCGGCAGCAAGTCGGCGACGGGCGAATCGATCTCTACGCCGCTGGCATCATGCTTTGGGAGCTCTGCGCTGGGCGTCGTTACTTGAACGGCGATCCGCAAAAGCACCTCGAGGAAGCTTCGAACGGAACGCTCGTCGTGAATCCGGTCGCGCAAGACGTTGGTGCGCCGCCCGAGCTCGACGCCGCGATCGATCTCCTCACGAGGAACGAGCCTGAGGATCGCTACGCATCGGCGACGCAAGCGGCCGCGGCGCTCGGAAAGCTCCTCGCCATGGCGCCGGCCGGAAAGAACGGCGAACGCACGGTTCGCGGCCGAATCGCAGCGCTGATGCACGTGCTCTGGCCGCACGAACCAGGCCGATCGCGAGCCGAGTTCAGCAAGATGCTCAAAGAAACGCGGGGTCTTCGCCGTGATTCGACCCCGCGCGTCGCGGTTCCGACGCCGTCTGCGCCCGAGGTCACCGAGCACTCCGCCACGCACATGAACGACGGCGCCGGCGCTCTCAGCGGCACGGCTTACAAGCTCCAAACGAAAATCGGCGAAGGCGCGAGCGGCGAAGTGTGGTCGGCCGAGCATCTCGAGCTCGGTCGCAAAGTCGCGCTCAAGTTGCTCGCGCCCGAGCATGCGTCTGCGAAAGATGCGATCGATCGCTTTCGTCGCGAAGCGCGCGCGGTCGCGGCGATTTCGCATCCGAACCTCGTGCAGCTCTACGATTTCGGCAAGGCGCGCGATGGCCGCGTTTATCTCGCGATGGAGCTCCTCGACGGCGAGCCGCTCGACAAGACCCTCGCGCGCGAGCCGATGCCTTGGAAGGCCGCGACGGGCCTCGCGATCCAAGCGACGCAAGCGCTCGAAGCTGCACACGCTGCAGGCCTCGTGCATCGCGATTTGAAGCCCGCGAATTTGTTTCTCACGAAGAACGGCACGCTCAAGCTTCTCGACTTCGGCGTTGCGATGGCGCTCTCCGACATCACGACGCAAGAGAAACGCCAAAAGGGCTTCGCGATCTTCGGCACGCCCGAATACATGGCGCCCGAGCAAGTTGCGGGCGAGCCCGTCGATGCACGCTGCGACGTCTACGCGCTCGGTTGCGTGATGTACGAAATGCTCACGGGAACCCCGCCTTTTTCGGGCAATTCGAGCGTCGAAGTGCTCGGCAAACAAGTGCGCGAGCTGCCCGAGCCGATGCGCGAGCGCGCGCCGGCGCGAAAGATTCCGGAAGCGCTCGAGTGCGTCGTGATGCGCGCGATGAACAAGAAGCGCGAAGAGCGTTACTCGACCGCGGTCGCCATGCGGCGTGCGCTCGAAGATGCCATGTCGGGTGCGCGCGCGAAGCCCGCGACGAAGAAGCGTTCGATGGTGATGCGCGGTGCGGTTCTCGCGGCGGTGCTTGGCGGGATCGTCATCGTCGCCCACGCGGGCAGCCACTCGGCGCCCGCACCCGCAGAAGTTCCGGTCGATACGGTCGCGCAACGCGTCGAGCCGCCTTCGGTCGTTCCGTCGTCGAACGAGCCGGCGCCGCTCGCGTCCGTGTTGCCGCCCGCGGCCATCGACATCACGAACGACAAACCGGCGAAGTCCGAACGCTCGCAAAATCGCCTGGACGCGGCGCGCACTGCAGCGCACCAGAAACCGGGCGATGCGCGATTGCTTCGCGCATGGGCGAACGCCGCAGTTCGCGCGGGCGACTTGCGCGACGCGCGGCGCGCGGCCGATACGTGGATTCTGCACGATGCGACGCCCGAGCCGCGTGTGTTCCTTGCAAGCGTGCTCGACCAGAGCGGCAAACACCAAGAGGCGCGCGCCGTACTCGAAGAAGTCCTCGAGACACACCCCGAGAGCGAGCCGGCGCGCAAGCTCCACGCGAAGCTCGGCGCCCCACTACCGCCACCCGACACCGCGCAGCGCCGCAACGCGACCGCTCAAAATCGCTAGCCTCGCGGAGAGCGAAAACAGTTATCGGATTTCGACGTCGACGCGGCGGTCGTTGGCCCAGCCGGCTTCGTCGTTGCCCGTTGCGTCGAGCTTGCCGCGCGACGACGTGTTCATCACGGTGTCCGGAACGCCGAGACCCTGCAAGAGCTTCTTCGCGCCCTCGGCGCGCTCGGCACCGAGGCTCATGTTGAACTCGTATTCGCCGCGCGCGTCGCAGTGACCCACGAGCAAGACGTGCGCGCCTTTGAGTGAGCCCGTCGTGAGGCAGCCCGCGAGACGTTGAAGAACTTTCTTTGCGTCGTCGGTGAGGTCGGGTGATTGGTACGCGTATTTCGGCGCGGGGAAATCGGTGCAGCCCGGCCCGCCCTTCGGCGGCGCAACGCAGTGCCCGTTTTGGCAACGCTCGCCGGCGACGGTGCATGCGTGCTCGTCGTCGCATGCTGTCGGGTCGTGAACGGCGCTGACTTTCACGCAGTGATGGTTGGTGCATGTGCCGGTGCACGCGTGGGTGTCGTCGCAAAAATCTTCGGCGACGGGCGCTACGCACTGCCCGCTCTTGCACTGCTTGCCCGTGCCGCAGCCTTTGTCGTCGCGGCAGGCGACGCATTTTCCGTCGACGCAGACGCCCGCGTGACCTTCCGCGTTGCAGTTTTCGTCGTTGTCGCAGTTCGGGTATTTCGCGCCGCCACACGCCGCGACAATCGCCGCAACAGCGCCAGCAACAGCAAGCCCTTTGAAGAACGAGCGATTCATCGGTTCAAGTGACATCTGCTTTTAACGGTGTGCACCCGAATCGCTTTCCTTGTCAACCTCGTGTAAGTGGGTCGCTGAACATGGCGGATTCGGGCGCGCACGTCGGCGGAGGCGTCGATTTTTCCGCCAACAAAACGCAGACGATTCTGAAGCTCGCGATCCCGACGGTGTTTGCGATGCTGATGCAATCGTCCGTCAACGTCGTGGACGACGTGTATTTTCGCTATTTGCCGGACCAGCTGGTCGCGTCGAATGCGCAATCTGCGCTGCAGCCATCGCTCATTTTGGTCTGGCTCTTCGGCGGCTCGCTCGGCGCGATCAGTGTGGGCACGCAAGCCATCACGGCTCGCCGCTTCGCCGAAGGAAAATATTCGGCTGCGGGCGCCGTGCTCGCCAACGCCGTGTGGTTCACGCTCGTCGGCGGTTTGCTGACGTGCATTGCGGCGTACTTCGTCATTCCGACGATCCTCGCGAAGCTCATCCCCTCCCCGGAGGTTCGCCAAATCGCCGAGTCGTACACGCACTGGCGGCTCTTTGCGTTCGTGTCGATGTCGATGACGCAAGCCGTGAAAGGTTTCTTCGACGGCATCGGCAAAACCACGTTCCACTTCGTCGCCTCGTTCACGATGAACGTCGCCAACATCGTTTTGTGTTGGATGTTCATCTTCGGTCATCTTGGCTTTTCCGCGATGGGCCCCGAAGGCGCCGGGTTTTCTGCGTTCATCTCCACATGGATCGGCCTCGCCGTCATGCTCATCTATGTGGTTCTCTACCGCGCCGATTTTCTCCCGATGAAGTGGGCGAACATTTCGCGGGCGCTCACGTGGGACATGGTGAAGCTCTCGTTCCCCGCGGCCGTCGCAACAATCGTGATGATGTTCGGGTTCGCGCTCTTCACGAAGATCGTCAACGTGCTCGACGCCGGCCGCATCGAAGCCGTCAACGGCGCAGCGACGACGAACATCATCCAAATCATGATGCTCACGTTCACGGCGTGCATCGCATTCGGCACATCGACTGCCACGCTCGTGAGCCAATCACTCGGCCGCAAAGCGCCGGAAGAGGCCGCCAAATATGGGTGGGCGAGCGTCCGCCTTGGCCTCATCGTGTTTGGCGCCGTGGGTTTGTGCGAGGGCCTGATTTTCCGCGAGCGCGTGATCTCGATTTTCGCCGCCACGCCCGGTGTGGCCGAAGCGATGAATCAACCGATGATGCTCGTCGGCGTGGTGACGCCGTTGATTTCGATCGCGCTCATCTTGAGCGAAGCGCTCTTCGGCGCGGGCGCGACGAAGTTCGTCGCGGCCGCCCAGTTCATTCTCGTCTTCGGCGTGCTCGTGCCGGGCGCGTGGATCATCGGCTTGAAGCTCCACGCGGGCCTCAACGGGATCTGGATTGCCGCGTGCGTGTACGGCGTCCTCGCCGCGACGGTGATGGCCCTGAAGTTTCGCGCGGGCGGCTGGAAGAAGATCCTTCTCTAAGGCTTCCCACCGCCGCCCGAGTTCATCATCTGGTTGAAGATGTCGTCGTCGGAGCCCTTCTTCGCGGCTGCTGCTTCCGCTTTTGCATCGGCCGCACCCGCGTCGACTCCGGCGCCCATCATTTGCGCGAAGAGATCTTCAGCGTCGCCCGCGGCTGCGGCGTCGCCGCCTGCGCCCATCATTTGCGCGAAGAGATCTTCGCCGCCGTCCCCACCAGCAGCATCTTCCGCGCCTGCGTCTTTGGTTTCGACGATGGGCTGGTCGATGATCGTGTTTTGTCCGTTCGGATATTTCTTCCGCTCTTCTTCGGTGCACGGCATGGGGTTGTTCGGATCGTCCTGCACGCACTCGAGCTTCCATGCGTCGGCGGGAGGCGCGTTGAGCTTCGCCGATTTCGCGCGCGCGGCCGCGATGTCCGAGCGAACCATGATCGTCGAGATGCTCGGCACGTAACTGATGATGAGCAGCGATGCGAGAAGCACGCCCAAAAACGGCAAAATGGGCCTGTAAAGGCTCACGGCGGGCCGGTTGAACCGGAAGCTCGCGATGAACAAGTTGAGCCCGAGCGGCGGGCAGCAATACGCGAGCTCGAGGTTCACGAGGAAGATCATCGCCGTGTGGAACGGCCCGAGGTGGAACCGCGCCGCGAACGGCAAGATGAGCGGCACCGCGACGAGGATCGCGCTGAAGCCCTCCATCAACATGCCGATGACCAGGAGGAAGATGTTCATCGCGATCAAGAACTCGTACGGCGTGTCGATCCCGAGGTGGATCATGAAGTTCAAGACTTGATCGGGGATCTTCTCTTGGACGACGTAGTTGATGAGCGCGTTCGCCATCGACAAGATGAGGATGATCGCGCCGCCGAGTGCCATCGCGCTCTTCGCGACGCGCGGGATGTCTTTCTTGAAGTTGAGATCTTTGTAGACGAAGCACTCGATGACGACGGCGTAGAGCGCGACCGCGCCCGCGCACTCGTCGATGGCGAGGCCCATCTTCTTCAGGCCGACAACGAGAATCACCGGAATGCCGAGCTCCCACTTGAGCTCCCAACCGGATGCGAACACCTCGCGAACGTCGAACGCTTTGCGCGCGACCTTCTCTTTGATGCCGACATACACGCAGTACGCCGAGAACATCAGGATGACCAAAATGCCCGGCGCGATGACCGCCTTGAACGCAATCTCGAAGTCGACGTGCGCGACGAGCGAGTAGATCATCAGCGGCAGCGAATACGGAAGCAAGAGGCCGATGGAGCCGCCGCTCGTGACGACGCCGAGCGAGAACTTCTCCGAGTAGCCTTCTTTGCGCAGCGCCGGATAAAGGAGGCCGCCGATCGCGATGATGGTGACGCCGCTACCGCCCGTGAAGAGCGTGAAAATGGCGCTCGCGAGCACGCACACGATCGCGAGACCGCCTGGCAACCAACCGACGAGCGCGCTCGATGCGCGAACGAGTCGCTCGGCCGTCTTCGATTCGGCAAGCACGTAGCCGACGAAGGTGAAGAGCGGAATCGTGACGAGGATGGGCGAGCCGGCGAAGTGATCGGTGAGTATGTTCGCGGCGATGTAGCGGAGGTGGTGATAGCTGGCGTCCTTGTGCGTGAGCCACAACAGCTCGCTGCCGCCGCCCATGACCGCGAAGAGCGGCGTGCCAAGGAGCGCGAGCGCGACGACGGCCGCGGCCATCCCGCCGCCGAGCACGCCGATGAGCACCACGAGCCCGCCGACGATCCCGAAGCCCGTATACGTGCTGCGTGAGGTCGAACGAACCGATTGCGGCGCGCTCATGATGCCGCCTTGTTCGCGTCTACCGCATGCTCGACGTCGACATCACCGTGTGCGGCGTCGGGATCGATCTTCACTGCGCCCCCAATCGCGAGCGCGCACCGCAGGAGGAACCGGAGGGCGATCATCAAAAGGCCAAACGGAAAGACGAAGTCGATGTCGCGAACGAGGAGCCCGTTCGTGTTCTCTCCGGTGCCGGGAATGTTGATGAGCGGCAAGCGCGTGAGCTGCTGATCCGCGGGGTCCATCATCTGGCCCTTTACGTCGTCAGCGGGGAAGTACGCGTTCCAGTCGCCGCCGTTCATCCATTCGTTCCATTCGGTGGCCTTGAGGTAGTCCTTGTACTTCGCGCCAGTGAGCACCTTCGGCAGTGTGTGGAAATCGAGCTTGAGCTGCTGGCGAACCAAGAAGAGGTCGCGCCCGAACTCGTGCTCCACTTTCGAGATGCGCTCGCCGCCCGGGATGTCGGTCGAGATTTTGTATTCCGCAATCGCGAGGTGATCGACGAAGCCCCACGCGCCGCTCAAGCACACGAGCGCCGCAGCGAGCCAACCGAGAAGCGCGACGGGGAGCCGCATCCTCGGTGTGAGGAAGCGCATGACGACGTCGACGTTGATGTGCTTGCCCTGCGACGTCGCGAGCGACGCACCGAGAAGTGCGAGCCACAGCGTGAGGCGCGTCGCGAGCCCGCGAAGGCCGCCGAGCAGCGTCAAAGTGGATGCACTCTGCAACCAATTGAGCGTGTTCGAAAAATACGCGGTGCCTACGTTCGCCCAAAACCGGCTGACGACCATGCCGAGGATCGCCGCGACCGTGACGCCGACCTGGAAACGGATGTCGGTCTTGCGCTTCGTGGGGTCTTTGTCGCGAAGCGCGAAGTACGCCGCGATGCCGAACACCGTGCCGCCAACCACCGCGCGAAAGAGAAGCCCCGACACATCGACCGGCGCCTCCGAATCGGCTTGATTCGGCTGATACTCGGACGACATCCCCTTCAAAGCGACCCACGTCACGAGCGAAACAATCTCGGCGCCGAGCACGCCCGCGGCGAGCCGCGCTTCCCATTTCGTCCACCAAGCGTCGAACCGAACGAGCGGCTGCACCCACTTCGCGCCCACATGCGCCTCGGGCGTCGCAACGTTGGGGTCTTCTTGTTTGTCCGGCTCCGGCTCTGGCTCTCGCTCGGCCTCTTTCGCAGGCTCCGGCTCTGCCTCTTTCACAGGCTCCGCCTCCGGCTCTGGTTTCGGTTCGGACTTCTCCCCGTCCTTGTCGTCCGTCATCGCGCGCGAGGGTAGACGATCTCGCGGCGACGGCCTACGCAAACGCTCACGCGTCGGGCGGGGCGAGACCGGTGCGGAGCAGCCAGGTGCGCGCGAGCGGTAGGGCGATGCCCGCGCCTTCCGACGCGAACGCGTCGACGAAAGTGCGCGCGAGCGGCTGGCCGAGCTCCGCCATGTGTTTGCGGTGGTTGTTGCGAACGTATGCGACAGCCCGGCGCACCTCGGACGGCGTGCGGAGCGCGACGACTCCGCAAGTTGTAGACGTGCTCCGGCATTCGCACGGTCACATGCACAGGCAACGTGCGCGCTGTAACGCGCGTTGGCGCACGCGTGAGCGTTGGCGTGCGCGTGCGCGTTGGCGTTGGCGTGCGCGTGCGCGTTGGCGTTGGCGTTCGCGGACGCGTTGTGGGCGCGGTTACTGGGCGTACTTGACGGCGTCGTCGAAGACTTGCGCGTTGAAGACCGTGCCACGTAGGCGGGCGCGCGTGTCGGCGAAGAGCTTGTTCCACTGCGCGACTTCGGCGGGGTTCGGATCGTAGCCGGCCATGCGGGCCTTCAGGCGTCCGAAGGCTGCGTCGTCTTCGTTGCGGATGCGCGTCGTCAGCGCTTGGCCCGTGATGGCGCCGGTTTGGATCAGGATGTTTTGCGCGTCGGCGGGAAGGCTCTTGATTTTGTTCGAGCTGAAGACGAGCGCGCCGATGCCAACGCCAGCGACGGCGTTGTTGATGTTGTCGAGGCGCGACGCCCACTGCAGCTGCTCGGCGGCGAGCGCGGGCGCGATGACGACGTTGATCGAGCCGCTCGTGAGACCCGGGAGAATTTCCGGGACGCCCATCTGCTTCGGCGTCACGTCACCGATCAGCGAGAAGAGCACCGGGCCGATGGGATCGCCCGAGTAGTAGTACGTGTTCTTGTGCTTCAAATCGTCCGGCGATTTGACGGCGAAGCCTTTGGTCATCACGTGGCCTTTGCCGACGTCGCCCCAGCCGAGAACCTTGAAGCCTTGCGCGTCGAATTGCGCGTCGAAGCTCGCCTTCATCTGGTTGCGTGCGTTGTCGAGCTTGCCCCAATCCGTGTAGAGGCCGGGGAGCTGCAGCACGAGGACTTGCTTGTAGACTTGGCCGAGGCCGATCGCCGTGATGGCTGCGCCGTCGAGCTGACCGGTGCGGATCTTTCCGACCATCGCGCTCTCGTCGCCCTGCGTGCCGTTCCAGAAAAACTGGAGCTGGATGTTTTGCCCGCTGCGCTCTTCGACCGCGCGCTTCCAGACCTTGAAGACCTGACCCCACGGCGAATCGCCCGGAGCAAGCGTGCCGACTTTGAGCGTGACTGGGTCGGCTTGCGCATCACCAGCAACGGCAAAGGCCGTCGCGAGTGCGGCACATAGGGCGATACGCTTGGACAACATCAGAGACCTCCGAACAACGTTGGACGCGGCCGAGCCGCGCCGATTCACTTAGCACGATTTGCGCGCAAATCTGGCTAAAACCCGCAGTCTTCCATACGTGATTTGAGGAGAGCGCGGCGGGCGCGGCGCTTGGCGATGGTGTTGGTGAAGCGCTGCTGCGGGTCCGGATCGTCGGCCGTGAGCACTTCGTTGATGAGCTTTTCGTACATCGCGCGGTCGCCTTTGTTGCAGGCGTAGCGCGTCGCGTAGTTGAGCTGAACGACGAGCGACTTGCGCTGCGTCTTGGCGAGCGTGTCCTCGAAGAGCTTTTGCGATTGGTCCATCTCGCTCATCGCGGTCCGCGAGTGGTACGCGGCAAGCGCGGTCTGGCCGGCCGAGTGGTTGTAGAGCGGGTCGAGCTTCACGCTCTGCTCGAGCAGCGTGACGGCGATGAAGAGCTCGCCGACGAGCGCCGGATCTTTCGTGACGTTGACGCGGCCAAGCCACGCGTAGCCGACCCAGAAGAGCGTCTCGGCGTCGTCTTTGCTGTCGAAGTTGTCGCCGACCCACTTCTTGAAGGTGCCTTCGTTCTTGCGCGCCGCTTCGAAGCCTTCGTCGGTGTGGTGCAAGAGCTCGAGGCCGTAAAAGCAGGCGCGCTCGTACGCCATGCGCGCGCGCTTCTTGTGGTACGCGGCCATCTCGTCGTCGTTCTTGTCTTGCGCGGCTTCCATGTCGTCTTCGGCGAACGCGAAGGCGTAACCGGTCCAGCCTTTGGTCAAGAGGAAGAGGGCGTCGGTGTTGTCCGGCGCGAGGCGGTGCATACCTTCGAATTGCGCGAGGCCCGCCGAGACCGATGCGCGCGCCATCTCGTAGTCGCCGACGGTGTCGAGAGCGCTCGACGCTTGGCGCGTTGCGGAGATTTGCCCGTTGGTGAGCATCGCTTTGATGCAACCACTGGACGTGAGGGCGAGAGCCGCGGCAGCGGCGAACGGGAGAAAGCGCATGGGCCCGGGATGTAGATGGCCCGTACGGGCGATGTCAACGCCCGGCGAGCAACGCGCAGGCCGCGCTCGTCCGAACATGGGCGTCGGCGTCGGCGAGGAGCGGCGCCGCGCGTGCTCCGCGGTGGAGCGAAACGAGAGCGCTCGCTGCGAGAAGGCGCGCCTCGGGCTCGGGACTCTTCAAATCGGCCTCGATCCAGGCCTGAACCGAGAGCTCGCCACCCGCGGCGAGGGCGAGACGCGCACGACGCGCGACGTGCTCGGGCGAGGTCGGGCTCGCGAAGGCCAAGAGGGTTTTCGCGGCCGCGGCGCGTTCGGTGGGGATTTCGAGCGTGCGCGAGAGTGCGGCTTCGCGCGTTTCGAGATCGTTGGTTTCAACGGTAGCGCGGCGGATGGCGGCGCGAACGTCGTCGCTCGAGAGTGGGGCCATCGCGATGGCGAGAAGCCTGTCGCGGCGAGGCGCTTCGTCGATCGTGCGCACGAGAATCGCGACAGCGCTCTTTCGCGTTTCGGCATCCCACATGGGCTCGCCGTTCGGACCCATGCGCGTTCCCATGATGACGATGGCGGCTCCGCTGACGACGCCAGGACCATGACCAGCGGCTAGCAATCCGCGGAGCTCTTCGGCGCCGCCCGATGCCGCGATGTTCGGCGACATGTACGCACGTGCGATGTCCTCGCGAAGCGCATCATCGCTTGTGCTCCACAAATCGTGGAGGCGCACCGCAACGTCCCCGCCACGTGGATCGATTCGCGAAACCGCACGGACAGCTTCGCTGCGCGCCATCAGATCAGGATCGACGCGTGCGGCTTCGAGGAGCGCAGGCACATCTCGCGTGTCGCGAGCGGCGGCGCTCGCGCGCATCGATGCGCGTCGTACTTTCACGCTCGGATCGACAAGCGCTTTCGAGCGTGCCGCGCGATCTTCGTCACGCACGAGCCCACGTGCACCGATGGCGCGCCAGTCGTCGCTGGTGTCGACGAGCCATCGCCTTGCCGAGCCTTCGCTGAGCTCGCCGATGTCGAAGAGCGTCGCTGCTGCTTCGGCGCCCGCTGCATCATGAGTTTTGCTTCGCTCGTCGAGCGTGGACGAAAGGGCCGTCGCGCACGAGCGGACATCACGCACGCGTGCTTGTGCGTCGTCTCCCTTCGAGGACTCGATTGCATTGACGGCCACAGCGCGTGCGATTCGTGCTGCGTCGTCGTCGCCGAGCTTTCCGGCACGAAGCGCTGGCTCGATCGCGCGCGCAACCGCCGCCGAATCCCCACGGCGCGCCGCCGACACCGCGGCCGACTCACCACACCCAACCAAAAAAATGAACAGGAAGGCGCGGAAGCGCGGAGACATCTCCGGTTAGGTAGCGGGTTTTGAGGGGTCGTGCTACTCGGCGCGAGATGGCGCGCGCGGTCCATGTGATCGTCAATCGGCGCGCGCGACGCCTTCGCGAGGCGAGCTCGCCACTCCTTGCCGCGCTGCTCGACTCCGCGGGCGCAGCTCGAGCGACCGTGCACGAGACGTTCGACCCGAGCGAGCTCGACGCTCTCGCGCGTGACATTGCCAGCCGTTCCCCCGATGCCGTCGTGCTCGCCGGCGGCGACGGCACATACACGGCGGGCGTCACCGCCTTCGTTCACGCGTGCGACCGAGCGGGCGTCGCGCTTCCTCCGATCGCGTTTGCGCCGGGTGGCACGGTCAGCACGACCGCGCGCAACTGGGGCATGAGCGGCGACCTCACGCGTTACGCAGCGCGCCTCATCGGTGCGATCTCGGACGGGCGCGCATCGCGCGACGAGCGCGCATCGCTTCGCGTGACCGACGACGACGGCGGCGATCGCATCGGGTTCATTTGGGGCGCGGGGCTCGTCGCGCGATTCTTCGACGCGTACTACGACCAACCGAGCGCCGGTTACGCAGCCGCGGCGGGGCTCGTCGCGCGCATCTTCGTGGGCTCACCGTTCGGCGGAGAGCTCGCGCGCCGCGTCCTCACGCCGGTTCCGTGCGAAGTGTGGATCGACGGGGAGCTCCAGCGCGCTCGCGCCTACAGCTTGATGGTCGCGAGCGTCGTGCGCGATCTCGGTCTTCACATGCACGTTCTCTATCGCGCCGCGGAAGATCCCGAGCGCGTCCACTTTGTCGCGAGCCCGCTCGGTGCGCCGCGCCTCGGCCCGCAGATGCCGCTCGTCTTGCTCGGAAAGCGGCTGCGCGGCAAAAACCACATCGATGCGCTCACACGCGAGGCGCGCATCCGATTCGGCTCACGCGATTCCTACGTGCTCGACGGCGACGTCCACGCGGCGCGCGACGTCACGGTGCGCGGAGGTCCGAAGCTGACTCTGCTCGGTCTCCCGCGCTGAGCACCCGATCGGCAATCGCGAGTGGCTCACGTCGATGCGTCACGACGATGACGGTTCGCTTGCCGCGGAGTCGCACGATCGCCGCGAGCACTGCGGCCTGCGCGAGATCATCGAGGCCGCTCGTGGGCTCGTCGAGAAGCAGCACGGGTTTGTTGGTGGCAAACGCGCGCGCGAGCGCGACCTGTTTTCGCTCGCCTCCCGAAAGCGCGCGCCCGCCAACGCCGAGCTGAGCATCCCCGAGCTTCTGCCAGAGCTCGAGCGCGCCGATCGCGTCCATCGCTGCGCGCACGTCGCCCGATCCTCCGAGCGCGACATTCTCTTCGAGCGTGCCGCGAACGATGGGTGCGTCCTGCGGAACCCAAGCAAACGTCGATGTCGCAACGACGCGCTGCCCCCCGAACAAAATCTCTCCACCTTCGAGCTTCGCAAACCCGAGCAGCGCACGAAGAAGGGTCGTCTTCCCGACGCCCGTCGGTCCGCGCAATGCGACGATCTCGCCGGCCTCTACACGCGCATCGATCACCCCGAGCGCGCCGCGCCCAACCCTGACCCCGCGAAGCTCGAGCACAGCCGCTCCCGTCTCCGACTCCGCCTCCGACTCCGCCTCCGACTCCGACTCCGTCTCCGCCTCCGACTCCGTGATCCCGAGTCGCTCGGCGGAGGCTGTAGCGCGCGACCAAGCGAGCCTGGCGTCTGCGAGCTCGCGCACCGGTTTGTACGCCATGAAAAACGCGACCGCGAAAGCGAGCAATCTCCCGCCGTCGGTCTTGC
Source organism: Polyangiales bacterium (assembly GCA_038239005.1). Taxonomy (GTDB): domain Bacteria; phylum Myxococcota_A; class Polyangia; order Polyangiales; family Polyangiaceae; genus DASXHD01. The sequence continues at coordinate 18,823 of JBBSFE010000010.1, forward strand.
CGGCGGCGAGCACGGCGAGAAGCAACGCAAGCGCACCGAGCGCCTCGGTGACGCCGCTGAGCCCCGCGGCAATCGCGGCGGCGCGCGCGAGACGACGCGAGAGCGCTTCACCCGCACGCGCAACGCGCGCACGCACACGCCCACGTGCGCCGTACGATTCCCAGAGCTCCGCGTGACGAACCGCTTCATCGACCGCTTCGAGCAGCGACGCGCTCCCATCGAGCGTTTGCGATTGCTCGCGTTTCACGCGCTTCTTCGCGCGCGATAGCAGCACCGCAAACGGAAGAAGCACGAGCCCCGCAAGCGCGAGCAGACGCGTGCCCGACCACACCGCAAGCACGACGAGCGGCACGAGCTGCAGCACCGCTTTGAGCGCGCCAAGCGCGGCGGAAAATCCTGCCTGAGCTTCGCGAACGCCCGTGGTCAGATCATCGACTGCGGTGAACGTCGCACTCGCACCGACGATCGCCCCCTGATCCGCCTGTCGCGGATGAGCCACCTCGAGTGCACGCTTTTCCAAAACGGCCAGCCGAAGCGCATCGCCAAACGCGCCAGAGAGTCTCGCTTGGAAAAAACTAGCGCCAGCGCCTCCCGCGGCTTTTGCACATGCAGCGACAAACCCGACCGCTGCCAGGACGACGACAAGACTGCCTCGCACATTCCAGAGTTCGGATCCGAACTTCGAAAAAATAGCGGGAATTCGAGGCGAAACACCGAGCATCGCCTGAGCACAAGCGGCGGCAGACAGAGCGAGGCCGCTATGACCGATCGATTGCAGGCATGAGAACGCCAGGAAGCTGGTTGAAGAAAGGGGCCTTCGGGAAACCTCCGCGGCCCCATATCCGTAAAAGGATGGTCGCGAATCTGAAAAATCGTTCTTACTTTTTCCCCAATCGAACAAGTGCCCGGCCATCTTTCATCTAAGGAGCAATGCCGTCCACGCGCCCTCAACCCAAGGGAATGAAAATTGCTTCCCAAATGAAGCATCGTCCCGCGGATCCCTCGCAGACCCTGAAGGGTCGTTCCGTCCGGTCCCGCTCGCGTCGCTCGTCGCTCTTAGCACAGGAAATGAACATGACCAAACACCGCCAATCCGCAGCCGTCAAAGCAGTCCCTGCTGAGGCCAAGCCGCAGGAGTCGTGGGAAGACGAAGCACCGAAGTCCGCCACAGCTGCGCCCGAAAACGATCTCGTCGTCGAAGACGAATTCGAAGCACAAGAAGCCGCCGATGCCGCGCCCGTAGTGAAGGAGCCGATTCGCGATCGTGAAATCGAAGAGAGCGGCGGCGACTCGATGCTCGCTCGCTACTTCCGCGAGATGGCAACGCACTCCGTGATGGGACAAGAGGAAGAGCTCGCAACGGCAATCGCAGTGGAGACAGCCGAGGTCGCGCAGTGGGTCGCGCTCTTCAGTCACATGCCGGCGGCCCCGTACATTCTCGAGTCGCTCGAAAAGAATCTACCGACCGGCGAAGAGACGCTCAACCTTCCGCAAGTCGCCGAGCTTCATCGTTTGCTCAAGCTCGCCAAGAAGACGCGCAATCGCTTGTCGCGCGAATCCGAAAAACGTTGGGTACGCACGTGCGAGTCGCTCGCGCGCGCCATCCGCCTCGCCGATAGCGATCGCCTCTGGGTTGCCGACGCAGAAACGCTCGCCCGCGCGCTTTGTGAGCTCCCCGATCCCGACGTAGACGAGCCCGAAGGCGACGACTACATCCCCCCGCCCGAATCCGACGTGCAGATCGTGCAAACCGTCGAGCCGACGTTTGCTCTCACGCGCGACTACCGAAAATACCTCGGTCGCATTCACGGCGCAGCCGAGCGCGCGCGCGTCGTGAAGAACAAGTTCGTCAAAGCGAATCTTCGACTCGTGGTTTCGATTGCGCGCCGTTACAACCGCGGGCGCTTGCCGCTCATCGATTTGATTCAAGAGGGCAACATCGGCCTCATGAAAGCCGTCGAGCGTTTCGATCACGCGCGCGGTTACCGTTTCTCGACGTACGCCTCGTGGTGGATTCGCCACGCGATCTCGCGCGCCCTTGCCGACAAAGGTCGCGCAGTGCGTATCCCCGTGCACATGCTCGATACGCACAACCGCGTAGCACGCGCGACGGCATCGGTGATGGCACGCACCGGTCGCGAGCCTTCACTCGAAGAGCTCGAGCACGAGACGGGCATCCCCACCGAAAAGCTCGACAAGGTGAAGGGCTCGTGGACGGAAACGCCATTCTCCCTCGACCGTCCCGTCGGTGACGAAGACGGCCGCAAGTTCATCGACTTTTTGCAAGACGAGAACATGACCTCCCCTTACGAGAATCTCATCTCGCAAAAGTGGGGCGAGGAAGTGCGTCGTCTACTCGGCACGCTCACGCCGATCGAATCGCGCATCATCCGCTGGCGCTTCGGCTTGGACGACGAAGACGAGCTCACGCTCAAAGAAATCGGCGACAAGTACAACCTGTCGCGCGAGCGCATTCGTCAGCTTCAAGAGCAAGCGCTCGGCAAAATCCGCAAACACATGCGTGAGTGATCACGAAGCGTGTGAGCGCCGGAACAGGCGCTACTAGTCACATGAGTGCGGGCGGTTCGCCATGCCCGATGTGCATTCGCCCATCAGGCTGAAGGTGAACATGCCACCTTTCGGTTTGGTCATCGTCATCGGTATGCTCATGACGACTTTGCGAACGCACGCGTCGAGCTGCGGCGCACCGTCGGCCCTGGTCGTGATGTTGGTGATTGTCCCGTCGTCGGAGACGGTGACTTCGTAGAACGGCGTCTCGTGTTTCGGGGGCTCGTGCTCGCTCGCGCGAAAGCACGCGCTGAACGCGTCGTCGTGCGCGCGCCCCGCGGTGTTGAACGCTTCCCAGCTGCAGCCCGGGCAATCGCTGTAGTTCGAACCGGACCAATGGCCGTACGTGCCGCCGTAGCGGGGTTTGCGGGGAACGGAGGCGGAGCCGGAGACGGAGACGGAGCCGGAGACGGAGGCGGAGCCGGAGACGGGGGCGGAAACGGAGACGGGAGCGGAGACAGAGGTGGATGCGTTGGCGTTGGTGTTTGCGTTGGCGTTCGCGTTGGCGTTGGCGGAAGCGGAGCCGGTTCCCATCCGATCGGGCGTCGCGCGTTCGTTTTTCGACTTTGCGATGACGACGGCGGCCGTTGCGACGATGGCCGTGACGATGATGATCGTGATCATCGCCATCATCATGAAACCGCCGCTCCGTTTTTCGGCGGGCGCATCGGCGGCGGGTTTCTTTTTCGGCGGAGGCGGCGTGCGGTGGACGACGATCGGGGTGTGCGGATCGTGGGGGGCGATGTTGCCCGATGCGATCGTCGCCGCCGTGACCGAGGTCGGCGGCGGAAGGCTCGCGGGCAAACCCGACCACGGAGAGAGAGCGCGGCGCATCGCGTCGGCATCCGGAAAACGATCGTCTCGTTCTTTCGCGAGCGCGCGCTCGACGATCATCACGAGGTCATTCGGTAGATCCGGGCGAAGGTCGCCGAGTGGCTCCGGAGTTTTCGAGACGATCGCAAAGAGGAGCGCGGGCACACTCGGCGCTTCGTGCGGGACCTTGCCCGTCAGCGCTTGGTACATCGTCGCGCCGATGGCGTAGATATCCGCACGGGCATCGATGTCGTCTTCGCCGCGCGCTTGCTCGGGCGCCATGAACGCAGGTGTGCCGAGCATCGCGCCGGTGCCGGTGAGCTTCGCTTGGCCTTCGACTGCGAGCTTCGCGATGCCGAAGTCGAGAACCTTCACCGTGTCGGGGACGGCTGCGTCGCCGAGCAAAAAAATGTTGTCGGGTTTGATGTCGCGATGAACGATGCCCGCGCGATGCGCGGCCGAGAGCGCGGAGAGAACTTGCGAGGCGATGAACGCGACCCGCGCGCCTGGAAGGGCTTGCTCGCGATTGATGAGCGACCCGAGCGACTCACCGCGAAGGAGCTCCATCACGAGATACGGCTGATCTCCGTCCTTCTCGGGGTACTGAAAATCCGTCACCTGCACGATGTTCGGATGACCCAGAGATGCCACCGTCTCGGCCTCGCGCCGGAACCGCTCGAGCTGGGTGCGGTCTTCCGCGAGGCGCGGGTCCAGCAATTTCACGGCGACTCGGCGTCCGAGGCCCTCTTGTACGTCCTCGTACACCGTCCCCATGCCGCCGCGCCCGAGTGCCGAACCGAGGCGATATCGGCCCAGAAGGTCGTTCATTGCCGTCCCGTCTGATACGCTATCCGAGATTGACCGCCGCCGTTCAGAATCCGGTGCGCGTCGTGGGGAGGTATGCACTCTACGGCGAGCTCGCCTCCGGCGGGATGGCCACGGTCCATATTGGGCGCCTGCTCGGCCCCGTCGGGTTCGCGCGGACCATCGCGATCAAGCGCCTCCATCCGCAGTACGCCAAAGACCCAGAGTTCGTTTCGATGTTCCTCGACGAGGCTCGCCTCGCTGCGCGCATCCAGCATCCGAACGTTTGCGCGACGCTCGATGTCGTCGCGACGCAAGGCGAGCTCTTTCTCGTCATGGAGTATCTGCAAGGCGAGACGCTCTCTCGCATGATCCGTGCGGTGCGAAACCGCGGAGAGCTCATCGACCCGCGCATTGGCGTCGGCGTGATCGCGCAAACGCTCCATGGCCTTCACGCAGCACACGAAGCCAAGACCGAACGCGGCGAGGCGTTGAACATCGTTCACCGTGACATCTCTCCGCAGAACGTGCTCGTCGGCCAAGACGGCATCAGCAAAGTTCTCGACTTCGGCGTCGCGAAAGCCGCCGGTCGTTTTCACACGACGCGTGAGGGCAACGTCAAAGGCAAGCTCCCGTACATGTCGCCCGAGCAACTGCGCGGGCAACCGGTCGATCGCCAAACCGACATTTACGCAGCCGCGGTTTGTATGTGGGAAACGCTCACAGGGCGAAAGCTCTTCAAGGGCGACAACGAAGGCAGCGTGCTCGAGCAGGTTCTCTTCGGGTCGATCGATCCGCCGAGCCACTTCGCTCCCAACGTTCCTCCTGCGCTCGATGCGCTCGTGATGCGCGGGCTCGACCGCGACAAGACCAAACGCTTCGCGACCGCGCGCGAATTCGCGATCGCGCTCGAGCGGTGCGTGCATCCGGCGCTCGCATCCGACGTCGGCGATTGGGTCGAGCACGTCGCGGGGCAAGTGCTCCACAAGCGCGCAGAGCGCATCGCCGAAATCGAAAGCGTCACCGACAGCATTCCCGCCGTCGGCCTCACCGAAGTGATGTCCGGGCTCGACGACATGTCGAATGCCGTGCCCGCATCGCCATCGTCGGGGATGATTGGCGGCAGCTCGTCGCAGGTGTCGAGCATTTCCGTTGCCGCAAGTGATCGCAACTCGATGGGCGTCGCGATCAATCGCACGCGCACGGGTGTCATCATTGCGGCGGCCGCCGTGATCGTCGCGATGCTCGGCGTCATCGCCATCGTCATCGGCTATTCACACTCGAGCTCGAACGCCAGCGCGGCGTCGGCCGCAGCCGTCGTCACCGACGCACCCAAGACGACGACACCCACGACTGCCATGCCTCCATCGACATCGTCCGGTGAGCCGCTCGTGGCGGTCACCGCAACGGCCACTGCAACGGCGACGGCAACCGCGCGCCCCGTCTCCACGCGCGTGACGATCACGCACGCGACGAGCACAGCCCCCGCAGATGACTGCAAGGTCCCTTACACGGTGGGCCCGAACGGCGAGCACACGTACAAGCGTCATTGCTTCCAGTGACGACAAATGTTTCCCTCGTGAGAATGCGTTCTCACGTGGTGATGCTCGGTCTCGCTTTTGCGCTCGTTCCGGCGGTCGCGCATGCGGACAACGCCGAGTGCTTCGATGCGTCTGAAAAGGCACAGAAGCTGAAGTCCGAGAAGAAATTCACGCAAGCACGCTCGGCGTTCATCACCTGCGCACGTGAGGTTTGCCCGCAAGCCGTCCGCGTCGAGTGCGCCAAGTGGCTCAGCGAGGTCGAGAGCGGCCTCGCAACCGTGGTGGTGCGCGCGCGCGATTCGGGCGGCCACGACGTCATCGACGTGAAGGTCTACGTCGACGGCGAGCTCTTCTTGCCCAAGCTCGCGGGCGCTGCAACGGCCGTCGATCCCGGTCAGCACAAGTTCAAGTACGAGTTCCCGAATGGCAAAGTCGTCGAGGACGACGTGCTCATCGCCGAGGGCGAGAAGGACCGCGTCCTTCGCGTCGAGATCAAGGACGGCGAAGGCGGTGGCGGTAGCGGTGGCGGCGGTGGCGGCAGTGGCGGCGCTGGTAGCGGTGGCGGTAGCGGTGGCGGCGGCGAGTCGCACGGGCCCGGACCGCTTCCGTGGATCATCGGCGGCGTCGGGATCGCGTCGCTGATCGGTTTTGCGATCATCGAAGCGCCGATTCAATCGCAAGCTTCCAGTCTGCAAGACGGTTGCGGCAAGACGAAGAGCTGCTCGCAATCACAGGTTGACTCGGTGACCTCGCTCTACGCGCCCGCGGGCATCATGCTCGGCGTTGGCATCGTGGGTGTCGCGGTCGGCTTGGTGTGGCTCATCGTATCGGCAACCACGGGCCACAAGACCGCATCCACCGGCAGCTTCAGCTTCACGCCGCTCGTCGGCGGCGGCGCGTACGGCGGATACGTTCACTCGTTCTGAGCTCCCCAGTGCTCGCGCACGATCGCGCGCACGAGCTTGTCGGCGTCGCCACGTGCGTGGGCAGCGTGACCCGGGATTTTGTTGAACAAGATGGAGAACGCAATCGGCTCTTTTCCGGGCGGGCCGAGCACGTAGCCCGAGAGTGCGATGGCGTCGTCGAGCGTGCCCGTCTTTGCGCGCACGGCGCGGCGCGCATGCTCGGATTGGAAACGGCCGTGGAGCGTTCCGTCGACGCCGCCGATCGAGAGTTGCGCGACATACTCGGGTGCAATGGCGGTGTCCTGCCACGCGGCGCGCAAGAGGCGGACGATGCTCGATGCGGTCACGCGATTCGAGTCGTAGAGGCCCGAGCCGTTTTTGATGACGAGCCCGTCGTCCGTCGCGTTCATGTCGGCGATGACTTTTCCGACGAGCGCCGCAGAATCGGCCGAATGCGCCGGGCGGCCCTTTTGCTCGGCGGCGAGCGATTTGAAAATCATCTCGGCGTAGAAGTTGTCGCTCTGCTTACCGAGTGAATAGAGGAGCGCCGAAAGCGGCGCCGACGTGTGCTTCACGATCACGGGGCCTTTGCCCGTTCCCGCTTTCACTTCGCCGCCGACTTTGATTTGCGCTTGCTCGAGCGCCGCGCGAAGCACGTAGCCGGCGAGGAGCGTCGGATCTTCCACGCGCCGCGTGAAGCGGACGAGCTTGGCGTCCTCACCGACGGTGCCGCTCACTTTCCCCGAGAGGCGCGTTCCGTTCTTCGAGAGGACGAGACCCACGGTGTCGGCGCCGTTGCCCGAGCCGGTCGCGACGGTGCCGTCGATGTCGACGAAGCCGGGCGGCTCGAAGAACGCGTGCGCGGTTTGGCCCGACTCGGATGGGCGAATCTCGAGCGTGATGGTGTTCTCGTTGACCGCAACGGCGCTGACCGGTGCGCGAAACGCAGCCCACTCTTCTGGTTTTTGTTCGAATGCGGGCGGCGTGGTTTGATCGTCGTAGAAGCGTTGGTCGACGAGAATGTCGCCGTCGACGCGCTTGATGCCGTGCTCGCGAAGCTCCGCGACGAGCGCTGCGATGTCCGCGCTCGAGAGCGATGGGTCGCCGAACCCGCGAATCGTGAGCGACGCCGCGCTGCCGCCTTTGACGACGCCCGAGAGGCTCGTCTCGTAGCGATGATCGCCATGGAGGATCGCAAGCGCGGCTGCGGCGGTGTAGAGCTTGGCGTTGGACGCGGGATTGAGGGTTTTGTGCTCGTTGTAAGATGCAAGCATTTTCCCGGTGGAAACATCGAGGATCGCGACGGCGACCTCGGCGTCTTTCCACGCGTGGTCGAGCGTGAGGGCGCGCACTGCGGCGTCGAGCGAGCCGGCGCCATCGGAGCGGACGTCGCGCGTGACCGCGAGCATCGCGACGAGCACCCCGATGGGTATCGCGCAGCGCGGCAGCATCGCGGGGTACTTCATCGCCTGCTTTGTACAGCAATCTCGATCGCCGCGCTCGCGTGCACGCCGCATGGGAAAACGCACGACGCGAGCCTCGAGGTCGTCATCGCGCAGGACGCAGAGACGCTCGACCCGCGCTTCGTCGTCGATGCGTCGGGCATGCGCGTGTCGCGCCTCGTGCATGCCGGGCTTTTTCGGCTCGACCCGGACACGCTCGAGCCGATTCCGTACCTCGCAGCGTCGTATCGTTTCGTCGATGCGCTCACCCTCGATGTGACGCTTCGGCCGGGCATTCGATTCCACTCGGGCGCGCCGCTTCGCGCGGCGGACGTCGTTGCGACAATCGAGGCGCTTCGCGATCCCGCTCTCGGCGCACGCGCATCGCACGTGGTGTCGGCGATCGATCGCGTCTGGGCGACGGGCGACGACGTCGTGTCGTTCCACATGTCGCGCCCGCACGCGACGCTGCTCACGGATTTGGAAGTTCCGATCTTGCGCGCCGATCAAGCTCACGACGCGCACATCGACAGCGCCACGCTCGACGGGCTCGGGCCCTATCGCGTCGCGCGATTCACGACGGGCGCGATCGATCTCGAGCCCGCCGATGGAGGCGCCTTGCCGAAACCCGCATGCCCGATTCGCGTGCGCACGGTGCACGACGAGAACGCGCGCGCGCTGAGGCTCGTGGGCGGCGAGACGGACGTGTCGCCATCGGGGCTCTCTCCTTCCCTGCTCCCGACGCTCGCGGAGCGCGGCCTTCGTGTTGCGTCGCGGCCCGGCGCGAACCTCGTCTATGTGCTCTTTCGCACCGACCGCGGCCCTTTCGCGGATGCCCACGCACGCGCGGCGTTTGGTTTGGCCATCGACCGTGAAAGCATCGTGAGCCACATGCTCTCGGGTCGCGCGCGCCTCGCGACCGGGCTCATGCCGCCGGGCCATTGGGCGTCGACACCCCGACCCGCGGTGCCGCGAGATCTCGCGAAAGCCCGGGAAATGCTCGGCGGAACGCGTGTACATTGCACGCTTCTCGGCTCCACCGATCGCCTGCGCGTCGCGATTGCGCGCGTGATGGCGCAAGATCTAGCCGAGGCCGGCATCGACGCCGAGCTCGTGCCGCTCGAGCTCGGAACGCTCCTCGCGCGCCTTGGCGCGGGCGACTTCGATGCGGCCATCCTCCAAATCCCAGAGCTCTCCGAGCCGAACACGCTGCGCGTTTTTCTCCATTCCGCATCGGTGCCTCCAGCCGGCGCGAACCGCGCGCGCGTGCGAGACCCCGAAGTCGACGCGGCGCTCGAAGCCGGCGATGCGACGCTCGACCTCGCGCTACGTCGCGCAGCGTATGGGCGCCTCGAAGATCGCGTGCTCGCCGAGGCGTTTTGGATCCCGCTTTGGCACGAAGATCAGGTCGTCGTGACGAGCGCGCGCGCGCAAAGCTTTCTCCCGAGCGCGGATGGTCGCTGGTTGGGATTGGCGCTCGTGCCGGGAAGCCCTAAGTAGAAGGCTCTTGGTTTCCCGTCGCGCCATCGCCGTCGCCGGCATTCTTCTCTCGACCTTCCTCGCCGCAACCGAGTCCACGATCATTGCGACGGCCATGCCGAGCGTCGTCGCCGATCTCGGCGGCCTCGAGCTCTATGGCTGGGTCGGCGCGATGTACATGCTCGCGATGACCGTGACGATTCCCATCCACGGCAAGCTCGCCGATTTGTGGGGTCGGAAACCGATCATCATCGCCGGCATCATCATGTTCTTGCTCGGCTCGGCGGCGTGCGGCATCGCGCCTTCGATGGGCACGCTGATCTTGGCGCGCGTGCTCCAGGGGGTCGGCGCGGGCGGCGTGCAACCGATCGCCATGACACTCGTGGGCGACATGTTCCCACCGCGCGAGCGCGCGAAGATGCAAGGCGTGTTCGGTGCGGTGTGGGGCGTCGCCGCGATCGTCGGTCCTGTCCTCGGTGGGCTCATCGTGCGTGCGCTCTCGTGGCGGTGGGTTTTCTATTTCAACATTCCGTTCGGTCTCCTCGCGATCGTTCTCTTGTCGGTCTCGCTCGATCCGCGTCCTCTATCGACCGCGGGGCGTCGGCCGATCGATTTCGCGGGCGCCGCGCTTTTGTCGACGGCCGTGCTCGCATTGCTCGCGGGTGTTGGCGGGCACGCAGCGGGCATCTTGCTTCCGACTGCGGCGGTCGCCCTCGTGCTGTTCGTCCTCGTCGAGCGACGTCACGAAGAGCCTCTTTTGCCGATGGATTTGATGCGCCAGCGCATCATCGCCGTATCGAGCGCATGCGGCGCAGTCGTGGGCGGCGTGATGACAGCGTCGGTGATTTACTTGCCGCTCTACGCGCAAGCGGTGATGCAAGCGTCGCCTGCTGCGGCCGGCGCAGTCGTCGCGCCGATGCTCATCGGCTGGCCCATCGCATCTGCGCTGAGTGGTCGCCTGCTCCTTTCGGTCGGCACGCAGCCGCTCGTGCGTCTCGGGTTTTCGCTCGTCGCGATATCGGCGGTGCTGCTCGACTACTTGGTTCACGCGAGCGCATCGGCCAATGCCCTTCGCGCGTGCATGTTCGTGTTTGGCACCGGCATGGGCCTCGCGAACACAGCGCTCATCATCACGGTGCAAGACAGCGTTCCCTTTTCGCGACGCGGCGTCGCCACCGCGAGCACGATGTTCTTCCGCACCATCGGCGGCGCCGTTGCCGTTGGCGTTCTCGGCGCGGTCCTCGCGCACGCTCTCGACGGACGCGTTCCAGAGAGCGTTCTCGATTCGATCCTCGGCCCGGATCATGGTCGGGCGCTCGGCGCCGCCGCGGTCGAACGCTACCGCGACGAAATGCAATCCGGCATGTCACCGATCTTCCACGTGCTCGCCGTGATGAGCGTCATCGGCGCAGGCTTCGGCATGCTCTTCCCGCGCGTCCGCGTGAGCGACTCCGGCGCCGTCGTGACCGGACAGCCGGTGAAGTAGTCGGACATCGCAACCGTTGGTATTGTCGATCCCATGACGCTACGTGGGGTGGTCGCGGTCTGCGTTTGTTTGATCGCGGGGTGTGAGCATGCTCCTCCGCAATCGCCGGTGAAGATCGCAATCAATTTGCCGGTCACACGCTTCGTGCTCCCGAACGGGCTCGAGGTGATCATCCAAGAGGACCATCGCACGCCACGTGTTGCGGTAAACCTTCGCTACCACGTCGGACACAAGGACGACCCGCCGGGTCGCGGAGGCCTGGCCCACCTCGTCGAGCACTTGCAATTCACGCAATCGGAGCACACGCAGCCCGACTCGTTCTTCCACACGATCAACGAGCTCGGTGCGCAACACATCAACGGCACCACCGAGGCCGACGCCACGAGCTACTTCGAAACGGTGCCTGCGTCGTCGCTCGATGCAACGCTGTGGATCGAAGCGGACCGGATGGCATCTGCGCGACAGGGATATGTTCCGTCTGCGATCGCGCGAGAAAAGAACGTCGTCGCGCAAGAGCTTCGGCTTCGGTTCAAGAACGACCCCGACGCCTTTCGTTACCACTTCATGACGCGCGCCGTTTACCCCGAAGGGCACCCGTATCGGCAATCGCTCGACGAGGAAGCCGAGGAGCGTGCTTCGACGGCCGACGAGCTCCGCACGTTTGCTGCGAAGTACTACACGCCCGACAACGCAACATTGATGCTCGTCGGCGATGTCGATCCGAAAGACGTGAAGGAAATCGTCACTCGTCATTTCGCTGCGATCGAGCCATGCATCGGCTGCAGACCCGCGCGCGCGATCCCGCCCGTGGAAGTTGCGGCCCTCAAGCGCTTACGCATCGTCGCCGATGTCGATGCGCCGTCCGTCATCATTGCGTGGCCGCTCCCCGCTCCGATCGACGACGGCTACTACGACATTCCGTTCGCCATGCGTCAGCTTGCGGGCGCGGCGAGCGCCTACACGGACGACGACGAGCGCGGAAAGCACATGATGCGACCAAACAGCGTCGGTTGGGGGAAACCTTGGGGAGGACGGCTTGGGACCATCGGCGCGATTTACGGTGTGCCAGACCCGCGGGGAACGCCCGAAGACCTTTTCGACGGCATCGTCATTGGACGTCATCGCATCGTCGCAAACGAATGGGCGCAGCTCGGAGCGCAGCGCTCGTACACGATTGCCTCCGAAGTTCGCAGCGTCGAGGCGCTCGGCGATCGGGCCACACGCATGCAGCAGTTTCTCGAGCTCTACGGCGATCCAGCTACGTCATGCGGTACTTGCACGACGTGCAAAGCGTGAACCCGGCGCGCCTCGTTGCTGCCGTAGACCACTTCCTCGATCCGGATCGCGCAGCGATCATCACCATCACACCCGACGCAACCGCGCCGCGCGGCGGAAAAATCATCGAAGAGGTGCGTCGATGAGAGCTCGCTTGCTTGCGTCCTTCGCTTTGCTCGCCGGCTGCACGACAGTGCAGTTCCTTCCACGCAAGCCGGCGCTTCTCGATCGATCTCCGCCACCAGCGGCAGTCGATTCATCCGCATCGCCGATCGCTTCCGGAATTCCTTCGATCGGCACCGCCGCTGCCGTGCATGCATCCGTTGCCAAGGAAGCACGACTCCAGAACGGCATTCGAGTGATCATGCTCGAGCAGCATGCGTTTCCGCTCGTTGCTCTCGGTGTGGTCCTCGCACGCGGGTCGGTCGAAGCGCCACCCGGAATCTTCGATCTCTTCGTCGATCTGCAGAGCTCCGGGAGCGATTTGATCGCGCCGAAGGCGCTCACGCGAACTCTGTCTGAATACGCGGCTCGACGCGAAGTGTTCGTTCGTCCCGAAGCAAGTTACGTGGAAGTGCAGTTCATCTCGCCCGTGCTGCGCGATGTCGTTCGAATGATCGTTCCCACGTTCGCGACGCCAACATTCGACTCGGACAAATTCACCGTTCTGTTGGACGAACACCGGCGTGAAGCTTCGAAGCGCCGCGACGAGCCGGCAGCATCGGCAAAGCGTGAGCTCGACAAGCTCCTCTACGGAGACACGCACCCTTACGCGCAAGATCCATCCAACGACGGAATTGCCCTCGCAGGCGTGAAGCTCGACACACTGCGCGCCATGCGGTCGTACATCGGCGCTGATGACGTATCCGTTGTTGCCGTCGGCGACTTCGCACCCGACAAGCTGCTCGCGTTGCTCGAGCAGTCACTTTCGTCGCTGAGACCCGGTGCTACTCGACGCAAGGCTCTCGATGCCATCACGACTCCAGCCGCCGCACATGTCGTTGCCATCGATCATCCTGGGCTTTCCCAAGCGCACATCGCGCTCGGTTTCGTGGGCGTGAAGTACGACGATCCCGATTACACGACGCTTTACTGCCTCGCGCGCATCGTCGGCGATCGCGCCAACCGCGCGCTTCGTTATGGCCACGGCCTCACGTACGGCGCATCTGGCACGATGTCCATGCGCAGAGCCGCGGCGCCGGTCGAAATCACGGCTGCGGTCAACGTTGGCGCGGTCGAACCGGCTCTGCACGACATGTTCGATGCGCTCCGTTCGTTCGAGGAGCGTGTGCGCGATCCGAAGGAGCTTCTTCACATCAAGAACTGGCTCCTGGCCACGTGGCCCGACACGTCCGACACCGTTACCGATGCGATGCAAAACCTCGAGAGACTCGCCGCGTTCGATTTGCCCGTCGACACGTGGGTCAAGACGCGGGCGATCGTCGAGGGCTTGACCGCCGATGATCTCGTGCGTGTCGCCAAGAAGTACCTCGACCCCGCACATGCTCAGCTCGTTGTGTTCGGTGACGTCGCGCGTTTCAAGTTGGAGCTCGATGCGCTCGGCCTCGGCGCAGTCGAGGTTCGCAAGGCGCACTGATGGCCCGGCGGGAGCGGACGACCGTGCGGCTTCTCGGGATTCGGCTGCGTGAGCAAGGCACGCACGATTCGTTTTGCGCTTATTACGCCGCGGCGATGCTGCTCTGCACGCTGAGGCCCGAGTTCGACGAAGAGTTCGACGCCGTCCACGTGAAGCGCGATCCGCTGTTTCGAAATCTGCCTCGCCGCGGTTCGCTCGAGCACACGGTGGCCGATTGGCTGACGTCGGGCGTGAAGTTCGCGCCGCTCGCGAAATCGCTCGATGCAGCATGCGGCAGCTCCACGCGATTTCGCGCGACGCGTGAAGGCTATAGCGCGCGCGCGCTCGTGCGTTTGCGGCGCACGGTCGACGAAGGCCTTCCGTGCGTGCTCGGTTGGGAATCACGCGAGCTCGGCAATCACACGGTGGTCGTCGCCGGTTACGACGGAACCGATTGGCTTCGCGTTCTCGACCCTACGGGCAAAATGGATCTCCTCGAGTGGAGTCAGCTCGCGCGCGTCGCGACGGCGCCGGCCGACGTCATCTGGTGCACCGCGCACGATGGCGTGAGGCCCGACAAGATGACCGTCGAACGCAACGCGGCCGATGCTGTGCTGCGATCACGCGTGGATCGGTGGAGCCCCAAATCCGATTCTTGGGACGTGCTCGTCACGCGTCGGCAAAGGAGACGATGAGCGGCGCGTGATCGCTGGTGCCGAAATCGCGCCGAGAGCGAAACTCCGTGGCGCGTGATGCGAAGGGCTCGCTCGCGAGGACGTAGTCGATGCGCCAGCCGACGTTCTTCTCGCGGAGGCCACGCCAATACGGCCACCACGTGAAAAACTCTTTGTCGTTCGGTGCGAGCTTGCGACACACGTCGACGAGGCCGCCCGCGAGGAGCTTGTCGAAGAGAGCGCGTTCGTCCGTACGTTGCCCGATGAGCCCCATTTTGCGCTGGCTCTTGTGCACGTCCATGTCGGTGTGCGCGACGTTCAAGTCGCCCGCGATGATGAGCGTCTTGCCGGCGAACGCCGCGGGATATTCGGCGAGGGCCTTCATGAAACGGATTTTTGCGTCGAAATCTTTTCCGCCATTCGGGAGGTACATCGTCACGAAGACGAAGTCGCCGACGTGCGCTTCCGCAACGCGCGTCTCGTAGTCGAAGAGCGGATGCGCCGACTTCGGGCGCTCGAACGTCGATTTTTTCAGCAAGAGCCCGACACCCGAATAGCCGGCTGAGCCGTGCCAGATCGCGTGATACCCGGGCACCGCCATCAACCCGTAGAGCGACGCGGGCAGCTGCTCGAGCGTCGCCTTGGTTTCTTGAAAGCACGCCACATCGGGCTTTTCTTCTTCGAGGAGCAGAAGAAGCTCGGCTTCGCGGGCGCGGATGCCATTGACGTTCCACGTGATGAGCTTCAAGCCCGGTCACGCTATCATTCGCTCATGGCCGAAGAAACTCGCGCACCGGGTCTGCCGACGATCGACACGAACGAATACGGCGGCAAGAAGGACGGCGAGCGTCAGAGCGCGAATCGGCGTCTCTTCATGCAGCTCGTCGTGTTCGATCTTCCCGCTCCCGAGATCGACGGCACACCACGCGCGCTCGGAGACGCGCTCGCGGAACGGAAAATCCCCGCCGTCATTTACGCCGACACCAACGACCCGCGCGGCTTCGGATTGCTGACGTGGAGCGAAGACCCTGCGCACTTCGTCACCAACGTGCGGCCGCTTTTTTCGGGGCCGCTCGCGCACGCGACGATGCGAAACGATTTTGCGATGCTCGGTCGCACGTACTCGACCGGCCACGAACCGGATCTTCTCGATTCGCTCCTCGCGCGCCCCGTGCGCAACGCAACGAACCCGAACTACCCGTGGGCCGTGTGGTACCCGCTGCGACGCACGGGCGAGTTCTCGCGTCTCGAGCCACAAGGCGCGTCCGAGCTTTTGCGCGAGCACGCGATGATCGGTCACGCGTATGGCCAGCAAGAGCTCGCGACCGACATCCGACTTGCGTGTCACGCGCTCGACGCCAAAGACAACGAGTTCGTTCTCGGCCTCGTGAGCCACGCGCTTCATCCGCTTTCGCATCTCGTTCAATCGATGCGCAAGACGCGTCAGACATCCGAGTTCATCGCGCAGATGGGCCCCTTCTTCGTCGGGTACGTGATTCGCCGTGTTACCCTGGACGCGTGAGATATTCGGTTGCGCTCTCTGCGAGCCTCCTCGTCGCGTGCTTCGGCAAGGGTGGCGGGTACGCAGTCGTTACAGAGGCGAATCCGAATCCGTTTCGCGTGCGGGGTTGCAAGCTCACCGTCGACGCCGTCGCGTTCGATAGGCTGGTCTACTCGGGTCAGCCGGAAGCGCAGCGCGTCGCAAACATGGCGCCCGATCAGCAGGCGACCTTCAACGGCGACAAGACTGCGTTCTCGTTCGCGTTCAAACAAGAGCTCGTCGCATCACGACCGAATCTCATCGCCGACGCGCCATCGGGCGGCGAAGGCTCGTTCCTGATGCGCCCAGCGCTCCTTCGCTACACGCCCAGCGGCGACGCCGAGATTTCGATTTCCGTCACTGACGCATCTGGTCAACGAGTGCTCGACGAGATCCACGTCACCGCGACCGTCACGGACCTGCGCGGCGCGGCTTCCCCGCTGGCGAAAGGCGTGAACCGCTATCTGAAATCACGATTTGTCTGCTCGCGTTAGCGCGAGTTTGGCGTAGTGCGTTATCCCACCTATTCGCGGTGGACGTGCGGGTGTTCACTTTTCAGGCGGATTTTTCCACGTAAGCTTCCGCGGATGGAAAACGAAGAGTGGCTCGTGAAGCTCGACAGCGGCGACGTGCGCATGATGACGCTCGACGAGCTCGACGCCGCGTTCCAAGCCGGCACCATTCACGAAGACACGCTCGTCCGTCGTGACGGGACCGACAAGTGGATCAAGCTCGCCGAAGAGATCGGCGGCTCCGAGCCGCAAGTTCCGCCTTCGCAAGTTGCGCCAACTCATGCTGCTGTCGTTCAACCAACGATGAGCACGCATCCCGTCGTGACCGACGTTGCGTTGCCAGATGACGACATCGATGTTGCGGTTCGTTCGTCGCGCAAGCGCACACGCGTGATTGGCGTGCTCGTCGCAGTTGCCGTGCTCGGTTTGTTCGCATCGTTTGCCGTGATGACCGCAGTCAACGCGAGCCGTACGCGCGCGCGCGCCGCACTCGCCGCCGCGATTGTCGTGACGCCTCCCGCGCAAGTTGCGGCCGAGCCCGAGCCCGAGCCGACGTCCACGAGCAAGGACGTCAAACAGAACATCATCCGCAAGCGCCGTGCGAACGCGCAGCAAACTGGCAATCAGCCTCCGCCCGAGGACAAGCCCGCTGCGACCGTCTTCAAGCAAGGCGGCGACGCGTACGATCCGCTGAACGCGAAGCTGTAACTAGATCGTCGAGCCCACGTTGGGCTTCGCGATGCACACGCGATTGCGACCCGTGCGTTTCGCCTCGTAGAGAGCGTCGTCGGCGGCCATCACGAGGTGCGCGACGTCGAGCTTGCTCTTCGGCAAGATGCTCGACGTCACGACGCCGAAGCTCGCGGTGACTTGGAGCTGCATGCGATCGCTCGGACGAAACACCATGTGCGCGAGCGCTTCACGGATGCGCTCGGCCGTGGTTGCCGCGCCTTCTTCGTCGGTTTCGCTCAAGATGAGCGCGAACTCTTCGCCGCCGAATCGGCATGGTGCGTCCGTCGTGCGGAGCGATGTGTGAAGGAGCTCGCCGACGCGTTGCAACACTTGGTCCCCGAACGGATGACCGTGGTTGTCGTTGAGCGACTTGAATTTGTCGATGTCGACCATCACGAGCGACACCACGCGGTCGTATCGTTGCGCCGCCGAAATTTCTTCGCCGATGCGCTGGTTGAAGTACGAGCGATTCCAGAGCGCCGTCAGCCCGTCGACGTTGGAGCGCGCCGCGAGAAGATCGTGATAGCGCTTCGTACGCAGCGCGGCGCGAACGCGCGCGCGAAGCTCGGCCGGGTCGAACGGCTTGGTCACGTAGTCGACGGCACCGAGATCGAAGCCTTGCACCTTGGTGTAGACCTCGGTCGCGCCTGTAAGGAAAATCACCGGCACTTGCGCGAGCTGCGCGTTCTCTTTGAGCTGCTTGCACATCTCGAAGCCCGTGATGATCGGCATGTCGACGTCGAGCAGAATCAAATCGGGCGTATTGCGAATCGCTTGAGCCATGCCGTCCGCTGCGTCGAGAGCGTGGTGCACGACGAGCCCTTCCGGTTTCAGGCGCACGTCGAGAAGGCGGTGTATGTCGGACGAGTCGTCGATGGCGAGTACGGTCTGGCTCATGGTCCCCTCCTCAAGCTGCTCGTGCGCGTGCGCGTGCACAAAGGGCACGCAATTGTCCGATGGTCTCGGGCGTCGAGCCTTGCTCGACAGCGCGCGCTGCGTCGGTGATCGACGAGAACCCGTAGCTTCCCGCGGCACCTTTGAGCTGGTGCGCGAGACGCGCGAGAAGCGCGTGATCGCCCGAATCGGCCGCTTCGGCGATCGCTGCGGCGCGACTCGGTAGCTCTTTGACGAAGGCGTTCAAGAGATCGGCGAGGTCTTCATCATCTGCAAGCTCGCTCACGAGCGGCTCGGTCGCGACCGTCGAACGCTGCGCCCAACGCGCGACCGCGGCGACGAGCTTGGTGCGATCGATCGGTTTCGTGAGGTAGTCGTCGCACCCCGCTTTTTCGCAACGCTCGCGATCACCGGCCATCGCGTGCGCGGTGAGCGCGACAATGGGGTACGTGTATCCGAGCTGGCGAAGCTTCGAGGTCGCGCCGTATCCGTCGAGCTCCGGCATCTGCATGTCCATGAGGATGACGTCGTACGATTCCGCCTTCGCGCGGTCGACGGCTTGGCGCCCATCGGCGGCGATCGTGACGGTGGCGCCCGCTTTGCGGAGGTATGTCGAAACGAGGATCTGATTGTCGTGTCCGTCTTCGGCGAGAAGCACGTTGAGGCCTTCGAGCGCGTTCTTCGCGGGGAGCGCACGATGCGTCGCGCTCGGCGCAGCATCCGCCAAGCCTGCCTCCATGAGGCCTTCGATCATCTTCGTATTCGCGAGCGAGCCCGTCGGCACCCACAAGCGGAACACACTGCCGCGGCCGGGCGAGCTCTCGACCTCGACGTCGCCACCGAGAAGGTGCGCGAGCTTGCGGCTGATGACGAGCCCGAGGCCCGAGCCACCAAATCGACGCGTGGTCGATGCGTCTGCCTGCGTGAACGCGACGAAGAGCCTGTCGATTTCGGCCGCGCTCATTCCGACACCGGTGTCGGCGATCTCGACGCACAGGCGCGGCTCTCGGTCGTTGATGCCTTCGCAGCGCGCGATGATGCGAACACTGCCGGTCTCGGTGAACTTGATCGCGTTGCCGACGAAGTTCATGACGACTTGCTTGATGCGCGTCGGATCGCTCGAAATGTTCTCGGGAATGAGCCCGACGTATCGCAAGTCGAACGACAACCCCTTCTCGACCGCGCGAACGCGCATCAGCGAGGCGACATCGACGAGGACTTGCGAAGGCGACATCGGGATGCGTTCGAGCGTCATCTTGCCGGCTTCGATCTTCGAGAGATCGAGGATGTCGTTGATGAGCGCGAGGAGGTGCTCGCCGTTGCGGCGAATGACCTGCACGTAGTTGACGCGATCGCTCGCGCCAAGCGAGGGATCGAGCAGCAAGTCCGAGTAGCCGATCACGGCCGTCATCGGCGTGCGGATCTCGTGGCTCATGTTCGCGAGAAATTCTGATTTCGTTTTGTTTGCGGTGTCGAGGAGACGGCTCGTCGTCAGCGCGGCAAGGAGCATTTCGCCGGCGGATTTGCTTTGAACGAGCAAGAAACCCAAGTACGCGGCGATGACGAGCGCGAAGCCGATCTTCAGGCCCGTGCTCTCGGGCATGTAGAACGTGGTGACGAACGCGGGAATGAGCATCACGAGCGTGTGAACACGCACGGTGCTCAAATCACCCGCGAGCGATGTCACGCCGGCCGCGCTGATGCCCGCCATCGTCATGAGAATCAACCAAGACTGCCGCTCGAAGCCGCTCGCGACGATGAGCGACGCGCCGCCAAAGCCCCACATTGCAGCTGAGGCCATGACGCCCGCACGGAAGAGCGCGAACCAACGGCCGCGTGTCGACTCCTCCGCGCGCGCAAAGCCGCGTGCAACGAAGAACCGAAACAAGAGGACACCGGCCATCGCAGAGCACGTCGACGCAAGCAGCGCCGGGTGTGCCCGCATGAACGTCGAGGTCGACACCGCCACTCCGAAGAGGACGATGTGCCCGGCGAGACCGGGAACCGATTGACGCACCACGCCTTCACGGGCCGCAGATAGAACGGTGGGTTCCATCACCACCGTACGGCACGCGCCGATCGCGGCTTAAGTCAGTGGGACCAGCTCTCGTGGTAGCCCGAAACCTCTATTTTTTGGGCCTGCGCCGTGGGGATGAGCGGGCGATAGGTGTCGCACATGACCGCCAGCTCGTCGGTGCGTGTCGTCCCTATCGACGCTTCGTACGCGCCTGGGTGCGGCCCGTGGGAGATGCCCGAAGGGTGAAGCGAGATGCACCCAGGCCCGACGCCACGGCGGCTCGTGAAGTTGCCGCGGAGGTAAAGGATGATCTCGTCGCAGTCGACGCTCGAGTGCGGATACGGACACGGGATCGCTTGCGGGTGCGTGTCAACCATGCGCGGGACGAACGAGCAAATCAAAAAGCCGGGCGACGCGAACGTCGTGTGGATCGTTGGCGGCAGATGCACGAGGCCCGTCTTGGCTTGGTACTTTTCGATCGCGAACGCCCACGGGTAGACGAAGCCATCCCACCCAACGACATCCATCGGCGCGTGCGCCATCGTGTAGCGCGAGCACTCGCCGCCCTTCTTTGCGATCAGCGTGAGCGGGCCGGCTTGCGCCGTTGGGCCCGTCGGGTGGACGAAATCGCGATGCGTGTAGGGCGCATCCATTTTGAGCTGGCCGACTGGGTTGCGGAAGTCGCTCGGGATCACCACGCCGTCGGGCGACTCGAAGACCATCGCGCGGAGCTCGGTCTTTGGATGCCAACGGTGAATCATCGCGTGCGGGACCCACACGTAATCGCCAGCGGTGACTTCGAGCCAACCGCACGGCGACTCGAGGCGCGCGCTTCCTTCTTGGATGTACCAAAGCTCGTCGCCATCGCCGTTCGCGAAGTAGACGTCGTCGGTCGCGCTCGCCCGCACGAGACTCACGGTGACGTCGCGATTGAACAGCACGGGGACGCGCGCATCGATCGCTTGGCCGCCCGCGAGGATTTTGTTCGAGTCGTAGAGTCGGCGCTTGAGCGGACGATGCGCGTCAACGGCCGCGACGGCGCGTGTCGGGCCGCGCTCGCTCACGGCGACGTCGGTCGTCGGGGTGATGGGGCTCTGGTGGTAAAAGTACGTAAACGGGCCGGAAAACCCGCCGCGCGTGAACATCTCTTCGTAGAAGAGCTTGCCCTTGTCGTCACGAAACGCGGTGTGCGGCTTGGGCGGAATGATTCCAGCGAAGCGGCGCTCGATCATCGCCCAGTTATGGCACGATGCGGCCATGCATTCACCGAAAGAAGTCTTGGCGTTCTGGTTTGGTGAGCCGGCGAAAACGGCGGACGAGCTCAAGCTGAAAATGCGCCGCTGGTTTCGCGGCGGCCCCGAAGTGGACGCCGAGATCGTGCGCGACTTCAAACCCGAGGTCGAGGCCGCGATTGCGGGCGGCCTCGAGGACTGGGTCGCCGTCGAGAAAGGCTGGCTGGCGCTCATCCTCGTGCTCGATCAGTTCACACGTAACGTCTTCCGCGGCGACGCACGCACGCACGCCGGTGACGAGCACGCCATCAAGGTCGCGACGAACGCGCTCGACACGGGTCTGACGCGCAAGCTCTCGTGCGAGGAGCGCCACTTCGCGATCACGCCGCTCATCCACGCCGAGAACGCGGCGCTTCAAGAGCGCTTCGCGACGGAAATCGCCGCGCTCGTCGCCGACGCGCCCGACGCGTTCAAGCCCGTCTTCTCGATGGGGCTCGAGCAATCCAAAAAATACTCGGACATCATCGCGCGCTTCGGACGCTTCCCGCACCGTAACGAAATTCTCGGGCGAACCTCCACGCCCGAAGAATCCGAGTTCCTCATCGGCTGGGCCGACCGCGCGGCGCCGAAAGAACCGACCTAGGTGTGCTGAAAGCGCTCGATGCTCTCGAAGAGCGCGCGGAAGTTTCCATACCCGAAACCTTTGTCGCCGGCGCGCTGGATGACTTCATAGAAGAACGGGCCCGCGCGGTCGTCGCCGTACATGGTCTTCGCTTCGCGCATGAAGATTTGGAGCATGTACTTGTCGTCTTGCCCGTCGAGGAGGATTTGTAGGCGCTCGAGCTCGTCGAGCTGCTCTTTCACGTTGGTGATGCCGAGCTTCGCAAGACGCTCGGGGAGCGCTTGGTAATAGGACTTGGGCGTGTCCATGAAGTCGACGCCGCGTTTTTTCATGTCTTCGACGGTCGGGATGATTTGGTCGACGCCGAACGCGATGTGCTGAATACCGGGCCCGCGGTTGTCCTCGACGAACTTCCAGATTTGCGATTCACGAAACGCGGGTCGTAGCGGCTCGTTGGTCGCGAACTTCACTTCGCTCTCGGGGTCCCACATGACGATCGATTTGAGGCCCGACCCGCCGAGTGATTTCGAAACGTCTTGCGTGTGGAATTTGATTTCCCAGAACGGCTCGAAGCCAAGCACTTCCTTGTAGAATGCAATGATCGGCTGCATCGTGAGCCCGTTCGACGTGACGTGGTCGACGGCGGCGATGCCGTAGCGGTTCGGGGGAAGCTCCGTGGCTGTGGTTTCGAAGCCGGGCGCGAATGCGCGGTAGTCGTTGCGTTCGATGAAGCGGAAGGCGACGTCACCAAGCGGCGTGGCGATTTCGACGCTGCGATACGTGCCGCCGCGTTCGTCTTTGGCTTCGAACGGATCGGCGAGCAGCGTGCCTCCACGCTTCTCGAGAACCGCGATGGTGTTGGCGAGATTCTTCACGCGAAACGACAAGCTCATCACGCTCGACGGATGCCGCTTCAAGTAGCGCGCAGCCTTGCTCGACTCGGTGAGCGGCGTCGACACACACACACGCGCTTCGCCGGCGCCAAAAACCACCGACTGCTGCCCGCTTCGCTCGGTGAGCCCGTTCGATGCGCGCGCGACCTCTTTGAAGTCGAGAACGTTCTCGTAAAATTTCCGTGAGCGCTCGAGGTTTTCGACCACGAAGTGATACGAGTCGTAACCGAGCAGCCCAAGGGATTCGCTCATGCGGCGAAGCTTAGCAGGAGCGCCGATACAAACGCACCGGCACGTCCGGGTCGAGCAAGTAATGGCTGTCGCGGGTCAGGAGGAGCGTGAGACCCGTTTTGCGGAGTGTGCTCACAGCGACCTTCAGGCGGTTTTGTGCGGACGCGGGAGCGATGCCCGTCTCGTCGGGCCAGCCGGCGGCGATGAGCGCGCTCTTGTCCACGGCCTCGGCGGGACGATCGATGCGCGCACGCACGAGCGCGGCGACGATGCGCGCGAGTGGAGCGTGCGTGCTCAAGCTCACGGGCGTCGAGCCGGGTGCTTGAAACTCGACGCCGCTCCCGTCGAATGCCCACGCGCGCGCGCGATCTTTCGCATCACCGATCGCTCGCCGCAGGAACGGCATGGCGAGGCGCGCCTCGACGACGCCACGTGCGCCCACGTCGGCGCGGCGTTCGGCTGACTCGACGTCGCCTTCGAGCGCGTCGAGGACCCCGAGGTACACCTCGACGAACTCCGGTAAACGTGCGCTTCCCTTTCCCGTGACGTTCGCGCGAATGCGTTCGAGCGCCTCTCGCGCGCCAGCCGTGTCGCCTCGGAGCGCGCGCGTGCCGACGAGCGCGGCCTCCATGTTCGCGGTGTAACGCGGGTCGCCCATCGTCGCGAGCCGCGCGCGAGCTTTCTCGATGTAAACGTCGCCGCCGTCGAGATCGCCGCGCTGCGCCTTCACGATGCCCACGTAACCGAGGTAGATGGCCTCGAGTCGGCGAAACGCGGACGCTTCGAACATCGCGCGCGCCGTCTCGCGGAGCTCGAGAGCGCCATCCCACTCCTCGCGTTCGTGCGCGAGATCGCCGAGAAGACCGACCGCGACGGCTTCTTGCACGCGATCGCCCGCGGCGCGTGCCGCCTCGACGGCACGCTCGAGCGGAGGCTGCGCGAGCGCGAGGTCGCCCTTTTCGGCTGCTTGCGCGCCGACCGCGATGCTCGCGCGAATGACGCCCGCTTGATCACCGACCGACTCGAAGAGCGCGAGCGCGCGCGAGGCGTGCGCGGCGGCGGGCTCGAAGTCGCCGAGCTCCATCTCCATCCACGACAAACGGAAGAGCGCGCTCGCCTCGCCGCGCGCGTCGCCCAGCTTGGCCCAGATCGCTGCGGCTTCCATCGCGCGCGCGCGGGCGAGCTTCGGTCGGCCGCGACTGCCGTGGCACATCGCCGCAAGCTCGAGCAGCTTCGCTTCGTCGCGCGGCAGCTCGAGCGCGCGCGCAGAAGCGAGCGCGCGCTCCAGCATGTCGAGCGCTTCGTCCGCGCCGCCGAGTTGGAGCAGCGCAACGGCGCGTGCATGCACGACCGAGAGGCGAAGGGCACTGTCGTCCGGCGAGATCGCGAGCACGCGGTCGATCAACGCAAGCCGCTCGTTGGCGGGCGTGCGCATCGCGAGCACCGTCTCGAGCGCCACGAGAGTGCGCATCGCCTCGTCGGAGTCACCACGTTCGAGGGCGCGGCGGAGGACGGCCATCAGATCGTCGCGGTCGCGCTCGCTCGACGACGCTCGGCCCAAGAAGAGATGCGCATGCCGGCGCTGCGTTTCTTCGACGTCCTCGAGCTTCTGCGCTGCAAACTCACGCACCGTATCGAGCAGCACGAAGTCGTCCGACGTCACGTGCACGACGCTGTTCTTCACGAGCGCGTGAATCGTGTCGAGCGCGGCTTCGCCCGCGGGCGCGAGCACCGCGGCCGCATCTTCCAGGGTGAATGGGCCTTCGAACACCGAGAGTCGGCCAAGAGCCGTGCGCAGCGCCGGCGAGAGCAGATCCCACGACCACTCGAGCGCACGGAGGAGCGTGCCGTGACGCTCATCAGGGGCCGACGGATCGCGCAACAGGGCGAAGCGCTCGTCGAGCCGCTCTGCTAGCGCGCGGAGAGGAAGCACGTCGAGCCGCGCGGCGGCGAGCTCGATCGCGAGCGGAAGCCCGTCGAGACGCCGGACGACGCGCGCGACGACGGGCGCATCGGCATCCGTGAGCGTCCCGTGAACACGCGAGCGAGCGCGCAGCGCGAAGAGCTCTTCGGCTTCGACGCCGAGCGGACCGAGCGCGATCATGTGCTCGCCCTCGACGTCGATGGGCCTTCGCGACGTGATGACGAAAACGGCGCGCGGCGCCTCGGCGCCCCACGCGTGGATGGGTCGAGCGGCGTCGCGCGCGAGCTGTTCGAAGTTGTCCACGACGACGAGCGTCGGACCGCGGCTCGCGAGAACGTGACCGATGCGCTCCGCGAGCGTGTCGCCGGGCTCGTCGGCGCGAAGGTCGAGCGCTCGCGCAAGCACGGCGCACAAGTCTGCCGACGATCGACCGTTCGCGACGTCGCAGTAGAGCACCGTTCGGTCGCCCGCGTGACTGTCGGCGAAGGCGCACGCGAGCCGCGTCTTTCCCATGCCACCGAGACCGAGGAGCGTGATGATCCGCGCGCCCCCGTCGATCGCGTGCTTGATCGCGTCGAGCTCTACGCGTCGGCCGATGATGCCGCCGACGTAGCGAGGCAGCCCCATGCCTCGTTTGTATCACGCGTTCAGTGACACTCGACGGTGATGTCGGCTCCGCTCTGCGAGCACGTGCACCCTTTCAAGAGCGTGATGCAGCTGCACGACGGCGACGAGCCGCACGCACCAGGGTAGTTCGCGCACCACCCGAGGACGCCGCCGTCGCTCGCGTAGTCGAGCGTGCAAATCTCGCTGGCGGAGTCGCACACCGTCGCGCCGCACGCGAACATCGTGCTCCCCGCGTCGAGGAGGATCGCACCATCGCGATCGTCGGCGTCGGAACCAGCGTCGGCGCTCGCGTCGTGTTCCACTATCGCGTCGCTCTCTGCGTCGCTGTGCGGCGCGCTCGAGTCGCCCGCGTCCGCTTCGGGTGGCGAGAATCCGTCGTGTGCGCTCGAGCACGCCGTGACGAGAGCGCATAGGGCGATGAGCTTCATGATCAGTTGATCGGCGGCGCGCCGCCGTCCGGTGTGGTCACGGGTGCCGCGGTCGTCGACGCCGCGCCCATGAAGTGGAGGTTCGCCGGTGAGACGGGAAGATCCGTCACCGTCATGGTCGTTCCCTTCCATTCGATCGCCGAAACGTTGCCGTCGCCGCCGAACGTGTAGATGACGCCTGCCCAGTACGCGAGCCCTTCGACCAACGTCGCAGGAAGGATGATCCCGTAGGCTTGAACCCTCGCTCCGGTCGTCGGATCGATCTGGAGAAGACAGTTGGCCGATAGGCTGGTGGCCATGCAGTCGACGTACTGCGAGTTGTAGCCGACGGCGAACGTACCGCCGCCTTGCACCGACACGACGTCGTTGACGTCAGCCAAGTCGATGAGACCCGAGTACGTGACGCCGTAAGGCGCCGTCGCGACGGTCGCGTACGTCGAGTGCCATTGTGGCTCCGGCGTGCTCGGTGGCTGCGACGAGCCTGACGCGTAGCCGATCAGCGTGTCAGCCGTCGGATCGATCGTCCCCTTCGGGACGAACGACATGTTCTCCGATGGCGGATAGCTGCCCACTGTGCCGCCCGCGATCTTGGTGCACACCGCCGTCGTGAGATCGACTTTCCAAAGACCAATCGTCGTGGTCGCGTAGCACGTGCCCGACGAATCGATCGCGATGTCCCACACGGTCGGCGTGCCGAGCCAATCGTTGCATCCGGTGAAAGGCGCGACGAGGCTCAACGTTTTCTGAATGGGGTCGAAGCGGTAGAGCTCGGTGAAGGTGTTTGCGTAAATGCCCGCGCTCGCGGACGCCGGCGCATCGACCGATGAGGCATCGCTCGCATCGTTCGGCACGAACGTCGCCGAGTCCGTCGCGGGCGCAGCATCGGACGCGGCAGCCACGTCATCGCCACCCCCTACGCCGGGCGCCGCACACGCGCTCGCGACGAGCAACCCAATCCACGCGATTCGTGTGTCCATCACGCCACCTCTTCGGCCGACTATGGCCGCGGCTCCGCGACGGCGGTGGTTAAGGACGAACGCCGCCGATTAATTCGAGGCGCGCCCGGTTAACACAGTCATACGAGGCCACGATCGCGGTAGAGCGCGCGCTGTTTCGCCGTGAGCGACGGCTCGACCAGCTTCTTCGTCGGCGCGTTGCGGTCGAACGCGTAGACCACGAAGTCGTCGGTTACGTTGCCGAAGCGCGCTCGCGGGAGCGCGTTGAGCTTTCGCGCGACGCGCACGAGAAGACGCGAGAGGCGCGTTCCCGTGATGCGCTCTTCGACTTCCGCGCACGCGGCGTCGAGCGCGCGATCCTCGAACCACGCGGCGCTCATCCCGTCATACATCGTGCATTTCCAAATCAGCGTGCGCCCGAGCTTCGGGCCGTGCTTGCGTAGCGTCGCTTCGCGCTCCGCGAGCGTCATGACCGCGAGCTCCGGCGGCAGCACGACGAGTGATGCGTCGAACACGAGCGCGCAACACCAAAGCGGCGACTTCGACGTCTGTGCCGCCCGCCGCACGGCATCGGGCGCCGACGCGTAGAGGCGTTGCTCGATTCGCGACACGAGAACGGCAACCGTCGACATCGCGCGCGGCATCGCTTACAGCGGGTCGAGCTTCTCGAAGGGATTTTCGAGCAGCTCGCGGACGGTTTTGGCGAGCACGGATGCGTGCATGCCGTCGATGAAGCGGTGGTCGAAGGACGCCGAGACGCGCATGACCTTGCCGGCGATGACCTTGCCGTCTTCGACGACGGCTTCATCGGCGATGGCGCCGGGCGCGACGAAAATCGGAACGCGCGTGTAGGGAACGAGCGGCACGTACGCGACGTCGAGGCCGAGCGAGCCGATGTTCGTCACGGTCGCGCCGCCGAATGCGTCACGCGGGATGCCAGCCCACGAGAGGTCGAGGTTCAGCGTGTACATGAAGAACGAGAGCACCTTGAGAAACACGTTCATGAACATGAAGGGGACGAGCGCGACCAAGCCCTTTCCTTTTTCGAGCGACTCCTCTTTCCGTTTGCGCACGCGGTCGATGGTCGCTTGGAGCTCTTCGGCCATTTCTTTGAGCGTCTTCTTTTCCGCGTTCTCGATTTTCGCGGCCGTGAGATCGACTTTGCCGTCGCCCTGATCGGTTTGGACGACGAGGATCGAAATCGTCACGCCTTCGCGTAGATAAATTTTGTTCCATCGCAAGATCGCGTTCGCGTCCGGACAGCGATGCAGCGCTTCGGCGACGGCTTTGGCGACGAGGTGCGTGACCGTGAGGCGAATGCCGTGGACCTCGCGGAATTTCTCGATGTACGCGATCGCCTTCTCCATGCGAATCGCCATCGTGCCGTAGACCGTCGGATCGTATGCCGTGCTCCACGTGCCGATCGCGAGCTTGCGAAAGCTCGAGAGGTCACGCTTTCGCGTGAGCTTGAGGTGTCCCATCAAGAGCCAGTGTAGACGAGCGCGGTCTCGAGCTTGAGCACTCGATTTTCGCGAACGAAGCGGAACATGCTCCCGAGGCCGTAATTGAGCTGCCCGCACCACGCGCCGCGGCAGAAGAAGCCGCCGTCCGCGTCGCCGCTGCACATGTCTTTGAGGAGCGCGGCGTCGTCGGCGTTTGCGCGTGAGGCGGGCACGATGCGCACGACGTTCGAGGGGCTCTGCGGTTCGTCGAACGAGATGACGCGCGCGGTTGCGGTGGCGTTTTTAGCGAGGCCGCTCGGCGTGATTGATTTTCCGAGCACGCTGCACGCTTCCGCTTTGGTCGGGAGTGGGTTCGGAACGCTCGTGAACGCCTGATGCGCGCGTTTGACCGCGTCGTCGAGATCGCGCGCGCCCAGCATGTCGACCTCGACGCCCATCGTGTCGCGCGTGGGGTCGCTCTTCATCGTCGTGCCGCGAATCGCGGCGATGGCTTGCGCGTGGGCTTCGTAGACATCGTCCGCCTTTTGTTTCGGCCAATGCGCGAAGACGATCGCGTCGGCGATTCCGTCTCCGTTCACGTCGTCGATGCGGGCATCGGCCGTCAGTTTTTCGACCTGTCGCATCAGGAGCCAGGTCACGTGCGAGTAGGCGCCTTCGCGTTCGACGATGTACATCGATTTCTCATCCGCGACGACGAGGAGACGCGCCTCACCAATCGCGACGCTCGCAAGTGGGCGCACCGTGCCGCCGGGCGATTCGTGCATGCGAAGAACGACGAGACCTTCGTTCGGGCTCACGGGCGTGGGCGCAGGCTCTCTCACGATCACGACCGGCGCGTGCGCGATCGCGATGCGTGTGATGCGAGGCGTCTTGTTCTCGAGCGCGACGTTGACCGGCAAGTCACCGTCTTTACCGGTGCAGAAGCCGGATTCGTCACACGACGTCACGGCTTTGAGCGAGGCATCGATGCGCGCGCGGAGCGGAGATTTCGAGAACGTATCGCGCGTGACGTGACCCACGACGGCATCGAATGCGCCGTCTTGCCACGACTCGATCACGTCGACGCCAGCGTCCGCGAACGCGACGGCGTGCACTACGCCGAGCGAGGTCTTGGTCGGGATGCGGATCGTAGGCGGTGGGTGCACGATTTCGGCGACCGGAAGCGAGCCCGATACGCGTTGGTCGTGCACGCTGAAGTCAGCTGTCGCGCCCGCGGGTTGATCGCGCGCGGCAACGGTGACGACCGAGACGAGAGCGCCTTCCGAGCTTGGCGCGGCCTTCGTGACGCGAACCGCGCGTGGCCACGACGAGACGCGTTCGAAGACGACGCCGTCTTCGAGCATGGGCGCTTGGACTTCGGCCATCACGTCGGGGAGGCGCGCGCTCGTTTTGCCCCACGCGGGATCCCACGGCGTCGCGAGCCACGCGGCGTGCGCGACGTTGCCGCCGACGAAGAAGAGCAAGCACTCGGAGCCTTTGAGCTTCGGTGTTCGATAGGCCATACGCGTGATGTCGCCGTGGAGGCCGCCACGGGCGGACGCGAACGCGGTGATCTTGTCGCGCGTCGATCGCTCTATCGGTGACGCGGACGCAAACGCAGACGCAGACGCAGACGCAGACGCGGACGCGGACGCGTGGGGCGTGACGACGCGCTCGGGGGATCCACACGCGATGGCGATGAGGCTCGCGGAGAGCGTGACGACGAGAAGCGCACGCTTCATTTCGCCCAGATCATACGCGCCCAGTAGTCGTCAGGCGTGCCGACCGGAGTTTTGCTCGAACCGACGCCGTAGGTGATGGCCATTTCGCCGGGGCGCGTCGGATCGGAGAGCTCGCCGTGAACGATGGGGCCCGCGCAAAACGAATTGGGGTCGGACGATGGGAGATCGCAGTCGGCGATCTCGGGTCCGTCCGTCCATGGGCCGGTTGGATCGCTCGCGACGTGCGACTGCACGCGGTTGCCAAAATCGCCGATGTAGACGTGACGAAACCCGGACGAGGTGGTGATAACCGACGATGTCCACGTTCCAGATCCGAAGAGCGTCGCGCCGACCGAGCCGCTCGTGCTTGGGACCCACGCGCTGTCCTTCGCGAAGAGCTCGACGGCGTCGTTCGCGTCGAGGCGCGCGAGCTCGCATCCTTGAAGGAGAAATTGTGATGGCTGCGCGCAACCCCACACGAAGGCGTGCGCGCCATCGCCGGCGACGAGCTGGGCGTCGCCGAGATCGAGATCGAGACCCCACGGCGAAGGAGTGCTCGCTGAGTGCACGACGATGCGTTTCGTCACGCCATCCCAACGCCCGACGCCGCCGCCGATCTCGACCGCGCCAAACACGGCGGAGCTGTCGACGCGAAACAATCGATAGAGAACGTGCGTCGCGCCGCCGAGACGATACCCGCCGTCGATTTGCACGAGGATGTTCGGATCGTCGCCGCCTTCCATCGTGACGATCGGCGTTGGCGGCGTGAGACTCTCGGTCGGACACGTTCCGAACGGCGCCGTGGGATCGGCTTGAAGGGCGACGTTGCGCGCGACGGTAGCGTCGGACAACGTGGCGCTGTCTGCGATCCAGAGGCAGCGACCATCGTCGGTCGGAACGCGCGACATCGCGCTGAGCCCCCAACCCCCGATGCTCGAAAGCCCCGCCGCGCCGTGAAACGGACGGCACACGGGAGACTGCGACTCCGTCGCGCGTGCATAGACTCGCGCGCCACTCGGGCATGTCCACTCGTGCGAGCTCGGGCTGCATGTTGCGTTGACGACCGATGACTCACCACATGGGTCGACCGCGTTCGGAGCAACGCAAATCGGCGGGGCGGTGTGACAATCTTCGCTCGCGATGCCCTGCGAAAGCGACGTGCGCGCGCCGCACCCCGAAAGCGCCAGAGCCGCACCAAACAGGTAGGTTCGTTTCATGCGCGCGACAAAAGCAACGCGCGTGCCGAGCGCAAAATACGGCGAAGTCGGGGCAGCGCGCGCTGGAAGCACAGGCGATGCGATCATAGTCAACACGACGTGAGCAAAAGCGACGTGCGCCAAAACGGGTCGATCATGTTTGTGCCTTGGGCGATCCGAGGAGCACGAGCAAGCGATCGACGGCGTGAATCGCGGCGTCGCGTAGCTTCTCGTCGGGCAGACGCGCGACGAACGCGCGTGTCGCCTCGAACCAGTAGAAGGGTGCGTACCCGTGCTCTTCCGCGGTGCGATGGAGCTCCGCGGCGCGTGCGAGCCAGTCGACTTCTTCGCCGGAAGCGGACGCAAAAATCAAATCGAGCGCCTTCGCAAGGAGGAGCGTGTCACGCGCGTCTTGATACGTGCTGATGGCGGCACCGAGATCCGCGCGGGCCACGGCGACGCCGTCGTCGAGCACCCGAACGAGCGCGCAAGCGATCGCAACGATCATCGCTTCGCGCGGAGCCACCTTGAGACTGCGGGCAACCTCGAGGCGTTTGGCGACGGCGCGGGCTTCGTCGAAGTCGCCTGCTGCAAGGCGCGCTTGAACTTCCTCCGAGCCGCTCAAGAGCTCGAGCTCCATCGTGACCTCGCCGGCGGCCACTTCGCGCGCGCGACGAAACTGGCGCGCAGCGCTCGCGAACTGACGCTCGACCACGAGCGCGACACCGCGATTGTGCGCGGCGAGATGCTCGAGCGATGGCGCGTCCGCGTGGAGCAAGAGCGCCGTTACACGCTCGAGGGCGGCGCGACCCTGCTCGAAACGCCCGGGCACTTCGACGAGCATGCCCCCGAGCGACGACAGCGACCGCGCTTCGAAGAGCGTCGCGCCCGTTTGCGCACCGAGATTGCCTGCGTGCTCGAAGCTCGCGCGCGCCGCGTGATCATCGGTGCGAAACGCGAGCGGGCCGAGCAAGAGCGAACGAATGATCGTCACGAGCGGTGATTGTTCGCCCCGAGGCTCGGTCGAGACGAGGGCGTCCCACGTTTTCTTTCCTTCGGCGTAAGCGGCGCGCGTCCCCGCGGATAGTGCGATTTGTGCGAGCGAGAGCGTCATGCGCGACGACGATGGCGCGTGACTGCGCGCGAGCACGCGATCGGCGCGCATGAGACATCGCGCCATCGCCGCGGGGCCGCAGAGCGCAGCTTCGATCGCGACGAACAACTGCCCGAGCTCGAGGTTGATCTCTTCGAGCCATGGATCATCATCGACGAGCCCTCGGAGCATCTTCGCGTGCGTGGCGACGCGCGCACGCGGGGCGAGAATCGATTTCGCCGCGCCACGTGCAATGGCCGAGCGACCACGCAGCGGCTCGAGAAGTGCGGCGGCTGCGTCGATCTCGAGTCGAAGAGCGAGCACGACCGCGCGCGCCGTGCGACCGACGTCGTTGTCACGCTCGCGCCTGCCGAGTGCGTCGAGCATGGCGAGGTCGAGCGCGTGAAGCGATGTTCGAAACGCGACGATGGGATCTTCGTCGAGACGCGCAACGCGCAGCCCTGAAAGCGCGCCCGTGGGCATGACCGAGATCGATCCCGGCGGCATCGTCGACTTGCGGAGCGACGGCTTCGAGCCGGGTGCGGGCGGCGCCGCGAAGTCACCGGCGGGCCGCCCGATCGATGCGGCAAACTCGTCGATGTCGATGGGTGCGGTCTCCATGTTCACGAGCGCCGTGAGCGCCTCGCTCGCATCGGCGAACCGCAGCGCCGGATCACGCTGGAGCATCTTCCCGAGAAGCTCGTCGAGTGGCGCGGGCACACGACCGACGAGCGATGGGCTCGTCTGCGTTCGCGCCGTGAGCTGCTCGCGCGCGGCGCGCTCGGGAAAGAGGAGCGTGTGCCCAAGCAGCTCGTAGAGCACGAGACCCGCGGCGTACACGTCCGAAGCGGGCGTGCTCTCGTCGCCGATGAGCAGCTCCGGCGCCATGTACGCGGGCGTTCCGATCGTGAGACGCGACTCGCGCGTCAGCGGCACACCTGCTTCGGCATCGAGCTGCGCGCGCCGCTCGGAGCGCGCAATGCCGAAATCGAGAATTTTCAAATCGGCGAGGCCAGCAATTCCATTTGGCACGATGATGTTGGCCGGCTTGATGTCGCGATGAACGATGGTCGATGCGTGCGCCTCCGCGAGCCCCGCGAGAAGCGCGCGCGCGGCGCGAAACACTTCGTGCGTGAGGAGCACGCGCCCGAGCCGCGATGGCTCGAGCGTGACCCCGTCCACGAGCTCCATGACGAGATAGAGCCCTTCCGTTTCGTCTTTTCCGAAGTCGAACACGCGCACGACATTCGGTGAGCGCAGCTGTGAGACGGCAAGCGCTTCCCTTCGAAATCGTTCAGCGATGTCGTCATCTGCGGCAAGACCCTTGAAAAGAGCGGTAGCAATGACCTTGATCGCGACGGCTTCATTCGTCGTTTTGTCGCGCGCTCGGTAGACCGTTGCGAACCCGCCCGTCCCGAGAGTGGGCCCGAGCTCGTAACGATTGGCGACGAGTCGCACCTCTTCGGGTATACTTCGTTCTCCGTGAGCCGGCCGACGAAATACGTGTTCGTTACGGGCGGCGTGGTGTCTTCGATCGGCAAGGGTCTGACGAGCGCATCGGTTGGTGCGCTCCTCGAAGCACGTGGCCTTCGCGTGACACACCTCAAGCTCGATCCGTACATCAACGTCGATCCGGGAACGATGAGTCCGTATCAACACGGGGAAGTCTTCGTCACCGACGACGGCGCAGAGACCGATCTCGATCTCGGTCACTACGAACGCTTCACCACCGCGCGCATGACGCGCAACAACAACTTCACGACCGGCCGTATCTACGAATCGGTCATCTCGAAGGAGCGGCGCGGCGAATACCTCGGCGCAACGGTGCAGGTCATCCCGCACATCACCGACGAGATCAAAGCACGTGTCCAAGGCGCCACCGACGGCGCAGATGTCGCCATCATCGAAATCGGCGGAACCGTCGGCGACATCGAATCGCTCCCGTTCCTCGAAGCCATTCGTCAAATGAAGGTCGAGGCCGGCCCGCAAAACGCGCTCTCGATGCACGTCACGCTCGTGCCCTACATCGCGACGGCCGGCGAGCTGAAGACGAAGCCCACGCAGCACTCCGTCAAAGAGATGCTCTCCATCGGCATCCAGCCCGACATCCTCATCTGCCGTACGCAAACGCCGCTCTCGCAAGCGACCAAAGAAAAGATCGCGCTCTTCTCGAACGTGCCTGCGCCTGCGGTCATCTCCGCGATCGACGTGCAGTGCATTTACGAAGTGCCGCTCTACTTCCACAAAGAAGGGCTCGATACGCTCATCGCCGACCGCCTGAACATCTGGAGTCGCCAGCCGGATCTCTCCGCGTGGCAGCGCATCGTCGATCGTTTCAAGAAGCCCACGCGTGGGCACGCGAAAATAGGCATCGTTGGCAAGTACGTTCACCTGAGGGACGCGTACAAATCGCTTCACGAAGCACTCGTGCACGGCGCGCTCGCGAACGAGGGCATGGTCGACCTCGAGTACATCGACTCCGAGCAGGTCGAGAAATCCGGCGTCGAGCCGCTGCTCTCGCATCTCGACGCCGTGCTCGTTCCTGGCGGCTTCGGCGATCGCGGCAGCGAAGGAAAGATCCTCGCGGTTCAATACGCGCGCGAAAACGGAATTCCGTTTTTCGGTATTTGCCTCGGCCTCCACATGGCCGTCGTCGAGTTCGCGCGGCACATGGCCGGGCTCGGGCGCGCCAACTCCACCGAGTTCGACCAAGACACACCCGAGCCCGTGATCGATCTCTTGCCCGATCAGCGCGGCGTCAAGAACAAGGGCGGCACGATGCGACTCGGCGCATATCCGTGCATTCTGCAACCCGGCACACGCGCTGCCGAAGCGTACGGCTCCGCCGAGATCTCCGAGCGCCATCGCCACCGCTACGAAGTGAACAACGATTTCCGCGAGCGTCTCGTGGCTGCCGGCCTCGTGATGAGCGGCACCTCACCGGACAAGCGCCTCGTCGAGATGATCGAGCTCGCGAATCATCCCTACTTCGTCGCGTGCCAGTTTCACCCCGAGTTCAAGAGCCGGCCCACCGCGCCGCACCCGCTCTTCTCGCGCTTCGTGCACGCCGCGCTCGAATACCGCGACGCACGCAACGCCGCAGCCGGCACGCGCAAGCCTGAAGAGCTCCGCTCCGTCAATTAGTTGGCGCCTCCGCAAGGCTACGGCTCACGACGTAGTCCATGCGCGCGGGATAATTTCCGTTCGTGAGGACGATGCCCACGACGAGCATCACGATCGAGCTGCCGAGCATCGTGCCGCCGGCGATGGTGAAGTCGCGGCCGGTATTGCCAGGGCTGCTGAGGTTCACGAGACCCACGACGAGCGTCGATGCGCCGCCGATCGCGCCGAGCACACCGAACGTTCCGAGCAAACCGCCGACGACGCCGATGGCGCTCGAGCCTGCGCCTGCGTGCGGCTTCGCGTTCACGACGCTCCCAACGGTTGCGGGAAGCGTGAGCGGGACGTCGACCCGCCGGCGCTCTACATCGTGTGCGGTGGGTAGTCGCTCGAGGTAGAGGCCGCTGTTTTCGCCGATCCAACGCTCGCACGGGAGCACGCAGAGCCGCGCGCCATCGTGCGTACGCAGCGACCAACGCTCCGAGGGATCGGGCGGGAGAAACTTGTAGAGTACACTGAATCGGTCGTTCTGCGGCGGCAGTTGTTGCGGCACGACGCCACCACCGATGGCTCCGAGGATGCGCGTTTCGGTGACGGGCGCTTCGATCGATGCCGCTTCGGCTTGGCCTTCAGCGAGGTCGATGTCGACTTTGCGCTCGTTGCCCGCTGCGTTGCGCACGGTGATGACGTGATGACCCGGGTTCACTTTGCGCGCGACGCCGAGCACCGATGCGGGCACGAGCGTTCCGTCGAGTGCGACGATCGCGCCAGAGGTGTCGCCCGTGAGCTTGACGAGGAGCGTCGGGATGCGCGCTTTCACTTTGTCTGCGAGGTCTTTCGCTTCGCCGCGCGCTTGCTTGCTGCGGTCTGATTCTTTCGTGATGGGAATGCGATCGATGGAGAGGAGCGTCTCGTATCCCTCGGCGAGCAAAGCCGAATCGATTTGTGCGCGCGCGAGCTCGAGCGCGGATGGCGGCGTCTCGTAGAGATCATGCGCGGCTTTGAGCTTGGCGAGCGCTTCGGAGAGCTTGCCGTGCGCGCGAAGCTCCATTCCTTCGCGAAAAAGATCGCGCGCGGTTGCGACGTCGGCTGCGTTTTGCGCGTGCGCTGCGGTCGCGAGGAAGAGCACCGCTACCGCCAGAGCGCGGCGCATCAGAAAACCCCCGCGATGCCAGTCGGTGTGATCGCGATGCGCATCGGCACGCCGAGGTCCGTGCGCACGAGCATGGGTCCGTGACTGACCGCGAGGACGACCGAGCCGACGCTCGCTGCGACCGTGCCGCCAAGGAGGAGCGACATGAAGATGACCGTCGGGATGCCGCTCGAATCACCGAGCGCGGGGATCACGAAGAGGCTTCCAATGATCGCCGCGCATCCGGCGCCGACGAGAACCCAACCTGCGACCGCGCTACCGGCTGCGGCGTAAGGCGTGACCTGCGCCGTGGCGCCGGGAAGTGTGGCGAGCCCGGTGGGAACCTTGACGCGTTGACCGTCGTCGCGTTCGAGTGCGTAGCCCGACGAGAAACCCACCAATTGCACGCACGGCACTTTGCAGACTTCGTGGTCACCCGCATCACGAACGGACCACGCGTGCCCATCTTCGGGTGGGTTGAAGGCGACGAGGCTGCGTGGCATCGAGAGCGGAATGCTCATCGGCACGGTCTGCTGCGGACCGACCACGTTGTTCTTCGGCGCGAGCGACGTGACATCGACGACGACTTCGCGCGCTTCCCCGTCGCGCACGTCAATCGTTTGCTGAACGCTGTGACCGAACGCGATCGCGAGCACGGCGTGCCGCCCGGGATCCATCGCGCGTGCAACAGCGAGCGCATCGCGGGGGATCGTGACGCCGTCGACGCTGACCGTGGTCTGATCGATCGCGCCAACGACACGCAACGTGACGCGCGCGATGCGCGGGGAGAGCTTGCTCGCGAGCGCTGCGGCTTCTTGGCGCGCTGCTTGCGCCTTTGCGGACTCGCCACGCGCGTCCATCGAATCGACGTGTAAGAGCACTTCGCGCGCATCGACGAGATGACCAAGGTCCATGTTGGCGCGACCGACTTCGAGCGCAGTGACGGGCGTCGGTGCAAGCGCGTATGCGGCTTTGTACTTGTCGAGCGCGCCGCGGATGTTTCCGTCGTCGCGGAGCTTGTTGCCTTCAGCGAATGCGACGCGCGCACTCTCGCGGTCGGCGGCGTTCGGCTCGGCGGCATGTGCGATCGCCGATGCAAGCACCATGGTGAGGACGAGATGAAAGCGCATCAGTCGATCGAGTTGCGGTCGAAGCTCGACGCGGGCCTTGTCGACGTGGTGCGCGGTGCGGTCGTCGCGGTGGTTCGAACCGGGTGCGCGGATGGCGTCGTGCGAGGCAAACTGTCGATCGACACGACATCGCCACCGCCACTCGCGCTCGGCGCGGGTTCGGTGGGGCGAGCCTCGCGGAGAGCATTAGGCTCGACGTGCGTCGATGGAGGAGTTGCGACGACGTTCTCCGGTCTTGCGGTTTTGGTTGCGCGAATGACGAGCGCCGCGGCGAGGATGATGCAGATGGCGCCGAACGACGCCGCCAAGATCGCAGCGACGGGGAGCGATGACGGAGGCGCAGGTCGGGCGGATGGCGCATGACTCGTAGGCCCGTTCGTGGTCGACGACAGCACGGCAAGGGCGGCGGGCGGAACGCTCGCGACCGTGCGCGCAAGACCGAGCGACGTCGGGCCCGACAGCGCGGCGGAGAATCCGTCCGAGAGCTCTTTGGCGGATGCGAAGCGCGCACCTGGCTCGCGTGCGCATGCGCGTTCGAACCATGCGTCGACGGCGCCGCCGAGCGCACCGCTCACTGACGACGGTCGTGGAAGAGGCTTCGTGCAAATCGCGACTGCGAGCGCGCCGACCGTTTCGCCGAGAAATGGTTTGCGCCCCGTGAGCATCTCGAACGCGACGACGCCGACGGCCCAAAGGTCGCTGCGGAAATCGAGCGTCGAGTGCCCGAGTGCTTGCTCGGGGCTCATGTAATAGGGCGTGCCCATCACCGCGCCAGTGTTGGTGGTGTCGAGCCCGCTCTGCAAATCTCCGCCGGCTTTCGCGATGCCGAAGTCGAGCACTTTGATGAACGTCTCGCCGAACGTCGAGCAGAGGAAAATATTTTGCGGCTTCACATCACGATGAACGATGCCGCGTTCGTGTGCGCGTGCGAGCGCCTTGCATGTTTGCGAGATGATCACGGCCGCTTCATCGGGCGCGATGAGCCCGCGCTTCAGACGCGCACCGAGGTCTTCGCCTTCGAGGAGCTCCATCGTGATGAACGGTGACCCATCTTGTGCAACGCCGTGGTCGAGCACTTGCACCACATGCGGGCTCTTCACGTTCGCGGCCGCGGCCGCCTCGCGTGAAAATCGGGAGAGCGTCTCTGGATCGCGCGCGAGCTCGGGGCGCATTAGCTTCACGACGACCTTGGTGCGGAGCGTCGTGTGCTCGGCGAGCCACACAGCACCCATTCCGCCGGCGCCAATCGGACGCTCGAGCCGGACATTCGGCGTCACCCACGCGCCCGCGGAGAGCATCGTGTCGACGTTACCTCATCTGAGGTCGTCGAGCATCGCCGAGAGCACTTGTAGTGTGCTGGCGCCGAGCGTTCGGCAACGATCGGGCGACCAACCGACGCGTTCGTCGGGCGCGTTTGCGTTGTCTTTGAAAGGCATCTCGAGCGTGAGCGACAAACAATCGAACGCTTCGCCGACGTAATTTCCGGCGCATCGCAAATCGCCTTTGCCTGGCGCGTCTTTGGGGTAGCCCTGCTCGGTCTGGAATTCGTCGGCGGCTTCGAGCATGGCGCTCGAGAACCCGTCTTCGAGGGCCTCGATGCGATCGGTGTAGTGCGGATTGCCTTCGGCGCCCGCGACGAACACGTAAGGGACGTGCTCGTCGCCGTGGACGTCGTAGAAAAAATCGACGCCGTGCTCGTACATCGCTTTGCGAACGGCGAGCACTTCGGGGCTCTCTTTTTCGTCGGCGTCCCACCAGCAGCGATTCAAATCTTTGCCCGCCGCGTTCGTGCGGTGATTGCCCGCGAAGGCGCCGTCTGGATTCATGCATAGTACAAGGAAAAGTCGTGCGTCCTCGAGGAGGTGCGCCACGGTTTCGTCGTCGTCGAAGGCGAGGCGGCCGCTGAGGCCTTCCATGAACCAGCCGCCCATCGTCTCGCCGGGGTGTTGCTGCGCGACGATCCAGAGCTTGCGTGCCTCCTCGCGGTCGCTGCCGAGCGACAAGAGATGCATCGCCTCGCCGCGCACGGTCTTGCCGATCTCGCTGACTTCGACGCGACCGGATTTCTTCAAACGTGCGAGAAGATCGAGACGACGCGCGCGTGTGTACGGCGGGTAGTAGGCGAACCGAACGGAATCGATTTTTCGCGGCGGCTCGTATGCCCAACGAAGCGATGAGCCATCGAACTCGGAGTGAACGCGAAACCAATCTTCGCCGTTCTCGCTCGCGCATACGTCGTAATCATCGAACGCGTCGCCGTACGTGCATGCCCCAGCGTTCGTGATTTCGAATGTCGCGCGACCTTCGAGCTCGCGCGCGACGAACGAAAAATATTGTCGGAAGTCCGGTGCGGCGTCGTCCGCGCGGATGGCGAGACGCGCTTGCGCATCGCCCACTCGAAGCAGCTGGATTTTTCCGCCGTCCTTTGGCGAAAGGATGCGCATGTGTCGTGGCGCTTTAGCACGGAAGCGGTAAGCTCCGCGCCCCATGAAGCTTTGGACTCTTTCAATTTTGCTCGTCGCGTGCGGCGGCAACGGCAACAGTGACGACGCCAGCACCGTCGACGCCGGCAAAGACGCGAGCACGAGCAACGACTCATCGACGCAAGGCGACACGAGCACCACGAAAGATGGCGGCTCTACCAGCGACGTCACACCAACGTGCGGCACTTGCCCCACGGGCTACACATGCGGCAGCGCGAATGGGCTCGCCGTGTGTCGCTCGACGAAGACGCAGATCCCGCTCTTTTCGAACGTGTACGTCATCGTGATGGAGAACACGTCGCTCACGACCCTACAGGCCGGCATCACGGCGAACAAAGCACCGAATCTCAAAGGTTGGGCTGCCTCCTACGCGACGGCCTCGAACTATCATGGCGTCTCACACCCGAGCTTGCCGAACTACGTCGCCATGACCTCGGGCGACACCCAAGGCATCGGCTGCGATTGCGGCGCCAAGCCTGGCGCCGGCACGTGTTACCCCGTCGCAGATTTTTGTCTGACTTGCTCGTGCGATCTCGGCTCGAAGGTGATGCACCTCGGCGATCAGCTCGAAGCCGCAAGCAAGACGTGGATGGACTTCGGCGAAGACATGGGCACCGCGTGCAACATGACCGACAAGAACAACTACGCCGTGCGCCACAACCCATTCCTCTATTACGACAACGTGCAGACGCCCTCATCGCGTTGTACGTCGCACGTCGTCGACTTCACCAATTTCAATCCGAGCTCTCCAGCGGTGTTCAACTTCATCGCGCCGAACCTCGTCAGCGACATGCACGACCCCGCGCCCGCCGATTCGACGAACATTCCCACCGGTGATAAGTGGCTCGGTGTGCATGCGGGCGCCATCATGCAGTCGACGGCTTACAAAAGCGGCGGCCTCCTCGTCATCGTGTGGGACGAAGACGACAGCTCCGGCGGCCTCGGCGGAACGACGGACGATCCCATCGGCATCTGGGTGATATCGCCGTACGGCAAGGCCGGCTACGTCTCGACGACGAAGGCCGATCACTATTCACTGCTCGCCACCATCGAAGACGGTCTCGACCTCGGTCGTCTCGGCAAAGCCGCCACCGCGCAACCGCTCACCGATTACTTCGCGACGAACTGATCGCTTGAACCAACGATGAAAATCGCACGGCCCGTCGTTCGTTCGTTTCATCCCGAATTCGCGCGCGACTGCGCCGCGTGGGTGCGCGCTGGCGGTCACGCCGTCCTCTGGGAGACGCCCGAGCGTGCGCGCCTCGTGGTCGGTCACTTCGACAAGAAGGACGAACAAGATCTCGGGCGATGGGCCATTCTCGATCTCGGCAAGCCGACGTACCACGTCGTCAAACGCGGTCCGTTTCGCGGCCTCGTGACGACGCCCGTCCCCGACGACGCACTCGATGTCGTGCGCGAGCGCGTGCTTCGCGATTCACGTTACGCGCGCCCGCGCCGCACCATTTATCTCGAATGCCAAGAGTGCGCAGCGTGCTGCAAAAGCAACGACGTAACGCTCCTGAAAAAAGATCGCATCCGCCTCCGCCGGGGCAACATCAAGGTCAAGACGCGCCGCGAAGACGGTAAATTGATGCTGAAAGTCCTCTCGAACGGCAACTGCCAAAAACTCCAACGCGACAACTCGTGCGGCATCTACAAGCACCGCCCCGACGCCTGCCGCGAATTTCCGGTGGGCAGCGAATGCTGCCTTTACGCCCGCGAAGAAGAGCTCGGCATCACCGACGGCATCCCCCCACCGAAACACTGACTACTTTTTGGAGGGCGGGGGCTTGGCTTGGGACTTTTGGGCGTCGAGTTGTTGTTCGACTGCGGACAATCGGGATTTGACCGCGTCGATCGTCGAAGGGTCGGCGATGGTGGCGTCGACGAGCTTGCGGCCGTCGGGCCCGCCGTAGTTGAGGAGGGCTTGGCCCGAGCTGACGACGGCGGCAGCTGTCGCTTCGGAGTCCGCCGACGCGTGGTAGAGCGTCATGAATTGTTTGAGCGTCGGGATCGCTGTTGCGTCGCCGATGTCCACGAGCGCCGCCGCTGCTTGTTTGCAGTCGTCGTCGGTGTCGGCTGGGTCGAGGAGGTGCGCGGCGAGGAGCGGCGCGGCCGATTTCTCCTTCATCGCGGCGAGCGCTTGCGCGATCGGGCCGACCGGCGGCGAGAGCAGGACGTCGTGCAAGAAGTCGTAGTGCTTCGCGAGCGCCTCGAGCATCGCCTTTGCGCCGTTGCGGCGAGCCGCGAGCGCGGTGCGTGAATCGGCGATGAGAAGCGGCGCCGTCAGCGGGTTCGACGCGAGATCGACGAGCGTCTTGGTGACCGATTCGTCTTCGAGCGTCGCGAGCTCGCGCAAAAGCAAACGCTGACCCGACACCATTTCGGAGTCGCGGTTCGTGAGCGCTGCGCTGATCTGCTGCGAGAGCGGCGGCGGCGGTTGCGGGGTCGACGCCGCAAGACCATCCGCTTGTGCGGTGCAGCTCTTGATGGGCCCGCCGAGCGAGAGCTCTCGTTCGACGCCGCCTGTGGCCGCATCGAGCACGACGACTTTGCCTTCTTCGTCGCACAGCACGAACGTGGCGGGGCCTGCCGCGCCGCCGACGAGGTCCACCTTGTTCGAGTAGACCCACGCGAGCTTCGTCGTCGAGGTGTCGAACGCCATCGCCAAGCGGAAATACGTTCCGTAAAAGCGCTGTGAATCGAATGCGATCGGATCGGTCGTGGTGGGGCGCGCGTACATGCGTGTCTTGTCGAGCGCGCCGGCAACCGGGCCGAGCTTCTCTTCGCCGGGCGCCATGAGCGAAGGCGTGCCGGGAAGCTCACGCTGCGGAAGCGCGATGTGCGTCGCTTGGCTCTTCGAAGCGCCTTTGATTTTGTCGTCGAAGCGGAAGAGCTCTTGCTCGCCAAAGAAGATACCGCCGCCCACGGCAAGCGCGCGGCTCACTTTGCCGCGCACGAGGATGCGTGCCGCTTCGTCGCCGCTCGAGAGGTCGAGCACCGAGACGTATTGGTTGCTCCACGGCACGAACGCGTACCCGCCGAGCACCGCGGGAACACCGAGCTGCTGCTTGGTTTCGATTTGTCGGACGACGCTGCCCTCGCGATCGATCGCGATGAGCAGCGAGCCTTGGCTGCTCTGCAGAGAGACGACCGTGACTTTGCCGTCGTCGCCGGCGCCGCGCATCGCTTGTGCACCGACCTGACGTGTCCACAACTTCTTGCCGCTCGCGGCGTCGAGGGCGAAGAGCTCTCCGCCACCTTCGCCTACGACGACGCTACCGGCGATCGTCGGACGCACATCGACCGCGTGCGCGAACGACCATGCCGTGCCGCCCGCAAGCGGGATGCCGACGACCTTGTCGCTGTTGCCGGCGACGCCGACTGCGACATCTGCGCCGGTCGGTGCTTTTGCTCCGCCGATCTTTTGCTGCACACCGGTGATCGACGCGCCATTATCGTCTTCCCAGTCCGTCGCGAAAAGATTCGGATGCGTCTGACCGCCGCCGCACGCAGCAACGACGAGCCCGAGCGTGAGCAGCCGATTCATGACCCACCTCCGGTCGCTTGCACGGCTTGATCGAGCGCTTGCTTCACGCGCGCGGACGCGGTTTTTGGCCACTTCTTGTTCGTTTCGCGCAGAAACTTGTTGGCCTCTTGCGTGCCGAGCTCGCGGATGCGACCGAGCAATTTGATTTTCGTATCGTCGCCGACGTCGGGGCGGAACATCGCTTGCTCGATGCCAGCAGCAACGACATCGAACGGAATTTTTCCGATGCGCGTCGACAGCTGCTCGCAGTCTGCCGCGGCGCAGAGCATGCCGATCGATCCCGATGCTTCGTTGACGCGATGGTCGAGCGCGAGAAACAAATCCGGCACGGCCGACTTCGCTTTGATCTGACCGAGACCGTTTGCGGCAACGCCGCGCACCATACCGTCTTGATCGGAGAGCGCGCGAACGAGCGCCTTCGTTGCCGCAGCGCCTTTCGCTTTCACGAGCGCTTTCGTTGCGGCTTGCCGCACGCGGAGGTTTCGAT
Organism: Polyangiales bacterium; assembly: GCA_038239005.1. Lineage (GTDB taxonomy): Bacteria > Myxococcota_A > Polyangia > Polyangiales > Polyangiaceae > DASXHD01. The sequence goes on from JBBSFE010000010.1 coordinate 63,348, forward strand.
GAATCGTGTATTGTGCAATCATCGCGCTTGCGGGCTCGGCTTCGAGATCGCCGAGTGTGTCGAGCGCGGCTTCGGCGAGCTGATTGGTGACGCCTCGCTGCAAGAGCTCCACAATCGGCGCGACGAACGCACCGCCGCCCGCTTTGCCGGCGAGACGTATCTCGTCGAGCGCTTGGCGAATCTTTCCGGTGTCGCCGGACTTGAGATCGGCACCCACGGTCGGCGCGAGCTTCACCTGAGGTGGCGTCGGTTGCGTGACACCCGTTTGCGCGCTGGCGAGGGTTGCGAGACTCATCGCTCCCGCGAGGAAAAACGCCTTCGTTTTCGTGTTCATCGGAGCGCAAATGACCATTTTTCGCGCAGCTTGGTAAGGGGGGACGTGCTATTTCCGCCGACATGGCGACCGACGAGAGGCAGGCCGCGCGGACGAAGCGCCCGTGGTACCTGATCCTCGCGCTTCTCATCTGCTCGGGGCTCGGCGCATGCGGGTCGACCGATGGGTGGAGGAACATCGAGGTGTATCGCGGCGTGCCCCTCGAGCTCCCCGAAATGACGCGCGAGGAAGACCGCCAATCGATGCAGGCCGCAGCCGACAAGCTGCTCGCCGCGATGGACGCAGAGCGCTCGCGCCTTTTTCCGATGTCGGTCGCGGAGCTCGTGCTCGGTATCGCGATGTTCGTGTTCGCTGCCGCAGCCATGACGGGGCGCGGGGGCGCGCGGCGCGTGCTCGTGCAGCTCGTCGCGGCGCAGGCGGTGCTCGTGCTCGCAATGTTCTTGCTCACGCCCAAGCTCAGATGGGCGCCAGTCGACATCCTTCTCGCGCAAGCCAACGCCAAAGAGCTCGAGCACGGCGACAAGCCCGAGGTCGTTGCGCAAAACGCTCCGGCGATTCGCGTGGCGTACCGCGGCGCGCTCATCGCGGGGCTCGCGCTTCGCACGGTGCTTGCGGGTCTCGTCATCGTCGCGCTCACGCGCCAGCGCTCTCGTCAGTTCTACGAAGCGGCCGGCGAGCGACCCAACGAGAGTTGAAGTAAGTGGGAAAGATCAAACGGCTCGACGAAGGGCTCGTCAACCAGATCGCGGCAGGCGAGGTGGTCGAGCGGCCCGCGAGCATCGTCAAAGAGCTGGTCGAGAACGCGCTCGACGCGGGCGCCACACGTGTTCGCGTCGACATCGAGCAAGGCGGGCTCGCGCTCGTTCGCGTCACCGACGACGGCGAAGGCATGAGCCGCGACGACGCACGCCTCGCGCTCGAGCGCCACGCAACGAGCAAGATCACGCAGTTCGCGGACTTGCATCGTCTCGCCACGTTCGGGTTTCGCGGCGAAGCACTGCCGAGCATCGCGTCGGTGTCGCGCCTCACGCTTCTCACGCGTCGCCAAGAAGACGACGAAGCGACCGAGATCACACCCGACAGCGTCGCCGCGTCGTCGCGCGCGAACGGAACGACCATCGAGGTTCGCGACCTCTTCGCCAACGTGCCCGCGCGCCGCAAGTTTTTGAAAGCCGCGCCCACGGAAGCCGCGCACGTTGGTGAGGTCGTGATGAATGCGGCGCTGTCGCGTCCGGACGTCACGTTCGTCCTCTCGCGCGACGGCAAAATCGCTCGCGAGTATTTGCGCGCGGCGAGTCGTCGTGAGCGCGCGCTCCAAGCGCTTGGCGAGCCGCGCCTCGTCGCGTGCAAAGGCGAGCGCGGCCCGCTCAAGATCGAGGCGCACCTGGGTCCTCCCGAGCGCGCGCGCTCCGGCGCGACGTCGTTGCACTTGTTCGTGAACGGCCGCCCGGTTCGCGATCGCCCGCTCTCGCGCGCCGTTGCCCAAGCCTACGGATCGGTGCTGGAAGGCGGCCGATTTCCGATCGGTGCAGTCTACATCGAGCTCCCGCAAGAGCTGGTCGACGTGAACGTCCACCCGCAAAAAACGGAAGTGCGTTTCCAAGACGGGCGCGCCCTCTTCGACGCCGTCACGCGCGAGCTCTTCGACTCGCTGGCAAAAGTCTTCGCGATCCCCGCCCTCGGCCCAACCTCGCGCCCGTGGATGCCGTCACCTTCCCGCTCGTACATCCCGCCGAGTAGCACGCCCGATCGCTTCTCGATCGCCGAACAAAACACGACGCGCTCGATGGTCACCGACGACATCGCGGCATTCCTCGACGCCAACGCTCACGCCAACGCCGACGCCAACGCCAACGCCGACGCCAACGCGCACGCCAACGCCAGCGCGCACGCCAACGCGCACGCGGACGCCGACGCGGAACGCGGCCTCTTCTCGACGCGCGGCTTCTACACGGCCCTCCGCTTCGTCGCCCAAGTGCGCGCAACGTTCCTCATTTGCGAAGGCGAAGACGGCCTCTACGTCATCGATCAACACGCCGCAGACGAACGCCGCAACTTCGACAAGCTCCGCCACGCCTTCGAAACGCGCGCGGTCGCGGTTCAAAAACTCCTCGTCCCCGACGTCGTCGAAATCTCCCCGGAAGAAGCCGCAACACTCTCCGAGCACGAAGACGTCGCCGCGCGTCTCGGCGTCGAAGTCCGCTCCGTAGGCCCCACCTCCGTCGCCGTGCATGGCGTCCCCGCGCTCCTCTCACGCGCGCGCCCCGAGCGACTCCTCCGCGATCTCCTCGCCGAGCTCTCCCGCTCCGCAAGCCGGCCGTTCTCCGGCGCGGTCGACCTCGTCCTCGCGACGATGGCCTGCCATGGCTCAATTCGCGCGGGCGACACGCTTTCGCCGGAACAAGCGATAGCCCTCGTGGCCGCGCTCGACAACGTCGACTTCTCGGGCCACTGCCCGCATGGCCGACCTGTTCTTCTACGACTCCCCTTCAGCGAGCTCGAACGCCGCGTGGGTCGCTAACACCTCGACCCTCTTCTGAGTAAGCTTCCCCGCGTGGGTGACGAAAAGGGCGGCAGGTTTCGGGAGTGGCGCTCGCGCGTCTCTGATCGGCTTGCGCGATCGAGTCGCGTGTTTCTGCTCGGCGTCATCGTGGCGTGCGGCGTCGAGGTGATGACCGATTGGGGCGCGACGCTCAACGAGATCAACGCGCTGCGCACCAACGTGCGGCACAAGGGTGAGAACTACGTCGGCATTCTCGGCAAGCCTTCGCAAAGCGCGCTCCGTGCGCGTGACACCAAAGAGCTCGAGCGCATCAGCGATGGCGTCTTCGACGACGAGGACGCAGCCGTCGTTCGCTACTACGACGCCACGGGCAAGGTCGTGTTCGAGCACGTTCGGCCCGAATACGCGTCGACGTTCGAGCTGCATCGGCCGCTCTACGACCATCTGATGGAGCGGGACGTGAGCGGGATGCTGAGCGATCCCGCTTCGTACAAGGCGCGCGTCAAGAACAGTCGCTATCGCGATTTTTCACAAATCTGGACGGACTTCACCGCGCGGCTTTCGCGCATCGTCTCGGCACCATCGCCACCGCGCGTTCTCGAGCTCATCGTTTTTCAAGACCGACTCCGCGACGAAAACCACGCGCAGACCGATCGCGTCGCGTGGGCCGTCGGCGTCCTCCGCGACGACACCGACAAGGCGGGCGCGGTTGTCGTCATGTTCGACATGCGCAAGACGAACGCCGCGGTGCGCGCGAAGTACATCAAGGGCCTCGGCGTCCTTGCGTTTTTCCTCGCGCTGATCGTCGTGCAAAACATCATCGCGCGGCGCGACAAGCTGCGGCTGCTCGATTTGCAAACGCGCTACGGCAACGCGAAGTCGGCACTGCGTGAAGCGCTGCCCGAGAAAAACCTGGAGACGCGCGGCATCCGCGTCGCAGGAAGGCTCGAACAAGCCAAAGGGCCCGTCGATGGAATGGCCTGGTTCGTCTCGGAATCAGGCGAGCGCATTATCGTGCTCGTCGTCGACCCGGACGGCGACGGCATCGACGCCGCATCCGTTGGGCTTCACATGATCAAGGTCTTCCGCGCGCGATGCGAAGCTGGCGTTGCGAACCTCGACGATGAAGTGACGGCCCTCGGCGCCGCAACGACCGACATTCCACTCACGCGTCCCGTCGGGCTCACGCTCGTCGCGCTCGATCCCGCGACGGGTGCCTACGATGCGGATTCAAGACTGCGCCCTTCAACGCACGACCGCGTTTGGAACCTTGCGCATGCTCGGCGGCCCATCGCCCACGCTCGTTCGAAAATCGCCGGTTCCCGATGGCGTCGTTGGGCCGCTCTCGACGTGCGACGGAACGCTGTCGAAAGGTTCGTCGCTCCTCGTTTTCTGCGCGGGCCTTGGCGAAAAAGAAGGAGCACTCGAAGGCGACGCACTCGCTCGCTACCTCGAACGCGCACACGACCAAGGCGCGCCGCTCCCCGTCGACGACGCAGCCACGTGGGCCCGCGGCCGAAGCCCCGCGCTTGCCGAGAACGACATCGCGATCGTCGCGATCACGCGCGCTTGAAAATCGCGCGACGCGCCGACACGACGCGAGCGCGGTATCAGCAAGGCCCGCCGCCGGGGCCACCACCCCACCACTCCCAGTGCCACTGCTCGCTCGACACGGTGCGCTTGAAACCGAAGTGATGCGCGTGGTTCTCGAGCCAGTGATAGACGCCGCCGGCGCTCGTGTTGAGGTCGAGCGCGTGCCCGCTTTGGTGGTTGCTGTAGCCGGGCTTGGCCGCGAGGTTACAGCCATTGCACGAGCACGACGTGTAGCAGTGGTAGAGATATTTCTGCTCGGCCTCGGAGCGGAAGCCGCTCACGATGTGGAGATGCACGCCGTCCTTCGCGGCGGCCTGCGCCATCACGTAGTACGCGTTGGCCGTGTGCACTTGGACGAGGTGCCCGTCCACGGTGACCGCGTCGAGCTTGAACGAGTTGCCGTCGACGTAGCCCGTTTCCGTGTGGTCTTTGCAGCTCACCGACGAGAGCTCTTCGGACGAAGACTCTGCCGTCGGCTCCGACTCGTCGCCGCTTTCGACCGCACACGCGAACGTGCTGCACGCCACCGCGACAAACGCCGCGAGCCCCATGATCGGTTTCTTGAGCTTCATGACTTCCGTGAGTGCAGAACGCGTGCCGTGCATCCAAGCGACGCCGCTTCGCCAGCGCTCGCGATTTTCTCGCGGGCCGTCGCGTAAGATCGGCGCGGGACTATCGGTGGCTGGCTGACGCGCGATCCAAACGGATCGAATTCGGTCTATCTTCCGGCCCCATGTCGAAGCACGTCTACTTCTTCGGGGAAGGGCGCGCCGAGGGTGATCCGAAGCGGCGAGACTTGCTCGGCGGCAAGGGCGCAGGCCTCGCGGAGATGACCTCACTCGGGCTTCCCGTGCCGCCCGGTTTCACGATTTCGACCGAAGCATGCAACGCCTATTCGAAGACGCACGCGCACGCCGCCGGGCTCGATCAGGAAGTCGCCACCGCGCTCGCGGAAATCGAGAAGAGCGTCGGCGCACGGCTCGGTGACCACGAAAAGCCGCTGCTCGTCAGCGTGCGGTCCGGTGCGCGCGCGTCGATGCCCGGCATGATGGACACGATTTTGAACCTCGGCCTCAACGACGAAACGGTCGAAGCGCTCGCGAAAGGCTCGAAAAATAGGCGCTTTGCGATGGATGCGTACCGGCGGTTCGTCGCGATGTATTCGGCGATCGCGCTCGGCGTCGACAAGGAGCCGTTCGATCACGCGCTCGACGAGGCGCGCGGTCGCGTTGCGAAAACGAAAAACATCGATGCCACGCGCCTCAATGCCGAAGAGCTGAAGCGCGCCGTGCCCGATAGCGATCTCCCCGAGGCCGAGCTCGAAGCGCTCGTTGCGACGTTCAAGAAGATCACGCGCGACAAAACCGGAAAAGAGTTTCCGACCGATCCGAAGGCGCAGCTCTGGGGCGCGATCGAAGCTGTGTTCGCTTCGTGGAACAACGCCCGCGCTGCGTACTATCGAAAGCTCCACGACATCCCCGACGATTGGGGCACCGCGTGCAACGTGCAGGCGATGGTGTTCGGAAATCTCGGCGACGGCAGCGCAACGGGCGTTGCCTTCACGCGCAACCCTTCGACGGGTGAAAAGCAGCTCTTCGGCGAATGGCTCCCGAACGCGCAAGGCGAAGACGTCGTCGCCGGGATTCGCACGCCGATGCCCATGCGCAAGACCGGCAAGGGTGATGCGCTCGAAGAGAAGATGCCCGCCGCATTCGGCGAGCTCGTGAAGATCGCAGGGGCGCTCGAGAAGCATTTTCGCGACATGCAAGATCTCGAGTTCACGATCCAAAACGGACGCCTCTACATGCTCCAGTGTCGCAGCGGCAAGCGCACGGCGGCGGCGGCTGTGCGCATCGCGGTCGACATGGTGCGCGAGAAAGTGATCGACGAGCGCGAAGCCGTCTTGCGCGTCGAGCCCGAGTCGATTCATCAGCTGCTCCACCCGACGCTTGATCCGAACGCGAAGAAAGAGCTCCTCGCACGCGGGCTTTCAGCGAGCCCTGGCGCGGCGAGCGGCGCAATCGTGTTCGACGCAGACGAAGCCAAGCTTCGCGCAGCGCAAGGAACTGCCGTGATTCTCGTGCGTGTAGAGACTTCGCCGGAAGACATTCAAGGCATGCAAGTCGCGCGCGGCATTCTCACGGCGCGCGGCGGCATGACGAGTCACGCGGCCGTTGTGGCACGCGGCATGGGCAAGCCGTGTGTCGCAGGGACAACGTCGGTGCAGGTTCGTTACGACAATCAGACCGCGACCTTCTCTCTCGAAGGCGGCGGCTCGAAAGTTTTGAAGAAGGGCGACGCGGTCACGATCGACGGCGGCACGGGTGAAGTGTTCCTCGGCGCCGTCGCCACGGTTCCCGCGGGATTGTTTCCCGAGCTCGAAGAGCTGATGCGCTGGGCCGACGCTAGCCGCACGCTCCGCGTTCGCGCCAACGCCGACACTCCCCACGACGCCCGCACCGCGCGCGCCTTCGGCGCCGAGGGCATCGGCCTCTGCCGCACCGAGCACATGTTCTTCGGCGAGGAGCGCATCACGGCCGTGCGCGAGATGATCGTCGCCGAATCCAAAGAAGAGCGCGAACGCGCCCTCGCGAAGCTTCTCCCGTTTCAGCGCAACGACTTCGTCGAGATTTTTCGCGCGATGGACGGGTTGCCCGTCACGGTGCGATTGCTCGACCCACCGCTCCACGAGTTTTTGCCGACGGAGCCGAAGCAAATCGAGCAAGTGGCCGCAGCGATGGGCGTGTCGCCGCAAACGATCGCCAAGCGCGCGAAAGATCTCCACGAGCAAAACCCGATGCTCGGCCACCGCGGCTGCCGGCTCGCGATCACGCACCCCGAGATCTACGCGATGCAGGCGCGCGCCATTCTCGAGGCCGCCGCGATCGTGAAGAAGGAAGGCGTCGACGTTCACCCCGAGATCATGATCCCGCTCGCCATCTCGAAGGCCGAGCTCGACATCATGAAGCGCATCGTCGATGACGTCGCGAAGGAGCTCACGGGCGTTCCACCCTATTCGTTCGGCACGATGATCGAGCTTCCACGCGCTGCGCTCCTCGCAGACGAGCTCGCACAGACCGCCGAATTTTTCTCGTTCGGCACCAACGATCTCACACAAGCCACGATGGGCCTCTCGCGTGACGACGCCGGCCGTTTCTTGCCCGCCTATGTCGAGTCGAACATTTTGCCCAAGGATCCATTCGTCTCGATCGATCAGGTTGGCGTTGGCCAGCTCGTGACGATGGCGGTCGAGCGCGGAAGGAAAACGCGACCCAGCATCAAGCTCGGCGTGTGCGGCGAGCACGGCGGCGACCCCGCCAGCATCGCGTTCTTTCATGCGGCGGGCCTCGCGTACGTGAGCTGCTCGCCGTTCCGGGTGATCATCGCGCGCCTCGCTGCTGCCCAAGTTGCGGTGAAGAAGACGAATTCACAAACGCTCGGCACGGCGTGATCGCGCCGATTCTCGCGGCTCTCGAGGCCGACCCCGCAATCCTGATTTGCATCGTCGGCCCCACCGCAAGTGGCAAGACGACCGTCGCGGCCGAGGTTGCGTCGCGCGTCTCCGGCGAAATCGTCACAGCCGACAGTGTTCAGATTTACCGCGAGTTCGACATCGGCTCCGGCAAGCCCACGCCCGAAGAGCTCGCACTCGCTCCGCACCATCTCGTGAGCGCGATCGATCCGATGTCGCACGTCGATGTCGCACGCTTCGTCGGTCTCGCCGATGCGGTCATCGCCGACATTCGCGACCGCGACCGGATTCCGATCGTATGTGGCGGAACTTTTTTGTGGGTGAAAGCGCTCGTGCAGGGCCTCGCGCCCGCGCCGCCTGCGAGCGACGAAGCGCGCGCACGTCATCGCGCGATCGTCGACAAAGATGGCCGCGGCGCACTCCACCGCGAGCTCGAACGCGTCGACCGAGCATCCGCGAAACGCCTTCACCCAAACGACGTCGTGCGCGTGAGCCGCGCGCTCGAAGTGTTCGAAACGGTGGGAAAGAAGCTGAGCGACATCCAAGCCGAGCACGGCTTCGCCGACGCGCGTCACCCCGCGAAGATGTTCGCCGTCCGCCGCCCAGATTTACGCGAGCGCATCGAGCACCGCGCCGCCGCGTTTCTACGCGCGGGATTGGTCGCCGAAGTACGCGGGCTGATCGATCGCGGCCGCGGAGACGCACGCGCCATGGGGTCCGTCGGTTACCGCGAGGCAGCCGCACACGTGCGTGGGGAGCTGCCCGAGAGTGACTTGCAGAATGCAATCGTGCGCTCCACTCGCGTTTTTGCGCGCCGGCAGCGCACCTGGCTCGGGCACGAGGATGTGACCTGGGTGGAGTGATCGTCGAAGAAAATTCTCAAGAAGGAAGCCCCAACGTTGTGGGCCCCCGAGAATTTTGTGGGGCCTCCCTTGAGAATTTGGGGGCCTCCCTTGAGAATTTGGGGGGCCTCCCCTCCAAGAATTTTGGGGCCTCCCTCCAAGAATTTTGGGGCCTCCCTCCAAGAATTTTGGGGCCTCCCTCGAGAATTTTGGGGCCCCCTCCCGGTTGTGCTCGGGCTCGTGCTCGCTCGTGCTCGGCGTGCCCGCGTTTCCAAAATATATCCATCGCCTGCGCGCGAGCTTGCGCGCGAGCCCTGCGCGCAACCGCCTCCCCCACGTCCTCCGCTTCGCTGCGGACGGGGGAGGGTTTGGTCAGCGGTGGATCTCACATCAACGCGTATTGCGAGAATGGCCGGCAATGTTGCCGAAATATCGGCGACGTTGCCGATCAAGTGCGCGCTTCGGTCTGCTGCGAGATGCCCGCACGTAAACCGCTCGCCTACACATCCACAACTGGCAACGTTGCCGTCCATTCGGCAGCTAACGCTCGTGAAGTGTGGCGCGCACGATCTCGACGGCCGCGAGCACGTCGCGCTCGACGAGGCCTGCGGCAATGCGAACGACGCGATAGCCGTAGCTCTCGAGCACCGCGGTGCGCATCTCGTCGTAGCGCTGCCGCTCCGGCGTCGCGTGCACTGCGCCGTCGATCTCGATGACGAGCTTCGAGCAGATGGCGCAGAAGTCTGTGATGTATCGATCGATCGGATGCTGCCGGCGAAACCGAACGCCGAGCTTCCGTCCGCGAAGCTGAGCCCAAAGCAAAGCCTCGCTCCGCGTAGGCGCCTTGCGCATAGCCCGCGCATGAGAGGTAAGAAACAGAGAGGGAGCGTCGTCGTGATGGTGCATGAGCGCCCCAAGCGAAAGATTCATGACGCCGTCACGATCACCCAGGTGCCCCTGACACGGCGGCAGGAATCTTTCGCGGCCCGAATGCACCATCACGACGACGCTCCCTCGTGCGTCACCACTCCCGGCGAGCCCCCCCAAGCGAGCGCAAAAAATCCCTGACCGCTGGCCAAGCACACTGGCACAACGTCCCCTCGCGTCGGCGCTTTGGCCGACGCAAGAGGGGACAAGCGGCGCGAAGCGCCGCGTAGGGGAGCCCCCTCAGAGCGACAGCGTCATGTCGATCAAATCCCCGAACGTCCTCGGCGGGGAAATAGTCTGCTGCGAAATCATCTCCGCGACCTGCGCAGCGGCGACGGGACGGGTCGGCCGGCTGACTTCGGCGCTCAGCGTGGGCGGCGCGGCGGTCGGCGAAATGATCTCCGGGGTGCGCGGCGGGGCGAGCTCGGGGATCGGGCCCGGCGGGGGACGCGTGGCATCCGTGGGGGTCGAGGGGAGCTCGACTTCCATTTCGTCTTGCGCGATCACCGGCGTCGGCGGGCTGCGCAGCGACTGGAGCTGAATCGACGGCTCCGCAGATGCGGCAGTCGTTGGGCGCGATTGCTGCGGTGCTTCGCGGACGCCCGTGAAGTCGTCGTCGAACGAGAGCGCGTCGGATGCGACCTGTTTGCCCGACTCGGGCGGCTTGTCGTGCGCTTCAGGTTGCGCGACCTGGATTTGCGCTTCTTGCGGCGTCTCTGCGGGCTCCGCGATCGGGCGGCGCGACGACGGCGGCGGCTCTTCGGCCTCAGCCGGTTTCGTTTCGGTCGTTGTCGTGACCGTCGTGACTTCTTCGGTCGACACGATGTGGCGATCGTCGAGCTCGAGAACTTGCTCCACTTCGAGCTCTTCGACGTCGACTTCCATCGTCGGTGCGGCGACGAGGCGCGCGCGACTCTCGAGCGGAACTTCGATCTCACGCTCTCCGCGAGGCTCGCGCTCCGACACCGGAATGTCGATGTGCTGCTGCTGCGTTTCGTCGAGCGCGGGGTCCGGCGCGGCAGAGGCGGCAACGGGCGCGGCGACGACACGCGGCGCCGCAGCGTTGCCCATGATGCGCGCCAAGAGCGCTTCGAGCTTTCCAATGCGCGGATTCATCAACCTTCGCCTCCGCTTTGAAGGCGCGCGAGCGCGTCACTCCAGGTCGTGCCTTGTTCGAGCCAGCCGCGCACTTGTCGTGCGCCGCGCTCGCTTGCGACGAGAACCCGAACGCCGTCGGCGTCCGACAGGAGCGTGCATGCGAGGTTTCGACCGGTCGCGACGACGAGCGCGCCCTCGACGACATGCGCGACGAAATCCGATGCGGCAACGGGCGAGCCCGCAACGTGAACGACGAGCGCGCGACCCCATCGCTCGAGGTTGCACGACCCAAGCCCAACGATGGCGAGCTCGGCCGCGAGAAGCGATGCCGCATGCTCGAGCCCAGCCTCCATCAGCGCACCGCCTCCGCCCGCGCGACGCGCGACGCCGCGACCGATGTGGGCACCGAGATCGCGCCCGGCCTGGGCGCGTGCGTCCGGCGAAGTGCTTTTGATGAGCGATTGTAGGACGCCGGCGGGAACCATCACGCCCTTGTCGTCGTCTCCAATGCGGACAGTGCCTGCCTCCAAATCGAAGCGCACGGATTTCGACACATCGACTTGGGAGGACATCTTCTGGGTTTCCAATCCGTCACGATAGAAGGGTAGAAAAGAGCGTGTCAAATTGCCGACTCGCGCTCGGTTTGGCGGTGCTCCTCGGAGCCGCCTCGGCGCAGGCTGCAAAACCCATCGCGATCGAGGCGCCGCCGGCCGCGGAGAGCACCGTTTGCTCGTTTCACCGGTCTATTTGCGTGCACGGGCCTCAAGCCTCGCTCCTGCGCGCCCTCGATTCACTCGAGCGCGGCTGGGATGCGGGCCTCATTCTCGGGGTACCGCTGCCGATGTCGTACAGCGCGTACATCGCCCCCGAGCCGTCTCGAAGTGCCATTTCGGGCCGCGACGTCCTTTCGCATTTCGACCGCGCCCGCACCTTCTCGGTGCTCGATTCGCACCTCGCTCCGGGTTGCGCGCTCGACTTCGAAGCCGCGCGTGAGCTCTACGCCGCGAGTGCGCTTGCGAGCACGCCATCGATCGACGACGCGAGCTTACGTGCGGAAGCGACCGCCCTCGCGGAGCTCGCCGTGCCCTGCGCGCTCGTCGACGCATCCGCTTTTCAAAGTCATCCTGATCGCGCCGTCGTCGATCGTCATGTCGGCCCCGGTTACGCGGATGGCGCATCGTTCGTTTTCTCGTGGCTCGACGCTTCGTTTTCGAAACAACCCGGGAGACTCATCACGTCGACGTGGGCGCTCGCAGCGACGCACACGACGAGCGATCTCGACTGGAGCGACGAGCCCGACGTGATGGACGTTCTTCGCGAGAGCTTGAAGGACGCCATGGCACCGGGCTCCACCATCGACAACGCTCTCGTCGATCTCGCAATCGCGCGCGGCACGTCACTTTCGCCTACGCCACATCTCGATTGGGACGTCGCTTGGCCAACGGCAGCACGCACGCTGGCATCACCGGAAGGGCTCGCGGAGACTGGCACTGGGTTCGTGCGCATCGACACGAAAGGTCGTCGACCTGGCGCGCGCTTTCGCATCGACGCGTCGTGGGAAGAGCACGCGCGCATCGCGTGGACGGTCGTCACGCTCGATGCACGCGATCACGAAGTCGCCCGGTATCGTGCGCTCGCCGCGCCCAAAGCGATCGATGCGCATTTCCAAGTGATCAACCTCGACGACGTGAGCTCCATCCTCGTCGTCGCGATGAATCTCGGCAACTGGACGACGCCATTCGATCCCGACGACGACATCTGGGAGCCGCACGGCTGGCTCCTCACCATCGCCGCCGAGTGATCAGTGGACGTGGCGCGCGACGAACGGAACGAGTGACGCGTTGACGCGCTCGGGCTGCTCGACCGCGCTGAGGTGACCGGCTTCGTCGATCATCACGAGCTCTGCGCCGTCGATCGCCGATGCGATTTCGCGCGAGCGTTCGGGCGGGGTTGCCCGATCTTCCGTGCCGCACATGACGAGCGTCGGTGCGCGGACTTTCGAGAGCTCCGCGCGAAAATCTCCCCGCTGAAAAATCGCTTTTCCGGCCTTGTACAAGCCTTCGCGTGAATAGCCGCCGACGTCGCGCCAAAACCGGACAGCGAGCTCGGGGCGCTCGCGCAGCGTGCGCGGCGAAAAGAATTTCGGTAGCACGCGCCGCTCTGCAAGGAAGTGCGGCATGCCCACGCGGCGAAATGTGGAGAGCATCGCGCGGTACTGAATGCGGTTGGGCATCGCTTCGGGTGCAGCGCTCGTATCGAGGAGCGCGAGAGCCGCAACACGTTCGGGGGCGATCACCGCGGCGCGCATGCCGATCATGCCGCCCCACGAGAGGCCCGCGAGCACGAAGCGTTTCGCGCCGAGCGCAGAGACGGCATCGAGCAGCGCGCGCGCGTTGTCGTCGAGCGAGAACGGCGGTGGCACGTCGCTGTGGCCGTGGCCGGGCCCGTCGAACGTGATGACGCGCGACACGCTCGAGAGCGCGGCGACTTGGCCGTCCCACATGCCGCCATCGCACATGAACGACGGCCAAAGAACGATCGCGACGTCCCCCGTGCCGCGCTCTTCGTAGTACCAGCGGCCGAGCCGCGTCGGGACGTACATGCTACTCCAAGGCCCCGTTGAGTTGACCGCCTCGCGACGTGTTCGCGATCGACAGGCGGCAGCGCGACGAAACCGGCGGGACCGGCGCGAGGATGCCGCAGAAAAGGGCGAGCCGCCAGGAACCGGCCATCAGCGCGTGCTCGCTCGAAAATTTCGCGGCCCGGCCGCGCTGGTCGCGCTGCCGCCGGACGATCGCCGCGTCGTAGAAAAACTCGACCGATTCAGGTGACATCTACCTACTGGTTACGCTTGATCACGTGAAAACCGAACTGCGTTTCGATCACCGGGCTAATCGCATCGACCTTGAGCGCGAATGCGACATCGGCAAACTCTTTGACGACGTTTTCGCGTTTGATTTTTCCGAGGCTTCCGAGTCGCTCTTGCCCGTTCGGATCGTCCGAGTAGAGCTTGGCGACGTCGCCGAATTCCATTTTCCCGTCGAGAGCGGCAGCGCGCGCTTCGTCGGCGCGCTTCCGCGCTTCATCTTTGGTTCGCGTGACGGCCTTCGGACATTTCGCGGCGCCCTTGTACGCGATGAGCACATGCTGCGCCGTGATCCACTCGGGCGGGGGCTCGTCCTTCTTGGGCGTCGCGCTCGCAACGGCCGCAGACGCAGACGCTGCCGCTAGCGCCGACGCAAGCGCTTGTGCAGAAGCTACCGAAGCCGCGGACGCGGACGCAGCCGCCTGCTTTTGCATCTCCGTGTATTTGTCGTCGCACGCAGCCAAAGCCAACAAAACCACGAACCCGAAAGCCGTACGGCGCATTGCAATCACGCCGCTACGCTAGATCCACGCTGCTCGTGATCGCAAGCCATGAGATACTGGGCGGATGAGGCGCCGGCTACTTGCCGCCTTCGGGGTCGCATGCGTCTTCGCGGGCGCGTGTCTGCTCGATATCCCGGACGTCAAAGACGGCGTCGACGGGGCTTCGGGCGATGTCGTCGTTCCAGACGTTGCCGTTCCGACGTGTGACGGGTCGTGTGCGCCGGCGGGCTTTGCGCCCGTGCTCTTTGCGCTCGATCAAAATACGGCGTGCCCAGCGACCATGACGACGCTCGATCTCGTCGCGGATCCGGGCGCCGTTCCCGCTTCGGCGTGCAAGTGCAATTGCACGGTGACGCAGCTGCCCTCGTGCATCCCAACCACCATCACGCACTGGCTCGATCAGGGCGCAGCACCGGACGGCGGCTACACGTGCGCGCAGCTCGGGACGCTGGACATCGTCGGTGACGGCGGGTGCAACTGGGTCGACGGTGGCTTCGTGCTCGCGCCCGCGTGGAAGATTCCGACCGTGCCTCCGGCGGCGCAGGGAACGTGCACGTCGGTCGCCGCCAACGACCCATCGGGTATCCCCTCCACACCAAGCCGACTGTGCGTGGATCCAAGCTGCACCGGCGCGTGCACGGCGCCACCAGGCCTTCTCGCATGTGTCTACGCGAGCGGCGCCATCGCGTGTCCGGCGGGTTACGGCAAGGCGCATCACGTCGGCTCGCTCGGCCTCGCGTGCGATCCGTGTACGGGCTGCACGGCCACCGCCGCGAGCTGCGGCGGCACCGTTACTTTCTACAACGATGACGTTTGCACGAACCTCGTGAAGACGCTCAACGTCGACGGCGGATGCGCAACGACCGGCCTCGGCGCCCCGATCAACTCGGTGCGCTACAATCCCGCTTTGAACGGCATCGCGTGCACTCCCGGCAGCGGCGGCCCTGGCTCCGCAACGCTCGCTGGCGAATACACGGTTTGCTGCCCGTAGTGATAGGCTGTCACGATGGGTGGCGTTGCCGCGCGAGAAACTGCGGTGCCGCACTTCGTGGGGCGGTACGAGGTTCTCGTGCCCATCGCGAGCGGCGGCATGGCCACGGTGTATCTCGCGCGATCGCGCGGCGCCGGCGGGTTCGAGCGCGACGTCGCCCTGAAGCTCACGCACGTGCATTTGCGCGAGTCGCCCGAGTTCCAAACGCTGCTCATCGAAGAAGCCAAGCTTGCGTCCGCGATTCGGCACCACAACGTCGTGAGCGTGCTCGACGTCGGCGACGATCCGCTCGGTTTGTTTTTGGTGATGGATTACGTCGAGGGCGACACCCTGAGCGGCCTCATTCGCCGCGCAAAGGCCACGGGCGAGCCCATGCCGCTTCCGCTCGCGATGCGCGCTCTCGCTGATGCGCTCGCGGGTTTGCACGCCGCACACGAGACGCGAGACAGCGAAGGCAAGCCGCTCGAGATCGTGCACCGAGATTTTTCTCCACAGAACATTCTCGTCGGCACCGACGGCATCGCGAAGCTCACCGACTTCGGCATCGCGAAAGCCGCATCACGTGCGGGCAACACGAGCACGGGCATCCTCAAGGGGAAGATTGCGTACATGTCGCCCGAGCAGGCGCGTGGTGAGCCGCTCGATCGTCGCGCCGACGTGTGGGCCGCAGGTGTGCTCGCGTGGGAGATCATCGCCGGGCGACCGATGTGGCCACGCGAAGCGGAAGACGTGCCCACGCTCATCAAGCTCGTGACGACGACGCCTCCGCGTTTGCGCGACGTCGACCCGACCATCAGCGAAGCGCTCGACGCTGCCGTCGCCAAAGCGCTCACGATGCAACCTGCTGAACGCTGGCCGACTGCCGCGGCGTTTTCGAAAGCGCTCATCTCGTGCGCCGAGCTCGCCGACGCCGAGCAGCTCGCGGAATACGCACGCGTCGTGGCGGGCCCGAAGATCGAGCAGCGCCGCGAGCAAATCCGCTCGATGGGCGCTCTCCGCACGAAGATGGGCGAAATCACCGAGGCGTCGGTCATGACGCCGAGCGGCGAATACCAATCGCGCAAAGAGAAGCGCCCCGAGATTCCGATCATCGAGTCCGAGCGAACCGAAGTCCTCGCCGGCGCACCCGTTGCAGCCGCGCCCGCGGCGTTCGCGCCGATCGAGGTCGTGACGACCGAGACCACGTCCGCTTCCGACGCGCACATCGTCGCGCGCCGCGGCCCGCCCCGCTGGGCCATTCCGGCAGTCGCGGGGGTGGTTGGGGTGTCGTTGCTCGTGATCATCATCGCGGCGATCAGCAGCCAGTCGTCCGCCAACGCCAACGCCAACGCCGACGCGCACGCCAACGCGAACGCGAACGCAAACGCGAACGCGACGACCCCTGCGACGGGGACCACTCTGACGTCGCCACCTACGGCGACTGCAACCGCGACGGCGATCAAGCCCGCCACGGCGGCAACCACTGCAACGCAGGCGACAACGACGCCGACTGCAACACACACGCACACGGCGGCAACGCACACGGCCCCCGCGACGACGACGCGGCTCGCGCCGAGCCCGTACTGATGACATCGCGTCTCACCTTCGGCATCGCGCTCTCTCTCAGCCTTACCAGCGTGGCGCATGCCGATCGCGACAAGGCCGCAACTGCCTACAAACAAGGCAGCGCCGCATTCGCGAAGGGCGCCTTTGGGGAAGCGGCGGCACTCTTCGAATCGGCATTCTCCGAAGACCCGCGCGGCGCGAGCATCTACAACGCAGCCCTCTCCTGGCAAAACGCACGCGACGATGCGCGCGCCGCCGACGA
Organism: Polyangiales bacterium; assembly: GCA_038239005.1. GTDB lineage: Bacteria > Myxococcota_A > Polyangia > Polyangiales > Polyangiaceae > DASXHD01. Next base: position 80,284 of record JBBSFE010000010.1, read on the forward strand.
TTTCACGCGCGCCATCGCGTCGAGCGATCTCCGCGCCGACCTCCTCGACAACTCAAAAGCCCAACTCGCCAAGCTCGAGACGACGCTCGGCCGCGTCGCGCTCACCGGCCCTCCTGGCGCGCACTTCGCCGTCGCCCACGCCAACGGCACGACACCCGCACAAGTCCATCTCGCGCCCGGCCACTACGTCGTGCACACGACGTTCGAGGGAGCAATGAGCAACGACGTTCCCATCGACATCAGTGCGGGCGCATTGACGTCCACCGATCTCACGCCGCATGCCGTTGCGCCCGTCGTCGCGGTTCATGTCGACGAACCGACGAAGCGCACCGGTGTCATCGGCAAAGCAACGCTCCCAATTTCCCTCGTGGTGATCGGCACCGCCGCAGTCGCCGCGGGTTTCTGGATAGGCCTCGGCGTCGCCGCCCTCGACGCGAGCAACACCTTTCACGCCTCCAACCTTTACGACGGGGCCGCCCACGACAAGGCCGTTACCTTCCGCGACTGGAGCAACGTGACTTTCGTCACGGCTCTCGTGCTCGGCACGGTCGGTGTCGCAGCGCTCGCCACGGTCCACTCGGTCAAAGTGCAAGCCGCCGTTGGGCCCGGCTCGCTCGTCTTACACGGAACGTTTTAATGCGCGCGCGGATTCCAAAATCTATCCCACCTCGGCGGCGCGAACCGGAACGGAATTCTGGAGAGAGAATCGCTTACGGGAAAATCTCGCGCTCTTTGTAGACCGCTTCGATGCGGAGCAATGCGAGGGCATAAGCGGCGATGCGGCGGTCGACCTTCTTCTGGCGCGAGAACGTGTCGACGGAGCGGTAGACGCGCTTCATGGCGGTTTCGAGCTTGCCGTCGACTTCTTCGAGCGTCCACATTTCGCTGCGCTTGTTTTGGACCCACTCGTAGTAGCTGACGGTGACGCCGCCGGAGTTCGCGAGCACATCGGGCAGGATGTCGATGTTGCGATCGAGCAGGATGCGCTCGCCGACCGGGTGCGTCGGGCCGTTGGCGCCTTCGACGACGACGCGCGCTTGGATCGCGCTCGCTTCTTCTTCGCCGATTTGATTTTCGAGCGCGCACGGTGCGCAGATGTCGACTTTTTGCGACCAGAACTCTTCGCGCGTGATCGGCTTGCCCGCGGGGTAACCGGCGACCGAGCCGTGTGCTTCGACGTGGTCTTGCAGCTTGTGCGGGTTGAAGCCTTCCGGGTTGTAGAGGTACCCCGAGTGATCGCCGACGGCGATCGTCGACACGCCGAGCTTCGAGAGCAGCACAGCGAAGTGCGACCCAACGTTGCCGAAGCCTTGCACGCTCATCGTCGAGCCTTCGAGATCGAAGCCGCGATCCTTCGCCCATTCCGTGAGGCAGTGCACCATGCCCTGCCCCGTTGCTTTCGTGCGACCGAGCGTGCCGCCGCTCGCGACGGGCTTGCCGGTAACGACGCCCTTCACGCTCTGCTTGTGGCCCGCGCCGACCATGTTCGAATACGTGTCCATCATCCACGCCATCGTTTGGCTGTTGGTGCCCATGTCGGGCGCGGGGATGTCGTATTCGGGGCCGATGTTTTCGCCGAGCGCGTGCGTGAAGCGACGCGTGATGCGTGCGAGCTCGCCGTGCGAAACCGAACGCGGATCGAATTTGATGCCGCCTTTGCCGCCGCCGTAGGGGATGCCCATGAGCGAGCCCTTCCACGTCATCATCGTGGCGAGCGCTTTCACTTCGTCGAGCGTAACCATGGGGGCGTAGCGAATGCCGCCTTTGAACGGACCGAGAATGTTGTTGTGCTGAACGCGATAGCCTTTGAAGAGCCGCACTTCGCCGTTGTCCATGCGGACGGGGAAGTTGACGATGATCTCGTTCTTTGGCTGGCTCAGAATTGCGCCCACGTGCGGCGCGAGGTTGATGATCTTCGAAGCCGTGTCGAGATATCCCTGAACGACTCGGAAGAAGTCGTACTCGTTGCCGATCGCGCGCGCGGATGCGGGCGCGGCGGGAATGTTCTGCGAGCTCGATGTCTTGATCATGTTCCTATCCACAACGTGTAGAGGTAGACGACGGTGCTCGTCAGAATGAGAGCGTCGATGCGGTCCAGGATACCGCCGTGACCGGGCACGATGGCACCTGAATCTTTGACGCCCGTGGAGCGTTTGAGAAGCGATTCGCCGAGGTCTCCCGCCTGCCCGAGCGCCCCAGCCACGAGCGCGAGCGGGATGGCGTGGGCGAGCGGAATTCGCGGCAAGAACCAAAAATGCGCGAGCAACGCGCCAATGACGCTACCTCCGAGGCTGCCGAACGCGCCTTCGACGGTCTTCTTAGGGCTGACCGCTTCGTAAAGCTTGTGCTTGCCCAAAAATCGACCGGCGAAGTACCCGCCGGTGTCGCCGAACCAGGCGAACATGAGCGTCATCACGATCATGCTCGCGCCATCGTGGACGTCGCGACGGATAACAGCGAGCCAGGTGATTGGAACTGCAACAAACAGCGGTCCGACGCTCGCGGCGAGCGCACGAAACGCTGCGGTCTCGATGTTGCCGAGCCTGAAGAGCGTGATCACCGGGCCGAGGATGGGGAAGGCCGCAAGGATCGTGATGACGATGCGCGGATCGTGACCGCCGAAATACATCGCGAGCGAAATTGCGGCGGCCATCACGACACCGATGCCTTGCGAGATGCGATCGCCTGGGTGCGTCATCGCGAAGAGCTCGTACGTGCCGACGAGCATCGCGACGAAGATGAGCGCGTAGAGCCCAACGGCCGGCCCCCGGTACATCAGGAGCAAAAGCAGCGGCACGAACACCGCTGCGGTGAGGAGCCGCACCGCGAGGTTCGACATTACGCAGCGTCGTTGGCGGCAAGGGCCTTGCCCACGAGACCGAAGCGGCGTTCGCGGCCCTGATAGCTCGCGATGGCTTCGTAGAGATGCTCGGCTTCGAAGTCAGGCCAGAGCACGTCGGCGAAATGGAGCTCGGCGTACGCGAGGCCATACAAAAGAAAATTCGAGATGCGGCGCTCGCCGCCCGTACGGATGATGAGATCCGGATCGCCGACGGAGAGGCTCGGCATCAAACCGTGGAGTGCGTCGGCGGTGACGTCGGCGGATTTGATTTCGCCTTTTTCGACGCGGCGTGCGAGCTCGCGGGCGGCGTCGGCGATTTCTTCTCGGCCGCCGTAGCTGAGGGCGAGCGTCAGCGTCATGGCGTCGTTGGCTTCGCTCTCTTTGCGGAGCGGGTCGAGCACAGCGCGGACGATGTGCGGCAAGCGACCCACGTTGCCGACCGCGTTCAAGCGAATGCCATTGCCGAGGATCTCGCCGCGCTCGCTGAGCAAGAACTCACGGAGGAGCTCCATGAGCGCGTCGACTTCGTCTTCCGGGCGGGCCCAGTTTTGTTCGCTGAAGGCGTAGAGCGTGAGCGCGTGGAGACCGAGGCGCCTTGCCGCACGCACGACGCGACGAACGGCCTGCGACCCCTCACGGTGCCCACGACCGCGGACATGGCCGCGGAGCTGCGCCCAGCGCCCGTTGCCGTCCATGATGATGCCTACGTGCCTGGGCAAATTGCGGGCTTCGACCACCGTCATGGAGCACGCGCGAGTTACCATGGATCGCTTCGACAGGGAAACGGACCGCGCCCGCAAAGCATATCGAGGCCAAAAATGACCTCAGCCGGCAATCACTTGAATCGATGGAGTCTTGGCGCTTCGTCGTGTACTGCCTGCGGCAGCGAGACGAGCGCGGCCGGGCCGCGAAACGTTCGTCCGCGAGACGCGCTGGCGGCAAGAACCTAGCGGCTTGTTCGATCTGCGAGCCGCGATGCACCGGCCTCTCAAGTCCACTGAGCTTTGAAGTACAGTAAGCGCGTGCAACCCGAGCGCTTGAAAGGACAGGTCGTCGCCGGCCGTTTTCGCTTGGTGGATCTCGTGGGTCGCGGCGGGATGGGCAGCGTGTGGACGGCGCATCACTTGTCGCTCAAGGTCGACGTCGCCGTGAAGTTCATGGACGGCGCATTTTCGTCCGGCGACGAAACGATGCTCAAACGCTTCCAAAAAGAAGCGACCGCCGCAGCGTCGATCGAGAGCCCAAACGTCGTCAAAATTTTGGATTTCGGAAAAGACGAGTCCGGCCGCCCCTACCTCGCGATGGAGCTCTTGCGCGGCGAGGAGCTCGAGCAGCGATTGATGCGCGAAGGGCCGCTGCCGCTTTCGCTCATGAAGAAAGTGATTGTCGAGACGTGCAAGGGTCTTTCGGCCGCACACGCCGCGGGCGTCATCCATCGCGATCTGAAACCCGAAAACGTTTTTCTGTGTCGCGACCCACACGCGCGCGCAGACGACAGCAGCGCGTTCAACGAGGTGAACGTGAAGCTCCTCGACTTCGGCATTGCGCGCGCCGACCGCGAGCTCTCCAACACGGGCAACCTCACGATCACCGGGCAGCTCCTCGGCACGCCGATGTTCATGTCGCCCGAGCAGGCGCTCGGCAAGAAAGACGTCGACGGGCGAAGCGATCTCTATTCACTCGGCGTCGTCGCTTACAAATGTCTCACGGGCGAGCCGCCGTATGAAGACAGCGACACGGTCGGCGAAATCATCGTGTCGATCACCACGAAAGAGCCCCGCGACCCAACGCAGTTTCGAAAAGATTTGCCGCCCTCGGTGATTGCGTGGCTGAAGAAGGCGCTCTCGAAAGATCGCGAGCAGCGCTTTGCGTCTGCGAAAGAGATGGCCAACGAGTTCGTAGCCGCATGCGACGTTCGCAAAATGGCCGTCTCGTTCTCGGGCCTCGACGTCGACGACACGAGCAAACCCCGCATCGATTTCGACGCAGCAGCTGCCGAGCAGCCTGCAACCCGCTCGCGCGCGTCGGATCCACCCACCGTGTCACGCGCGGCGAGCGTCCGCCCGAAAGCCAAATCCGAAAACGCCACGATGGTGATTGCCCTCGCCGTCCTCGCCGCGGTTGCGGTCGTGACCGTGTACGCGCTGGTTCGCTAGAACGCATTTCACAACGCGCACGCGTCCGACCCAATCACCGCAGTCGTTGCCCCCGGCGACTCGCCCAACCAACATTCCGGACTCCGAAAAACGATCGGGCTGTTTTCCCCTGTGCCGCGACCCTTGCTCATGAGACCTCCAACACATAAATCGTGCCACGAAAGAGCGTCTCGAAACCGAGGTGCTCGAGAATGGGCGCCGACGTGGACTCGCGCGCGTAGGTGACGGCGTACTCGATTCCCCGTGCACGCAAGAATGCGAGCCGCGCCGCCACGAGTGAACGATACGCGCCGCGTCCACGCGCGGCGACGAAGACTTGCGTGCCGAGCAAGTAGCCGTGATCGCCGTTGAGGAGAACGGC